>NCRC01000055.1 GCA_002894685.1 Salinivenus lutea
TGAGTCTTCAGCATGACAAACGAGGATCAGAGAGGAGACTGGCATCCTCACAAACTACGACCTACGACGTTAACATTCACGGCTGACGCTGCACTAGGCACTGTCTGATAAAAAAAGGCTGTATGAACGGCTTGCGTAATCTATCGGACTAATCGGGCCGTTCTATCACGCCTCGACGCCGCCTTAAGCTGTCGCTGGTGGCTCACCGACGAGCAATACGAACGTATCGAACCTCTTCTTCCAGAGGTTGAAGGCCGCGGTTGTCCGTACAATGATCACCGGAAGGTCACGGGTGGCATCTTTTGGGTCCTGCGCTCCGGCGCTCCCTGGCGGGATGTCCCTGAGCGGCAGGGGCAACTGGAAAACGGTATACGACCGGTTCCGACGCTGGGCCGAAGACGGCACGCTCGAATCGGCCGCATGGCACCTGCAGGGCGAGCTCGACGCTGAGGGTCGTATCGACTGGAGCCAGTTGGGCGCGCGTAGCACCATTGTGCAGGCCGCCCGAGCCGCCGCGGGCGGGCCGATGGGTGACACAAAAGGGTCCGAACCCGGCGAGACGAAGGCGTAGGCCCGGCGCTCGGCTATGAACCTGTCGGTTCTGTGAGGCGGGTTCTCCACCAAAATCCACTTGCTCACAGACCGACAAGGCCTTCCGCTGGGAATGGTCCTGTCAGCCGGGCAGCGCCACGAGTCGGCCTTCTTCACCGACTTGATGAACGAAGTATCGGTCCCTCGGCCCCGAGGACGGCCTCGCAAACGACCCAAGGGAGTCGCCGGAGACCGTGGCTACGACGCCGCCTGGATCCGACGCCGGCTCGCCGACCGAGGGATCAAGTCGGCAATCCCGGCCCGCAAAAACCTCCGAGAGGGACCTGGACGCCCGCCAACCTGCGACGAACAGAAGTACCGCGACCGAAATACCGTGGAGCGCTGCGTTGGTCCCCTGAAGGAGCGTCGCCGCCTGGTGGTCCGGTACGAGAAGAAAGCAAGCCACACCGAAGCGACAGCTTCAAGCCATGGTGCTCTGGGCGTTCGTTGAGGAATACCTGAATCGATAATTATCAGACGCAGCTTAGTCATCGCTTTCCATCCCGTCGTCGACATCGACGAGACAGAGGCTCGTACCGGCGATCCACCCGCATATCGGCGTCCCCACAAGGTGCGCTCGATTCGGAACCTGAAGACGGAGCTCCATAGAGAGAACAACTGGCCACAGCGGGCGACTGGCCTGCATGGGGGTCTGCCCCTTTTCGATTGCCGATCCAGGGGCCCCCGACATTCATTAGGTCAACGGGCACACGCCCCGGCCACTACGCCCTATATCTAATCGACCCTATAGCCAATCGACATCGTCTCCTCATGACCCCAGCCCCCGAACGCTCTCCGACCACGGGGACTCTCGAAGACAAGCTCAGCCAGTTCGACGAGCAGTGGGCGCCCCGAATCGTCGCAGAGCTTAACGGCCAACACGTCAAGATCGCGAAGCTCGAAGGCTCCTTCGAGTGGCACCGTCACGAGACGGCCGATGAGCTTTTCCTGGTGCTACGGGGGAAACTGACCATTGAGCTCAGAGACGAACAGGACTGTCAGCTCGGCGAGGGCGACTTCTGCGTCGTTCCGAGGGGGACGGAGCACCGTCCGGTCGCCGATGCCGGTGAGGCTCACGTTCTTCTGTTTGAGCCGGCCGGAACCCGAAACACCGGCGACCGCAGGAGCGAGCGGACCGTCGAGGACCTCGATCGGCTCTAACACTCCCTTCGTTCTGGTCTGCGATTTCTCCCTATCGTGCTCAGAGACCCCTACGGTGATGCCTGCTGGTGCCTCCGCGGTTTGTGATCCCTCAAATTCGTACAAGTGATGCAGAAGGCAACGGACCGGAGGAGCTACGCCTGGGGACGATTCGTCCGGGTCCATCCGATGAAATACCCCCCCGAGGCCAAGTGCTATGATCAGGAGCGGAATGGCACCCGGCTCGCTATCTGCGTAAACTTTGCCGACCAGTAGCACCAGTCCACCTGCGATGGTGAGTCCTGAGATCAGAGTGTAGATGACGTTGGTCATTGCAGGAAAAGAGCTTGGGGAGAGGTTACGCTGCGCCCGAGCGAGCGGACGTAGCGCAGGAGGCCTTTCGCAGGAGCCCCCCCGCCCCGACGAAAAGCGCGGCGTAGAAGCCGGTGAGGCCCAGGACCTCGAGCGCAGAGGCATGCGGAGTGGGAACCAGGCCGGCGGCCAGTGCAGCGATGTACACCAGTCCCAGCGCAATGGCCGTCGCGAACATCGCGTAGGCCCCGCCCCGAGGCCAGACAAGTGCGTAGACGACGCTGAGGATGCCCAGTGCGGCCACTCCGAAGTAGAGCCCATCGGCGGCGCTGTCGGAGATCTGCACTGCCGCGTTGACCCATATCAGCAGGAATGTAGCCGTGATCGCTAGACCGACGCCGGCGCGGTAGAGGGCACCGGCACTCCTGCGTGCGGCACCCTCGTAGGCGCCAAGGGAGCCAAAGAGAAGAACACCGGCCAAGACAAAGTCACTCCCCGTCCACTCTACTTCACTGGTGAACGGCATCGCGAGGAGGGGCAGCGCGAGGGCGAGAGCCGCAAGTCCCCAGACCGCAATTCTCCAGCGGCGTCTCCTCGGCCCCCCTTTCTCTGTGGTCTTTTCCGGGCGGGGGGCTCCGTGCTGACCTTCCGGTTTCGTATTCATTGTCGTATCTGTGGGATCGTCGTGTGCATGAGTGCAGTGCCTACACTACTTTAGGCGCCCATGAACCGCATGAGCAAGATCTAATCTTTTTATGAGCACTGACCAGAGCGGCCCCGATGAGGCCCGCACCGGTGAATCCGGCACCGCCGGGGAGGGAGAACAGATCGAGGCCTCCCGCTACCGGTTCGACGCATTCGTGCTCGACGTAGGGGACCGGCAGCTCTGGCGGGAGGGCACGCGGGTGGATTTGAACGCGCGGTACCTCGACGCCCTCGCGCTTCTCGTCCAGAACCACGGCCAACTCGTCAAGAAAGACCAGTTCTTCGAGGAAGTGTGGGACGATGTTGTGGTGAGCGATAGCGCCCTCACGCAGTGCATCAAAGAGATTCGCAGACACCTCGGGGATGATGCGTCCAACCCCCGCTACATCCAGACGGTGCCCGGGCATGGATACCGCTTCGTCGGGCCCGTAGAACCTCTCGCGACACAAGGGCCCTCTGCAGGGCCGTATCGGCAAGAGAACGCTTCGGAGGTGGTTCAGGATAGGAGAGCCGTCGGCTCCTCGCGCAGCGGGGCGCGTCCCACAGGGCGTGCGGCCCTGATGTGGCGTGCGGCCCTGCAGGAGTGGGGAGCGGGAACGCTCGGGGGCGGAGTTGCAGGGGGGATTGGGGGGGTACTTTACGGATACGGGCTCGCCTCTCCTGATGCAGGGGTCGGAACGCTCTCGACGCTCCTCGTGCTCGTCAGTCTCAACGTACTGGTCGGGGGTGCCGGAGGCTTCGGGATTGGGTTCGGTCTCGCAGGAGGAGGGCTGGTCTCGCGCTTCGCGCCGAAACTGCGCGTGCCGATTCGGATCGCCGGGGCCGCGTTCGGCGGACTTTTCGTTGGCGCCCTCACCAAGCTGCTCGGCGTGGACGCGTTCAACCTACTGTTCGGCCGGGCCCCGGCCGGCATTACCGGGGGGCCGGAAGGGGCGGTCCTCGGCGCTGCGCTTCCGCTGGGGATCCATCTCGGGAATCAGATCGGAGAGCGCGTCGGAGGGGCCGTCGCCTGGCACGCGGCAGCAGGTGCAGGCGCTGCCGGCGCCCTTGCCGGCGCGCTCATCCCCCTCGCCGGGGGGCGACTCATGGGAGGCAGCCTGGATCTTCTGGCACGGTCATTTGCCGGATCGAGGCTTCAACTGGACACGCTCGCCCCCCTTTTCGGAGAGACCTACTTCGGCCCCGCGACGCAGGCTGCGCTCGGGAGCATCGAAGGATTTCTGTTTGGGAGTTGCGTCGCCGGCGCTCTCGTCCTAACGCGTTCCGTCGGCAGTAACGCCCGGTCTCCGTGGAAGTTATAATTTCATCCATCTGCCTTCTTGAATGAGGTCCCCGGAGGCTTCCCAGGCGCACTCGCTCCGCACGAGTGCGACCAAGCTGATGGGTTTGCCTTTTCGCACCTCCCGGCAGCCAATTGCCCGGCCCGCACGACGGGGAAGATGATGGGGCCGTGGAGGGCACAGTGACGGAGACAGCTGGGCACTGCGCCCTTCTTCTTTGCCAATGCCCAAACAAAAACCCCCTCCAGCATCGCTGAAGGGGGGAGTCGTAGCGTGGGGGGGAATCGAACCCCCGACCTCCGGGTTATGAATCCGACGCTCTAACCGACTGAGCTACCACGCCAGAATCGGACCATCGCTTATATGCGCCGCCGCGCACGCGGTGTTTCTGGGCCGCAGTGAAGAAGCGGTGGACGCATCGGGCCCGTCCGGGTTAGTTCAGGTGGTCGACGTGGCGGAGCGTGGTGGGCTCCAGCAGGCGATTGATCTCGTACTCCAGAATGTCGCGCAGCCGCCACCGGTCCGGCAGCTGCCCGGCGTCCACCTCCACAAACAGCGTGATCCGGCCGCGGGTGGCCCGCAGGGCGCGTTTGTTTGGGGCCGTGCCGTCGGGGCGATACGACTCAAATGTAAACCCGCGGTAAGTGGAGGCGTTCATGGGGCGTGAGGCGGCGTGAACGGGAACGACACGTTCTCCCACGTGTCGAGAACGGGGGATGTTCGGCGGGGGCGGCCTTGTGACCGTCGCCCGCATCGACTATCCTACACGCCTGTCGCCGGCCCCGAGCGCGTTGGGGTATGCTGTCCACTGATGTCGTCGGTCGTATGGCCTGGAGCTCAATTCTCGATCAGGAGCGTGTCGTGTCCACCCTGCGCCGGGCGCTGACGCAAGAGCGGGTGGCCCACGCCTATCTATTTCACGGGCCGGAGGGGGTGGGCAAGCAGGCGGTCGCCCTGGAGTTTGCCCGCGCCCTGGAGTGCACCGAGCAGACCGCGGAGGCCTGCGGGCAGTGCCAGGCCTGTCAGAAGACGCGCCGGATGGTGCACCCGGACGTGCACGTGCTCTTTCCGTATCCGAAGGGGACCGACGAGGAGGACGTGGCCGAGCGCATCCAGCGGCTGGGGGAGAACCCGTACGCGGCCGTCGACTTTGTGCGGCGTCCGTCGCTCTCAGACCCGGGGGAGACGTCGAACAAGCAGGTCATGTACCACATCGACCGGGTGCAGGAGGACCTGCTCCGGCCCATGAGCTTCCGTCCGGGCGAGGGGCGCTACAAGGTGGCGTTGATTACCGACGTGGAGCACATGAATGAGACGGCGGCGAACGCTTTTTTGAAGCTGCTGGAGGAGCCGCCGCCGCAGACCGTGTTTTTGCTGACGACGAGTCGGCCCGAGCAGCTGCTGCCCACCATTGTGTCGCGCTGCCAGCGGCTGCGGTTCGACCCGCTGCTTCCGGAGTCCATTGAGTCGGCCCTGCAGGAGCGGGAGGGAATGGAGGCCGACGCGGCGGCCATGCTCGCCCGAATGGCGGACGGGTCGTACAGCCGGGCGCTCGACCTCGTGGAGAACGACGACCTGATGACGAGTCGGGAGCTGGTGCTGGAGTATTTTCGGGCCGCCTACTCGCAGAAGGTGGAGCCCCTCTCGTCGTGCGTTCAGGAGATCAAGGGGCAGGGGCGCGAACGGGTGAAGGGCGTGCTGCGGCTCATGCTGCGGTGGGTGCGCGACCTTGTGCTCTACCGGTCGATGGGCGAGGACGCGCCGCTGGTGAACGTGGACCAGGCGGAGGCCGTCGCCCGCTTCTGCGACAACCTGCCGGAGGCCGACCTGGAGGCCATGGTGGGGCTCGTGGAGGAGGCGCTTCACCTCACGGAGCGGAACGTGCGCACGCAGTTGGTGCTCACGGCCCTGGCGCAGGCCCTGGCGCAAACGATGCGGGGCCAACCGGTCGAGTCGCTGTACGTGCCGCTGCCCACCGCCGAACGCCGGGCCGTGCAGGCGGAGTCGGCGACCGGGTAGGGCACATCGGGGCCGTCGGGGCGTACAGGGAACTGCGAGGCCCGCGGTCCGCGCCCCGTTCCTGTCTTTTGCCCCGACTGCCCCCTTCCGCATGCGTGCCGTCCGAGTCGTCTCCGCGTCCGCCCTCTGTGTGCTTCTCATCGGGCTGGGCCTCCCCGTCCCGTCCGCGGCGCAGTCCAGTGCCCCGGACGCCCCGACACACGACGCCCTCAGTCGGATTGACAGCCTCCGACAGGCGGGCGCGTTCGAGGACGCCCTTCGGCGGCTGGATTCGTTGCAGGCCCGGGGCGGTGCCAGCGCGCCCGTGTTGTGGCGCCGGTCCCTCACGCGGGTCGACCTGGCGAAGACGGTTGAGGACAAGGACGACCGCACGCCGCTCTATGAACGGGCGCTCACCGATGCGGAGGCCGCCCTCGCCGCCGACTCGACCAGCGGGAACGCCCACCTTGCGGTGGCCGTGGCGGAGGGGCGGCTGGCCCTCGATGCCGGCACCCGGGAGCGTGTGCGGCGCTCGCGGGCGGTAAAACAGCACGCCGACCGGGCCATCGAGCTCGACTCGACGCTCGCCGGGGCCTACCACGTGCGGGGTCGCTGGCACCGGGAGGTCGACGACCTCGGCTTCTTTGAGCGGGCCATCGTGAAAACGGTGTACGGCGGGCTGCCCGAGGCCTCGTCCGAGCAGGCCGTGCGCGACTTTCGGCGGGCCCTGACGCTCGAGGAACGGGCGTTCCACTACCTGGAGCTCGGCAAGACCTACGAACTGATGGATCGTCCCGAAGAGGCGCGGACTGCGTACGAGGCGGCCCTGGAGGTGCCCAACCACGACCCCTTCGCGCCCCGATACAAGGACGAGGCGCGCGAGCGATTGGCCGATTTGGACTGAGGAGAAGGGCGGCGTACAGGGCGGCCAACGGACTGTCGCACTTTTTACATCGGGCGGGGAACGACGGGCGGAATGCCCAATGCCATCGACGAGCAAATCGGTCTGTCAAATCCCTTCCGCCCGTGCCGTATTCCGCCGAAATTAGCCGCGAGCACCCGACCGCGTTTCTCTTCCTCCTCGACCAGTCTGCCTCCATGCAGGACGCGTTTGGGGGCGCCGAGCAGACGGGCGACGCGGCCCCCAGCAAGGCCCGCGTGCTGGCCGATACGGTGAACGACCTGCTGCAAAATCTGGTGCTGCGCTGCGCGAAGGAGGAGGGCGTGCGCGACTACTTCCACGTGGGGGTGATTGGCTACGGCGAGCGGGTGCAGCGCCTCATCGAGCCGGCGGACGGGCAGGGGCCCGGCACGGGCCTGGTGCCCATCAGCCACCTGGCGGACCGGCCCCGCCGCATGGAGGAGCGGGTGCAGGAGGTATCGGACGGCGATGGGGGCACGACCGAACAGCGCGTGAAGCGACCGATCTGGTTCGACCCGCAGGCCAAGAACGGCACGCCCATGTGCCAGGCGCTCGACCTGGCGGCGCAGAGCGTGCGCCGGTGGATCGACGAGCACCCCCGCAGCTTTCCGCCCGTCGTGGTGAACGTGACCGACGGCGAGGCCACGGACGGCGACCCGCTCCGCTACGCCCAGCAGCTGCGCGAGTTTGCGACCGACGACGGGGAGGTGCTGCTCTTCAACGTCCACCTGTCGGAGTCGGAGGCCACGCCGGTGGAGTTGCCGTCGAGCAGTGACGAGCTGCCGACCGACGCCGAATACGCCGAGACGCTCTTTCAGATGACGAGCCGCCTCCCCTTCTCGATGCGGTCGGCGGCGGAGCAGGAGGGCTACTCGGTCACCCTCGACACGCGCGGCTTTGTCTTCAACGCCGATCCGTCCGCGCTCGTCACGTTCCTCGAGATCGGCACGCGCCCCAGCAACCTCCGCTAATCCATGCCGCCCGCGACCCCGACGGTGACGTATCGGCACCTCTCGGTGCCGAAGCACGACGGCGACGAGGCCGTCTCGGAAGACGCGGCGGCGGTGCGCACGGACCCCTGGCCCCTCCGCGCCGCCGTGGCCGACGGCGCGACGGAGTCGGCCTTCGCCGCCCGCTGGGCCACCGTGCTCGTGCGGGGGATGGTCGACCAGGCGGTGACGCCCGAGGCCCTGGCCGCGGCCCTGCCCGACTGGCAGGCCCAATGGCGGGACGCGGTGGCCGCCCGGGCGCAGGACGCCCCGTGGTACGTGCAGGCCAAGGCCGCCGACGGCGCGTTCGCGACCCTGCTGGCGCTCGAGCTCAGCCGCGAGGGCCGGTGGCGGGCCGTCACGGTGGGCGACGGCGGGCTCTTTCAGCTTCGCGACGACCGGGTGCGCGTGGCCTGGCCGACGGCCGACCCCGAGGCCTTCACGAACCGACCGGCGCTCCTCCCCAGCCGCCCGTCCCGTCCCGTCTCCGAACCGGAACCAACGACCGGCGCCTGGAGGCCCCACGATGTGTTTCTCCTCGCGACCGACGCCGTGGCGGCGTGGCTGCTGCGCACAGACCCGCTCCGCGCTCGCGACTGGACCGCCGATACCTTCCGCACGGCCGTCCAGGCGGCCCGAGCGGAGGGCACGCTGCGCGCCGACGACGCTACGGTCCTGATCCTAGAGATCGAGGAAACGTCCGACGGAGAGGCCGCGTGATTTGGTGCGTCGTGTGCGCTTTTTTTCCGTAGCTCGCCCCGACCGATTCAGCGTCTGCAATGGCCGACTACCCCACGCCCAGCCAGTACCAGGAGGCCCTGCAGGTGCCGGCCACGGCCTTCGCCGATCCGGACTTGCAGGACGCGACCCCGCGGACCAACGTGCTGGGACTGCCGCAGCCCATCACCGGGGCGTTTGCGGCCGTCTTTCCCATGGAACGCCCGGCGGGGAGCCCGGTCGCGGCGAAGTGCTTCCTGAACGAACAGCCCCGCCAACAGCGCCGATACGAGGCCATCGCGGCGCACCTGGCGGAGGTCGACATGCCGGCCTTCCTGGCGTTTGACTACCAGCCCGAGGGCGTGCGGGTCGGCGGGGCGGCCTACCCGCTCCTCAAGATGGAGTGGGCGGAGGGCACTGCCCTGAACCGGTTCGTCGAGGCCCATCTCGATGCGCCGGCGGTGCTGGAACGCCTTGCCGGCGCCTGGGCGGATCTGATGGGGCGTCTGGAGCAGGAGGACCTGGCGCACGGCGATCTCCAGCACGGCAACGTCCTCGTGCAGTCCGTCGGGGACACGCTTCGCCTCCGCCTTGTGGACTACGACACGATGTACGTGCCGGCGCTGGAGGGGGAACGCAGTGCCGAGGTGGGCCACCGCAACTACCAGCATCCCGACCGGACGGAGGCGGACTTTGGGCCCACGCTCGACCGTTTTTCGGGGCTCGCCATCCACACGGCGCTCCGGGCCTGTGCGCACCAGCCGTCCCTCTGGGAGCGGTACGACACGGGCGAAAACCTTCTCTTCCGCGATGCGGACTTCTACGCGCCCGACGACTCGCCGCTGTTTGAGGAGCTCTGTACGATAGAGCCCGTGGCGGAGGAGGTGGAGGCCCTGCGGACGGCCTGCTACGTGGAGCCGACGGCGGTGCCGTCCGTGTCGGACGTGCGGGCGGGAGACGTGACGATCCGCTCGGGGGAGGTCACCCGCAAGGAGCGGCGTCGGGAGGGCGCGCGTGAAGAGCGGAGCCTCTTTGCCCGGGCCTTTGGTCCGCTGCTTCTGACGATTGTCGTGGGCGCGGTGGGGCTGGCGGGGGCCGGGTGGCCCCTCGTC
>NCRC01000056.1 GCA_002894685.1 Salinivenus lutea
GGCGCGCTGTGCGTCTGGGGGGAGGACGTCGGCGGGCCGGGGCTACAGGCCGAGCACCCAGTGATCCATGTCGCACCGCACAGCCACGGCCATTAGAAAGAGCACGGAGACGACCAGGGCGAGCCCGCGGGCAAAGCGACGGGCGACGCCGCTGGCGTCAGTGTCGGCGGCGCCGTTGGCCTGGTCCTGGTGGACGTGGCAGTACGCACTCCCCGACATGGGCGTGTTGTGGCACGGGGAGCCGTCTTGGTTGGTGCCGGCGCAGGTGCTCATGGTCGGAAGGAAAGGGCAGAAGAACCGCGAGCCCAATAGAGGCCGCTGTGACTCTGTCATTACATACGCCGCGCCTAAGGGCGCTGTTTGGCAGTCTGAACCATGGGAAAGCGAGAAGCCCCCGTGGGCCAATCGCTGCAGCCCGCACAGAGAGTATGAATGAGAGGGCTGGGGGGAATGACAACCACCGGATGGAGACGGGTCCGGGCAGGGGCGCCCCCAAAGAAAAAGTGGAGATGGGTAGTCTTTTCCCTCCGCCTTCGGAAAAAAGTACCTCCGCTATTTGCGGAGAGAAAGAGTGTCAAATCGGGGTTCTGCGCCGCTCAAAGGCGTTTTTTCGAGTGCCAGAGGCCAAATGAGACGAGCCGACCCGGTCATCGTTACGTGCGGATTTGACAAAGAGAATCGAGCACCATAAAATAAACGTGGGTTTCAGAGCGGTTTCTCATCTCACCTGAATGTCGATCACAGCGAGCACATGAGAATTTGTTCATGTCGCATTTTGGGGCGTTGTGGTCGAGTGCGTTCTCACCAGTGGGGTATTTTAGGATCTGAATCAGGCGAACCTCAGCTATCTTCTGGTCAATTTGAGAATCTGTCATGTCGCAAATACGATACGCAGGAGTCTGGATAACGGCAGTCCTTTCACTGCTTGTCTTCTTTCCAATAGGTGTGGCGTACGGGCAGGAGCCCGATCCACCCGATGCGTTTGTTCAGCAAGAGGAAGGGGAGGGGGCCTGGCACGATGACGTGATCCGGGTTAAGGTTTCCCCGGAGGTGGCCGACGAAGCGGTCCCCATGCAACGAAACGGGGTGGCGATGCTCGGCGTCTCCTCGATTGACGCACTCAACCAGGAGTACAATGCGTCGTCGATCGAGCCGGTCTTCAGCGTCGGAGGCGAATACGAAGAGCGCCATCGGGAATACGGTCTTCACCGGTGGTACGAGATTCGCCTCGAGGACGGCGTGGCCGCGACCGATGCCGGCGTAGAAGACGTTGTTGAGGCGTACGGAAGTGCTGCGGACGTGACCGTTGCCGAAGGGAAGGCCCGGGCTCAGCTGGTTGGCGACGTTGACAGGCAGGCCCGTACGCAGCAGGCAACGGACCCGGAGCCGCTTATTAATCCGCCCGACGATCCGCTGTACAACGATCAGTACGGCTACGAGAATATTGAGGCGGAGGGTGGCTGGACGCAGCAGACGGGCGACACCACTCTCGTCGTAAGCATCCACGACTCGGGTGTTGAACTCGACCACCCTGATCTGTTTCCGAACATATGGTACGGAGGCGATCCAAACGACGGGAGCGTCCACGGAAAGAACTTCTCCGGGGCTGCTGACGACATTCAGGACACCAATGGACATGGCACCCACGTGACCGGTACGGTTGCGGCGGCGACCAACAACGACCTGGGGGTTTCGGGTACGGCCGGTGGCGACGGGGAATACCAGGACGGCCGGGGGACTGGCATCCGGTACATGGTGACGACCCCGATTGGAGAAGAGGACTCTTACATTTACGCCGCCGATAATGGGGCGGTGATTTCGCAGAACAGTTGGGGGTACACCAGCCCCGGCGTCTTCCCGCAGGCAATGGAAGACGCCATTGACTACTTTATTGACAATGCCGGTGGAGATCAATTGGACGGCGGGCTGGTCGTCTTTGCGGCCGGCAATGATGCCTCCAACGCCGAGTACTTCCCTGGCGCGTACGACCCGGTGGTTGCCGTCGCCTCGACGGACGAGAACGACAACGTCTCGGGCTTCTCGAACTATGGCGAATGGGTCGACATCGCTGCGCCGGGAACGTCCATCCTGAGCACGTGGCTCGCTGGACAGGGCAGTGTGGAAAGCAACTACGAGTTCCTGAGCGGCACGTCGATGGCCGCTCCGCACGTGTCGGGCGCCGCGGCCCTCGTCGTGGAGGAGTTCTCCGGCATCAATAGTCCCGACCAGGTTGAGGCCACGCTCGAGCAGGCGGCCGACGACATTGGCGCTTCTGTGAATATCGGGGCCGGTCGGCTGAACCTTGCCCAGGCGCTCCAGGAAGACGACGGCGAGCCGCCCGCGGCGATCACGGACCTCTCGGTTCCCAGCGTTGGGGCGGCCCATGTGGACCTGGAGTGGACCGTTCCGGAGGGAGATCCGGCAGTGTACGACATTCGGTACTCCACCGACCCGATCGAGAACGATCAGGACTTTGAGAACGCCACGCCGGTTGAGGATCCCCCCTCGCCCTTGGCCCCTGGCGAGACTCAAACGTTCACGGTGGAGGGCCTGACGCCGGGAACGGAGCACTTCTTCGCCATCAAGTCGGACGACACCTTCGGCAACAGGTCGGACCTCTCCAACGTCGCTTCGGCGACCACCGATGAGGCCCCGGCGATTGCTGTTGATCCGGAGGAGGTTGGCCAAACCCTGAACGTTGGCGAAGAGGGGTCGGATATGTTTGAGGTGCTCAACGAGGGCGTCGGCACGCTGGAGTACAGCCTGCAGCCGGCCTTCGGTGGGTCTGAGATTTCCGACCCGATCAGTTCGCCCTCTGCTGCCGATGCCGATTATCCCGAGGGAAATTACGAGCCGGCAACGGGCTTGGCCCCGACCGATGGAGAGCCGGTTGAGGGGGCGTCCACGCCGCGTACGTTGAATGCCGACCTGGAGGGGACGATGTACTTCGGGGTCAACTCCGGGGATGAAACCAACTTCGTCAGCTTCGAGGGCAGTAATCCGGAGGAGCTGGACGCGGTTGGCAGCTATCCGGGAAGCGGATTCTCCAATGCCGGCGACTTCCCGCGGAACGACGATTCGTTCGTCTACGAGCTCGACAACGAGGGGAACCTGCGGACCTTCGACGTGGAGACCGGTGAAGTTGAAGACCTCGGCGATGTTGGCCTGACGGACGTGACGGGAATGTCCACCGACCCGACCAGTGGGGAGATTTACGTCAACACCGGGACGACCCTGTACACCCTGGATCCCGACGCCCTTGAGACCGAGGAGATTGGGTCCTTTGGCGTCGACCTCATGATCGACATTGCCGTCGACGGAGCGGGAACCATGTACGGGTACAGCGTCTCGACGAATACGCTGTACGAGATTGACAAGGAGACCGGTGACGCCACTGCCGTTGGGGACATTGGCTTCGACGCCAACTTCGGTCAGGGCCTGACTTGGGACGCGGAGAACGGCGTCATGATCATGGCGGCGTTCAACAATACCTCGTTCCAGGGCGAGCTCCGCACGGTGAACCGCGAGACGGGGAATACTGAACTCGTTGGTGTAATCGGAGAAGACACGCCCGGGGGCACCAACCAGCTGGGCTGGGTCGCCACGCCGATTCAGTCCACTGGCGAATGGCTTGCGGCCGATCCGACCGAAGGCACAATCGAGGCTGGAAACTCCGACGAGATTGCCCTCTCCTTCCAGACAACCTTCGAGGAAGAAGGCGTACTGGACCTCACGGGCGGCCTCGACTACTTCGCCGACGTTGAGATCGAGAGCAACGACCCGGGCACACCGACGGAGACGGTTCCGGTAACGCTGACGGTCGACGGGAATCCGGCGGTGAGCGTGTCGGACGACCCGCTCGACTTCGGAGAGGTCTTTACGGGCACGTCCAGCACAGAGATGCTGACCATCTTCAACGACAGCGATGACGCCATCCTTCAGGTCGGGAACCTTGAGCTGAGTGGAGAGGCCTTCACGCTGGAAGATGACGCAGGCTTTGTGCTCGACCCGGGAGAAAGCATGGACCTCCCGATTACCTTCGAGCCGACTGAGTCGACGGCCTACGACGGCACCCTCTCATTCGCGAGCAGTGCCGGAAGTCAGGAGGTCGAGCTTACGGGGCAGGGCGCGCCGTTCGTGTCGATCAATCCGGAGGAGCTGAATCAGGAGATCGACCTCACGACCGGCGACTCGACGGCCACCCAGGAGTTCACGGTGACCAACGAGTTCGATGAGAGCCTGCCCTTCATCGCCTTGATCGAGGCCCTGGAGAGCCAGGGAGATGCCATCGATCTGACGCCGAAGCTGGCCGACGAAGAGCTCCGACGCTGGCGCGAGATGAACCAGATGGAGCCCCAGTCGAACTCGGACCTCGAGCCGTCCCTCCAGCCGGCACCGGAAGGAGGAGCGGACAGTAAGGATGCGCGGGCCACGGCTGCTCGTATCATGAGCGGTCCGGAGGTTCTCGATGAGGCGGGCGTTACGGCCTTCGGAAATGAGATTCTGGCCCCGGAGATCGTATCCTTCGACGTGGGCGTTCCGGGAGACTTCACCGTCGTCGACGAGGGTGTAGACTCCTACGCCGGGAACTTCACGTTTGCCAACAATGACGAGGTCTACTGGATCGACAACACGGACAACACCCTGAAGACCTACGTCCTCGAGGATGGAAGCGTCGAGGAGGTCGGGGAGCTGGAGCCGGAAGGGTCGGACGTGACCTGGACGGACATGGAGACGGATCCCACCACAGGGACCACGTACGTGACCACTGGGGAGGAAAGCACCAACCGTCTCTACGAGCTCGACGAGAATACCGCGACGCTTGAACTCGTTGGCGAGTTCGGGGCCGGCGACTTGGTTGTTGCCTTCGCGATCGACGACGAAGGTGTTGGGTACGCCCACGACATCTCCAACGATCAGATTCTCGAAGTTGACCTCGAAAATGCTGACGCGGAGGCCCTCGGCTCCACGGGAATCAACGCCAACTTCGCCCAGAGCATGACCTGGGACGCGGAGACCGGGCAGATCCTCATGGCGGCCCTTCACGACTGCAGCATCTTCGGGTGCAGCAGTGGAACGCTCCGCCAGGTGGATCGCGAGACCGGAAATACGGACCTGATTGGGTCCTTCCCGGACGCGGGGTCCGACGAGCTGGGGTGGCTCGCAACGCCGGGGCAGGGCGTTTCGTGGCTCGCGACCAACCTGGAGCAGGGAACGCTCCCGGCCGGCGCATCCCTGACGCTGGAGGCGGAATACGACGCCTCGGACGTTGTTGAGGGAGAATACGACGCCCAAATCAGCATCGTTGGGGAAGAGCTTCAGGGACAGCCGAGCGAATCCCTACCGGTCAACCTCACGGTCGAAGCCGAACCGATCGCGTTTGTCTCGAAGGACTCGCTCGGATACGGTGAGCTGTTCGTCAATGACACGTCGAGTACCCAGTTGGTCACGCTCCGAAACGATGGGGCCGCCAACATGAACATCACCGACGTGTCGATTGACTCCGATAACTTCATCTTCGAGGGGGGAAGCGAATTCACCCTCGAACCGGGAGATGCGAAAATCTTCGAGGTGGCCTTCACGCCGCAGAGCGAAGATGAGTTCTCGGCGACCATGTCGATCACCGGAGAGGAGGTCTCGGGCGAGGTCGCGCTGGCGGGTGAAGGCATCCCGGCCCCCGAGCTGACCGTCAATCCGGAGAGCTTCGACAAGCAGGCGTACCTCGGGCAGGTGCAGGAGGAAACCGTTGAGGTCTCGAACACCGGCGGCAACCCGCTGGAGTACGACCTCTCGGTGATTCCCTCGGACCCGCCCGCGCAGGACCTCTTCATCGAGGAAGACTTCTCGGGCTCTGATTTCCCGCCGCAAGACTGGTTCCGCGCCGGAGCCAACGACGGGGAGAACTGGACGACTCCGGAGGATTCCTTCTGCAGCAACTACGTCCCCGATGAGTTCGGCGATGCTGCCTGCTTCTACTGGAGTCCCTCCACCGAAGGAACCCAGCGCCTGGTGACGCCTGCGCTCGACACCGAAGGCCTCAGCCGCGTGGCGCTGATGTTCAACCACGCCATCGATGTCTTCGCCAGCGACCCGGCGTTCGAGCTGCGGCTCGAAACTACCGGCGACGGTGGACAGACGTGGACGACCGTTGAGACCTTCGACGCTGAGGACTTGCCGGCAACGGAGGAGGTGTTTGCCATCGATAACGAGGACGTGGGCTCCGACGAGTTCCACGTGGCCTGGACATTCGAGGGCGACTCCTTCGACATCAACGCCTGGGCCCTGGGCAACGCGACGATCCTCGCGGAAGGCAGCTGGTTGGCCGTCGAGCCGCAGTCTGGCACCATTGATCCGAGCGAGAGTGACACGCTCGATCTGACGGTCGACACGAACGTGCCGGGCATCGAGGAAGGCACGTACGAGTCCGGAGTCAACTTCGTGACGAACGATCCGCTCGCGAAGAGTTCGGACCTGCCGTTCACGCTGAGTGTGATTGAGTCGCTCACCGTGACGCCCGAGCACGATGGCAACGGCGAGGTGAATCCGAACGAAGGGTTCACGCTGAACATGAACGTCGAGAGCCTCGACGACCTGCAGGTCTTCTCCTACGAGATGGAGATGGGCTTCAACGCTGATCGGATGCAGGTGGATGAGGTGACGACCGACGGAACGCTCAGCGATGGGCTTACGCTCACCTCGAACATCGACAACGAGCAAGGGACCGTCACCATTGCCGCGGCCGACAACGGAAGCCAGGCCAACACCAGTGGGTCGGGCGACGGTCCGGGACTCTTCGACATCGAAGGCGAAGGTGTCCTGGTCACGCTCGAGGCCACCGGACAGCCTGACCATGGAGAAATGGTCATGGACATGCAGGAGATGGTCTTCAACGAAGGCGAGCCGCCGGCCACGGCGGAGAACGACACGATGTCGATCGTTCCGCTCTACGGGGATGTTGGTCTGAACCTGAGCGTTACGGCCGACGACGCTGCGGAGACGCTGGACTACGCGGTGGGAGCCACCGATCTCAGCGACGCTCAGAAGACGCAGGCGGACGTCTCCGGAGACGGAAATGTGGGAGCGTTCGATGCCTCGCTGATCCTCCAGCGCACGGTGGGGAGCATTGGTTGCTTCCCTGTGGACCCGGGCTGTGATTCGAACTCAACGGCTTTGGCCACGCAAGAGAGCAGCGGTGAGTCGGACCGAGCCGGTGCCTCCTTCGCCTGGGGCGAGGTGAGCCAGCGCAGCAGTGACTCGGACGATGAGGGCAAGCTGTTGTCGGTCCCCCTGACCCTCAAGGACACGGACGGTTCGGTGCAGTCCATTGAGGTGAGCACGGAACTGGACCCCGACAAGGTCAGCGTGGAGACCGTCGAAGCGCAACTGCCGGATGGATGGCAGACGACGCACGAGGTCTCCGACGACGGCACGCTGCGGATTGCCCTGGCCGGCTCGACACCGGTGAACCGGAGCGGAGAGGTCGCGACGGTGACGCTTCAGCAGGAAGAAGCCGGTGTAGAGACGAAGATGGGCGGTACAGTGGCCGTCAATGACGGAGCCAGCCAGAAGCTGGAGTCGAAGTCGGTGGTCTCGGTACCGGATGAGTTCGCCCTCGAGGGGACCTATCCGAATCCGTTCAGTGAGACCGCCACGCTGGAGATGCAGCTCCCCGAGAAAGCAACCGTGATGGTTGAGGTCTACGACGTCCTTGGTCGTCAGGTGAAGACCGCTCACGACGGCGAGATGCAGGCCGGCGCTGTGCGCACGGTCAGCATCAACGGCTCGGACCTCTCAACCGGTACCTACTTCTACCGAGTGACGGTTGAGATGGGAGACGACAGCCGGACGGAGAGCGGTCGGATGACCGTGGTCCGATAACCAACTGTGGCGAAAGCCAGCTAGTCATACTCTGAGAACCAGGGGGTTTGGGGAGCTTGTGCTTCCCAAACCCCCTTGGTGTTTGGGCACTCATTTCTATCCACTTTCAGATCAACTCGATTATGATTTGCTCAGTGTTGCGTTCATCCTCTCGAGCTAGGTCATTGATCGCGCTTGTTGTTTCCTTCGTCCTGAGCTTTTCAGTTTCTGCTGTCCACGCGCAGGACGACATTTCCGTTACGGTCCCAAAGGTTGAGGGGGAGGCAGAAGAAGTGATTACCCTCAAGGTGGAAGCAGATCTCGCGGGATACGAGGTGGACTCTTACACGAGTATGTCGTTTGTCTTTGATGGATCAATCATCACAGTTGAAGAGGTCCGCGATGGAACGGAGCTGTCATTTGGGAGTGGCCAGTTGACTTCGAATCTCTGTGAAGGGTCGCAGACCAACACTTCGAACTGTGCAAATGACACCGATACGCTCCGCGTCACCAACCTCAGTGATAGCCCGGTAACCGGCAGCGGAGACTTCTTGGAAATTGATGTCCGGCTGGATGTTGACGGGGGTACGCCGTTTGAGCTCCTCCCCAGTGAGACAGGGACGTTTCCAACCAGTGTGTTTGAGGAAAGCTCGGACCAGAACAACCTCCTGGAGATCTCGGAGATTACTCAGGGCTACGCAGGGGATGCCGCTCAGGCGCAACTCATCCACAATGCAGCCGACCCGAGCGCCCAGACGGTCGACATCTATTTCGACGGTGAGCGTGAAGTCGACGACTTCAGCTTCCGGTCGGCCACACCTCTTGCGGACGTAAAGTCCGGAGTGTCGGTGGAGGTGGGGGTGGCACCTGGTAACTCACAGGATGCCGACGACGTCATTTACACGCAGACGATGACGTTTGAGCCGAACTCTGCGTACACGGTTGTCGCAAACGGTGTGCTCGACCCCTCAGGCTTTGCCGATAATCCGGATGAGGAAAATATCGATTTCGAGTTCTTTGTGGCGTCGGGGGCGGAGTCGAGCGCCCCGAGTGGAGACGTCGGGCTCCGGCCCGTACACGGCGCGACCGACGCCCCGACGGTCGACATCGGCGAGGTCGGCACCACGGCCTTCGAGGACCTGACCTACAGCGACGTGGCGGCCGACTACACGCCGGTTGCCGCCGAGCAGAAGCGACTGGTCGTGCGGCCGGCCGACGCCAAAACCATCGTAGAGACCTTCGACGCGGAGCTGTCGGGGCTCGGCGGCGGGGCGGCGACGGTGCTGGCGAGCGGGTTTCTGGACCCGTCGGCCAACCAGAACGGGCCGCCGTTCCGGCTGATTGCGGCGCTGCCGGACGGTTCGGTGGAGACGTTTGAGCCGGCGGAGGTCGTGCCGGTCCAGCAGGCCCGTCAGGAAGG
>NCRC01000057.1 GCA_002894685.1 Salinivenus lutea
TGAGTCTTCAGCATGACAAACGAGGATCAGAGAGGAGACTGGCATCCTCACAAACTACGACCTACGACGTTAACATTCACGGCTGACGCTGCACTAGGCGTTCGGCACCTCTATCAACAGCAGGCCCAGCGGCGCCAGATTCTGGAGGCGGAGGTGACCGCCGAGCGTGCCCGCCTCCGCATGCTCCGCTACCAGTTGAATCCGCACTTCTTTTTCAATGCCCTCAACACGATCGGGGCTCTGGCCGAAAACGCTCCGGGCCAAGTGCAGACGGCCGTGCGGGAGCTGTCCGGCTTTCTGCGATACACGCTGCTCGATAGCACCGAGGACGCCGAAGGCAGCGCATTGCAGGTCGTCTCCTTGCACGACGAGCTCGAAGCGGCTCAGCACTACCTTACCGTGGAAAAGATCCGATTTGAAGAGGAGCTGCAGTGGACGGTGGACCTGGACGAGGAGGCCGCGACTCAGCGCATTCCGGCCTTCCTCGTCCTTCCCCTCGTCGAAAACGCTGTCAAGCACGGCCAGCGGACCAGCCCGTCCCCACTACGGGTAGCAATTCGAGGACAAATGACCACAGCTACCCCTTCCGCTCCCTCTCAGCTCGTCGTGGAGGTGATGAACACAGGACACCTGCGCTCTGAAGAAAAGGGCGGGACCGGAACCGGCCTCGACAACGTCCAGGCTCGTCTCGATGCCCGATACGCCGATCACAGTCGGTTTGCGCTGTCGGAGGAAGACGGCCAGGTTCGGGCCCGGATCGAAATCGACACCGACGCTCTTGACAAGCCCTCCTCTGCCAATGCCTGAACCGCTGCGGGCCCTCATTGTCGACGACGAACGACGTGCGCGCCAGTCCGTCCGGTCCGCCCTGGCCGATCAGCCGGATGTCGAGGTGGTCGCCGAGGCCAGCACCGTCGACGAAGCCGCCGACCACGTCCGCCGAAACGCCCCGGATGTTATCTTCCTCGACGTCCAGATGCGGACTGAGAACGGGTTCGATCTTCTCAAGCGCGTGGACCGACCGGTGCAGGTGATCTTCGTCACTGCCTACGACGAATACGCCGCCCGGGCCTTCGAGGTGAATGCACTGGATTACCTCCTCAAACCAATCGGCCCCGACCGGCTGACGGAGGCCCTCAACCGCGTTCGGGCCTCGGCGTCGTCCCTTCCTCAGCAGCAGTCCGGCGCGGCCTCAAACGCCTTTCGATACGACGATGTCTTCCTGTGTGACGAAGGACATCGCCCCCGCTTCGTCCGGATTCAGGACGTCGTCTACATTCAGGCCGATGGAAACTACACTGAGCTCCACCTTCTTGACGGCGACACCGTTCTGACCTCGACGGCGCTCCGCAACTGGGAGCAGCGCCTTCCCAACGCCCACTTTGCCCGCATTCATCGTTCTACCATCGTTCAGATTGACCACGTAACCCGTGTAGACCGCACGTCCAACGCCACCTACAAGGCGTACGTGCCCACCCGCGACACGCCCCTCTCTGTGAGCCGGCGGCGAGGGGCCGCTCTCAAGGAGCGTCTTTCACTTTCCTCAGACTGACACGACTGTCCGAATTTTCAGCTTCTACAGTTGTGTTCGGCGATGGAATCTGTGAGGAACTCCACGCTGAAGACGGCCAGAAATCCAATTGCGAAACCGCCCGAGTGAGAGTATTTATCCGACGGTTCCGCCCGCTGCAGGCAGTTCACTTTCGCTCTACGGGCAGAAGGCGAAACTGAAATTTATCCTCACCGACTGTCGTCTTGGGCTATTCGTTGAAGGCCCCTTGAAGGGGAAGCCTTATCAGAAAGTCGAATAGCAAGCCTGTAGTGCCGATGAGCGAGCCCGAGATTGCCAACGCAGAGCTCCACAATGAAATCCGCGCACTCCGCCAGGAAGTCGATGAACTCCGCCGGATGTTGTTGCTCATAGCAAGTACGGTCGCCCTGGTAGAGGGGCAGAATGATGTATCGCACACGTATCTGCGCCGGGGGCTCAGTGAGCTCGAACACCCCCATGGGTCGCCTCATGGGGGGATACGTGCAAAGTGAGACCCTCAACGCTGACCTGGACCGGGGGCTGAAGGTTATGGCCGAGCAGGCAGAGGAAAGGAACCTCCCTGACTTGGCGGAGCACCTACAGGAGTGAGAGTACTGTTGCCTGACTCCCCACCGACTTCCCCGATTGCCGATCTAATCGTTCGGGGAAAGTGGCTTCTTAGAAGAATTCCGTGACGGGGCGTTGCGCTCTCGGTCAGAATTCCCCAAGTTACACGTCGCGACTCTTTGCCATTCCCTTTGGCCGCCCGAACATTCGGGACCCGACAGACCCACGACCTGATGGAGTACACCACCGCCTTCACGGCCGGCCCCCTCATGCCGGAGCGATCCGCCCGGATCGTGGAGGCGCTTCGGCAGGGGACGGCGCCGGACGAGATTGACCCGTCGATCTTCGACATCAACTCCTGGCAGGGACAGCGGCGGAAGGTGGCCGAGATCAAACGGCGCCTTTCGGAGGCCGACCGGTCGGTCTGGGAGGACCTCCCGGAGCTCCTCGATGCCTTCCACTGGGCTTTTTCGAAGCGGCTGCAACAGCTAGATGCAAGTGATTGGAGCCCACAGGTCGCGGGAGAACCTGGCCAGCCGCAGTAGTTCAATGGCGTCAAAAAGTGAAAATCATACAGGGCTGGAGAATCTGCACAGCCCTAAGCGACGATGAGAGAGGCGAGAACCTCTCCAGGGGCCATGACTTCCCAGTTTTTCACGCCGATCCCTTGACACCCCGGGGGACGATTTTGCTATATTGGTAAATACTGATTGAAAGCAAAGTTTTGAGCTCGCCCCGGCGCCACGCCCAGGATACACGGCGCTGTCGGCGAGCTTTCTTTCGTTTTACCCACAGGGCTGCTTTTTCAATGACAAAAGAGGAACTGACGCAGCTGGCCTTGCGGAATGAGTACAACAGCGAGGTTGCGCAGAGACTATTTCAGTTTATCCTCCAGCGGATGGACCTCGGCGAGGAGGAAATCCAGGAGATCGTTTCCATTCGGCAGGAAGCCCGAAAGAAAGTAGAGGAGCGCCACCCCGACCTTGACTTCGACGTGGAGTAGAGGGAGCCGGGAGCCCATCGTACTTCCCCGCGCCCTCATTTTCTGTATTCTATTCCCGGTCTGTAGGTCACTCCCCCATATCCCCGTGACCCGTGGCACGAGCCTTCCAACTGGCCCCAGATGGTTCTCCCTCTCGGAGGAATGGGGAGTCCCTCTCCGACAGGCCGGTGATCGTGAACGGAGTCTCAGAATAGACCAGAGGCAGATCCTCCGGGACAACATTTTTGTAGAAGCCGATCTCTGCTTCTGGTGAGCAGGTCAGAGGCTCTCTGCCGCGACTCCCTCTCGGGCAGCCCGTAGAACGACTCTTTTTCTCGTTCTTCGTGGCGCGCCTTATGCCGCTGGACGGCCATGTATTCCCGGAGGACCTTGTTGATGCGGCTCTGGTAGCCGCCTCCTTCCGTCCGGAAAAACTCCAGCACGTCTTCGTCGAGCCGGATCGTGATGCGCTCCTTCGAAGAGGAGGGCCTCACGAACTCCGCGTCCTCAAACCACTCGTCGTCCAGAAGGAACTGGTCTGGGTCCTCGTCCGCAGACTCACGGATTTCCTCGTCCGTGAGGTCTTCGAGGCGGTCCCAATCAGTCTTGCTCTCCTTCTGGCGAGCCTCCTCCAACGTGATCGTCGTATCGTTTTCGCTCATCGGTGTCTGCCCTCCGTGCGGAAATAATTCGGATGGCGCCCTCGCGCCAGGTACACACGACAACGACCAGGTGTCCGGACCAGCTCTCCGGCGTTACGTCTGTCGGCAGCGGCCCGGCGGCCCCCTTCTGGGTCTCGTTGTCCTCTTCTCGGCTGAGAAGTGCGTCCCTGAGAGTACCATTGAAACTCTCGGTGGGGCCGTTTTCCCAGGGAGCACCGGGCTTGATGAACCGCGTTTCGACGCTCTGTTCTCGCTGCTTCCGGTCCGACGCCGTTTCCGCACGTTTGGACGATGAGGAAGCCCATTCTCGGCCGGAGCGGTTCAAGAACCAGATCGAGGAAGGAAGGGCGCAGGCGGTGGAGGAGGGGGGCGCGTGACCACGTTCCCGAGCAGTTCTACAAGTGTTCTACAAATGGTGCCGTTATCTGGCACTTCGTGGCAAGACGGCCAAAAAGAAAACGCCTCCCGAACGGCGTCGGGCGCCGCTGAGAGGCGATCAAGGGGGTGGGCGGTGCTGGATTTGAACCAGCGACTTCCTGCTTGTAAGGCAGGTGCTCTAAACCGCTGAGCTAACCGCCCGGGGTGGGGAAGGGGGGTGGTTGCGGGGAGACTGAGAGAACCCTCAACCCCCAACCCGAAACACCCAACCCAAAACAAAAGAGACGGAGCGGGAGACGGGGATCGAACCCGCGACCTTCAGCTTGGGAAGCTGATGCTCTACCACTGAGCTACTCCCGCTTGCGATTTGTGCGATTCTGCTCTATGCGAAGCGGGGGCGTCGGTTCCGGGCGGGATGGACGCGGCCGCCAGGAGGGGGCGATGTGAACGCGAGGGCCGGGGCGTCTTGACACTCTCTTTGCCACGGGGCAAAACAACGGCCCACGGACGTCGTTACACTCCTTTGCGCATTTAAAATAGAACCAACTGTTCTGCCGCCATGCCGAAGCGCACCTACCAACCCAGCGACAAAAAGCGCAAGAAGAAGCACGGCTTCCTCGAGCGCATGAAGACGAAGGAGGGCCGCGAAATCATCAAGCGGCGCCGCAAGAAAGGCCGCGAAAAGCTCTCCGTGAGTGACGAGGACTCCGGCAAGCCTGTGTAGGCCCGTTCCCGTGCCCGATCGTCCCGACCAGCGCGACCCCGACCGCCGCTACACCTTTCCCCGGTCCCACCGCCTCAAGCGGCGGCGGCTCATCCGCTCGCTGTTTGATCGCAGCCGGGACGACGTGGACACGGTGGCCGTCGGCTGTGTGCGCCTCCTCTTCCGCGTCGTCGACCGGGAGGCGCTGGGGCACGACGTGCCCGTACAGGTGGGGTTTGCGCCCGGCCGGCGGGCCGACCCCGGGGTGGAGCGCACTCGCGTGCGCCGCCTGCTCCGGGAGGCCTACCGCGTGCACCAGCACTCCCTCACGGATCTGTTTGAGGGGCGGCCCGACGCGCTCATCGTCATGATTCTGTTTCGGGGCGACCCGGCCCGGCCCGAGGCCGTCTGGGACGATCTCCCCCGCGCCCTCCAGCGGGTCGCTCGCCGGGCGGCGCCGCCCGATTCTCCCTCCGACGATGCGTCGTAGAGGGGGGAGCGTGTAGACAGCGTTGGGTTCCCACACCTTTTTGAAACGGTGGGAGGCACGCCGACGGGCCGTATGCGTACTGATTCTTTGTGGACCGGCACTCCGCGGAAGAACGGCCTTGAGCCGTCGTCCGGCGCGGGTGTCTCGTGCTCACCAATCTCCTGGCTCGCCCGTGGCTTCTCCGCTTTCCCGTCAACACTCGCCCGAAGACCAGCGCAATGTGATCATCGCCACGGTGCTGGTGGCGATTATTCTGTTTGCCTGGACGTTCTGGTTCAGCCCGCAGCCGCAGCCCAACCAAGGCGGCACGGCGGGCGACACCACCGCGCAGCAGGAGCAAACCGCCGCGGCCCCCGATACCGCCGCGGCCGACACGGGCGCGACCGACGCACCCCCTGCCCAAGCCGACGAGGCCGCCACGGCCGATCGGGACGAAGGCGTGGACGCGCCGTCGGCCGATTCGATCACGGCCGCCGCCCTGGAGGGGACCGACCGCCAAATTGTGGTCGAATCGGACCTCTACACGGCGGTTCTGTCCACCAAAGGAGCCACCGTCGAGCGCTTTACGCTCAAGGAGTACCTGCAGTTTAACCAGGAAGACCCGGTCCAGATCGTCGACACCACGGCGGGCGGGACGCTCAGCCTGGCGTTTACGACGCCCACCAACCGGCGCGTCGACACGCGGTCGCTCTATTTTACGCCCAACGTGGACGACGATACGATCCGCGTGGACGACCAGTCGCGCTCCATCACCTTTGAGGCCCCGCTCGGCGACGGGGCGCTGCGGCAGACCTACACCTTCCACCCGAACGACTACGACCTGGGGCTCGACATCGAGCAGGTCAACCCGTCGAGTTTCACGACGGACGACGGCTACGCGCTCACGTGGAACGGCGGCATGCCGTACTCGGAGGGCGGAGAGGAGGACGAGCTTCAGTACACCGGCCTGTACGCCTGGACCGGGGGCAGTCTCGAAAGCCTGCTCCTGACGGACCAGGATCAGGGCGAGAAGACCCTGAACGGCGACATCTCGTGGCTGGCCGTGAAGAACAAGTACTTCACGGCGGCCCTCATGCCGGACGATCCTACCGAAACGCGGAGCGTGGTTCTCGCGGGCCGGAAAGAGGCGCGCAGCACCAGCGCGGCTCCGGTCAAAAATCTCACCGGGCGTCTTCAGATGCCGCGGCCCGTGGGCCCGTCCCACACCGATCAGTTCCACCTCTACGCGGGCCCGATCGAGTACAACCGCCTGGCGTCGTACGGGCGCTCGCTCTACGACATGGTCGACTACGGGTGGGACTGGTTCGAGTGGATTACCAAGCCGCTCGCCACCTGGATTTACATCCCGATGCTCACGTATCTGGGCGGCGACCTGCCGTGGTGGCTGGGGGGCGGACTGCTCGGTGGGGGCCTGCCCTACGGCGTGGTTGTGATCCTGATGGCCGTGTTTATCAAGACGCTGGTGTATCCGCTCACCAAGTCGTCGTACCGCAGCATGGCGCAGATGCGCGAGCTGCAGCCGAAGATGCAGGAAATCAAGGACAAGTACGACGACGAGCCGGAGAAACAGCAGGAGGAAATGATGAAGCTGTACCGCGAGACGGGGGTCAACCCGCTCGGGGGCTGCCTGCCGATGTTCTTGCAGTATCCGATTCTGATTTCGCTCTACCAGTTCATTCCGAAGTCGATACAGCTGCGGCAGGAGAGCTTTCTGTGGGCGGCCGATCTCTCGGCGCCGGATAAGATTCTGCAACTGCCCTTCGAGATTCCCTTCTACGGCGACTACGTGGCGGGCTTTACGCTGCTGATGGGCCTCGCCATGATCGTGACGATGCGAATGCAGTCGGCGGGCGGGGGCGCCGCGGGCGGCCAGGCCAAGATCTTCATGTACGCCATGCCGGGGGTCATCTTCTTCATCTTCAACCGCTTTGCGTCGGCCCTGAGCCTGTACTACCTGTTCTACAACATCGTGACGGCGGCCCAGCAGAAATGGATCAACTACCAGCTGGAGCAGGAGAAGGACGACGACGGCACGCTGACCAACGGGCAGGCCGAGGAGGACGGGGAGAAAGGGTTCTTTGCCCGCCTCATGGAGAAGGCCGAAGAAGCCCAGAAGGAGCGGAAGGGGTAGGAGTCGGCGCCGGCAAGGCAGTGGGAAAGGCCCCGGCGCCGGGAGGGGCTACCAGTTGGAGGTGGCCGTGGTGAAGATGTCCTCGGCGGCGCGCTCCAGGGCCAGCTGGGCCGCCTGTCGTTCGCCGGCCAGGCCCGCCTCTGTGGGGTCGTAGTTGGCAGAGCCCGTAAACGACTGGTCGACCAGCGTGGAGTCCTCAACCTGGTCGTAGTACCGCGCCTGAATTTGAATCTGCACGCTGTTGGTGGTCGCGCGTTCGTCGCCGCCGACGCCGGTGGGCTCGTTGGTGTACTGCTGGATGCGGGCCGTAAGGACGGCGTCGGCGCTCGACTCGTTGTTGTCGAGGGACAGTCGCGTGCGGCCCACGAACTGATCGGCGAGCAGGGTGGTGAGGTCGCGCCCCAGCGAGGTGATGGGGTTGGCGGTGTTGTCCTCGGCCAGGGGGATGGCGATGGTGTTCAGGCGGGAGGGGATGCTGGCGCCGGTAAAGCTGTAGTAGGCGCATCCGCTCAGCAGCCCGCACAGCAGGACGGTCAGCACGAAGAGCCCGCGGGGGGGACGCGGGGCGGGAGGAGCCGTCCCATCCGTCCGCGCCTTCGATCTCTCACGTCGGCTACAGGTCTTCATCGATGTCCTTGAGCTTGCGGTAGAGGGTGCGCTCGCTGATGCCGAGGGCCTCGGCGGTCTTGCGGCGATTGCCCTCGAACTGCTTGAGGGCGCGGGAGATAAGCTCCTGCTCGGCCTCCTCGAGGGTGGGCAGGTCGTCGGGCTCGTCGCCGCCGGTGTCGGCCGCTGCGTCGGCGGGCGCGGCGGACGGGTCCGGAGACGGCTGCGGCTCGGCTCGAGGCTCGCGCGGGGTGGGGCGGG
>NCRC01000058.1 GCA_002894685.1 Salinivenus lutea
GACGAACGAGCTGAAGTCCATGATCTTCGGCGTCGTGACAACGCCGGAGCACCACGCCCAGCCCACCCCCCTGTTTCCCGATAGCGTTCAGTTCGACGCGGACATTCCGTCGCCCGGAGAGTTCTTGAGCCGCGAAATCGGCGCCCGGCACACACGCCACGCCCGCATCGTGGCGTACTTCCGCATGCTGGCGCGCCGCTCCGACCGGATGACCGTGAGGGAGATCGGGAAGACGAACGAGCTGAAGTCCATGATCTTCGGCGTCGTGACCACGCCGGAGCACCACGCCCAGCTCGACTCCCTGCGCCGCCAGCACCTGCGGCTCAGCGACCCGTCCGCATCGGTCGAAAATGTCGCCAGCCAGCCGATCGTGGTACAGCTCGGCTACGGCGTGCACGGCGACGAGCCCTCCTCGAGCGAGGTCGCCATGCTGCAGGCGTATCACCTGGTGGCGGGCCAGGGCCCCACCGTCGAGCGCTACCTCGACGAGGGCATCTTCCTGATCGAGCCGGTCCTCAATCCCGATGGACGCGACCGACACACGCAGTGGGTCAACATGCACCGCGGCAGCCCCCCCGTGGCCGATCCGCTCGACCGCGAGCACAACGAACGGTGGCCCAGCGGGCGCACGAACCACTACTGGTTCGACCTCAACCGCGACTGGTTTCCGCTCACCCAGGTCGAAAGCCGACACCGGATGGACTACTACCACCGGTGGCGGCCCAATGTGGTGACCGACTTCCACGAGATGGGAACCAACAGCACCTACTTCTTTGAGCCCACCGAGCCGGTCAACTCGTGGAATCAGCTCGTGCCGGATCGGGTCTACACGGAGCTGACGGACGACTTTACCGAACACTGGGCGGACGCGCTCGACGGGCTCCGAACGCCGTATTTCACGAAAGAGGTCTTCGACAACTCGTACCCCGGCTACGGATCGACCTACCCGAACATGCAAGGGGGCATCGGCTTCGTCTTTGAACAGGCCAGCTCGCGGGGGCACGTGCAGGAAAGCGAGACCCGCACCGTGAGCTTCCCCTACACGATCCGAAACCACCTCCGCAACTCCCTGGCCACCGTCGAGACAGCGATCGAGCAGAAAGAGACCCTGCTCGAACACCAGCGCGCGTTCTTCACGGAGGCGCTGTCCCGGGCCGAAGCGTTCCCGACCGACGCGTACGTGTTCGGTCACAAGCAGGACACCTCCCGCGTCCGCGCCTTTCTCGATCTTTTGCTACAGCACGAGATTGAGGTGTACGAGCTCGGCGACGCGTACTCCGCCGAGGGCACGACCTACGAGCCCGGCTCCGCCTACGTGGTGCCCACGCGCCAGCCGCAGTACCTGATGGTGCGGTCGATGTTTGAGAAGGTGACGAGCTTCCCCGACAGCACCTTCTACGACACGTCGGCCTGGTCGGCCGCCCTCTCCTACGGCCTGCCCCACACGGCCGTGCAGGAGGGATCGCCCCCCCGAGGCGAACCCGTCTCCTCGGTGCCGGAGCGCAGCGGAATCGGCACGGTGCGCAACTCCGCCGTCGCCTACCTGATCGACTGGGGCGACTACCGGGCGGCCGAGGCGCTCCAGGTGCTTCACGAGCACGACGTCACTACAAAGACCGCCTACGAGCCTTTCGAGATTGCGACCCACGGCGGGACGCGCTCCTATCCGCGGGGCACGATTCAGGTGCCGGTGCAGCCGCAGGACATTGCCCCCGACAGCCTGCATCGCCTCATGGAGCACGCCGAGCGGGAGGCGGAGGTCAACATCCAGGCCGCCCCCACGAGCCTAAGCCGTGACGGGAGTGACCTGGGGAGCGGCACCTTTGAGGCGCTCGACGCGCCGAAGCCCCTCATGCTCGTGGGCGAGGGCACGTCCGCCTACGAGGCCGGGCAGGTGTGGCACCTGCTCGACACGCGGGTGGACATGCCGATCCCGAAGGTCGACCGCTCGGACTTCGACCGCGTCCCCCTGCCGGACTACAACACGATGGTGCTCGTCTCCGGCGACTACGACTTCCTCGACGAGAGCGACATTGCCGACCTCAAGCGCTGGGTGGAGCGGGGCGGCACCCTCATCACCATCCGCGGCGCCACTGAATGGGCGGTCGACGCCGGCCTGGTGAACGACTCGGCCCTCACCGCGACCGACGCGGCCTCCGATACGACGGCCCCCGGCCCGGTGGAGCGCCACGACTTTGCGGACGCGGAGGAGATCGAAGGGGCGCAGCGCATCGGGGGGTCGATTTACGAGGTTGACCTTGACCGGACGCATCCGCTGGCCTTCGGCCTCACGCAGCGTGAGTTCCCGGTCTACCGTGACCACCGCATCTTCCTTCCGCCTACGAACAACCCGTACAGTACAGTCGCCCGCTACACGGACGACCCGCTCCTGAGCGGCTACGTGTCGGACGAGAACCTGGACCGGATTCGCGGCTCGGCCTCCCTGGCGGTGGACGACGTGGGCGGCGGGCGCGTCGTCCTGTTCGTCGACAACCCCAACTTCCGCGGGATGTGGTACGGCACCAACCGGCTCTTCCTGAACGCCCTCTTCTTCGGCAACACCATCGACGTGCCGGCAGCAACCGGGTACGAGTAGCGGTTCTCCCGCGCACGCGCCCGGAAGACGTTGGGCGATTGGGGGACGTCGACGGCGCGGTCAATCCTGAGAGGGATTCGCGTTGAACGTTGGAGGGTTGAACGTTGGAGGGTTGAACGTTGGAGGGTTGAACGTTGGAGGGTTGAACGTTGGAGGGTTGAACGTTGGAGGGTTGAACGTTGCTCCGGGCCTCAGGTTTGCGGACAGGCGCCGCGTCTGTACCGCCACACCCGGGAGGAAAACGTTCAACGTTCCAACCTTTCCTACCCTACCCGCGCAAAGCCGAGCCCCTCGTCGGCGTACAGGGCCTTGTAGCGGCGGCGCAGGCGCTCGTGCTCATCCGCCCGGAGGTGCGGGTCGCGCTCCACGATCGAAAAGGCCGCCTCGCGGGCGTCCTCCAGAATCTCGTCGTCCTCGGTGAGATCGGCAATCTTGAGGTCGGGCATGCCGCTCTGGCGCGTGCCGAAGAAGTCGCCCGCCCCGCGAATCTGCAGGTCCGTCTCGCTGATCTCGAAGCCGTCATTCGTGCGCACCATCGCCTCCAGGCGCTGCTTGGCCTCCTGGCTGCGCTTGTACCCGGCCATCAGGATGCAGTAGCTCTGCTGATCGCTCCGCCCCACCCGGCCGCGCAGCTGGTGCAACTGACTGAGGCCGAAGCGTTCGGCGTGCTCCACGAGCATGACCGTCGCGCTGGGCACGTCGACCCCCACCTCAATCACGGTCGTGGCCACGAGAATGTCGATGTCTCCGTCCTTGAAGCGGCGCATCGTGGCGTCCTTCTCGTCGGAGGACAGCTGGCCGTGAACGAGGCCGACCTCGTAGTCCGGGAATTTCTCCTGCAGCTCCTCCGCCCCGCTCTCCGCATCCTTCAGGTCCATCTTCTCGCTCTCTTCCACGAGCGGGTACACCACGAACGCCTGCTCGCCCTGCTCCAGCCGATCACGCAGGAACGCGTACACCTCGCCGCGCCGCTTCTCGGCCCGAAGCTGCGTCTCGACCGGCTTGCGGCCCGGCGGCATCTCGTCGATCTTCGACACGTCGAGGTCGCCGTAGAGGGTGAGGGCCAGGGAGCGCGGAATGGGCGTGGCCGTCATGAGCAGCATGTGCGGGCGGGTGCCCTTTTCGAACATCTCGGCCCGCTGCGCGACCCCGAAGCGGTGCTGCTCGTCGACGACCGCGAGGCCCAACTGATCGAATTCCACCTCGTCCTGGATGAGGGCGTGCGTGCCCACGGCGACGGGGCTCTCGCCGCTGTGGAGGGCGCGAAGGGCCTCTTCCCGCTCGCTCTTCGTCTGACTGCCAACGAGCAGGCGCGGCGTCAACTCCAGCGGCGCCAGATACTCCCGCAGGTTGGCGTAGTGCTGCTCGGCGAGGATCTCGGTGGGCGCCATGAAGGCGCTCTGATACCCGCTGTCGTAGGCGTGCATCATGGCCGCCACGGCGACGACCGTCTTGCCGCTGCCCACGTCCCCCTGGAGGAGACGATTCATCTGCGTGCCCGTCTGCACGTCGTCGATGACGTCGCGGAGGGCGCGCTTCTGTGCACCGGTGAGCTCAAACGGCAACACCTCCCGCACAAACTCCCGGGTGTACGCGTCCGGCGGATCGAACGGAGGGCCGGCCACCTCCTCCTTCCGTTCGTGCATCTGGGCGAGCATCAGCTGGATGTAGAACAGCTCCTCGAACTTGAGGCGCCGTTGGGCCCGCGCCAGCTCCCGCTGACTCTTCGGGAAGTGAATGGCCCGCAGCGCCACGCGGCCCTCCATCAGGTCGTACGCCTCCACCATCCGCTCCGGCAGCGGCTCCTGGAGCTTCAGGCCGTGCTCTTTGAACAGGTTGTACAAGATGCGGCGCACCGCGCGACTCGTGAGGCCCACGTTGCTCATTGCCTCTCCTCCGGGGTAGAGCGGCACGATGCGCCCCGTATCGAGCAGCGGCCCCTCGTCGTTCAGGCGGTCGAAGTCCGGATGCGTCATCGAGTACCACCGCCCGTACTTCTCCACCTTCCCGTGGAAGGCCACGCGGTCGCCCTCCGCAAACGCCTTGCGCACCCACCAGACGCCCTGAAACCACGTGCCCTTCATTTGCCCCCCCTGCTCCCCTTCCAGGACGACTTCGAGGCGCTTCTGGTTGTTGCCCGGCACCACGGTCACGGACGTCACGGTGCCCACGACGGTGACGGGCTCGGGGGCCTCCTGCAGGCGACGCACCGGCGTCACGGTGGAGCGGTCGAGGTAGCGGCGGGGATAAAAGTGGAACAGGTCGCGCACCGTGCGCACCCCGTGCGCATCGGCCCATACGTCGGCGCGCTTCTCGCCGACGCCCTTCACGTACCGAACGTCCTGTCCTAAAAACTCCTCGCTCATTCCAAGTGGGCAGAAAGAGAGGAAACTGAATGGGTGGACGCTGTGCCCGCGGTTCCGTGTCCTCACACACCGATCCCAACAGCGGCGTTCCGAGACCGCGGGGCGTGCATCATTGTGCCTCGCCACGTGTACCTGTCTCCTGCCCCTTCATCTCTCATTCACCCTCTTCGACATGACCTTCCGCCTGGCCCTTCTCCTTGTGCTGGGGACGTTGCTTCTGGCGGGCCCGTGTCCGGCCCAGCCGGACACCTCGGATGCGCACGAGCAGGCCCGGCACGAGATGGTGCGCACGCAGATTGCGGATCGCGGAATTACGGACGAGGCGGTGCTGGAGGCCCTGCGCGCGGTGCCCCGCCACCGGTTCGTGCCCGACCGCCTGGCCGACTGGGCGTACACCGACCGGCCGCTCCCCATCGGCCACGAGCAGACCATCTCGCAGCCGTACATCGTGGCGTTCATGACGGAGGCCGTACAGCCGGACGCTACCGACCGCGTACTGGAGGTCGGCACGGGAAGCGGCTACCAGGCGGCCGTCCTGGCCGAGATCGTCGACTCGGTGTACACCATCGAGATTGTCCCCGCCCTCGCCCGCACGGCCCGCACCCGCCTCAACCGGCTGGGCTACGACAACGTGACGGTGCGGGAGGGCGACGGCTACGCCGGCTGGCCCGAGCGCGCCCCGTTCGACGCCATCGTCGTCACCGCCGCCCCCCAGCAGGTCCCGCCGCCCCTCCTCGACCAGCTCGCGCCCGGCGGCCGCATGGTCCTGCCCGTCGGCCCCGTCCGGGAGGTGCAGCAGCTCACCCGCCTCACGAAGGCCGCCGATGGCTCAATCACCCGCGAGCGCCTGATGCCCGTCCGCTTCGTCCCGTTTCAGCGCGACTGAGTCGCTCCGACGCAGGGGCGATTCACAGGCGGCGCGAGAAACGATAACGTAGGGATAATGATTTTCTCCGGCCCCCCGTCCATCTTTTGACTCGTTGCCTCTACACACGGGCCCCACACCATGTCGTCCAGTCGTCGCTCGTTTCTGAAACGCCTCAGTGCCGCCGGCGCCGCCCTCGGCCTGCCCGGGACGGCCGCCGCGGAGCCCGCCGCCCCCCGCCCTGGTTCCTACGTCGAGGTCACCGGCCGCGTGACGGGGCCGGACGGCGGACTCGAAGGGGTGCCCGTCACCGATGGGGTCACGATCACACAGACGGATGCGGACGGCGGGTACCAACTCGCCGCGTCCCCGCACCGCCCGTTCGTCTACCTGTCGGTGCCCGCCGGCTATCAGGTGCCCACCACCGAGAGGGGCACCGCTCAGCTCTACCAACCCATCGACTCGACGGGGGGATCGACCACGGCCTCGTTTCGTCTCCAGCCCCTGGCGCAGGACGATTCCCGGCACGCCTTCGCCTTTGTGGCCGACCCCCAGGCCCAGACCAAGGCCGAGATGGACCGCTTCCGCACCGAGACAGCCCCGGACATTCGGGACACGATGCGGGCGCTCGACGGCCCCGCGTTCGGCGTGGGCGGCGGCGACCTCGTGTTCGACGACCTTTCGCTTTTTTCCGGCTACGAGACCGCCGTACAGGCGACGGGGCTCCCCTTCGTCCAGGTGGTCGGCAACCACGACCTCAACTTTTCGGCCTCCGCGGACCCCGGCTCCACCGCCACCTACCGGCAGCACTTTGGCCCGGAGTACTACTCGTTCGACCGCGGGGCCGTCCACTACGTCGTGCTCGACGATGTCTACTGGCCCGGCAGCGACGGCTTCGGGCGCGAGACGGACGACTACCTCGGCCACCTCGACGCCACGCAACTTGCCTGGCTGGAGCAGGATCTCGCCCTCGTCGAGGAGGGGCGCCCCCTCATCGTCTTCACGCACATTCCGCCCCTCAGCACGCTGTACGACCGACGGGGCGAGGAGGCCCCCGAACCAAGCGGCATGATTATCAACCGACAAGCGCTCTATGCCCTTCTGGAGCCGTTCGACGCCCACATCGTGAGCGGCCACGTCCACGAGAACGAGCACCGCAACGCGGCCGGGCCGCACGAGCACGTGGTGGGCACGGCCTGCGGGGCGTGGTGGACCGGGCCCATCTGCTACGACGGCACCCCCAGCGGATACGCCGTCTACGAGGTGACCGGATCGTCGGTGACGTGGCAGTACAAAAGCACCGGCCGCGACGCCAGCCACCAGATGCGCCTCTATCCGGCCGGGGCCGCCCCCGACATGCCCGATCGCTTCCTGGCAAACGTGTGGGACGCCGACGAGGAGTGGACCGTCGTCTGGTACGAAGATGGCGTGCGCACCGGCGAAATGACCCGGCGCGTCGGGCTCGACCCGTGGACGCGCCACCTGTACGCGGGCGACGACCACCCCGACAAGCACGGCTGGGTCGAGCCGCAGCCCACCGCCCACCTGTACGACGCCCCTTTCAATCCCGACGCCAACCGCATCCGCGTAGAGGCCACCGATCGGTTCGGCCGCACGTACACCGCCGAACTCGACCCCGACGCCTCCCCCGCAACCGGAACGGCAAACTAACCCTCCATCAGCTCCTTCGCTTCTCTCCCTCCAATGCTCCGTCTGGCCCTCGTCGTCAGCTTTTTCGCCTTTTCGCTCGTCGGTGTCGGATGCGAGGACGCCTCGCCCCCACCCTCCGCCCCCGACACCATGACCGACTCGACGATCACCCGCATCGCGTTCGGGTCCTGCAACCGGCAATCCTTCGACCAGCCGCTCTGGTCGCCCATCCAGGCGGCCACCCCTGATCTCTGGGTGTGGCTCGGCGACAACATCTACGCCGACACGGACAACATGGCCGCCATGGACTCCATGTACGCGGTGCAGAAGCAACAGCCGGGCTACCGTACGCTGCGGCAACAAACCCGCGTCATCGGCACCTGGGACGATCACGACTACGGCGCCAACGACGCCGGGCGCACCTACCCCAAGCGCGACAGCAGCCAGCAGCTCCTGCTCGACTTTCTCGACGTGCCCGAGGACGACCCCCGTCGCACCCGCACGGGCGTTTACAGCAGCCACGTCTTCGGCCCGCCGGGCCGACGCGTGAAGGTGATTCTGCTCGACACCCGCTACCACCGCGATCCCCTCACCCGCGACCCACTGTCCGACCAGCGCTATTTCCCCAACCCCACCGGCGACCTCCTCGGGGAGGAGCAGTGGAACTGGCTCGAACGCGAACTGACCCAGAGCGACGCGCAAATCCACCTTCTCGGAACCAGCATCCAGGCCGTGGCCGAACAGCACAACTGGGAGAAATGGGCCAACTTTCCTGAGGCCCACCAGCGCCTCTACGACCTGATTGACCGGTCCGACGCCCCCGGCGTGCTCCTCCTGAGCGGCGACCGCCACATTGCGGAGCTCTCCCGCCACGACGACGCGATCGACTACCCGCTCTACGACCTCACGTCGAGTGGCCTCACGCATTACGCCTCCCCAGGCAAGGAAGCGAACCGGCACCGCGTCGGCTCCATGATTACTGCCCTCCACTACGGCCTGCTCACCATCGACTGGGACGCCGATCCGACCACGATCCGGATGGAGATCCGGGGCGAAGAGAACGAGGCCCTCCTCGACCGCACGGTGTCCCTGGACGCCCTGCAGCCGGCCGGGTAGCCTCCCCTACTCCACCCAGATCGTCTTGGCGTTGACGAACTCGCGGAGGCCGTGGTGGGAGAGCTCCCGGCCGTACCCGCTGTCCTTGATGCCGCCAAAGGGCACCCGTGGGTCGCTCTTTGTCATCTCGTTCACGAACGCACAGCCCACCTCCAGCGCGCGGGCCATGCGCTCGCCCTTTTCGCGATTCTCGGTAAACACGCTGCCCCCGAGCCCGAACCGCGTGTCGTTGGCGAGGGCGACGGCGTGCTCCGCATCCTCGGCCACAACAACCGATGCCACCGGGCCAAAGATTTCCTCCTCGAACGCCACGGTTCCCGGCTCCACGTTCGTGAGCACCGTCGGCGCGTAGTAGACGCCGTCGCGCTCCAGCGTGTGTCCCCCCACGGCCGCCACGGCCCCCTCGCCGATGGCCCGTTCCACCTGGTCGTGCACCGTGTCGCGCAGGTCGGGCCGCGCCATCGGGCCAATGTCGGTGTGGTCGTCCATCGGATCGCCAACGGTGAGTCCCTCCACCGCCTCGATCAGGCGATCGGTAAACGACTCCGCAACCGCCCGCTCCACGATAAAGCGCTTGGCGGCGATGCAGCTCTGGCCGTTGTTCTGCATGCGCGCCGTGCACCCGACCGACGCCGCGCGGTCGAGGTCGGCGTCGTCGCACACGATGAACGGATCGGAGCCCCCGAGCTCCAGGACGGTGGGCTTCACGTGGGCGGCGGCCTGCTGGGCCACGGCCTTCCCGGCCCCCACGCTGCCGGTGAGGGTGGCGGCGCGCACCCGCCGGTCCGCCAGCACGTCCGCCACCGTGTCCTCTTCGATGCGAAGCACCTGCAGCTCGTGGTCGGTAAATCCGGCCTCGGCCAGCAGGTCGGCGATGGCGTGGGCGCACCCGGTCACATTGGGGGCATGCTTCAGCAAGATGCTGTTGCCCGCCGCCAGCGCCGGGGCCCCGAACCGGAAAACCTGCCAGAACGGGTAGTTCCACGGCATAATGGCGAGCACGGGCCCCAGCGGCTCGTACGCCACGACGCTCTTCCGCGCGCCGGTCTCCACGGGCTCATCGACCAAAAAGTCGGCCGTGTGGTCGGCGTAGTAGCGGCACACCCAGGCGCACTTTTCGGCCTCCCCTTCCGCCTGCGCCACCGGCTTGCCCATCTCCCTCGTCATCAGGCGGCCGTACTCGCGGGCCCGGTCCTCCAAGAGGTCGGCCGCCCGCCGGAGCCGCCGCGCGCGCTGCTCGATGGCCCGGTGTCGCTGCGCCCCAGCGGCCGCCTCCGCCCGGTCGAGCCGCGCCTCGACGGCCTCCGGCGAGTGCACCTCGTAGCGCTCCAGTTCGTTTCCGGTCGCGGGATTGTTCGAGACAAAGGCCATGGCGGACACCGTGCGGATGCGAAAGAGATGTGGTTCTTTTCCACGACCGGCCACGGAGGGGTGATCCGAGACAGACGCCCCGGAATCCCATGCCCCGGACACTCGTACACGTCGCGGCGTTTTGATGAATCGCTCCCCCGCCATGCCTTCCCCTCCCGACCTCAACGTGTCGCGCGCCACCATCGAGCAGCTGGTGGGCCCGCCGGTGAACGATCTGTCCCTCTACCGACGGGCGCTCACGCACCGGTCGCTCCTACGGCGCTATCCACGTCAGGACCTGCAATCGAACGAACGGCTTGAGTTTCTGGGCGACGCCCTCCTCGATCTGGTGGTGGGCGAAATGCTGTACGAGCGCTACCCGGACCGGGACGAGGGGGACCTCAGCCGCATGCGGGCGCAACTGGTGAGCGAAGCCCCCCTGGCCCGCTACGCCCGCCGCATGGACCTGGGCACGCATTTGCTCATGACCGACAACGCCGCGGCGGACGGCGGGCGCGACAACCCCACCATCCTGGCCGACGCCTTTGAGGCGCTCGTGGGCGCCGTGTATCTCGACCGCGGCCACGCGGCGGCCTGCGAGTTTGTCCAGGCCCACGCCCTCGCCCCGTTCGACCTGGAGGAGATGCTGTCCCGGGACACCAACTACAAGAGCCAGCTTCTCGAACACATGCAGGCCCAGGGGCGCCCCCAGCCCACGTACCGGGTGGTGAACGAGGTGGGGCCGAGCCACGACAAAACCTTTACCGTTGAGGCCGTGGTGGACGGCGTGGCGCTGGGCCAGGGCACCGGTTCCAGCAAGCAACAGGCCGAGCAAGGGGCCGCCCGGGAGGCCCCTTGCTCGGCCTGTTGCTTGCTGGAACCGGTGCCCTGGCCC
>NCRC01000059.1 GCA_002894685.1 Salinivenus lutea
GGCAGGGGCCGTGGGGACCGCTGCTCTGGTGGGGGCGACTGGCCTCGCGGCACACCTTTCGGGCCGGGCCACGCTGGGGGTGCTCCTTTGGGCCGTGGCCGTTGCCGGTGGGGGGCTTGGGGCGCTCGCGGGCAAGGCACACTCATCGTAAGCCCCTCGGGCTCTCGGCCGCTCCCGCGTACGATGGGAACCCTACTAGAGGAGGAAGAGGTTGGACCCTTCCCTTCGCGTCGCCATCATTTCTCAGTTTTCCCTGTCCCATGATTCAGACCCTTCTCTTTGCCCACGACTTCTCCCCGTCCTCTGAACGGGCGCTGGCCTACGCCGTGGACCTGGTGCAGCGCACGGAGGCGACGCTGCATCTGGCCTATGTGGAAGAGACGCCGGAGAGCGTGTTGGACGAGGGGAGGCGGTCGCCCCTGCCGAGCTACAAGTTGCAGGAACGGTTTGAGGAGCGCTGTCGGGAGTCGTTGGCTCCCTACGACCTGGATCCGGGCGACGACCGTCTGGTCTACCACGCCAGTCGGAATGAAGCCGTGGCCCCGGCCCTCCTCCAGGTGGCCGAGAAGGAGGCGGTGGACCTGATTGTGATGGGAACCCACGGCCGTCGCGGCGTGCAGCGAGCCATCTACGGGAGTGTGGCGGAGGAGGTGCTCCGGACGGCGCCGTGCCCGGTCTTTACGGCACGGGTGCGCGAGGAGGGGCCGGCGGCCTCCGCCACGGCTCCGATCGAGCGCATTGCTGTGCCCATCGACTTTTCAGATCTGTCGCGGAGCGCCCTCCGCTACGCGGCCCGGCTTGCGCCCCTCTACGACGTGCCCCTCCGGCTCGTCCACGCGGTGGAGACGCCAACGCTTCCGGCAATCTACGAGACGCAGTCGCCCAAGATGAAGAGCCGCGAGATGAAAGAGCGGGCGGAGCGGGAGCTCCGGTCCTGGGGCGAGTCGATCGCAGACGAGGTGGCGGGGGTGTCCTACGTCGTCCACCGGGGCGAGCCCGAGGAAGCGGTAGTGCAGACGGCCGCCGAGGGCGACACGCTCACCGTGATGGGCACGCGAGGGCTGTCCGGGGTGCGGCGGACGATGCTGGGCAGTGTCACCGAGGCCGTGATGCGTGGGGCCTACGGGCCCGTGCTGGCCGCGCGTTCGTTTCCGGAGCCGGCCGTCGCGTAGTTCCGCGGGGGGCGTCGTGGTCCGGTCGGGATTCGGTATTGGGAGAGGCGCCCCAGCTGGGTCCGGGGCCCAGCGGTCATGAGCCGTTCCGTGTGGTGACGAGCAGAGCCCCCGCCACATTGCCGAGGCCGAATCGAAACTGGGCGGCCGTGGCGTCGAAGTGCTGGACGGAGGCCACATCGGTCGCCGGAATATTTCGAAGCGACTCTACCGTGCCGTACGGCGAGCCGCCGCCGTCGAGGTACACTTTGATTTCCGACGGATTGTTGATGCTGTGCGTGCCGCGTTTGCGGAGCCACGTCGGGCGGTACTGGCTCACAACCTCGTAGGTGCTCAACCCGCTGACCGGCATCGACAGGGCCTCCACGACGATTCGGTCCCCGGACACGGCCTCGCTGGAGTCGGCGTCGCGGGCGGCTCCCGAGGGACCGCACGCGACCAGGCCGGCGGAGAGGCACAGGACAAGGACAAATCGACGGCTCATGGCTCGAGGGCACGGAGCGAAGGGACGCAGGGGTCTTCATCGTTTCTGTGTACGCGGAGGTGGGCATGTCTTTCCGCGGCGTTTCCACGGAGTGTGTTACGGAAATGTAACACAGCGCGTAGCCGGCACGTCGTGCGGCGTATAGCCTTGTGGGACGTGGGCGTGGAGCGGGAAGGGCGCCGAAGGGTTCCAAAAGCAACAGGGGACGTTTTCCATTTCTACAAGTGAAGCAGGTGTGAAAGGCGGGACGTTTGACGTAGATCAAAGATCGCCTGAGGGGGCGCATGTAGATTGGCCGGTGCATTCGATCCCCAACCATCTCTCGCAACTGCCATGCGCTCCCTTCCCTTCGTGCTGTTTTTGGCCCTGAGCCTGGTCGCCTGTGGCGGCTCCGACTCGTCGGACACCTCCACATCAGAGTCGTCCACCAACGAGACGACCGAGCAAACGGCCAGCTCCGATGAGGTGGACCAGACCGTGACGATCCAGCCCCGGGGCAACGAGATGAAGTACAAGCAGACGGAGTTTACCGTGTCGCCCGGCGAGACGGTGCGAATCGTCTTTGAGAACGTCGCCACGTCGCCGTCGATGGTGCACAACGTGGTGTTTATCAACTCGACCGACGACGAGATCTTTCGGCGCGTTGGGGAGGCCGGCACACGGGCGGGCTCCACAAACGACTATATCCCGGAGGACGACGCCATTATCGCCCATACTCCGGTCGCTCAACCGGGAGAAACCGTTGAGGTGACGTTTACGGTGCCGGAAGAGACGGGCGATTACGGGTACGTCTGCACCTATCCCGGCCACTGGGCCACCATGCAGGGCACAATGAAGGTGCGAAGCTAACCGCTGCATTCCCCGCCTGGCCCTGTCGTGGGGCTCGTTCCGGCAAAGATGTGATGAGGCCGGAGTGAGCGTCTTTCCTACTCTCACCATGCATTCACCCAACCCCCGTTTCGCCATGAGACGTATCCCCACTCTCCTTATTGCCGTCCTGGCGCTGGGCCTCGTGGGCTGCGGCGGGTCGTCCTCGTCGGACTCGAACGACGGCGCGCCCGCCTCTTATGTCCCGCCCGGCGAAAAGGACGATTACTACCTGTTCTACTCCGGCGGCCACTCCGGCCAAGTATTCGTGGGCGGCCTGCCCTCCCTGCGTGAGATTCAGGAAATTCCGGTCTTCACGCCCTCGCCTGGTCACGGCTACGGCTACGACGAGAAGACGAAAGAAATGATGGGCGAGTACAACTGGGGCGACGTTCACCACCCCGGCCTCTCCAAGACGGACGGCGTCTACGACGGCCGCTGGCTCTTCGTGAACGACAACGCCAACAACCGGGTCGCTCGCATTAGCCTGCGGGACTTCAAAACGAAGCAGATTTTGGGGCCTATTCCCAACTCGATGGGCAACCACGGCTCCTCGTTCGTGACGCCCAACACCGAGTACCTGCTCGTGGCCACCCGCTTCTCCGTGCCGCTTCCGAAGGGCAGCCACGCCCCCGTGGAGACCTACGAGGAAAACTTCAACGGCATCGTCAGCGGTGTAGATGTGGACCAGGAGTCCGGTGAGATGTCCGTCGGCTGGCAGGTCAAAACGCCGCCGTTCAACTGGGACCTCGGCTCGACCGGCAAGGGCCCGAGCGACGGATGGGCGTTCTGGACCTCCTACAATACGGAAATGGCGTACGACTCTCTGGAGATCAATGCCAGCCAGCGCGACCGCGACTTTGCCGCGTTCGTCAACTGGGAGCGCGCCGAGGAGGTCGTCGAGAACAACGACATCAACACCCGCAACGGCGTCCCCCTCATCGACCCGGCCAACCACGAGGGCGTAATGTACTTCGTGCCGGTCAGCAAGTCCCCCCACGGCATCGACACCGACCCGTCGGGCCGCTGGATCGCAGCCTCCGGCAAGCTGCAGCCGACCACCACCGTGTTCGACTTTGAGCAGGTGAAGACGGCCATCGAAAACGAGGACTTTCAGGGCGAATTCCGCGGCGTGCCCGTTCTCAACTACGACAGCATCGTGGAGGGAGAGGTGCCGGTGGGGCAGGGCCCGCTCCACACGCAGTTCGACGGCGAGGGCAACGCCTACACGTCCCTCTTCATCGAGTCGGCCGTGGCCAAGTGGGAGCTGCCGCCCTGGGAGGAGTCCACGAAGGAAGACATGAGCCAGGCGGTCACGGACAAGATCAACGTCCACTACAACATCGGCCACCTCGTCATTCCGGGCAGCGACTCCCAGGAGCCGTACGGCGACTGGCTGGTGGCGATGAACAAGCTGAAGAAGGACCGCGGCCTGTCGGTCGGCCCCGAGATGCCGGAAACCAGCCAGCTCATCGACATCTCCGGCGAGGAAATGGAGATGATTGCGGAGGATTACACCCGGCCCGAGCCGCACTTTGCGCAGGCCGTTCCGGCGGACATCATCGATCCGATTGAGGTCTACAAGCAGGACGAAAACGACCACCCGGACGCCACCTGGGAGCAGGACAACACCGGCGTCACGCGCAGCGGCGACGAGGTCGAGGTCCACATGATCTCGCAGCGCAGCCAGTACTTTCCGGATAAGATCGAAGTGCAGGAGGGCGACGAGGTCACCATTCACCTGACGAACGTCGAGCAGGTGTCGGACATGATCCACGGCTTCGGGATCTCCGAGCACAACCTGAACGGTGTGGTATCCCCCGGGGAGACGAAAACGTTTCAGTTCACCGCCGACAAGGCGGGCGTCTACCCGTTCTATTGCACCAACTTCTGCTCGGCTCTCCACCAGGAGATGCAGGGCTACCTGGAAGTCATTCCGCAATAAGTGGGTTCGGAGGGACGCGTGGACGGAGGGAGGGGGCGGTTCCCTCCCCGTCCGCCCGTCCACCCATTTCTCCATTCACAGGCTAAAGCACTATGCTCAAGATCATTGACCGCATTCCGGAGCTGCTGGACCGGCGCGTGCCGGGGCGTGGGCGATTGTTGCTCGTGGTCGCGGCCGTGCTGCTGATTGGGGCCATCTTTTTGCCGCTCTGGCAGATTCACCTAGTCGCTCCGCAGTACCAGGAGGGGCTCGACCTCTACATTCACAGCTACAAGCTGGAGGCCGGAAATGAGGGACAGGACCTCAAGGAGATTAACAACCTGAACCACTACATCGGCATGGCGCCGATTGAGGAGGAGGACTTTGCGGAGATGACGTTCATTCCGTTCCTCCTGGGAGGGTTTGCCCTGCTGGCCCTACGCGCCGCCTTTTTCGGGACGGTGAAGTCCGTGGTGGACACCCTCGTGTTGTTTATCTACTTCGGGATGTTCTCGATGTGGCGGTTCTACTACCAGCTCTACACCTACGCCCACAACCTGGACCCCCGGGCGCCCATGGACATCGACCCCTTCACGCCCATCCTCATTGGGTGGAAGCAGATCGCAAACTTCACGCAGTACAGCTTTCCGCGTGAAGGGTCGGCCCTTTTGCTGGGGGCGGTGGTGTGTCTCGGCGGGGCCATCTGGATGGGGGTACGATCGGACGCGGACGTGGCGGAGACGGAAGAACCCGAGTCTGAAGGGGCCGTGGCCTGAGCCGTCCCATCAGAATCGTTGAACGTTCAACGCTCCAACGTTCAGCGTTCCAACGCAAAACGAGATGAGATCCTTCTGGGCATTCACATTGGTGCTCCTGCTTGGGGGAAGTCCCGGCAGTACTTCCGCTCAGCCGTCGCTTCAGGCCCGCCTCGACGCCGCCGCGCCCGGCGACACCATCGTGGTAGACGGGGGCGTGCACGACGGCCCGTTCGTCGTGGACACGTCGCTGGTGCTGGTGGGGGAGAACCACCCGCACCTGCGGGGCGACGATCAGACGCACGTCGTGACCGTGACTGCGCCCGACGTGACGATTGCCGGCTTCCGCATCACCGACTCCGGCAAAAGCCTGAACCAGGACCATGCCGGCGTGATGGTCCAGGCCGCCCGCGTGACGCTCCGCGACAATCATCTGTCCGACGTGCTGCACGGGATCTACGTAAAGGGGAAACCCCGGGTCGTAATTGCCGGGAACCGCATTGAGGGGCCGCCGACGGTGTCCCCCCGCCTTTCTCCCGAGGAGGCCCGGCGCCACGACTGCACGGTGCCGCCGGCGGGCGGGGACTGCGAGGTGACCCTCCCGGTCCCCCAGCGAGGCAACGGCGTCCACTTGTGGAACGCCCTCCACAGCACAATCACGCACAACACCGTGCACCACACGCGGGACGGGATCTATTTCTCGCATTCCAACCACGCCTACGCGGCCCACAACACGATCCACGACGTGCGCTACGGGCTGCACTACATGTACTCGGACGACAACGTATTCGAACACAACCGCTTTACCGACAATGCCTCGGGCTCGGCCCTGATGTATTCGACCGGCCTCGTGGCACGGCACAACGTCTTTCACAGCAACCGCACCCAGCGCGGCTACGGCCTGTTGCTCCAGTCCATGGATAACAGTCGCTTTGTGGACAACCAGATGACCCAAAACGGCACCGGCGTCTACGTCGAAAACAGCACGCGAAGTGCGTTTGAGCGAAACGTCGTGGCGTCGAACTACCGTGGGCTTCGCTTTTCGGGGAGCTCTACGGACAACCAATTTTGGGAAAATGTCTTTCAGGGCAACCTGAACACGGCCACGGTGGATGGCACCAGTGAAACCAACGAGTGGCAGGTGGACGGGCGTGGCAACTACTGGGGCCCTCGGGGGCTGCTCGACGTGAACGTCGACGGGGTGAGCGAACTGCCGCACCACACGGTGGACCTCTTTGGCGGACGCCGAAGCGCGTTCCCGTACGTCGACCTGCTGGCGGGCAGTCCCGGGCTGGCTCTGCTGTCCGAGGCGCTGGGACGCGTGGCGGGCACCGGCGTGCCCTCCATTACCGACCCGGCGCCGCTCCTGCGTCCGCCCGTGGCCCTGGAGGGGACCGCCGGGCGGGGCGTCGTGCCCTCCCTCGCACTGGGCCTTGCACTACTGGCAGCCGGTTGGATCGGGCTGCGGAGGCGATTCGCATGATTGACGTATCGGACCTGTGGAAAACATTTGGCGAGACGCCGGTGCTTCGCGGGGCATCGTTTGCGGCCGAGCCGGGCACGGTGACGGCCCTGGTGGGCCCCAACGGCTCGGGCAAAACGACGACGCTTCACGTGCTGGCGGGGCTCACGGCCCCGGATGCAGGCACCGCCCGCGTCGACGGGGTGGACGTGACCACCGACCGGACGGCCGCGCAGGCACGCCTCGCGTTTCTGCCGCAGGACGTCCGGTTCCACGAGGCGCTCACGCCCCGGCAGGTGCTTCGCTTCTACGCTGGGCTCCGCCCCGGGCGAAGCGAGGAAGGGGGCGCTGGGGCGGGCGACGCACCCCCCGATCGCATCGATATCCTTCTGGCGCGGGTGGCCCTTGCCGACGCCGCCGACAAGCCGTGCCGCACCCTGTCCGGCGGCATGCGGCAGCGGCTGGGGCTGGCGCTCCTGGAGCTCGCCGAGGCCCCCGTCCTCCTGCTCGACGAACCGGCCCTCAGCCTCGACCCCGAATGGCGCACGTTCCTCATGGACCGCCTGGAAGCGCACGTGGCGGCCGGGGCCACCGTTCTCCTGGCCACGCACCTGCTTGACGTGTGGCGGCCCCTGACGGACCGCGTCCTGCGCTGCGCCGACGGAACGATCCAGACGGCCGAGGCGGCCCCGTCCGAGTCTCCGTCGGCCCGGCCGCAGGTGTCGTAGCCGACGGATCGTCCCGCGCGTTTCCTCTCCCCAATTCGCACCCGCCATCGATGTCGCTCTTCACATTGCCCGCGTCGGTCTACACGGCCATCGTGCGCCGGGAGGTCACGACGACGTTCCACAACCGGTTTGTCCAGATTTTTGCGGGGCTGGTGTGGGCGGGGAGCATTGCCGTGGCGGCACTCAGCAGCCGGCCCGAGGCCGTGCCATTTGGGCTGCTGCTCCTGCTGCTCTACGTGGTGCCCCTCTTCGGCCTCCTCATTGGCGTGAGCGCGGCCCACGAGGAGCACGACGAGCGCGCCTTTCTGTGGAGCCAGCCCGTGCCGCGGGCCGCGTACGTGCTGGGCAAGACGGCCACGCTGGTGGGGGCCCTGGCGCTCGTACTGCTGGGGGTCCTGGTGGCGGG
>NCRC01000060.1 GCA_002894685.1 Salinivenus lutea
GCTACAACATCACCGAAAAAACCGGCCCCCTCGACGACGCCGAGGAGTGGGAAGACGCCGACAAGTCCGAACAGGACATCCTCACCTGGGACGTGTAGCGCCCCGGAACGGGACGCGTCGAGTCTCCAGTGCGTCCATCACGCAGATCCGCTTTACACAGCACGGGCGTCCCATGGTCTCCTACTGTGCACGTTGCTTCGGGGGAATGGGGGAGGAACTGTCGTGAGGCACTCCCTGCGACGATGCGTTCTTTCTGAACGGAACGACCAAGGGGACACCGATGCTCGGCAGGGGGGATCACGACCTGCATACGCTCCCCGGACCGGCGCCCCGCACACGAGGATGAAACGTACGATCACGGGCTATCACCAGGACGAAGCGGGCGACTGGGTCGCGCACCTGGCCTGTGGGCACCAGCGACACGTGCGCCACAATCCGCCCTGGATGAACCGTCCCTGGGTGACAACGACGGAGGGACGGGAGCGATTTCTCGGCCGACGCATCGAGTGCGGAGACTGCGACACAGAGGGCCCGCCCGAGTCCCCTGTGCACGATGATGCGACTCCCGCCCGCGACCCGTGACCCTCCCGGTCGGCCCGCCCCCGGCCCTTTAACGCATCGTGGGGACAACGCTTGCGGCGGCGTTCTTGTGCTACCCGCTCTTCCTGATCTTCGGCCCCTCGCCCGTGCAGATGGGGCCGGTGCGCATGCCAGCGGCCACGGCAGCTTCGGGGCTTCGCATTCTGGACTGGCATGCCGTCGGGGCGCTCTACGCAGTGGCCACATGGACGCAGGCCCACCAACTGATCGCAGATGACCCAGGCCCCATCGGTCCTCCGTCCCCCTCCGCTTCGAGAGGACTGTAACCCCCTTTTCACCTTCCCTCCCGATCACGATCGTCGGCTGTCGGTGCACTAGTTGACCGAAAAAACAAATACGTGTTGTTGTTTTCCTGCATCCTCCCTGCCTCCTCACACGCTTTCCTCCTCTTATGAATGCGAACAATTTTTCTCTCGGACGTCTCCTCTCGGTAGGGGCTCTTCTACTCGGCGTACTGGCCTGGACGGGATGTGACAGCGGCGGAACGAGTACAAATGAAAATGAGACCCTGCGCCGCATCAGCTATGACCTGAGTGCTCAATCCAATGACGGTGCATTGCCGAGCGGGGTGGACGCCACCGCCACTTTTTGGGAACTGGGTGACAACCAGACGCTCGTTACCTTGGAGCTGGACGGCGGCGCCACCAACACAAGTGTCTCGCACCCGGCCCACATCCATAACAATACCGCGTCGGAGGGTGGGGACATTTCGGTTTACCTGAGTCCGATCGACGGGACGGGGGGCGGAGGGACGAGCGCACGTGTCGTAAACCGCCCGTTCGACGAACTGTCGAGCTTTAACGGGTACATCAACATCCACGAGAGTGTCGACAGCCTGTCGAACGTCGTCGCCCAGGGCAACATCGGCACCAACGCCGAGGGCCAGCCCGGAGAAGGCCTCAACGTCGCCGACAACCCGCAGTCGAAGACATACTCGCTCTCAACAAACTCAAATGGCGGAAGCGTGGCACCGAACGGCATTCCGGGACAGGTCACGTTCAACGAGTTAACTAGCAGCATGACCCTCGTTACGCTGGAGCTTGACACCGGCGGCGCAACGGGCGCAAATGTGTCCCACCCGGCGCACATCCACAACAATACCGCGTCGGAGGGCGGACAGATTGCGTTCTACCTCAACCCCGTGGACGGAACAGACCCGGCGGCCCGAAGCAGCAAGCTCGTGAACCAGTCCTACGACGATCTCACGAGCTTCGACGGCTACGTCAACGTACACGAGAGCGCGAGCAACCTCGGCGATGTCGTCTCCCAGGGCAACATTGGCGCCAATGCCAGCGGCACCGGTGATGACGGCGGTGACGGTGGAGGAGGCAGCAGTCCCGGATACTAAGCGCCCCCTTCACACTCGCCCCCCGGGAACGCCCCGAATTTCCCCCACCGGCCCTCTGTCAGGACCGGTGGGGTTTTTCTTGGGACGGGCCCCAAGACGGGGGTGACAATCTCGATACGTTGGCAAAAAGCAAAACAAATAGATTGTTTTTATTGAGGGGGGATGGTCACCTCGGGTGACCCGGGGTCCCCGACAGTTGGTGCTCGGGATACGTCGCAAAGCCGAACCAGATGTTCTCGTCCCTTCATGGTTGATCGTCCCTCGGTCGTCAAAACCTGGGAGGGGGCCGTCTTCCTTGGCTGAGTGGATTCGCAGGGCATCCCCTCCTTCGCATCGATCTTCTCCAACGTCCCCCGCTCTGACTCGTGGGGGCCTTGCTGCCCATTACCGTGTCCCTCTTCTGGAACCGTCCGGGCTCTAGCGACCAGGCCCTCTCCCTCGTGCGGCCGGCGCTGGGCGTGACCGGCATTCGGATCAACTTTGGGACCTCTCTCGGGGCCGGGCCTCGGCGTTGCGGTGACCGCTGCCCTGATCGACGGCCCCAACGCGTCTATCTACGGACGGACCGCCGTTGCAGCCTTCGCTGCGGCCGTCGGCGCCGCTCGTCGGATGGAGGGCAGTGGTTTAGAAACGGCCTCGGCGAAACGGCCTCCCGACGGCACCGCCGCCCCTCTCCCCGCCTCCTTTTTATTTATTCGGACCTTCTTATCTTTTTTGCGATCCTTCGCGCGGACGGTCCGTTCAGTTTCTTGCGAGTGCGACACAGTCGCTCTCGTAGTCTTCTCTCGCATACGCCCGCTCCGCAATGCCCTAAATGACCATGCCCATTGTCCACGACCTTTCCGACTTCGTCGACCGCGCCGCGTACGACGACCTCTCCGATGCGGCCGAACGACAACTCAAGGTCCGCGTGCTCGACTCGCTTGGGTGTGCCATTGGTGCCCTGAACGGCGAGCCGATCCGTGCCCTCCGCGAGCACCTGGCCGACTTCGGGGGCGCAGAACAATCCACCCTCATCGGCGGCGGGAAGACGGCTCCCGATCGTGCCGCGCTCTACAACAGCGCGCTCGTCCGCTACCTCGACTACAACGACAGCTACCTCGCCGAGGGGGAAACCGGCCACCCGAGCGACAACCTCGGCTCCGTGATGGCCGCGACCGAGTACGCGGGCGGGTCCGGCGAGGACCTGCTCACGGCCCTCGCCGTGGCGTACCAGGTGCAGTGCCGCCTCAGTGACGAGGCCCCCGTCCGCGCCAAGGGATTCGACCACACGGTGCAGGGCCAGTACGCCGCCGCGGCCGGGGCGGCGAAGGCGCTCGGCCTCGACCCCGAACGCATCGCAAACGCCATCGCCATCAGCGGCACGGCCCACAACGCCCTGCGCGTCACCCGCACCGGCGAGATCTCGCACTGGAAGGGCCTCGCCTACCCCGAAACCGGCTTCACCGGCACCCACTCCGCCTTCCTCGCCATGCGCGGCATCACCGGCCCGCCCGAGGTGTTCGAAGGCAACAAGGGCTTTCAGCACTCCATCGCGGGCGACTTCACGATCGACTGGGGCGCGGAGGACCTGGAGCGGATCACGGACACGATCATCAAGAAGTACAACGCCGAGATCCACTCGCAGGCCACCCTCGAAGGGGCGCTGGAGCTGAAGCGCACCCACGGCCTCGACCCGTCCGCGATCGACAAGATCGAGATCGACACGTTCGACGTGGCCTTCCACATCATCGGCGGGGGCGAGGAGGGCGACAAAACCGTCGTGCGGCGCAAGGAGGAGGCCGACCACAGCCTGCACTACATGACGGCCGTGGCGCTCCTCGACGATCAGGTGCTCCCGGCGCAGTACGCACAGGATCGCATCGAGGCCGACGACGTGCAGTCGCTTCTCCGGAAAATCCAGGTCACCGAGAATCCGGAGTACAGCGACCGCTTCCCCGGCCATATGGTGTGCGACCTCCGCATCCACGCGGACGGGGAGGTCTACGAGATCCACAAGGAGGACTACGAGGGCTTCCACACGAAGCCGATGACCTGGGACACCGTCTCGGAGAAATTCACCCGTCTTGCGGAGCCCTACACCGACGCGGCCCTGCGGGACGACATTGTCGACGCCGTGCAGGACCTGGAGACGCTCCCCGCTGGCGATCTGTTTGCTCTCCTCGCTGACGTGGACACCCCCGAGGACTGACCATTCCGTGAGGAGTAATGCGTGTGAGGCGTGAAGAGTGAGGCGTGAGCCTTCACGAGTCACGGATCACGACATAAAGGAGGCAACGTGGGCACACCACCGCTTTCTCTCTACCCAACCAACGACCAATCAAGTTACCATGCCGAACGACATTACCGGCGACCCCCGACGCGCCTTTCAATTTCTGGACCTGAACGACCGGGGAGAGAAGCCCCGCTCGACGGGCGTCACCGAGATCCGCGGCCCCTACTACAGCGTCATGGGCCCCAACTATCTCGACGACGTCCTCTCGACGATGGGCCACTACGTCGACAGCCTCAAGTTTGCGGGCGGCTCCTTTAGCCTCATGCCCGAGGAGGAGGTCCAGGCCCTGCTCGACCTCGCCCACAAGCACGACGTGCTCGTCTCCACGGGCGGGTTCATGGAGTACGTGCTCACCCAGGGAGAGGACGCGGTCCGTCAGTACATCGACGAGTGCGCCCGCCTCGGCTTCGATGTGATCGAAATCTCGGCCGGCTTCATCACGCTTCCGACCGACGATTGGCTGCGCCTGATCGAGGCGGTGCAAAAGGCGGGCCTGAAGGCCAAGCCCGAGGTCGGCATCCAGCACGGCGCGGGCGGGGGCGCCACCACGACCGAGGAGCTGGAGCAGATCGGCCAGCAGGACCCCTCGCAGGCCATCGCGCAGGCGCGCCGCTTCATCGAGGCGGGCGTCTACCAGGTGATGGTCGAGAGCGAGGGCATTACCGAGAACGTGCCGGAGATGCGGACCGGCATCCCGGCCAAGTTTATCGACGAGCTGGGGCTGGAGAACCTGATGTTCGAGGCGGCCGACCCGCACGTCTTCCCGTGGTACATCCAGAACTACGGCCCGGAGGTGAACCTTTTTGTGGACCACAGCCAGATCGTGCAGCTCGAGTGCCTGCGCAGCGGCATCTGGGGCCCGCACGACCTCTTCGGGCGCGTCCAGACGTTCAAGGACGAGGAGTAACGCCTCCTCGACGCTGCCCGACGGGGGCCGCGGCGCCGGCGGCCCCTCGGGTGGGGAGGCCTACGCCTCCTCTGGGGCCTGGCGCGTGATCTCAATGTGCCACACGTGCGGTCCGTCGTGAAGTGCAACCCATTGCACCTCGCCCGGTCGCTTGCTATCGAAGTGCGCGTGGAGACGGTCGGGCGCGCGATCGTCAACCAGCACAAAGGACTCCCCCACCTCCAATCGGTCGAACGCCGCGAGAACCGTCGCCGACTTGCGCCGGGGCGGGAGCGGCCGCACGTCCAGGGCATTCGGGGCAGAGGTGGACATAAATCGATCGGGCAGCTGGTGTAGAGTGAAACGTATGTCCTGCGTAGTGGCCCCCCGCGGCCATCAGTGAGCCACCACCGGGTTTCGTTTGGCCTTTCGCTCCGGTATGCTACAATCAAACGCGTCGTCTCTCCCCTCCCGCCTCCTCCCGACACAGTCTCTCAGTTTATGGATCTTTCCCGCTGCGATGTTGAGTCGGCGATGGCGGACCACTCGTTCTTCGGCGGGCTGTCCTCCGAAGAGCGCGCGGAGCTGATGGATCGGGGCCAGGTCCAGACCGCCACGTCGGGCACGATTCTGTTTCAGCATGGCGAGGCGTATCGGGGCTTCTATCTGGTGGTGAAGGGGTCCGTGCACATCTATCGGTTAAGTCCGGAGGGGCGAATGTTGGTGTTGCACGTCATGCGGCCCGGGGAGTCGTTCGCCGAGGTTCCGTTGTTTGAGGGCGGAAACGAAGACACCTACCCGGCCACCGCCGAGACGCTGGCCGACAGCGCCTTCCTCTTCTTTCCGGAGGCCGCCTTTCTCGACTTCATCGACCACAACCCCCGCACGGCCCTGCACATGCTGGGCCAGATGGCCGGCCGGTTGCGCGAGGCCGTTCGCCAGCTCGACGCCGTCTCGCTCCACGACGTGCAGGAGCGCCTGGCCCGCCACCTCGTCGAACAGGTCCCCGCGGCGCCCGACGACCCCGAAACGCCCCCCACCGTCAAGCTCGACATTCCAAAGTCGATTCTCGCCGCCGAGCTGGGGACCGTGCCCGAAACCTTGTCGCGGGCGCTTCGGGCCCTGGAAGAGGAAAACCTCATCCGGAGCCGCCCCTCCGAAATTGCGCTGATGGACGTGCGGGGCCTGCGGCGGCTGGTGCGGCGCAACTGACGCGCCGGTCACAGGTCGAGCCGCTGGAGGCGCTGGCACGCCAGGGCCAGGAGGCCGCTCGTCCACGCCACGGTCAGGACGGCCACCCAGGCGGGCAGCCACCCCAACACGTCCGCGATCCACGCCGCGTCGCCCGGCGCCGAGAACGGCACATTTTCGAGTGCGAAAAGGCCCGCCAGCCGCACCGCGTCGATCGGGTTCAGGAGGAGCGCCCCCACCCACAGTCCGGGCCACTCCTGCAGCACGGGAATCCCGCTCCCCAGCAGGGCCAGGGCGTCGTAGAGGGCGAAGGCCCCAAACCAGAACACCAGCACGGCCATGAGGCCGCGGGCGTGGCTCGTCGTGTACTGCCCCACGGCCACGCCGGCACTCACGCTCACGAGCACCAGCGCCAGGCCCAGGCCCCACAGCAGGGCAAGCGCCCCGCCCGCCGTTCCCGCCAGCC
>NCRC01000007.1 GCA_002894685.1 Salinivenus lutea
TGGGATAATCACTCAAGTGGATACGTCCAACGGAGCAATTACCTACGCTCCGGACGGAGGCTTCGTAGGCACCGACAGCTACACCTACACGGTGGCAGACACCGCGGGGGCACGGTCCGAGGAGGCGACTGTGACGGTGGAGGTGCGAGATGGTGGGGAGCCGTTTGTCACCACGTGGGAGACGACCTCCCCGGACTCAGTGGTCACGATTCCAACAGACACCAGCGACGCTGGCTACGACTTCCAGATCGACTGGGGGGACGGAACGACCGAGAGCTATTCGGGGGCGGACCCGGATCCAAGGCACGCCTACGCGGAGGCCGGGACCTACACGGTCGAGATCAGTGGCATCTTCCCGCGCCTGTTTCTCGATGCGGGATCCGCAGGAGAGGGAAGTCAGGCCAACGCCCGCCGACTGCAGTCGATCGAGCAATGGGGAGACATTCAGTGGGAGAGCATGGAGGGGGCTTTTGCAGGGGCAGAGAACATGACCTACAATGCGCCCGATAGGCCGGACCTGTCTCGCGTGACAAGCGTGTCCGCCATGTTCAAAGGCGCAGACAGCTTCAACGGGGACATCGGCGGGTGGGACGTCTCCAGCGTCACCAATATGGAATCCATGTTCAGAGGTGCGGACAGCTTCAACGGGGACATCAGCGGGTGGTATGTCTCCAACGTGATCAGGATGGCTTTCATGTTCGAAGGCGCGACCAGCTTCGATCGGGACATCGGTTCCTGGAATGTCTCTAATGTCGACTCCTTTGAAAACTTTCTTGCGGGTGGGGCCGAGCTGTCCCCACCGAACTACGACGCGCTTTTGACAGGATGGTCCCAGTTGGATTTGACCGTGCCGGAAGAGGGAGAGACAGTTACCTTTGACGCCAGCGAGTCGGGCGATCCGGATGGGCAGGTCCAGTCCTATGAATGGGACTTTGGGGACGGCTCCAGCGGTAGTGGCGCTCAGCCTACCCATATCTACCAGGAGGACGGAAGTTATACGACCCGCCTTATAGTCACCGACGGTGACGGAGCGGTCTCCGAAGAAGCTACCACGGAGCTACAGGTTCGTCCCATTCAGACGCAGGCAACAACCACCCAATTTTTCGGCGGAAACCAAGAGGACGATTACAAACTGGTGGCTCTCCCCGGTCAGGCGAATGCAACGTTAAGTGAGACGGTGTCCGGCGACTGGCGCGGATTCCGTGAGCAGGGGGCGAGTGGCGGGCAGGCATACAGCCGCTCAGAGTGCTCGGGGGGGGTGTCGATTCGGGCCGGGTGAGGGCTTTTGGCTCATCGCCGGGGAGAACTGGCAGATCGACCGGGCCGTCGAGACAGCAGACTTGAATGAGGGGGGCTCAGTTCAGATTAACCTGCAGGACGGGTGGAATCTGGTGTCTAACCCGCTGGAGAGGGATGTTTCCTGGAGTGCGGTACAGCAGGCTACCGGTACGAACCAGTCGCTCTGGCGCTGGGAGGGGACTTGGCAGCAGGCTCAGACTTTCGCATCCGCGAAGGAAGGAGAAGCCTACTACTTCCGTGATGATGAGATCAGCGCCCTGACCGTGCCGTTTCCAGGAGGGGGCGCTTCCTCTGCTCAGGGTAATTCCACAGCGAAAATAGATACGACTCGGTCCCAGGCAGGCATAAAGCAGTCGCTTGACCTGTCGGTCGTTCGCGATGAGGAGATTGTTTCTTCTGTCGAGGTAGGCACTCGAGCGGGGGCGGAATCCGGTCTCGACCGCTACGACCTGTATGGCCCTCCAGGATATTTTGGGAATGCAACATTGCGGCTTGTTCACCAAAACGACGACCGCCAAGCAGCCCTGGCAGCTGAATATCGCGGACCGGAAAAAGAAGGTCACAGCTTCGATCTTCGGTTGCAGGCCTCGGCGGACACGGCCCTGACGCTCCGCGTTCGGGCTTTTAAGGGACTTAAGGGTGAAGCAGTAGCTCTCGTTCAGAAGGCAACCGGTGAGACCCATCCGTTGAAGGAAGGACGGCAGATCACGGTTCTGCAGCGGGCGGCGGAGGAGAGCTACCGGCTTCTAATCGGAAGCGAGAACTACGTCGAAGGGGAAAGGCGGGATATCAGGCCTTCGGAGCTGAAGTTTTTGCCGAACTACCCAAACCCCTTCTCCCGCCAAACGACGATCGAGTACGCGCTGCCGGAGTCTAGAGACGTACGTCTTACAGTATACGACCTGCTAGGACGGCAGGTAGCAACCCTTATTGATGGACAGAAAGACGGAGGTTTTCACCGGGTTCGGTGGACTGCGGGTCAGAAACTGTCCAGTGGGACCTACTTCCTGAGATTGCGTGCAGGAGGCCAGAGTAAAACCCAGCGCCTGACGGTCGTCCGCTAGGGAGGGCTGTAGCCACGCCGGAAGAGCTTTTCGGATTCCTTTTGCTCACGGGTATCACACCAGCGTCATGAGAACACTGCTTGGCACTCTGTCACATTTGGCGCTGATTTTGATGGTTCCAGTCTCCGGCTATGCCCAGCAGGGCACGGTGACCGGCGAGGTGAGAACCCATTCTTCCGGAGAGCCGGTCGATGGCGCGGTAATAGCGGTCCAAGATACCGAGCTACGGGCGACCACGTCTAAAGATGGGAAGTTCCGAGTTGAGGAGGTGCCCGCTGGAACACGGATAGTACAGGCGCGCCTCGAGGGATACAAGGTCCGAGGACGTTCTGTCTCTGTTCCGATCGGTGGCACCGCGCAGGTTCAGTTTAAGCTTGAGGCTACAACCTCATCCTCGCCCGTGGGAAGTGGGTCGCTTGGTCGAAAAGGGAGAGACTCAGAAGTGGTGTCGGACCAGCCTTCTTGTGCGGCGGTGACCATTCCCGACGGCTGGGTGGCGACTGATTCGGGAAGTGAAGGAAAAGCACATCAGCTCCGTGGACAGACCTATCGTGTGCGCACGTACCTGGCCCCTGTTTTTGAGGACGGCGCTGAGATGCTAGATAATAAGAACGGCACGCTTGCAAAAATACCAACTCGTGCTCCTGGTCCCTCTCAGCTCCAGGATGACACTCCCATATCGTCGAAGAAGGAGCTTCTCGCGGTCATGGGGCACGTCATGAATACGGACGCCCCAGTGTCCCGCGGTGGCCGTTTTTTATCCGTCGACCATCCGGTCGAGTGGGGGGAGCGGGCCGACAAGTGGCGAACGGTCCGACAAGATGCCTTTGATCCGGAGGACGGAAAAATCGCCTCTGCCCTTCTTCTAGGCGGGAAGCTGCTCGGTGCTGTGGGCGTATCGATGGCGATCGGAGACCTGTCGGGATTCAGCATGGTCTCGGCTACCGATTTTGCTATCGACCTTGGGAGTACGACGCTGAACTACTTCGAATCGATCACGGCTACGCCGAAGGACAAGAGCCTGGCTCCCGCCATGCGAGCTCTTGCCGATCTCGACGGCGAGCATCAAGGCGCCCGCTACCGAGAAATGCTTGAAAAGGTGCAAGCCCGGGAGTACCTGAATCGCTACATGGACATCAGCTCCGATGCCGCGGAGATAGCAGGTGCCCTCAAGTTCGCGACGGGCGAGTGGAGTGACGTTTCCACTGCCATTCAGAACTACCAGGCCGCACAGGAGCCCATTATTGCCGGTACTCCGATGGGAGAAACAGCCATTCGTAACGCGTACCACTTTTTTGGCGCAGCGGCGGTCGGGGCTGCCGATGAAGTGGCGACAGGTCGCCTCTTGGGGAGTGTCGAGAATCTGTCGAGCGGAGTGAATCGGTATCTCTTCACCGCGAACTTCTACCTGACGGTGCTTGAGGCCTACGCTCGCCTGCTAGGCGAGCGGAAGCAGAAGGTCGCCCGTCCGGAGACATTCGACAGCTGGAGCGCCTACTCCGAGGCGCTCTCCCGCTACCAGTACCGGGTGGCGCTCTACCACGAGGTGCGGCTGGGCCTGATGACGAACTTGCATCAGTACAGCAAGCGGCTCAACGACATGGGCTACAAGGGAGATGCGGCCATCCCGGACGAGACGATCGAACGATATAGGGGCCTGATGAACGAGCAGCGCGAGACGCACGGGGCGATCGTAGAGGAGATCTCTACTCAGATGCAGGTGCTGGGTGCCGTGGAGGAGGGATATCCGGACTTTGCGGGACAGGATTGCCTGACGGACGATTCTACGGGGCCGAGCGGCGACAAGGACACTGGGGGCGAAGATCCACCTGTTGCTGACGGTGGGGAAGATCCCACATCGGGAGACGAAGGGGATACCACCGATGACGTAGACAGAGGAGACACTAGTTCAGCGGGAGAACAGGAATTAAATGTGGTCTACGAGGAGAATTTTTCGTCCGATCCGGAATATCGGAGAACTACCTCCCAAAGTGCGGGCGGTAAAATGGAGGTCTACTGGGATGACGCTCGTGGAAGTTACTATGCGAAGGTTCGAGACCAGTCCTCAGAAAATTGGTGGGCACTTGGGAGGAGCCCCGAATTCTCGACCGTAAGTTCCGACAAAGCCTTCACTGTCTCCTTCAAGATCAATCCAGTGGAGCCGGATTGGGGACACTATCCGGGAATCTATTTCGTTTCGTCTCGCAGATCGCCCGATCCCCGGAATTTAGATACGTCTTTTAAGTTCGATATCAAATGGTCGGACAACTATCTTAAAAAGTTCGCGATCACAAATAGCGATGGCGATAGATACAGTACCCCGACGATACCAGAAGAAGACGAATGGTACGACGTAACGATTAAGTACGACCCGAGAAGTGAGACAACCGGTCTCTCCATACTCAGAGAAGACGGGTCGATGTTTGTCGACGAGACAGACATTTCAGTTCCAATCTACAGCCGCTTCGACCAACTCGCGATTGGAGAGACCCAGGGAGATGGAGTACAGTACGGCGATCAGGCTCAGGTTCGCCTGGACGACATTGTTATTTCGAGCTACCTGAGAAACGATTCCAAAGGTCCGAGCGACGGGGAAAACGCTGTCGACGAAGACCCCCCTTCCGGTGGTATCACACTTAAAACCCGCGGGCAAAAAGTTCTGGCCCGTTCGAGTGAAGATGTCAAATGGCACTTCGCAACGAAGCGCCCGGAGCCATCGGTCTCGAAGAGGGATGGAGGCGTTGCCTACGTGGTCGACGGAAAAGGATACCGGGCCGAAGCGTCCCACGTGTACGCGCTTGAAGTGACAACTGGCGACCTGCTGTGGAAGAGAGAGATTGGGGGCTACACAAAAGCGGGGGTGCTTCGCGTCAGTGACGAGACCCTCTTTGTGGAGCACAGTTCTGGAATGTACGCCCTCAACGCCGAGACTGGAAACGCGTTGTGGGTCTACGACAGCTTCGATGATGAGACCACGTCGTTTACGTTTGCGGAGGGCACGCTGCTTTTTCTGGATGGGATGCCGACGTCGGCCCACGAGATGATGGGGTCCCGTTCGCAGAGCACCCTCCATGCGGTCGACCTGGAAACAGGACAGGGCCGTTGGTCGATGACCTTGCTGTCGAAGCCGCAGAAGCGCCCCACCAGCCATGTTGGATATAGCGTTGAAGGAGAGGTCGTGACCGCCAAAAATACGCGGACTGGTCGCACCTACCGGCTTGACCTCATGACTGGAGAGACCCTGGAAGCCAGTGGCTCGTCTCGATGTGCCGCCACTCAGGCAGAGAAAGTTGCCGACGAGGCCTTCGGTGCATGGGGACCCACTGAGGACAGCCCGGAGGTGACTGTTGACTTAAATGGCGACGGAGCAGAAGAGAAGTTCTACCAGATGTCCGGCACGAATAGGCTCGGACAGATGAAGGTCGTCGCCATCAGTGGAGCGGCTCCGTGCAGCCAAATCTTTTCCAACATTGTCTACGATTCTGACTGGACGGAAAGTCTCACGGTCCTCAACCGCCAACGGAACGGGTACCGCATCATTGAGGTCAGGGGCCGAAAGTATGCCTTCGGTGGAGAACGATATACCCAGATGGACTGACTTAAAACAACCCCGCTACAGGGAGCACTTCGCGTACTTCTGAAGCAGGGGGAGACCATTGATACTAGTGGTCAGTCAACCATCAATGGAGGGATAGAGCCGTCGGAGTTTGATTCGAGCATCCTCGGTTGTGAACCGCCAGTTGACTGGCTTCCTGGTCCGGTTACGTGGGGTTTGCCAGGCCTTCGCCTCCTGAGCCAAGCGCGCCAGACTTTCGATCCGCCGGTTCAGGCATTGCAGTTCGAAGACCGAGATCTCGATTTCGGCCATGTTTAGCCACGAGCCGTGCTTCGGCGTGAAGACCAGATCGATCCGGCGGGCGATTCGCCGGGCCTCCTCCGGAGCGAGCGCCTCGTAGAGCACCGCCTTCGTGTGGATGTTCAGGTTGTCGCAGACGACCTGGATGCGCTCTGCGCTGGGATAGTGACGGTCGGCAAGCTCCGCAAGAATCCGGGCAAAGTCCTGCTTGGTGCGCCGCTCGGTGACCTCCAAGTGACGACCTCCACGTGACGGAAGCCTCTGAGCGGTTCGTAGATCATAAACAGATTCCATATACGGATTCGCCGTGCCTTCCCGCCGGTACTCGTAGTCGGTGCGCTGGCAGACGCCCGGCTTCGCGGAGAGGGGCGTCCGGACGTGACTGTGAAGCGAGACCGGCTTTTCGTCGAGACAGACGAGAGGTCGGCAGTGATCGTAGGGCTGCTGATACCGATCCAGCACCGCCGCCTCCATCTGGCAGACGAACGCGGCACTTTCGAGCGGGGGGATCGCCCATTGCTTACGCAGATGCGGCTTGATCTCGTTTTTTTGAGCGTTTGTCGAACCGTCTCGTGGCTGATGGAGTCAACGACTCCCAGTTCAACGAGCCTGTCGGCCAGAAGCCGAAGCGTCCACCGGCTCCGTCCCTCTGGAGCCTCCAAGCAGGCCAGGGCGATGAGACGGGCCTCTCCTTCTCCGTCGAGGCGGCGCCGGTACACCCGGTCGGGCACCGAGCGCTCCAGCGCCGCCTCCAAGTCCTGTTGGCAAAAGCGCTGGCGGACCCGCTGGACCGTGACCGTCGAGCAGTCGACGGCTTCCGCCACCTCCGCGTCGGTCACTGGCTCATGCGGAGCGGAGTCACCAGTGTCGGCCTTTAGCAGAATGCGGGCGCGCATCAGCTTGCGGGCCGGATACCGACCGCGATTCAGAAGATCGGCCAGTCGGGTCCGCCCCTCGGCTGTCAACCGCAGGTGGTAGATCTTAGCGGGCATTGGAGGTCACCGATTGGGAGAGACAAAAACAAGATCGGCTTCGACTCTCCTCGCTGACCATGGATCCCATCATGCTGGACAAAGCACTAGGCAGTGTCTGAAAAGTGGAGTTTTCGGAAGCAACGCCGAATGAAGCCAGTTTGAGCATGGCCGAGGAGCAGCGTGCATACTTGTCGTAGCGAGTTGCCAGCCGACGACACTCCATCACCCATCCGATCAGCCGTTTCAGTTGCAGGGTGTGATGGCGCTCCGGCGGCAGCGCGACGAGCTCGGATGGTGGTCGAGTCCGACCATCCCGCCCGGAAAGTTCTGCGACCCATAGTCAATCAGGCCCTGCTCGTCGCGTTCAACGTGGAACGCCCCTAAATGCAATCAAAGAGCCCCCGGGCGTCCCACTGTCAAAATCGGGGAGACTGTTTTCCAGGGTCCGTAGCGCCCGGGCAAATCGTGCCAGGCCGCTCCCAAACAGGGAATCCAGAGAATTCCATTCAAGGCGACTCGATTGCGAGGGCGAGGGCGCCCCATCGTCTGCTCAGGAAAAGATCCGAGGCCCGCGCCCACTGATCGTCGGGCAGTTCGTAGCCGGGCATGGCGTCCTCTGAAGGGTTAGAGGGACGGCTTGCTCTGCCAAAATTCGACACGATGGACGCTTCAGACAGAATCTAGTCCGCTGAGGCCAGTGCCTCCACGGCATCGGGCGCCTTGGGGATGCTCGGCCCAAGTACGCGGGCGCCGTTCTCCGTGACGAGGACGTCGTCCTCAATCCGCACGCCGCCGAGCCCCACGAAAGTCTCCACCGTGTCGTAGTCGATGAAGCGGGCGTGCCGTTGGTCGGCCCTCCACTGGTCGATCAGGGCGGGGATGAAGTAGCAGCCGGGCTCGACGGTGACGACAAAGCCGGGGGCCAGCGGGCGGGCGAGGCGCAGGGCGTGCAGGCCAAACTGATCGCTTCGGGTCTGGTCTGGCGCGTAGCCCACGAGGTCCTCTCCGAGGTTCTCCATGTCGTGCGCATCGAGGCCGAGCATGTGCCCGAGGCCGTGGGGCAGAAAAAGCGCGTGGGCGCCGGCCTCCACCGCGGCCGACGCCTCGCCTTTCATGAGGCCGATGTCGATGAGGTGCTCGGTCAGGACCGTGCAGGCGTGGAGGTGAAGGTCGCGGAACGTGCGACCGGCCTCAATCGCGTCGATGGCCGACACCTGGGCGTCCAGGACGGCCTCGTACACGGCCCGCTGCCGAGAGGAGAAGTGGCCCCCCACCGGTGCCACACGCGTAATGTCGCCGGCGTAATGGTGGGGAGATGTGGCCCCGGCGTCCACGAGCAGCAGGTCGCCCGTGTCCAGCGTATTGTCGTATTCGTGGTTGTGGAGCACCTCGCCGTGCACCGAGCAGGTGGGGCGAAACGACAGCCCGGCGCCGTGGGCGTCGGCCAGGCCAGCCAGCGTCCCGGCCAGTTCTCGTTCGGTGGTGCCCGGGCGTGCGTGCCGGAGGGCGTACCGATGCATGCGCGCCGTCGTCTCTACGGCGTCCTCCAACTGATCGATCTCGACGGATTCTTTTTGTGACCGATGCGCGATAATGGTTCGGCACAGGGAAGAAGAGGCACGATCCGCCACCTGGGCGGGGGCCAGATCCAGATGGTCGGCCAGCCGCAGCTTGTGGCCCGGACGATAGGGCGGCAAAAAGTGAACGGGACGCCCGGACGCCCGGGCGTCCGCGAGGTCCGCGGCCAGGGAGGAGCGGTCCGCGGTCGTCGAAATGCCCGCGGCGTCGGCGTAGTCGTCCCGGGTGGGATGCTCGCCCCTCCAGATCACATCGTCGAGGGACGGGTCGGCGCCATACAGGCAGGTGGATCCCGTCTCGAGGTCGAGCAGGGCGGCGAATCCGGGGGCATCGACCCCAATATAGTACAGAAACGTGCTGTCTTGACGGAAGGGGTACGGGTTGTCCGCGTAGTTCATGGCGCTCAGCTCATTGCCGAGCAAGAGCACCAACCCGCGGGCCGGCTCGTCTGCTTCGAAGAGGCGACGGCGCCGGTCGGCGTACGTAGACGGGGTAAACATCGTTGTGAGTTGGGGATGAGACGGGGGCGGAGGGGCACGAGCGTCGACCGAGCCATCCGTCCGAAGACGAGAACAAGTGCGCCGAGGGCTTACTCCGACGATGCGGACCGTTCGGTCAGAACCTGGAGGAGGGATCGGGCCTCGGACAGGTGGTGGATTTCGCGGAGGGTCTGGTGGGCGGCATACACGGCATACAGCGTCACCAAGCCCACGGGCGTCACCCACAGAAGCACCTCCTGCCACGAGTCGCCCCCGACGAGCCACGTCCCCACGAGCACGCCGAAGTAAATGCCTGCGACGAGCATCGAGACCAGAGAATAGTGTGCGGTCGACAACCGATCGTCTACCGATTCCGCCACCTGCCGGTACTCTTTATTCTCCAGGGCGTCCAGGTCCACGACGCTCGCCAGGTGGGTTCGCAGGTCGGTGCTGCCGTGGGGGGACAGCCGATCGTGGACGAGGGTGTGGAGTCTGTTGGGGGACGACATGAAAGCACGGAAATCTGGGCGAAGCGCATCCCATCGATCATCGATGGGCCCTCAGAAGACATGAACCGAAGAGCGCCCGAAGATTGCAAGTACGCGTTCCGGGGACGGATGGGAGGGGGACCAGGAGGGAGGCGGCGCCGTCCCGGGAATTGTGTGATCTTCGGAGGAGAGCGGCCCCGTCCGTTGCGTTTCGGCGGTTCGGTTCTGTATAATGGCAGCGCACACGCACTCCCTACTGTACGCTTCGCCCCGGATTGTCATGCCCTCCTCAGACGACTGGAGCATTTCGCACAACCTTGCCCTTATCTATCTGGCCCTTGCCTACGGAACCGACCATGACTTGGGGAACGATGAGATGAAGGCCCTCACCGATGCGCTGGGCCGCTGGGCGGCGGTCCCCGACGACGTGAAGGTACAGGAGGTGGTCCTGGAAGCCGCAACCGCCTTTCTGGAGGGCGATCCCCAGACGGAGGTGCGTCGCTCCATTGATCGCCTTCGCGAGGACCTTTCCTTTGGCGAGCGCCGGCGCGCCCTCCGGGACGTGATGCGAATCGCGGAGGCGGATGGCGTCCTGCTCGAACGAGAGCAGGGCCTCATCCATCGGCTCGCGGATGCGTGGTCGCTGAAGCAGATGAGCGAGGACCTTCTGGAGGACACGTCGGCCGTCGTGCAGCGCCAGGGCGAGGACTGGAGCCTCGTGCATGAGCTGGCGTTCATCTTTATCGCTGTTTCGCACAGCTCGACGAACGACCTGTCGGACGCCGAAATTGACGCGGCGCTGGATCGGCTTCAGGAATGGCGCCCCGATCTGGGGGAGGAAGAGGTGCGCGAGGTCTTTCGGCGTGCCCTGCAGGTGTACGCGGAGTGTCCCGAGCAGTCACTCATTGAGGACTCGCTGGACGCGCTCAAGGAGGCCCTGCCGCCGATTCAGCGTCTGGCCGTGCTCGACGATCTGTGCACGGTCGTCCGGGCCGATGGCGACTTGACGGAGACGGAGCGGGAGCTCCTCATGCGGCTCGCGCAGGCCTGGGATGTGAGTGTGCGGCTCAACGGAACGGCGTAGAAGAGACCAGTGTGCGTCCGTTCCCAACGGCGTCACTCCGAAGAGGGCGCGTCGCCGTCCCCCGACGGTGAGGACGACGCGCCATTGGAGGGAGAGTTGCGGTGATCGGGCACCTGGCGCGCCGTTCCGTTCCAGCTGGTCGACGGTTGGTCGTCCGAGGAACTGGGGTCGAACGAGCCGGGCGAGGCGGCGCCCGAAGACGAGGTGGCGCCTCCAAAGACGCCGAATTGAACCTCCATCGATCCGTCGTCCATCTTCGACTGGAGGCGTTTCATCAGGGCCTTTCGGATGAGGGCTCGGCTGGGCGGCAGAAGGCCCAGAAACCCGAGGACGTCCGTGAGGACGCCCGGCGTAATGAGTAGCGCCCCGGCCACGAGGATGATGACCCCGTCCGCCAACTCTTTTCCGGGCAGCTCGCCGGCGCCCAGCCGTTTGTTGAGGCGGCGCCAGGTGGTCAGGCCCTCGCGTCGGGCCAGGTAGCTGCCCGCAATGCCCGTCGCGATGATGAGCGCGATGGTGGGGCCAAAGCCGATGAGCCGATCGACCTGGATAAGCAGACCAAGTTCTACGGCCGGCGTGATGAGAAAAAGAAGAACGAGGCGGCCGAGCATAGGCGGAGAATTGTTTTCGGAGGGAGCCACACGTGCCGTGACTGTGGTACATGAGGCGTATGTTGGAGGGCGGGAATGGTTCGACGCTCCGTGCCGGCTCGTGCGGGTCGATGTGACCCTCTCAGGGCCGGTTGGGTCGCGACGCCGTGCAGGCCATCGGTTTCCGTTTGATCTCTTCCTCGGCGTGACCGTTCGTCTCTCACTCTTGCAGAAGGCATTAGAGTGGAGGCGCCTCGTCCCGGTTGGGGAAGTGCAGGGTGAGGCGTGAAGCGACGACGCACGGGGGGACACCATTCGTTTCTTTGTTTCGAAAGAGTCTTCGGTGGTTTCTATGACGAAAATCGGCATTGTCGGGGCCGGCCCGGCGGGCCTGGCGACGGCGTATGGGCTGCGATCTGCGTCGGTTGATGTGACGGTATTCGAAAAAAGTCGAGGCTTTGGGGGACGGGCGGCCACCCGCGGGCGGGACGGCCATCGGTACGACCACGGGGCCAAATTCTTTTCCGCACCCACGCCGCGGGTGCACCGCCTCATTACGGGGCACCTCCCCACCGCGGGGCTCGTCGACATTGGGGCGCTTTCTGTGTGGGAGTTTGAGACCGACGGAACGATCGTGCGGACCGAGGACCCGGACGCATCGCCCCGGTGGACCTATCGGTCGGGGATCAGCACGCTCGGAAAGCTCCTGGCCCGACAGAGCGACGCGACAATCCGCCGAGACACCCGAATCACGAAGATCCGCCCTCAGGAGGAGGGATGGGGGCTGCGGACGGAAGAGGGGGCCGTGGCCGAGGCCTGCGACGCCCTGGTGCTAACCCCTCCGGCCCCACAGACGGCGACCCTCCTGAAGACAGCCCGGACAGAGGAGGCGCCCGACGCCGTCCACACGTTGAGCGAGGCCGTGCGGGCCGTTCGGTATGCGTCGCAGTTTGCCTACATCTTTGCTTATGATCACCCCGTCGACCGGCCCGATCATCTCTACGGCCTCCGCGCCGCCGACCCGGAGCACCCGCTGGCCTGGATTGGGTTTGAAGAGGCGAAGCCGGGACACGTGCGGGAGGGGCACAGCGTAATGGTCGTCCATACGTCCCCGTCCTGGACGGCGGACCGGGTGGATACAGATCCCCTCTCGTTTGTGCCCGAGGTGCAGGGCCGGGTGGCGAACCTCCTGGGCCAAGACCTACCGGCCCCCGCGTGGGAAGACACGCAGCGGTGGCGATACTCGGTGCCACAGGCCCCGATCGCGTCGGCGGGGCGCGCCGCGGGGCGAGAGGTTGGGCTCTTTCTGGCGGGCGACGCGGGGACGGACCGGGGAGGCGTGGGGGCGGCCCTCGCCAGCGGCCTCGCCACCGCGGATCGGCTGCGCCGGGGGGCGTAGGGCCGTCGCATCGCGGCCAGCACTACGCAGACGCCCCGGAGCGCTCCACAAAGTATTTTTCCTCGTGGATCGACTCCTCGGGAAGCCCCACCCGCTGAAAGATGCCCTGGGCCTTGTCGATCATCTGTGGATGGCCGCAGGTGTAGGCGGCGGTGTCGTCGAGGGGAAACCCGGCGTCGTCAAGATGCTTGCGAATCACGTCTTCCACGCGGCCCCGCTCGCCGTCCCAGTCTGAGTCCTCCCAGGGACGACTCACGGTGGGGATATAGTCGAGCCAGTCGACCGTCTGCGAGAAGGAGGTGAGTCGTTCGCGATACGTCCCCAGCTCCCACGAGCGGCTGGCCCCGTGGAGGATGAGGAAGCGGTGCGGGGTGGACCGACGGCCGGCCGCCAGCGCCTGCTGCTGGGCGCGAGCAATGCTGAGGTACGGCCCCACGCCGGTCACCGTCGCCACCATCACGTGGTGGCGGTGGTCCTGATCCAGGACGAACCGCCCGACGATCCGTTCGCGCATCCACAGCGTGGCCCCCGAGTCGAGCGACCAGAGGTGAGAGGTGAGCGCCCCGTCCTCAACGCGTTCGATGAAGAACTCCAGGTCGCGGGTGCCGGGCGCCGAGGCCACCGAGTAGGGCCGGAGGAGCGGTCGGTCCTGATCCGCCGTGCGCACCCCAAGGGTTGCGTACTGGCCGGGGATGAAGTCAACCGGTTGTTCGGCACGGACCCGAAAGACGGCCAAATCATCCGAAAAGTCGACCCGCTCTACAAGCGTCAGTTCCAGATATTGAGAGGGATCGAAACCCATAGCGGTGGGACATACATGAGGGAGAGGATACGAGCAGGGCCCGCAACCTCGTACACGAGTCCATTCCGCAGGGTTTGGACGTCAGGGAAAGATCACGGGGGCGTCACTCTCGGGACGCGGCGTCAGGACCGGTCCTGTTCCAGGAGGCGTTCAATCAGGTGAATCGAAGAGATGTCCTCAGCCTCCGCATTGAAGCTCGGCACGATGCGGTGGCGCAGGACGGGAATGGCCATGCGGCGGATGTCGGCCTCCACGGGCGTCATGCGTCCGTCCAGCGCGGCAAGCGTTTTGGCCCCGAGCACCAGATACTGCGACGCCCGCGGGCCGGCGCCGTAGCTCAGGTAGTCCGAAATGAAGTCCGGCGCCGCGTCGGCCTCTGGGCGCGTGCGGGCGACGAGCTCAACGGCGTACTGAATGACGTTGTCGGCCACCGGAATTTGCCGGATAAAGTCCTGATAGCGGCGGAGCTCGTCGGCGGACATGACGGGCTCGGGCTCCGCCTGCGGCCCGGCGGTGGTACTGCGGACGACCTCCACCTCCTCGTCGAACGTGGGGTAGTCGAGCCACACGTTCAGCATGAAGCGGTCGAGCTGGGCCTCGGGGAGAGGGTACGTGCCTTCCTGCTCAATTGGGTTTTGTGTCGCAAGCACAAAGAACGGGTCGTCGAGGGAGTGCGTGTCGCCGCCCGCGGTCACGTGCTGCTCCTGCATGGCCTCCAGAAGGGCCGCCTGTGTCTTCGGAGGCGTCCGATTGATTTCGTCCGCCAGAATGACGTTGGCGAAGATGGGCCCTTCGGTGAACTCGAAGTGGCGCGTCCCCTGCGTGGTCTCCTGAATGATCTCCGTCCCCGTGATGTCGCTCGGCATCAGGTCGGGTGTAAACTGAATCCGGCTGAAGTCGAGGTCCAGGGCCCGGGCCAGGGTGCGGACGAGGAGGGTTTTGGCCAGTCCGGGGACGCCAATCAGCAGGGCATGGCCCTGCGCCATCAGGCAGACCACCACCATCTCGATAATCTCTTCCTGCCCGACGATGACTTTGCCAATTTCGCCTCGGAGGCGGCCGTAGGCGTCGCTCAGGTCGTCGAGGGTGTCGGGGTCCTGCGGGGACGACGGAGAAGAAGGCATGCGCGTGGGGGCGGAGCGAGAAAGCAGCGGACACTCAGCAGATGGGCGAAGACGCTATCGGAATCCGCGCATGGCGGTGAGGTCCCGTTCGGTGATCCGAATGTCGACGTAGACCTCATCCCGCAACTGGTCGATCCACTCCTGCATTTTGCGGTTCTGCTTCTCCTGCAGGGCCAGTTGGCGAATCCGCTCGTAGTCCATGTCCAGGTTCGCCCGGTGGGCCGGGGTGCGCCGGTCGAGGCGAACGATGTGGAACGCATCTTCGCCATTGAGGAGCTGCACGCTGGTCGGCTTGCTAATCTCGCCCACCTCAAGCTGTTCGATGGTTTGTCGCCAGGAGGGGTTGAGGCGATCGAGGACAAGGTCGCGCGTTCCGCTCTGCGGGTCGGTGACCCGGCCCCCATTCTGTGCCGATCGATCTTCCTCGGAGTGGCGGCGCGCCATTCGTTCAAAGGTGACCGCGTCGTCGTTCAGCAGGGTGTCGCGCACGGCTCGGAGGCGCGCCTTGGCCGCCTCGGCATCGGTTCCGCCCACGCGAATCAGAATGTGGTTCAGGTTGACCGTGTCTCCCGACCGCGAGTTGACCCGGAGAATGTGGAATCCGTTTTGGCTTTCGTTGTAGAACACCTGGGAGACGGTGCCCACCGGGATTCGAGACGCGACGGCGGCAAATTCGGGCACCAGGTCGTCGAGGGTGACCCCGCTCAGTCGTCCGCCGGAGGGGGCGGTCGGGTGGTCCGAGAACTCACGGGCGATCGCCTCGAAGGAGGCGCCCTCGTTCACGATGGAGTCGCGGAGGGAGGTGATGGTGTTGCGGGCGTCCTGACGGGCCTCCCGGGTCGGTTTGGGAAAGCGGACGATGTGGGAAAGGCGAACCGTCGGGGGAATGTCCGGGAGGGAGTCGGCCGGAATCCGCTCGAACCACTGCCGCACCTCGCTCGGGGTAATGTTGATGTTTTGCATGCGGCGCTGGCGCAGGCGCTGGGCGAGGAGCTGGTCGCGCAGGTCCGGACGAAACGTCTCTTTGATCTCCAGAATGCTTTTGCCGTAAATCTGCTCCAGCTGCTCACGCCCCCCGGCCCGCTCCTGCAGCCGTTGGATCTGACGGTCGAGCTGGTTTGAGACCTGCTGGTCTGAGATTTCCAGGGTGGTGTCCCGTCTCGCCTTCTCCGACAGGAGCTTCTGGTCGACCAGGGACTGGAGCGATTCCATCCAGAGGTCGTCGCTGTAGGAGGTGTTTTGCTGTTGGGCGCGCCGACGGACCATCTGATCAACCTCCGACTTCAGGATGATGTCGTCGCCCACAACGGCGGCGATGCGGTCGACCACCTGCGCCTGCTGGGCGTGTGCCCCGGGGGAGACCGCCGAGGCGAGAAGAACCGCCAACAGAGCGGACACGACCGCGGGGAAAAGGGAGTGCGCGTCCAGGGAAAACGTACGCATGCGAAGAAGCCCTATTCATTAGAAAGAGCGCCGACGCGACCCCGGGAGGGACGGTTGGTCGGGAGTCACAAGAAGATTCTCCGCCCGGGCTCGATTGCGAAGGCGTTGAACCTCACGTGCATACATCTGTTTCCGATGGTCGATTTTCAAATGCTCGCGGATCTTGTCGTGCACGCCCGCACGGCGCGGCGGGGCCCCTTTGGTGAGGGCCGTCTACAGCCAATTCGATAAGGCGGTAGCGCTCACGCGCCTCCACGATCGGGGCGAGGGGGCTCTTGTGTCGGGGCGCGCCCTGCTCGGCAGAACAACGGGCACGAGTTGGAAGGGGGGCGGCGGTCGTGAATTTTTCCGACAGGGGGCTGCTTCGGTTGGACGCACCCGCAAAACGACAACGAGGCGGGCCGGGGAACGGCCTTCGCAAAGCGCCCGCCAATTTGCAGTTGGAACGGAACTGACCCTCTCCATCATTTTTCAACCGCCGGACTGAGGTCTTGCGTCCTTGCGACTTCCTGGCGCAGAGCCTTTTTTTCGCCTGTCACTTCGTGAATTAATCCCGTCTCCCATGGCCTCCTCCGATCGCGTTCGTGTGCGATTCGCTCCAAGCCCGACCGGACACTTGCACATTGGGGGCCTCCGTACGGCCCTCTACAACTACCTTTTTGCGAGAAAGCACGGCGGGGACTTCCTGCTCCGGATCGAGGATACCGATCAGAGCCGGTACGTGGAAACGGCCGAGGACGACATCATGGACGCGCTCCAGTGGACCGGGCTGACGTACGATGAAGGGCCCGACGTGGGGGGCGAACACGCGCCGTATCGTCAATCCAAGCGGGCCGACCTGTACCGGTCGTACGCCGAGAAGCTCGTGGAGGCCGGTGCGGCCTACTACGCATTCGATACGGAGGAAGACCTGGAGGCGCTGCGGGATGAAGGGGTCACGTACGACCTGCACACCCGCCATCAGATGCGGAACTCGATCACGATGTCGGACGACCAGGTCCAGGACCGACTGGACGCGGGGGCCGACTACGTGATTCGGCTGAAGGTGCCGGAGCGGGAGACCGTGCGGTTCGAGGATGAGATCCGTGGGGCCGTCAGCTTCGATTCCGACGAAATCGATGATCAGGTGCTCTTGAAGTCGGACGGGCTCCCGACCTATCACCTCGCCAATATTGTTGACGACCACCTGATGGAGATCTCCCACGTGATTCGCGGGGAGGAGTGGTTGTCCTCGACGCCAAAGCACGTGTTGATGTATGAGGCGCTCGGGTGGACGCCGCCGACCTTTGCGCATCTGCCGCTCATCATGAGTCCGAACGGCGGCAAGCTGTCGAAGCGCGACGCCAATACGCTCGGGATTCCGGTCTACGTAACGGACTATCGAGAGGAGGGGTACGAGCCCGAGGGCCTCATAAACTATCTCGCCCTCCTGGGCTGGAATCCGGGCACGGAAGAGGAGCTGTTTGCGCTCGACGACATGGTCGAGGCCTTTTCGCTGGAGCGGGTGGGGGCAAGCGGCGTACAGTTCGACCTCGACAAGCTCCGCTGGGTGAACGAGCACTACGTACGGGCGCTCTCAGTCGAGGAGCTGGTCGATCGGGTGCGCCCCTACGTTGAGGACGCGGGCTATTCAGCCTCCGACGATCGCCTGCACGAGATCTGCGAGCTGGTGCAGGAACGGGTGCAGGTGGTTCCGGAAATCGTGACGGACAACCGATACTTCTTCGAGGACCCGGACGAGTACGAGGAGGCCGGCGTGGAGAAGCGCTGGAAAGACGCGTCCGCCGACCTGCTAAGCACGTACGCTGACCGCCTGGAGTCGGTGGAGGAGGAAGACTTTGACGCGGACACCGTGGAGACGGAACTTCGCAACCTCGCCGATGAGGAGGACGTGGGGGCGGGGGCCATCATTCACCCGGCGCGGCTTGCGGTGAGCGGACGCTCGTACGGGCCGGGCGTGTTCGGGCTCCTGGCAACCGTGGGGAAGCGGGCCTGCATTCGTCGGATGCGGCGCGCAGTCGAAACGCTAGGATAGGCTGCCTGAGACGCAAGGAGCGGGGGCCCCTGAACGCCGGGGGCCGCTGCACCGGGCGACCGCTGCGGGCCCGTCCATCGACTCCGGATGCAGGGGCAAGGACCGGTGGGGACCCCCCTCTGGACACGGCGGCCGGGGATTACGCGTCGCTCAGCCGCTTCTGCAGAAGCTCGCGGGCCAGTTCGGGCTTGGCGGAGCCGTTGGTGGCCTGCATGACCTGTCCCATGAAGAACCCAATGAGGTTCTTCTTTCCGTCGCGGTACCGGGCGACCTCGTCGGGGTGTTCCTGGATGACCTCCTCGATCACGTCCGCGAGGGTCTCGGTGTCGTCCACCTGACGAAGGTTGCGCTGGTCCACGATCGCCTGCGGGTCGCCGCCGCCGTCCATCATCTCGTTGAAGACGGTATCGGCGCCCCGGTTGGTGATTGCGTCGGTCTCGACGAGGCGCACCAACTCCCCAACGGCCGCGGGGCCGAAGGGGAGAGCGCCGACGGATCGCTCCTCGAGTTTGCCGAGCAATTCGTTGACAATCCAGTTGGCAAGGGGCTGCGGGGCGTCGTACGTCTGCTGGGCCGCGTCGAAGAAGTCGGCCAGGTCGTCGTCGCCGGCGAGGGTCGCCGCGTCCTCACGGTCGAGGCCCAGTTCCTCGTGGTACCGAGCAAACCGCTCGCGCTGGGCGTCGGAGAGCAGCTCCACAGGGTCGGTTTTGCCCTCCTGCGAGCGTTTCCGCTGCGCCTCCTTCTGTCGCTGCTTCTCTTTGCGCCGGCGCTCGAGCTCTTCGGGCGTGAGGCGGGTCTCGTCCTCGTCCCAGGTGTCGCGGAGGGACACAATCTGGTTGTAGACGGGGGCCTCGGGGGACGACTCTTCAGGGTCGGGCCAGAAGTAGCCCTGGCGCTCGAACTGGACGCGCGCTTGCTCGGGCTGATCGGCGAGGGCGGGCTCGGCCACGGCGTGCTTCACAACCAGAGAGTCGGGATTCAGGTGGTCGGTAAAGGGGGCGTCGCCGTCGTCGGGGGCGGGCACGTCGAAGAGCCGGTCATAGACGCGGGCCTGAATCGGCCGGCCCTCGCTCGCGGAGACCCAATGGATGGTGCCCTCAGGCGAGCGGCCGTCCGGGGCCGTGCCGTCCCGCGTCTCCGGATCGATCCGCCCGCGCAGCTCCACAATCTCGCCGTCGTCGTTTTCGACCACGTCCTCGCAGGTGAAAAAGTACCCGTGCCGCAGCCGGACTTCCCGGCCGGGGGCGAGGCGAATGAAGTCGTCCGGCGGATCTTCGCGGAAGTCGCTCCGCTCGATGTAAAACGTGCGGGTGAACGGAATCTCCCGCGTCTCGTCCTTTTCGATGTCGCGGGGCCAGTAGTCGCCCTCCAGGTGTTCTACGGTTCCTTCCTCCACGTTCGTCGCCACCACCTTGAGCGGGTCGAGCACAGCCATGAGGCGGCGCGACGTGGGGCTCAGGTCGTCGCGGAGGGCGTGTTCGAACTGGCGCATCTCCACGCGACTCTCCGACCGGGTGACGCCCACCTCGCGACAGAACGATCGGACGGCGCTCGGGGGGACGCCGCGCCGTTCCAGGCCGGCGAGGGTGGGGAGGCGCGGGTCGTCCCAGCCGTCCACGTATCCCTCGTCCACGAGGTGCCGGAGCTTCCGCTTGCTCATGATCGTGTACCCCAGGTTCAGCCGCGAAAACTCGTACTGTCGGGGCCGTGAGGGAAGCTCGTCCTCGTCCAGGCAGTGCTCCAGCACCCAGTCATACACGCGCCGGTTGTTGTCGAACTCGAGCGTGCAGAGCGAGTGGGTGATGCCTTCGATTGCATCCTCTAAGGGGTGGGCGTAGTCGTACATTGGATAGATGCACCACTCGTCGCCCTGCCGGTAGTGGTCGGCGTGCTTGATGCGGTAGAGAAGGGGATCCCGCAGAATCATGTGCGGCGAGCTCATGTCAATTTTCGCCCGCAGCACGTGCTCGCCGTCCGCAAACTCCCCGGCCCGCATCCGACGGAAGAGGTCCAGGTTGTCCTCGACGGAGCGGTCCCGGTAGGGCGACGGGGTGCCTGGCTCCGTGACCGTGCCCCGATACTCGCGGATTTTCTCCTCCGGGAGGCTGTCGACGTACGCGTCGCCCTGTCGAATGAGCTTGAGGGCGTACTCGTAAAACTGCTCGAAGTAGTCGGAGGCGAAGTAGAGGTGGTCCTCCCAGTCGTAGCCCAGCCACCGCACCGACTCCTTGATGGAGTCCACGTACTCCGGGTTTTCCGTGTCCGGGTTCGTGTCGTCGAAGCGGAGGTGGCACTGGGTGTCGGCCCGGTCGGCGTAGTCGTGTTTGATCCCGAAGTTGAGGACGATCGATTTTGCGTGGCCGATGTGCAGATAGCCGTTGGGCTCTGGGGGAAATCGGGTCGCTACGCGGTCGCCGTAAGTGCCCTCGGCGAGGTCTTCGTCGATGATGTCGTAGACGAAGTTATTGCGGTCGGAGGAGGCCACGTTGGTTGGGACGAACATGATCAAAAAAGCACACGGACACCACCAGATTCGGGCTTCCGGAGGGGAAAGTTCCTGTACGCCGCGTCCGAAACGAGCGGCTGGGGGGCCGGCCCGGGCGGGGCGCGTTGGGCTACGGGGCGAGGGGCGCGTTGGGCTACGGGGCGAGGGGCGAGCAGACGTACGAGGATTCGCGGAGGAGGGGGCGACACCGCTCGCCGGTGGAGGCGTCGCGGCCGCGGGCATGCCGGCGCTGCGCGACCAGGGTGCCGCGGGCCCGGCGGGCCGATCGGGAGGATGGGGACACGGAGCGCCCACTCCGGATGTCCCAGGTCGCCCATTCGACCGTGGCCCGATACCGGTTGTCCTCTAGGCGGCCCGACACCACGACCTGATCCAGCCGGAGCTCCATGCGGCCCTCCCGAACCCGCACGCGGGCCCGCTGGGGGCCCCGACGCGTGTCCCGAAGCGTGGCATACAGGCGGTCGCCGTCGCGTTTGATTTCAATCGTGCCGCGGTCCAGAAGGGGCGACCCCGTGACCCGGTACTGCCAGGTCCCGAGGGCCTGAGCCTGCACGGCCCGTCGGTCTTCCGGGGGGCGGGACGAGGTGCACGCCGAAAGCACCAAGAGGCCCCCGAGGACGAGCGTCCCGGTCCACATGAGGGAGAAGAAACGGGGCACCGTGAGTTCGGGAGTCGATGAAGGGACGGGAACGAGGGCCCCCAACTTGCGGGGGACAAGAGGACTGCCTCAAGGACGGCGGACCGCCGAGCACCGCTCGCTTCCGCGGTCTTTTGTTTGCCGTTTCCCCGAAACTGGCGCCGGAGATCACAACGTGAAGTTGGTAAACGCAAGCCGGGGGAAACCGGTCCCAGTCCGCGACGGATCGCGCGTCACGTTCTCAGAAAGAGGCTATGCTCCGTCCGACGACCGGTACACCTCCAGCAGCCGCTCGGCCGCCGCAAACGAGCTCAGGGTTCCTGATTCGACCGCGGCTTCCAGGTCGGGGCGCGCTGCCTCCACCTCTGGATCGGAGAAGAAGTCTTCCTGCAGGCGCTGTTCGATGGTTTGGTAGAGCCAGTGCCGAGCCTGTCGGCGCCGTTGGGCGTCGAAGAACCCGTTGTCGCGGGTGTGTTGCCGGTAGTCCTCCACCGCCTCCCAGACCGCCGGAATGCCGTCCCCGGTGAGCGCTGAACAGGTGAGGACGGGCGGTTCCCAGCCCGACTCCGGGTCGCCGAGCAGGCGGAGGGCGCGCTCGTATTCGGCCTGGGCGTCCTTCGCCGCGGCCACGTTGTCGCCGTCGGCCTTGTTAATCGCGATGGCGTCTGCCATCTCCACGATGCCGCGCTTGATGCCCTGCAGCTCGTCTCCGGCCCCGGCGAGGGCCAGCAGGAGGAAGAAGTCGACCATCGAGTGGACTTTCACCTCCGACTGCCCGACCCCTACGGTCTCAACGAAGATCGTGTCGTAGCCGGCGGCCTCGCAGAGCACGATCGTCTCGCGCGTCTTCCGGGCCACCCCGCCCAGCGTGCCGGCCGTGGGGGAGGGCCGGATGTACGCGTTGTCGTGGGACGACAGGTCGCCCATGCGCGTCTTGTCGCCCAGGATGCTGCCCCGGGAGCGCTCGCTCGTGGGGTCTACGGTGAGGACGGCCAGGCGGTGGCCCTGCTCCACGAGACGGAGGCCGAGGGTCTCGATGAACGTGCTTTTGCCCACGCCCGGCACGCCCGTCACGGCCACGCGGATCGAGTCGCCGGACGCCGGAAGACACTCGTCCACGATGGTGCGCGCCGTCTCGCGATGGTCGGAGCGCGTGCTCTCCAGCAGCGTGATGGCTCGACTCAGAACCCCCACATCCTGATTCTTAATTCCGTCCACGTACTCCGCTGCCGACGAGGGACGTACGGAGGGGGAGTTCGAGCGAGTGGAGAGGTTGGGGTTCAGGTTGGAGACGGATCCCGATGAGGTGGACGACGACAGGGCGCCGTGATCGTCAGGGTCGGAGGCCATGATGGGCGCGGGGCCAGTGGGGGAGACGCTAGGCAGGGTGGGGCGAGGGAGAAGAGGCCTCGGGGGACTGATCCAGGAGCACCTCCAGGATCTGGGCGGCGGCCTGTGCGATGTTCGTTCCGGGGCCGAAGATGCCGGCGACGCCCTCGTCGTACAGGGCCTCGTAATCCCCGTGGGGAATCACGCCGCCCACAACCACGAGGATGTCGTCGCGACCGTACGACTGAAGGGCCTCAATGACCTGAGGCACCAGTGTTTTGTGACCGCCCGCGAGACTCGAGACGCCGAGGATGTGCACGTCGTTTTCCACGGCCTGTCGGGCGACCTCGTCCGGGGTTTGGAAGAGGGGGCCGATGTCCACATCGAACCCCATGTCGGCAAACGAGGTGGCGATGACTTTGGCCCCGCGGTCGTGGCCGTCCTGTCCCATCTTGGCAACCATGAGGCGCGGGCGCCGGCCCGCCTGGCGGGCAAACTGGTCGGCCAATTCGCGAGTCTGCAGGAACTGTTCGTTCTCCCGCACCTCCGACGCATACACCCCAGAGATCGACTCGGTTCGGGCCGTATGGCGTCCGTATTCGGCCTCCAGGGCCTCCGAAATTTCACCGAGGGTGGCGCGTGCACGGGCGGCCGCCACCGCCCGCCGAAGCAGGTTGCCGTCCCCTGTCTCCGCACAGTGGGTGAGGGCATTGAGGGCAGACTGGACCTCGGCCTCGTCGCGCTCGGACTTGATTTCTTCGAGCCGTTCCAGCTGCTTCCGCCGCACGGCCTCGTTGTCCACCTCCAGGGTTTCGATCGGCTCGACCTCTTCCGGCTCGTAGGCATTGACCCCAACGATGGTCTCTTCGCCCGTATCGATGCGGGCCTGCTTGCGGGCGGCGGCCTCCTCGATTTTGCGTTTGGGCAGGCCCTTCTCGATCGCGTCCGTCATGCCCCCTTCCTCTTCGACCTCCTCAATGAGGCTCCAGGCCCGCCGCGCCAACGTGCCGGTCAGTTGCTCAACGTAGTAGGAGCCGGCCCACGGATCGATGGCATTCGTAATGCCCGTTTCTTCCTGCAGGTAGAGCTGCGTGTTGCGGGCAATGCGGGCGGCAAACTCGCTGGGCAGTGCAATCGCCTCGTCCAGGGCGTTCGTGTGGAGGGATTGGGTTCCACCAAAGGCTGCGGCCATCGCCTCAATCGTGGTGCGTGCCACGTTGTTAAAGGGGTCCTGCTCGGCCAGGGAATACCCCGAGGTTTGGCAGTGGGTGCGCAGGGCCATCGACTTTGGATTGTCCGGGTCGAACTGCTTCACCAGTTTGGCCCAGAGCATGCGCCCGGCGCGCATCTTGGCGATCTCCATGAAGTGATTCATGCCAATGGCCCAGAAAAACGAGACCCGGGGCGCAAAGTCGTCGATGCCCAGCCCGGCGTCGAGTCCTGTGCGGAGGTATTCGAGCCCGTCGGCCAGCGTGTAGGCCAACTCCAGATCGGCGGGGGCGCCGGCTTCGTGCATGTGGTAGCCACTCACCGAAATCGTGTTGAACTTTGGCATCTCCTCCGCACAGTAGGCAAAAATGTCGCCCACGATCCGCATGGACGGCTGCGGCGGGTAGATGTAGGTGTTGCGCACCATGAACTCCTTCAGGATGTCGTTCTGGATGGTCCCCGTTAGCGCGTCGTGGGACACCCCCTGCTCCTCGGCCGCCACGATGTAGAAGGCCATCACGGGAAGCACCGCGCCGTTCATGGTCATCGACACCGACATCTCGTCGAGGGGAATGCCGTCGAAGAGGATCTTCATGTCCTCGACGGTATCCACGGCCACGCCGGCCTTGCCGACATCGCCCCGCACCCGCTCGTGGTCGGAATCGTAGCCGCGATGCGTGGCCAGGTCGAAGGCCACGGAGAGGCCTTTCTGACCGGAGGCCAGGGCCTTTCGGTAGAACGCATTGGACTCCTCCGCCGTCGAGAAGCCCGCGTACTGCCGGATGGTCCACGGACGATAGTTGTACATCGTGGAGTACGGCCCCCGAAGGTACGGCGGGAGGCCGGCCGCGTAGTCGAGGTGGTCGAGGTCGTCAAGGGCGTCCGGGCCGTACGACGGCTCGATGTCAATCTGCTCCGGGGGCGTCCACGGAGCGCTCTCGGCCGACGAATCGGACTTGGTCGGAGGATCGTACTCGATCGAAGAGAAATCCGGGCGCATGGGACGGAGGGGCGTCGGGAGAGAGGGAGAGCGAAGGGTCAGCGAGCCGAGGGGACGGCGATGCCGAGGCGACGCTGAAACTGCTGGAGGGTGTCGAGGAGGGGGCTGCCGCGATGGATGAAGGCGTCCGCAGGCACGTCGGGGAGGGCGTCTGGGTTGCCGGCGACGACGAGGAGCGGGGACGGCTCGTGCGACTGCAGGGCCGCTCGCAGGGGCGGGGCGAGGTCGGGGTACGTCTGGTCGCCGCTACAGAGGACCACCACGTCGGCGGTTGCTTCCTGGGCCGACGCCGCGGCGTCGGCGGGCGCGTCGAACCGGATGTGCTCTCTGACGTCGAAGCCCGCCACCCCGAAGAAGTTGCGGGCAAAGGTGGCGCGGGCACTCCGCGGCCCGGTGGGGCCGAGCGGGGCGAGGAAGACCACGGGCGCTCGTCCCTCCTTCTGGGCGTGCCGTTCGGTTCGGAGGCGCAATGCCTCCAGCTCCTCGGACGGACGGATCGAGGGGAGCGGCTCATGGTCGGCGGCGGTCCGCTGGAGTTGGTCCGCAACGGAGGCACACGTCGAGGCCTCGGCCACGGCCGAGCGGAGCGCCGAAAGGCTTCGCGGGGCCGGGGCGGACGTGGAGGGGGCGTCTTCGGTCGGCGGCGTGGTCGGCGGCTCCGACGCGTCCAGGTCGTCGAGCCGGGTTTCCTTCAGGTTGGGGTAGTGATTCGTGCCCACGACGACCTCCGACCGGTCGTTGACGTGTTGCTGGAGGCGGTCGCGGCTCTGGCGAAGGGTCGATTGCACCGTATCGGTTTGAAGGCCCTCTAGGAGCCCCCCGTCGGCCTCCAGGGATTGAAACTCCGACCAGGCGGCGCGTGCCAGCTTGTCGGTGAGCGTTTCCACGTAGTAGGAGCCGGCGGCCGGGTCGGCTACCGCGTCGAAATGAGACTCATGCTCCAGGATGAGCTGGGTATTGCGGGCGATGCGGGAAGAGAAGTTTTCGGCGGGACGTAGGGTTGCGTCGTAGGGGCGCACGCTGAGCACGTCGCAGCCGCCGAGGACGGCCGCCATCGCCTCCGTGGTGGAGCGCAGAATATTCACGTAGGGGTCGAACACCGTCTCCGCCCGGCGGGAGGTCTCGGCCTGAACAAAAACATCGTCCGGGCCGACGGTGACCGATGCCGCTCGGTCCTGTGCATACGCATCGATGACCTGTGGCACGAGGAGGCGGAGGGCCCGAAGCTTGGCCAGGCCCACGAAGTAACGGGGGGAGACCGCCACGAGAACGTGGAGGCGCGAGACAATTGTGGACAGGGAGCACCCGCGATCCAGAAGGTGCGCGAGGGCCTCGCTGAGGGCGCCGAGGGCGTACGCCAGCTCATGGACGGCGGTCCCGCCGGCCGCGTGGTACACCCGCGTGTCGACGGCGAGGGAGCGGACGCCTTCGGGGGCGGACGTGGCGAGGGTGGCGGCCAGGTCGAAGGCGTGGGCGGGGGGTGGGCCGAGGCCCTGCGCCTGGGTCCCCACGGGGTCGAAGGCGACGGTGGTGTCGGGCGGAAGGGGAGCGTCCGACACGGTGTTGAGCAGGTCCGCAAACAGGACCGGGGCGGCCGGTCCCCCCTCCAGGTGAAGTCGAACCGAGTCGAGGTCGAGATCCCCCAGCACGTCCGCCACCGGGTGGGGCGAGGAGAGGGGCAGGCCGCTCGCGGACGCGGGGTCGGGAACCAGTCCCAGGTCGGTGGCCCCGCGTTGGACCGCCGTTTTGGCGAGGCGACGCGCCGTGTCCACATCGGGGTGGCGGATGTCCTGCCGGACGCGCCAGCCGTTGGGGGCGGAGGCAGACGGGGCGCTGAGGGGCGGCGGATCCGCCTCCGGGTCCACGTGGGCAAGGCCTGCGAGGTCCTCCCGGCGACGCAGGGCCGGCATGCTCACCCCGTTGGTGTCCCAGTGGAGGACGTCCTCCAGGTCACGAGGGCCCAGGTCGGCCCGGATTTTCTCGTACCATTCGTCCGTGGACACCGGAGGAAACTCCTCAAAGAGCGGGGCCAGAGAAGACGAGGTCGACATGAGTGGACGGACGGTCGGGGAAAGAGCACGTGTGACGAGGGTGTACGCTATTGCGCGCCGGGCGGTCCAAAGTGAGTGCGCGCCTGGCGGATGAGGTCGTAGATCGCAATTCCGTAGGCAACGCCCACGTTCAGCGAAATCTTCGTCCCGTACTGCGGGAGTGCAAAGGCACAGTCGGCCATGTCAATGATCTCATCGCTCACGCCGTGTACTTCGTTGCCGACCACGAGGCAAAGCGGATAGAGTTCAGCGGATACCTGATCGGTGGGAGAAGAGTCGTCGGTGAGCTCGAGGGCCGCGATGGTGTATCCCTCGTCCCGAAGGGAGCGGAGAAGAGGGAGGGGCGCCTCGTGATGACTCCACGACACCGCATCCTGCGCCCCGAGGGCGGTTTTGTGGAGGTCGTTGTGTTCGGGGGTGCCGGTGTACCCTGTAAGGTGCACGTGCTCGACCCGTGCTCCATCGGAGCTCCGGATGATGGACCCAACGTTGTGGATCGAACGGACATTATGGACGACGGTCCGGACCGGATGCTTCGGGAGGTTCTGTACGTCCTCGGGGGACGGGCGGTTGATTTCATCCCAACTCAGCTTGCGCATGGACGGGCTAGTGGAGACGTTGAATGGATCGGCAATTTGATGCTCTGATACGACACGATGCGCTCAGCTGTTTTCGATAGCGCCAACTCCATATGAACCGATTTCTGTCTTTGCGCCGGGGGGCGGCGTCCCTGCTGTGCGTTGTTTTGTTGGCGGGGGTCACGCTGTGGTCCGGATGCCAGACGCTCCGGGAAGTGGCGCAATTGCGAAACGTAAAGTTTCAGCTTGATCGGGTGAGCAATGCTCAGCTCAGCGGCATTGACCTGCGGTCGCTCCGGTCCTACGAGGACCTCGGCGGAGTGCAGGTGGCGCGCCTGGCCTCGGACGTGTCGAACGGCCGCCTGCCGCTTTCTTTTACGCTCCATCTTCAGGGAACGAATCCTGAAGGAAATTCCGTGGACGCCCGGCTCACACAGATGGAGTGGACGTTGCTCCTGCAGGACAAAGAAACGATTTCGGGGACGACCGACCGGGGGGTGGTGATGTCTCCGGGCACGCCCACGGACATCCCCCTGGAGTTGTCGCTCAACCTTCTGGATTTCTTTGACGACAACCTCCGCGGGCTTGTGGAGCTTGCGTCGGCCTTTGGGGAGGGGGCGCCCCCGGCAACCGTGGAGTTGCGCATGCGACCCACCATCCAAACTGCCGTTGGGCCGATTCGGTATCCGGAGCCCATCACCGTCACGCGTCAGGAGGTGGGAGGCGAGAAGTCATCGCCGTGACGCCGGGACGCGTTTGCGCTACCAGATGAATGTACAGGTTTTCCTACTGTGATTGTCACCATCGATGGGCCGGCCGGGTCCGGAAAAAGCACGACGGCGCGAGGCGTAGCAGACCGCCTGGGGTTTGTATACCTGGACACGGGGGCCATGTACCGCGCGGTGGCCCTTGCTTTTCGGCGGGGTGGGGCGTCGCCCTCTGAGCGCGGGGCGGCACAGGTGCTCCCGTCCCTCGAGTTGGGCGTGAAGTACGTGGGGGACGACATGCGGGTGCTGCTCGGAGGGGAAGACGTGACCCCGCACCTCCGCACTGCCGAGGTGGGGGCCCTGGTGAGCCCGGTGGCCACCCTCCGCCCCGTCCGGGAGCGAATGGTGAAGGAGCAGCGACGGATCGGATGGGAACAGGAGGAGCGGCACGGCGGCGTCGTGCTGGACGGACGGGACACGGGCACGGTCGTCTTTCCCGACGCGGACGTAAAGATCTACATGGTGGCCGACCTCGACGAACGGGCCCGCCGCCGACAGCAAGAGTACGAGAGCCGCGGGGACTCCGTCCCGCTAGCAGAGGTCCGGGAGGAAATCAAGGAACGTGACCAGCGGGATCGGTCGCGAGACATCGCCCCGCTCCGCCGGGCCGACGACGCAATTGCCTACGATACGACCGACGAGACGATTGAGGACCAGGTACAGTTTGTGGTAGATCGCGTTAAAGCTGTGGGCGAGGAGGGAACGTAGCCTGCACACCCTTATAAAACCATTTTCCGATCCTGCCTTCCGAGTCTACTCGGACAGGAGCCCGGGTTCACCGGGCGCTGACTGACATTCTCACTCACACGAACCTTCCTTGTCGGGTCTGGTCAGGTCCTGGCAAGTACAAAAGATCGCACGCCACGCGGTCGGACCGAGTGGCGGGCGAGCAATCCACACACGAACGTATATGGCTGAAAAACAAGACCAAGTCACCTCCACCCCTGAATCCGACGATTCCCAGACGGACGCCCGCCCAGACGCCGGCGGTGGCGACGGCGCGGCCGAAGAGGTCGCGGACGAAACCGCTGCTGCCGATTCGTCGGGCGAGTCGGCCCCGGCCGAGAACGCCGCGGACGATGCTGCGGCCGACGCGGACGCCGATGCCGACGCCGACGTTGAGTCGTCCGAGGCCGACGCGTCCCCCAGTGCCGACGCACCTGAGGCCGAGGCCCAGGCCGCGGATGACGCCGAGGCTGATGTTGACGAGGCGGAAGAGCCTCCGCCTGAGGATCCGGCCCAGGGACCGAAGTTTGTAAGTCGCCTGCTTGAAGAAGCCGTCGAGTCCGCCTCCGAAAAGTACGACATCCCCACCGGGGACGAGGCTGAGGTGGACCTGTCGGATATCGAGACGCCGGCTCCCTCCGTGAGCCCCGACGAGCTGGAGCGAACGGAAGACCACCAAGGGTTTACCGGGGAGGAGACCTACGGGGACACCGTTTCCCTCGACGAGCTGGAGTCCGAGGAGCAGACGTACGCCGACGACCCGGTGTACGACCAGTTCCGTACCCTCATCGACGAGACTGCGATCGACGTCCGGGAGCAGGACATCGTAGAGGGGCGGGTTCTACGGGTCGACGAGGATTACGTCGTCATCGACATCGGGTACAAGAGCGACGGCATCGTGCCCCGCGATGAGTTTGGGGAGGAAGAGCTGCACCCCGGAGACACCGTGGAGGTGTATCTGGAGCTCAAGGAAGACCGCGACGGCCAGCTGGTGCTCTCCAAAGAGCAGGCCGACAAGGTTCGTCGGTGGCAGCGGGTCGAAGAGATTTACGAAAACGAAGAAGTCATCGAAGGCACGATTATCCGTCGCATTAAGGGCGGCATGATTGTGGAGCTCTTCGATGGCATGGAGGCGTTCCTTCCGGGATCGCAGATCGACGTGCGCCCCGTCCGCGACTTCGAGTCCTATCTCGAGAAGCGGATGGAGTTCAAGATTGTCAAGCTGAACCCGGAGAACGAGAACATCGTCGTCTCCCACCGGGAGCTCATCGAGCACGAGCTGGAGGAGCAGCGCCAGGAGATCCTCGATCAGCTCGAGGTGGGACAGGTCCTCAAGGGCACGGTCAAGAACATCGTCGACTTCGGGGTCTTCATCGACCTTGGCGGCGTGGACGGCCTGCTCCACATTACGGACCTGTCGTGGGGACGCGTCTCCCACCCGAGCGAAGTGGTCGAACTCGATCAGGAGCTCGAAGTGGTGGTGCTCGACTACGAGGAGGAGCGCCAGCGCATTTCGCTGGGCCTCAAGCAGCTTCAGGACCACCCCTGGGAGAACATCACCAAGAAGTACGACGAGGGGGACGTGGTCGAAGGCAAGGTCGTGTCGATCACAAACTACGGCGCCTTCGTCGAGCTTGAGAAGGGCATTGAGGGGCTCGTCCACATCAGCGAGATGTCGTGGACGCGTCACATCAAGCACCCCAGCCAGATGGTCTCGCTGGGACAGCTCGTCGACGTCAAGATTCTGAACATCGACGAGGAGGAGAAGAAGATTTCCCTCGGGATGAAGCAGCTGGAGCCGGACCCCTGGGAAGGCATCAGCGACCGGTACCCTCCGGGAACCGTGCTGACGGGCACGGTGCGCAACATCACGAACTTCGGCGTTTTCGTCGAGATTGAGCCGGGGATCGACGGCCTCGTCCACATCAGTGACCTGTCGTGGACGAAGAAGGTGCGCCACCCGGGCGACATGGTCGATAAGGAGCAGGACCTCGACGTGGTGATCCTCAACATCGACGAGGAGCGTCGCCGCATCTCGCTGGGCCACAAGCAGGTGAAGACCAACCCGTGGGACCAGTTTGCCGACGCCTACGAGGAAGGCAACGACACGGAGGGAGAGGTCGTCCGCGTTGAGGACAAGGGCCTCGTCGTCCAGCTTCCGCTCGACGTGGAGGCCTTCGTGCCGGGAAGCGAGCTGAAGGACGGCCCGCGCAATTTCGAAAATCACTACCACGAGGGCGATGAGCTGGAGCTCCGCGTGATCCGGTTCGACAAGGACCAGAAGGACATCGTGTTGAGCCAGACGGCGCTCGAAGAAGGGCGGGAGGAGCCGCAGGAAGAGACGCAGGACCAGCAGCGGCGCGAGGAGCAACAGCAGCAGCGCCGCCAGCAGTCGTCGCCCGACTACGAGACCCAGGACGACGACGACTCGGCGACGGGACCCACCACCCTTGGCGAGCTCTCCGGACTGGCCGACCTGCGACGCGAGATGGAGGAGGAAGAGTCCTCCGAGCGGGCCGCGGCGGCCGAGCAGGCCGCTGAGGAAGCGGTGGACGCGGAGGACGACGCGCCCGATGCCGGAGCAGACGCCTCGACGGAGGACGACGAGGCGTCTTCGGCTGAGGAGGAAGAGACGGACGACGGTGAATTTGACGAGTCGTCCGGCTTCCCCGACGGATTCCCGCGCGTCTCCCGCCTTGAGAACGCCGGCGTGAACAGTCTCGCCGAGCTCCGGGACGTCGAATCCCTGGATGAGTTGACGGGCATCGGCCCCGCGTACGCCGAAGAGATTCAGGAGGCCCTCAACGAGTACGACGAGACGGGTTCGGTTGCCCAGTAACGCCCGGGCACCACGACGCATACGACTGAGCACGACAGTCAATTCCAATGGGGACGGCTTCCGCTTTGGGAGTCGTCCCCATTCGTGCATCTGGAGGCCTTGATGTGCGTCTGTGCACAGGCTCTCCGCCGTCCCGACCCATCACCGACCCCCTAGGAGAATGACCGATCAGCAAGAGTATCTCCCGAGTGCGAGCAACTCGATTACCGTTCGATTCGACATTCGCAACCGGCCGGGAATGCTCGCCCAGGTGACCTCGGTCATTGGGGAGCATGGGGGGAATATCGGGGCGATCGACATCGTGCGGGCCGATGAGGATCGGCTGATCCGCGACATTACCATCAACGCCCGAAGTGACGACCACGCCCACAACATCGTCGAGAGCGTCCGGGACGTAGACGGCGTACGGGTGGTCAATGTGTCCGACCGGACGTTTTTGATGCATCTAGGGGGCAAGCTGGAGGTGGAAAGCAAAACCCCGATTCGCACGCGCGACCAGCTCTCGATGGCCTACACGCCGGGCGTTGCTCGGGTCTCCGAGGCCATCCACGACGACCCCGTGGACACGCACCGCCTCACCATGAAGAGCAACACCGTCGCGGTGGTCACGGACGGAACCGCGGTGCTGGGGTTGGGAGATATCGGGGCGAATGCTGCGATTCCGGTGATGGAGGGCAAGGCCCAGCTGCTCAAGGAGTTTGCCGGGGTGAATGGGATCCCCATCAGCCTAAACACCACCGAGGTCGACGAAATTGTGGAGACCGTTGAGCGGATCGCTCCGGTGTTCGGGGGGGTGAACCTCGAAGACATCGGTGCGCCCCGGTGCTTCGAAGTGGAGAAGCAGTTGAAGGAACGGCTCGACATTCCGGTCTTCCACGACGATCAGCACGGAACCGCGGTGGTGGCCGTCGCCGCGTTGTTGAATGCGCTCAAGATCGTCGACAAAGAGCTATCGGAGCTCAAGGTCGTGATGGTGGGGATCGGGGCGGCGGGCTCCGCCGTCACGGAGATGCTTCTAAAAATGGGGGTCGAGACGGTGGTTGGAATCGATCGGGAGGGCCCTGTAACGTCCGATCGGGACGATCTTGGCCCGGCGAAGGAGCGCTACGTTCGCATGACGGACCCGGACACCGAGAGCGACACCCTTGCGGAATCGATGGAAGACGCGGACGTCTTCATTGGACTGAGTGGCCCTGATGTCATTGGGCCCGAAGATCTGAAACGCATGGCCCGCGATCCGATCGTGTTTGCGATGGCCAACCCCCGCCCCGAAATCATGCCGGAGGTCGCCTATCCTCACGTTGCCGTGATGGCCACGGGACGGAGCGATTATCCCAACCAGATCAACAACGTCCTGTGCTTCCCGGGCCTGTTCAAGGGGCTTCTCAACTGCCGGGCCACCGATGTCACCGACGAGATGATGATTGCGGCGGCTCACGCCATCGCGGATACGATCGATGATCGAAGCCTTACGCCGGACTACATCGTTCCGAGCGTATTTGACTCCGAGGTCGTGGGGGCCGTGGCCTCGGCCGTCTCCGACGTTGCGGTGGACCAAGGCGTTGCCCGGAAACGAACGTAACCGTCTGTTCTCCCGAGGCGCCCTGCTCGCTCGACGCGCATCGGGGGCAATTCTCAGTACACGGACCGTCTTCTTGTACGATGGCACACATAACCACGTACTTGTTGGTGTCGGGACTCAACGAAGATGACACCCCCGAAACGCACCCGGTATTGGAGGAGAGTGGGTTTGAAGTTGATACGCGGTTTCGCGAAAACAGTGAATCATGTACCGCCGTTCGATTCTCGGTTCAGCAACCGATAGAAGAAAACGAACCAAAAGAAGAAACCGCTACTGAAATTTCTAACGCATTTCCCGAATCCACTGTAACGCTGGCCGTCGTTGAACAACGCTTTGGTCAGATTGAGCACGTCCAAACTACCGTCTTTACGGACGGGTCGTACGCAGGAGAGATTGAGCACGGTCTTCTATACAACGTGGGGGCACGACAGTAACTGGGCCCTCTTCTGGATGATTTTAGGGTGTGTCGAAAGAGAAAACACGGAATGCGTCGTCACGATCATATGAAAGAGTAGGAAATGAAGGAACCTGTGTTTGTGGCCCGGTGTTTTCTGTGACGACAAACCCTGTAAAATCAAAACGATACAATTATGGAGACCAATTTTGAGATCGAAGTGAAGAGCAAAGACGAAGCCGAACGTGAATTGGGGGCCCGTGGAGGGCAGGGACGTACCTCCCAGTACGAGCCCATTGCGCAGAAATGGTCTGAGCTGGATGAGGATGAGTCGATCGTGATCTCGGGGCTGGAGAAAAACGACATCCAGAACCTGAGAAATCTCCTCTACCGCCGATTTGGAAAAGAGACCGTCATTGTTCGGTCGGCCCAGCAGGACGATGAGAGTTACATGGCGGTTGTGCGAGCCCGAGAAGGAAATGAGTACCTTCGGGACTAACCCGTTATTCCAGGTCTCTTTCTGAGAGGTGGTTTTCAGAAAGAAGGGCCTCACTTTGGGCGTTTCGGTCTCCTTGATCCTGAGCCCCGGACCGATGGTGGGTTGTCGGGGACTGCGCCGGATCTCCCGATTCAGGTTCAGGGAGAGAGGGGGATGAGAGACGTGTCGGGGGCGACCTGGGACGTCCCGTCTATACAAAAAGAAGGGGTGGCGCCACCAACGCCACCCCTTCTACGTTTGTCGTGCCCGGACGCGGACGCTTATTCCTCAACGCTGTCCATCTGGGCCTTCTGGAGCTGTCCGCTGAAGTCGACGTAGACCGTCTTGGTCTCCGTAAAGAACTCGAAGGCGGCCCATCCGCCGTCGCGGTGTCCATTGCCGGTGTCTTTGACTCCCCCGAAGGGCATGTGGGCCTCCGCCCCAATCGTCGGGCCGTTGACGTATGTAATGCCTGCCTCCAGGTCTCGCATGGCCCGGAAGCCGTACTTTACATCCTCGGTGTAGATGGAGGAGGAGAGTCCGAAGCGTGTGTCATTGGCGACATCCACCGCCTCCTCGTAGGACTCGACCTCGAGGACCGACAGGACCGGGCCGAAGATTTCCTCCTGCGCGATCCGCATGTCGGGCGTGACGTTCGTGAAGAGGGTTGGCTCGAAGAAGTGTCCCTCCAGTCCCTCGCCGGACGCCGGGGCGCCGCCCATGCGAAGGGTGGCCCCTTCCTGCTGTCCGATGTCGACGTAGGAGGAGACCTTCTGGAGGGCCGCGTCGTTGATGAGCGGGCCGACGTCCGTTCCGTCGTCGTTTCCGTCGCCCAGGGTCAAAGTGGACGCCTCGGTCTCAATCATCTCGACAAACTCGTCGTGGACGGACTCGTGGCAGATGAGGCGACTGGTGGCGGTGCACCGCTGCCCGGTGGTGCCGTAGGCGCCCCAGATGACGCCCTCGAGTGCCAGGTCGAGGTCGGCGTCATCCAGCACGATCATCGGATTCTTTCCGCCCATCTCCAACGAGACCCGTTTGTTGAGCCGCCCGCAGGTCTCCGCGATGGAGGTGCCTACCTCGTAGGAGCCGGTGAAGCCGACCGCGTCAATCTCGGGGTGCTCTACGAGAGCGGCGCCCGCGTCCCCCGCTCCGTGAACCACATTGAGCACGCCGTCGGGGAGTCCGGCGTCCAGCAGGGCCTCCACGAACAGAAGGCCGCTGTGGGGGGCTTCCTCACTGGGTTTGAAGACGATGGTGTTGCCCGCGGCCAGGGCCGGAAGGATTTTCCAGGAGGGGACGGCGACGGGAAAGTTCCACGCCGTGATGATGCCGCACACGCCCACGGGGCGGCGAATGGACATGTTCATTTTGTTCGGGAGCTCGCTCGGGACCGTGCGCCCGAAGAGACGACGCGTCTCACTGGCCGTGTAGTACGCCGTGTCAATGGCCTCTTGGACGTCGCCTTTCGTTTCGAAGAAGGGCTTCCCCATTTCGCGGGTCATTGTGCGCGCAATTTCTTCCTTCCGCTCGGACAACAGGTCGCCGGCCTCGCGAAGAATTTTGCCGCGGTCGGGCGCAGGGGACTGGCTCCAATCGTCAAAGGCGGTCCGCGCGGCGGTTACGGCACTGTCGACATCCTCCGCTGCGGAGTCGGGGACGTGCCCGAGGGTGTCCGACGGGGCGGCGGGATTGGTGACTTCAATCGTATTGCCGGAGGCAGCGTCGTGCCAGGCGCCGTCGATGTAGTTCTGGGAGCGAATGGCCATTCGGGAGAAGTGGGATTGTGAAAGAGTACGATGCCTCGTAAACCTATCTGTTGGGTGCCCTCTTGTGCAAAGGAAGGGCGGAGTGGGCACGAACGCCCCGAACTCTAGCCCTCCGGATGTGTGTAGGGTCCCGCACGTTCTTTCGTCAAGCTCCGCCCCCGTATGTCCGGCACCGACTCCCTTGATCTTGAATCCCGCATCTCCGACCGGGTGCAGGGTACCCCTCCGAGCGGCATCCGTCGGTTCTTTGACATTGCCGCGACCATGGACGACGTCATTTCGCTCGGCATTGGCGAGCCGGACTTCGTGTCGCCGTCGGTGACCGTGGAGGCCGGGATCAACGCCCTGAGAGAGGGCCGCACCAGTTATACCTCGAATGCGGGCATGCTGGAGCTTCGTGAGTTAATTGCGGCCGATTACGAGAAGCGGCTGGGGGTGTCGTACGATCCAGAGGGGGAGATTATCGTCACGGTTGGGTGCAGCGAGGCGATGCAGCTGGCAATGCAGGCCCTGGTAGGGCCCGGCGATGAGGTCCTGATTCCGGAGCCGTGCTTTGTGTCCTACGGCCCGTCCGCACGGTTCGCGGGGGGCACGGTTACCCATGTGCCGACGTCGGTGGAGAACGACTTCCAGGTGACGGCCGCCGACATTGAGCCGCACATTACGGACGACTCGAAGGTGCTTTTTCTGGGCTATCCGAACAACCCCACGGGGGCGGTTTTGCGTCGCGAGACGCTGGAGGACATCGCGGACCTGGTCGTTGAACACGACCTCCTGGTCATCTCCGACGAAATTTACGATCAGCTGATTTACGGACAGGCCCACGACCGGGGCCATGTCTGCGTCCCGTCGATCGACCGGCTGCGGGACCGGACGGTGCTCCTGGGCGGCTTCTCGAAAAACTACGCCATGACCGGGTGGCGCATCGGGTTTACCTGTGCGCCGGAGCCCATTGCGCGGGCCATGTACAAGGTGCACCAGTATATGATCATGAGTGCGCCGACGATGGCCCAGGAAGGGGCGATTGCGGCCCTCCGCGACGGCCGCTCGGCCGTGGAGGAGATGCGGCAGAGCTACGACGAGCGTCGCCGGACGATTGTGGACGGGTTGAATGCCGCCGGGCTTCCGACGTTTGAGCCCGAGGGGGCCTTTTACTGCTTTCCGGACATCCGGCCGACGGGGCTCTCGTCGGAGGAGTTTGCCCAGCAACTTCTGCAGGAAGAGAAGGTGGCCTGCGTGCCGGGGGATGCCTTTGGGCCGAGTGGGGAGGGGTACGTGCGATGCTCGTACGCCACCGCCCTGGACGACATTGAGCGGGCCCTCGAGCGCATCGATCGATTTGTCGGCCGCCACACCTAACCATGCGACTCCGTACTGTTGGGGCGTTGCTGGCCGCCTGGGGGCTCACGTGTGGACTGCACGTGGCCCTCGGGTGGGCGTGGACCGTGGCGGGGGGCGTCATTGTGGGCCTGTGGCAGCCGCGCCGCGGATGGCTTCTCGGCCTGGGGGGTGCTGCGCTGGGGTGGGCCACCCTCATCGGGTACACGGCGCTGGTGGCCCCGGGCGGACTCCGCCTCTTGCTTGACACGCTGGGGGCGCTCGTGGGAAACATCCCCGGCGAAGCGGTTGTTGGTGCGTCGGTCGTGTTGGGCGGGGGGCTTGGGGCCCTCGGCGGAGCGATCGGGTCGGCCTGCCGGGGCGGGGGGACGGTTCCCACTGCGGCCCCTCGCTGACTTCTCGTGCGTCTCTCAATTGAGCCAACGAACAATGAAGAAATACACGGAAGACGACCTGCAACAACTCATCGAGCGCGTGGAAGCGCTCGGGGGCTATCTTTGACGTAGCCGGGCGCCGGCAGACCATTGAGGAGTTAAACCGGGAGCGTGTCGACCCTTCGTTCTGGGACGATCCGGAACGGGCGAAAGAGATCGAGCAGCGCATTGCCCGCGAAAAGGAGTGGATTCAGGCCTGGGAAGATGTGAAGGAGCAGGCGGAAGACATTGAGACCCTGCAGCTTCTGGCCGAGGAGGAAGGCGAAGATCTGGAAGATGAGATTTTTGCGGCGGCCGAGGCGCTGGAGGAGGACCTGGATGAGCTTGAGCTCCGCAGCCTTCTGGACGATCCGGATGATGAGCGGAACGCGATTCTCACGATCAATCCGGGGGCGGGGGGCACCGAGAGTCAGGATTGGGCCGACATGCTGCTCCGCATGTACACCCGATGGGCGGAGGAGAAGGGGTATGACGTCGAAATGCTGAACCACCAGGCGGGGGAGGAGGCCGGCATCAAAAGCGCCTCGATTTCGGTGGAGGGCGAATACGCCTACGGTCGGCTGAAGGGCGAGTCGGGCGTCCACCGCCTCGTGCGCATTTCTCCGTTCGACTCCGACAGCCGCCGTCACACCTCCTTCGCCAGTGTGTTCGTGTATCCGGAGGTGGACGACAGCATCGACGTGGACCTGAGCGAGGGGGAGATGGACTTTCAGACGTTCCGGTCGGGCGGGAAGGGGGGGCAGCACGTGAACAAGGTGGACACCGGGGTGCGCCTCGTGTGGGACGGGGAGCTTTCGAACGGGGAGGAGGTGACCATCACGGCCGAGTGCACGCAGGAGCGGAGTCAGTTCCAGAACCGGTCGCGGGCGGAAACGATGCTCCGCAGCCGGATTTACCAGGCCGAGCGGGAGCTGCGAGAGCAGAAGAAGGAAGAAATCGAGAGCCAAAAAAAGAGCATCGAATGGGGAAGCCAGATCCGCTCCTACGTCCTTCACCCCTACAAAATGGTGAACGACCACCAAACGGAGACCAAGTTCTCGAATGTGGACGCCGTTCTGGAGGGTGAGATCGACCCCTTGATCGAAGCGTTCCTCCTTCACGGGAAGAAAGATCGCGACACCTCGCCTGCGTAGAACGCCGGGACAGCACCGTCGAATAAAGACGTGTCGCAATTAGGGAGGGCGTAGAAACATCGCGCGACCGGTGCCGTAACGGAATTGGTGCGTTTTGATGCATCCGGTTCTTGGAGACCGCGAAACGGGGTGGCGGACATCGCCGCCCTTTTCTATGCGGTTCCCTACACACCGGGATGTGCGACGCTCGCCCCGCTTGTCGGGTCGGGCGTTTTTTTGTCGTTCTTGTTCACCAATCGTGCGCCGCTGCCGTGAACACTGTGCAGAAGCAGCTTGCCGACCAGGTACGCCAGTTCACGGAGGAGGTCATTGCGGGGACGAGCTACTTTCTGGTGGATGTGGAAGTCCGCGGGCACAAGGGGACACGGGTGGTTGAGGTGTACGTGGACTCAACCGGGGACCTGGGGCACGACGACCTTGCAGTGATAAGCAAGGAGGTGGGATTCCTGCTCGACGTTGAGGACACGGTAGATGGGAGCTACAAACTTGAGGTGTCCTCGCCCGGCATCAAGCGCCCGCTGACCCTGCCGAAACAATACCAAAAGAACGTTGGACGAACCTTGCGCGTACGGCACCATGTGGATGACAGCGAGGAAATCGTGGTCGGGGAGCTGACCGCGGCGAATGAGGAGGGCATTGAAATTGAACGATCGTCTGGAGAACAGCTGGTGCTCTCCTACGACGACATTACGCAGGCGCGCATCGAACTGCCTTGGTAACTCGTGCTGAGCTGACGCTGCTCTGTTGTCCAGGGGCGGCTGTACTCCATCACAGGATGATACTGACTTATGCGAAGCGAAGACCTTGTCTCTTCTTTCGGGGAAATTGCCCGGGCCAAAGATATTGACCGGGACACCCTTCAAATTATTGTGGAAGATGTCTTCCGGGCGATGCTCCGGAAGCGATTCGGGGCGGACGAGGCCTTCGAGATCATTTTTAATCCCAACCAGGGGGACATCCAGATCCTTCACATCCAGGAGGTTGTGGAGGACTGGGACCTGGAGGATCCTGTGACCGAGATTGAGCACAGCGAGGCGCAGAAGATCGACGAGAGCTTTGACGTCGGGGACGAGGTGGCCAGCGAACTGGAAATCAACGACTTTGGCCGTCGGGCGGTGATGACGGCGCGGCAGACGTTCCGCCAGCGGATCCGAGACATCGAGAAGGAGCACGTGTACGAGAAGTACACGGAGCTCATCGGCGAGATTGTGGTGGGGGAGATTTACCAGGTTCGCCGTCACGAAACGCTTTTGATGCATGAGGACACCGAGCTCGCCCTTCCCAAAAGTGAGCAAATCCCGGACGACCATTACCGAAAGGGCAATATGCTCCGCACGGTCGTCAAGGAGGTGCGCCGCGACGCGGGAAGCGACCCCCAGGTGGTGGTGAGCCGGACGTCCCCGGTCTTCATGGAGCGCCTCTTTGAGGTGGAGGTGCCGGAGGTGTACGACGGCATCGTTGAAATCAAAAAGGTGGCCCGGATCCCGGGGGATCGGGCGAAGGTAGCGGTGACGAGCCACGACGCAAAGGTCGATCCTGTGGGCGCCTGTGTTGGGGTGAAGGGGGTTCGGATTAATGCCGTCGTCCGGGAGCTCTCGAACGAGAACATCGACGTGATGGAGTGGTCCGACGATTCGGCGGAACTGATCGCCCGGGCCCTGTCGCCGGCGGAACCGACCAACGTGGAGCTGAACGTGGACGCCGAGCCGCCCCGCGCCCGTGTCGAGGTGCCGCCGGACGAGGTGAGTCAGGCGATCGGCAAGCGCGGCGTAAACATCAAACTCGCCTCACAGCTCACGGGCTTCGAGATCGACGTGTACCGCGAGATTCCGGCGGACGAGGAAGACATCGACATCGAAGAGTTTGGGGACGAGCTCAGCGAAGAGACGATCGAGAAGCTCAAGCACATTGGGTGTGACACCGGAAAGGCGGTGCTTGAGCTGTCGGCCGACGCCCTGTCGCGCCGCGCAGACCTCGACAAGGAGACGGCGAAGCGTGTTCTCGACATTATCGAGACCGAGTTCGAGAAGGGGCCGGGCATTATCGAGGCCATCCGCCGGGGACGCTTTACCGTGGAGTCGGTGCAGGCCCCCGATGCGACCGAGACGGACGGAACGGCGGCTCCCGACGCGAACGAGGGCCCCTCACAGGACTCGGCCGCCCAGGAGGCCCCCGATCAGGAGGCTCCCGCTCAGGAGGCTCCCGCTCAGGAGGCCGAGGACGAGCCGGTCGAGGCAGAGAAAGATGACGATCCTGAGTCGTCCGAAACCGCTGAAGAGCCGCACGGTACGGCCCACACAGGGGATTCCGAGCCGGAGGCGAATCCCGACGCGGCCCAGTCAGTGGAATCTTCAGAGGAAACAGGAGAAGAGGATGCCCGCAAAGAGGATGCCGACACGGAACCCGTTCGGGAAGAGCCCGAAGTAAAATCCTAAAGGGCTGGTGTTGGGGCGCTACGATTGCTTTACAGGTTACTGAGTAACAACTGATTGCCATATGGCGACTACGACGAAAGACTTTGAGAAGAAACTCTTCCAGGTAGTCCGGGAGCTCAACGTGTCCCAGGATCGTGTGGAGGAGTTTCTGGAGGAGGAAGGGTATACAGATGCTCTCTCCGGGGCCGGTCTGAATGCGAAGATTGTCGACGAGGAGGCCTATCTCGTTTTGCGGGAGGAGTACGCCGACGATGCCGAGGCCGCTGAACGCATTCGCGAGCTCCGGTCCCAGTCGGACGACACAGGGGCGGGCCAGCACGATGAGGTCGCGACGCTCGATGAAGAGCAGGAGGCCGAGCCGGAACCGACGCCGGACGAAGCCGAGGCAGAAGAGGAGTCGGCGCCCGAGGCGGAGGCGGCCGACGCCGAACCGGACGCCGCGGCCGATGTCTCCGAGGAGGCCCCCGCCTCGCCGACCGACGAGGCCGCGGAGGCTGAGCCTGTAGACGAGGCGACGGAGGCCGACGAGGCGGAAGCGGAAGCGACGCCGACCGAAGAAGCGCCGGAGGCAGAGGCGGATCTTGCAGAAGACGAGGCGCCCCCCGAGGACGATGCGGTAGAAGCGGCAGAACCCGCCGAGGCGCAGGACGCTGAGGAAGCTCCCTCCGTTGACGCCGATTCTGAAGGCGAAGCGACGGCGACGGAGGACGTCGACTCTCCGGACGTCGAAACGACGGAGGCGGAAGCGGAAGCCGAAGAGGACGTTTCTTCCGCGGAGGTTGAGGAGGAAGAGGCTCCTGCCCCGACGGCGGACGAGGCTGAGGCTGAGAGTGAAGCGGAGGGCACCGATGAAGACCCGGCCGCCTCGGAAGAGGCCGTCTCGGAAGAGGAGGACACGTCCGATGTGCGCACGGCCGAGAAGCAGCCGATGGCCAAGGAGGGCGTGCCGGAAGAAGAGGTCGATACAGAGGACATTGAAAGCGTGGAGGAGGGCGAGGAGGACGAGGAAGACTCCGGCACCCTGAAGGCCAACCGGTACCGCTTGAGCGGCACTCAGGTCGTCGGCAAAGTGGACGTCAACAAGTTTCAGCGTCCGAAGCGAAAGCGGAAGCGAAAAGAGAAGTCGGACGAGGACGACGACGATTCGCAGGATCGCGACCAGAAAAAGAAGCAGAAGAAAAAGCAAAAGAAGAAGAAAAAGAAGAAGAGTCGGAAGCCCGACGAGGAGGATGTCGAGCAGACCATCCAGGAAACCCTGCAGGAGCTGGAGCAGGGCGCCAGCCGGGCCCGGCAGCGTCGCCGCCGTCGCCGTCGCGAGCGACACGAGAAACAGCGCCAGCGGCGTCGAGAACAGAGGGCGGAGAAGGAGGATGTGGTCGAGCTCACGGAGTACGTAACGACCGGGGAGCTTGCAAGCCTGATGGGCGAGCCGGTGAGCGACGTGATCGACACCCTCTTCGATGCGGGCATGATGGTGTCGATCAACCAGCGGCTCGATCGGGAGGCGATTGAGTTCGTCGTCGACGAGTACGACATGGAAGTGGAGTTCGTCGACGAGGTTGGGGAGGGGGTCATTGAGCTTGAGGAAGACGATCCGGAAGACCTTGAGCCCCGGGCCCCCGTCGTCACCGTGATGGGACACGTCGACCACGGGAAAACCTCCCTCCTCGACTACATCCGAAATGCGAATGTGGTGGCCGGGGAAGAAGGGGGCATCACCCAGCACATCGGCGCGCACTACGTGGAGCTTACGGACCACGAGGACGAGGCGGTGACCTTCCTCGACACCCCGGGCCACGAGGCCTTTACGGCCATGCGTGCCCGAGGGGCCAAGGCGACCGACATCGTGATCCTGGTGGTGGCCGCCGACGATTCCGTGATGCCGCAGACCATTGAGGCCATCAACCACGCGCAGGCCGCGGACGTGCCGATCGTGCTTGCGATCAACAAGATGGACAAGCGAGAAGCCGACGCGGAGCGCGTGCGAGCGGAGCTTGCCGAGCACAATGTTCTGGTTGAGGAATACGGAGGCGATGTCCAGGCGGCCGAAGTGTCCGCCGAAACGGGACAGGGCATTGACGACCTCCTGGAAAAGGTGGTCCTGCAATCCGAAATCATGGAGCTGCAGGCAAATCCGAATCGCCAGGCGTCCGGGGTTGTGATTGAGAGTCGCCTGGAGAAGGGCCGCGGAAACGTCATTACTGTGCTTGTGCAGAACGGCACCCTCGAGGTGGGCGACCCCTTCCTCGCCGGCCGACACAGCGGCAGCGTGCGGGCAATGTTCGACGAGCGAGACAACCGAGTCGAATCGGTGGGGCCCTCCCAGCCCGCCCTCGTGCTTGGGTGCGACGGGTCGCCCGAGGTGGGCGATCAGTTTATCGCGATGGAGGACGAAGGGGAGGCCCGAGACCTGGCGCAGGAGCGTCAGCGCATCCACCGCGAGCAGGAGCTTCGGCGCAAGAGCCAGGTGTCGCTCGACCAGGTCAGCCGCCGGATGGCGGAAGGCGAATTCCACGAGCTCAACCTCATTGTGAAGGCCGACGTGGGCGGATCGGTCGAGGCGCTCTCCGACGCGCTCCTCAAGCTGAAGACCGACGAGGTGGCCGTAAACATCATCCACAGTGGCGTGGGCGCCATCACAGAAAGCGACGTGATGCTCGCCCGGGCCTCCGACGCGATCATCCTCGGGTTCCAGGTCCGTCCGACGTCCGGGGCCCGCGAGGCCGCCAGCCGCGAAGAGGTGGACATCCGTGCGTACTCGGTCATCTACGACGCCATCGAGGACGTTCGCGACGCCCTCGAAGGACTCCTCTCGCCCGAGCGGCGCGAAGAGACCAAGGGCCGCGTCGAGGTGCGCGACACGTTCAGCGTGCCGAATGTGGGAACCGTGGCCGGCGGCTACGTGACCGAAGGCACGGTCAACCGCAACCACCGCGTCCGCGTCGTTCGCGACGGAGTGGTGCAGTACGAGGGGCAGATTGGGTCGCTCAAGCGGTTCGAGGAGGATGTGAAGGAGGTCCAGAACGGATACGAATGCGGGATCTCGATCGAGAACTACGACGACATCAAGGTCGACGATGAATTTGAGACCTACGTCGTGGTCGAAGAGAAGCGCGAGCTCGAGGTGTAGAGCGGACGCTCTGATCTCTTTCCCCGGTCCGTCGACCGGGCCGTCGTTTTTGTTGCATTTCTGCTGGTCCCATGAGCATTCACACCGAACGCGTGGCCGAACTTGTGCAGCGAGAGGTGGCCCGCATCTTGCAGCGGGAGTACGCCGATCAGCTGCAGCCCATGGTGACGATCACCCATGCGCGGGTGACGGGCGACCTCTCGATTGCCTACGTGTACGCAAGCGTGATGGGGGATACGTCTGAGAAGCGTCAGGCCACCTTTGAGCAACTGAAGGCGCTCACCTCCGAAATTCGGAGCAAGCTTGCGTCCCGGATTCGCCACCAGGTCAAAGAAATTCCTGAGCTCAAGTTCTTCCTGGACGAGTCGTTCCAGAAGGCGAAGCGGATGGAGTCGCTCTTTGACCGCATCCAGGAGGAGAGGAGCCGACGCACGACCGATTCGGATCCGGAGCAGCCGGACGAGGACACCGGATCCGCGTAGCGGGCCGACCGGGGGCGTTTCGCCGTACTTACCAGAGTCGCCTTTTGCACCTGTGCCCTCCAGCGCCGCCCAGCGTGACATTCCCCCGGAGATTGTGTACCGGGCGTCCGAGGTGCCTTCGTCGCCCGCGGACGGGGCGGCCGTTCTTGTGGAGAAGCCGAAGGGGGCGACCTCGCGGGATGTCGTCAACGCACTCCAACAGGCCACTGGGATTGAGAAGGTCGGGCATTCCGGCACCCTCGACCCCATGGCGACCGGCCTGCTGATTGTGTTGGTGGCCCGCCCCGCCACGCGCCTGCAGGCGGCCTTCATGCACCACGACAAGACATACGAGGGGACGATGCGACTGGGGGAACGGACGCGGTCGCACGACGCCAAGACGGAGGTGGTGGAGAGGACGGATCCGTCGTCCCTGACGCGCCCGCAGATCGCCGCGGCGTGCCAGCGCTACGTCGGGTCGTTCTGGCAGACCCCGCCCATGTATTCGGCGGTGCACGTGGACGGGGAGCGCCTGTACAAGAAGGCCCGCCGGGGGGAAACGGTGGAGCGACCGCCGCGCCGCGTGCGGCTGGAGACCTTCGACCTTCTCGACTGGTCTCCCCCGACCCTCCAGTTCCGCCTGACGTGCTCGAAGGGCACCTACGTCCGGGCCCTTGCCCGCGACATCGGGGCGGACCTCGAGGTGGGGGCACACCTCACGGCCCTCCGGCGGACGGCGATTGGTCCCTACCGCGTCTCCGACGCCTGGTCGCTCGACGCGCTCGTACTCGCTCTCACGGATGATGCGGCACACCCATGACATGTGAGATTGGCTGGGAGAATATCTCGCAGGACCCCCGTTCGATTGTGACGGTGGGGACGTTTGACGGAGTCCATCGCGGCCACCAGGCCATTGTCGACTACCTGCTTGAACGGGCGCAGGCGCAAGGCGGAACGAGCACGGTGGTGTCGTTCGACCCGCATCCGCGGTCGGTTGTGCACGATGAGGACGTGCCCCTTCTGACGACGGTACCGGAGCGTGCCTCCCTGCTGTCCGATCTGGGGATCGACCGGCTGGTCGTCATTCCGTTCTCGTTGACCTTCGCGCAGATCTCACCGGAGGAGTACGTGCAGGAGGTGCTGGTTCGCCGCATCGGCCTCCAGGAAATCACCGTCGGGTACGACCACCGCTTCGGGCGCAAGCGTGCCGGGGACGTGGACCTCCTCAAACAGTTGGGAACCACCCACGGCTTCGACGTCGACGTTATTCCTCCACGGGAGGTGGGGCCCGATGTGGTGTCCTCGAGCATGATTCGCGAGCGGGTTGGGGAAGGGGACGTGCAGCGCGCGGCGGAGCTGCTGGGCCGTCCGTACCAGCTGTCGGGGACGGTGGCGCGGGGAGAGGGCCGAGGCCGCACGATTGGGTTTCCGACCGCCAATCTCTCCATTCCCGATCCGCGAAAACTCGTGCCCAAGAGGGGTGTCTATGCCGTTTGGGTGCAGCTTCCAGGTGGCGAGAAGAAGCCCGGGATGTTGAACATTGGCCACCGGCCCACCTTCGATGAGATGGATGTGACCGTAGAGGCGCATCTTCTGGATTTCGAGGGGGACCTCTACGGAGAGACCCTGACTGTACAGTTCATGCAAAGATTGCGAGACGAACAGAAATTTGCTTCCGCCGACGCACTCGCCACGCAACTATCAGAAGACGAACAGCATTGTAAACGTGTTCTAGAAGATCGTGACTGATCACCTGGGAGGCGCGCAGGACCACACCCCGGTGGCCTCCCCGGCGGTTATCGCGGTTTCTTCTTTAGCATGGCATAATCTAAAGAGGTACCCACACCGCACGACAATGATTACACAAGAAGAACAACAGGAAATCATCGATCACTTCGGCAATGGCCCGAACGACACGGGCACTCCCGAGGTCCAGATCGCCATCTTCACGAAGCGCATCGAGAATCTGACGGAGCATCTGAAGGATCATCCGAACGACAACTCCACCCGGCACGGCCTCCTGAAACTGGTGGGGAAGCGTCGGCGCCTGCTCAATTACCTTCAGGAAAATGAGATTGAGCGGTATCGCTCCGTCATCGATGAGCTGAACCTCCGCAAATAGTCCCGTGCCCAATCGGCGTCCCGTGACCGGGAGGCCGATTGGTATACTGGGGCTCATGGGACGGTTGGGACTGCCCGACGACCCCGCTATTCGTAACTTGTTGAGTGCATTCGTAGAGACATATGAAGCCGGACGCGACAATTGAAGAAATTGAATTTGCACCTGAGCGCTCTCTTTCGCTGGAAACCGGGCGCATTGCGAAGCAGGCCAATGGGTCGGTCGTGGTGCGCATGGGGGACACCATGGTGCTCTCCACCGCCACGATTAGCGACTCGGTGCAGGAGACGAACTTCTTTCCCCTCACCGTCGACTACCGCGAGAAGTTTGCCGCCGGAGGAAAGGTGCCGGGCGGCTTCATCAAGCGCGAGGGGCGCCCGACGGACAAGGAAACCCTGACGTCGCGCCTGATTGACCGTGCGGTCCGCCCGCTCTTCCCGGACGGGTTCTACAACGACGTCCACCTGGTCAACTTCGTTATCTCGGCCGGCCCGGACTACGACGCCGACGTGGTGGCCGGGGTGGGCGCCTCGGCGGCCCTCATGCTCTCCGGGGCGCCGTTCCAGGGCCCGATTGCCGAAGTTCGCGTGGGGCGCATCGACGGCGAGTTCATCGTGAACCCCACGATGGAGCAGACCGAGGAGAGTGACATGGACCTGGTCGTGGCCGGAAAAGAAGACGCCCTGGTGATGGTGGAGGGCGAGGCCGACGAGATCAGTGAGGAGTCGATGATTGATGCGCTGGACGAGGCGCACCGCTCCATTCGGCGCCTCTGCAAGGGGCAGCATCGACTCGTTGAGAAATACGGCGAGCCCGAGCCGTTTGAGTGGGAGGCCGACGTCGTGCCCGAGGCGCTCGTGCAGCGGATGCGAGACCGATACGGATCGAAGATTGCTGAGAAGATTCGGGGACAGTACAGCAAGGAGAAGTTCTACCAGGGCATCGACACCGTAAAATCCGAGGCGGTGGACGAGGTGCTCGGGGACGACGATGAGACGGACGAGGGCTACACGGCCTCCGACGTGAAGGATGCCATCGAGCAGGTGCAGAAGGACGAGATGCGCTCCATGATCGTGGAGGAGGAGCGCCGCATCGATGGGCGAGGCCTCACCGATGTCCGCGACCTCTGGATGGAGGTGGGGTACCTTCCGCGGGTGCACGGCTCGGCCATCTTCACGCGGGGCGAAACCCAGGTCCTGGGATCCGTCACGCTGGGGACCTCCGAAGATGTGCAGGCCGTCGACGAGGTCTTCGATCAGGAGGACAAGAGCTTTTATCTCCATTATCGGTTCCCCCCGTTCTCCGTTGGGGAGGCCAGTTACCTCCGCGGGCCGAAGCGCCGCGAAATCGGGCACAGCATGCTCGCGGAGCGTGCGCTGCGTCCGATGATTCCCACGCAGGACAAATTCCCCTACACGATTCGCATCAACGCCGACGTCATGGAGTCGAATGGCTCGTCGTCGATGGCGAGCGTGTGCGCCGGGAGCCTTGCCCTGATGGACGCGGGCGTTCCCATTGAGAAGCCGGTGGCCGGCATTGCCATGGGGCTTGTGCAGCACAACGACGAGACGCGGGTGCTGACCGACATTCTCGGCCAGGAGGACCACCTGGGCGACATGGACTTCAAGATCACGGGCACGCGGGACGGCATCACCGCCTGCCAGATGGACATGAAGATCGAGGGACTCTCGCGCGACGTGATGCTGAAGGCCCTCCGCCAGTCGCGGGACGCCCGGCACAAGATCCTCGACGGCATGCAGGAGACCATTGCCGAGCCGCGCGAAGACCTCTCCAAGTACGCTCCGCGCCTGACCAAGCTCACGATCGACCCGGACCGCATCGGCGCCGTGATTGGCCCCGGCGGCAAGGTGGTGAAGAGCATTCAGAAGGAAACCAACACCGAGATTGCGGTCGAGGAAGACGAGGGCGTCGGAATCGTCACGATCGCGGCGACGAACAAGGAAGATGCGCAGGCCGCCATCGAGCGCGTGAAGCAAATTGTGGCCGTTCCCGAGGAAGGAGAGGACTACATCGGAACGGTGAAGGGCATCCGGGACTTCGGCGCCTTTATCGAGATTATGCCGGAGCGCACCGGCCTGCTTCACGTCTCGGAGATTTCCCACGAGTACGTGGAAAACGTCGAGGATCACCTGCAGGTCGGTGACAAGGTGAAGGTGCATCTCCTGGAAGTGAAGGACGACGGAAAGATGCGGCTCACCCGCAAGCCGTTCCTCTCCGAAGAAAACGGAGAAAAGGAGTAGCACCTCCGACCGGACGGGAGCCTCCCCTCATTTGACCTTGCGCGTACGGGCGAGGGCCACTCGGCTCTCGCCTTTCGCGTATCTCCCTCTCCGGGTCGTTTGGTCACGGCCATCTGGTTTTTTGTTCTACAACCATCCTACACACTCTCTATGCGAATTCTCGTAACGGGGGGCGCCGGGTACATTGGAAGTGCCGTCACCCAGGAGCTGATCGCCGATGGACATGAGGTTGTGGTGTTTGACAACCTGTCGCAGGGCCACCGGGCGGCGGTTCACGAGGCGGCCGACTTTGTTGAGGGCGACCTCGCCGACCGGGAGCACGTGGACGCGGTGATGGCCGAGCACGACCCCTCGGCCATTATGCACTTTGCGTCTCACACCCTCGTGGGAGAGTCCATGGAGCAGCCGCTCCTGTATCTAAACGAAAACGTCCGCTACGGGCTCAACCTGATCCACTCGGCGGTGGACCATGGGGTGGATCGCTTCATTCTCTCCTCGACGGCGAATTTGTTTGGGGAGCCGACCCAGATCCCGATCGACGAGTCGGAGCGCATTGATCCCGGCAGTCCCTACGGAGAGTCCAAGCACATTCTCGAGCGGACGCTGCACTGGCTCGATGATCGAGATAAACTCCGATACGCGGCCCTCCGCTACTTCAACGCCGCGGGCGCGGCGTCTCCCGATCGGGGGGAGGACCACGACCCGGAGACCCACCTCATTCCCATCGTGCTGGAGGTGGCCCTGGGCCAGCGCGATAAGATTGTCATCTACGGCGACGAGTACGACACGCCGGACGGGACGTGTGTGCGCGACTTTGTGCACGTGTTGGATCTGGCGCAGGCACACATCCTGGCCCTCGGGGCCCTCGACCAGGGAAGCCGCGTCTACAACCTTGGCAACGGAGAGGGATACAGTGTACGAGAGGTCATTGACACCGCCCGACAGGTAACGGGCAAAGAGATTCCCGCCGAGGAGGGGGCGCCCCGTCCGGGGGATCCGGCGACGCTCATTGCGAGCAGCGACCGCATCCGGGACGAGCTGGGCTGGAACCCCCAGCACGACGCCCTGGAAGACATTATTGCCAGCGCCTGGGAGTGGCACCGCCGGCACCCGCAGGGCTACGCCGACGCCCGTTGATCCGCCCATTTGGTCCGGTCGGTGATCCGCCGCATGCTCCTGTTTGAATCTAGGGTCCGCGATGTATCGTGTTGAGCTGCAGCAGTTTGAGGGGCCGATGGACCTCCTGCTGTTCTTTATTAAGCGGGATGAAATCGACATCTACGACATCCCCATCGCGCGGATTACCGACGAGTATCTCGCCTACGTTCGGGTGCTGGAAGAGATTGACCTGGATGGGGTCGGCGACTTTCTGTACATGGCCGCCTTGCTGATTAACATCAAGGCGCAGATGCTCCTTCCGTCCGACGAGGAGGGAGGGGAAGGCGACGCGGTGGACCCACGTCGCGAGTTGGTCGAGCGTCTTCTGGAGTACGTGCGCTTCAAAGAAGCGGCGGACCAGCTTCGCACCCATCGCGAGCAGCGACGCGAGCATTTCACCCGGGGAGACGCGTCCGCCGTCCGCGAGCGCGTTGAGGAAGACCACGAGGCGGCCATCGACGCCTCCGTGTACGACCTGGTTGAGGCGCTCGGAGACGTATTGTCCGCGGACGAGGAGGACGAGGCGGACCCCGTTCACGAGATCGATCCGGTTCAGCATTCTGTTGAAGATCAGCAGCGATACGTTCTCAATCAGATTCAAACCGGATCGGAAACGTCCTTCCGAGCCCTTGTGCGTGGGCGTTCGAAGGGATTCGTGATCGCAACCTTTCTGGCGGTTCTTGAGCTCGCACGCCAGCACTACATCCGCCTTTACCTGCCCGACCAAGCGGCGCAGACAGGCGACTTCAGGGTGCAGGCGTGGGCGGAAGAGGCGTTCCAGGCCAACGAGCAGGCGCTCGGCGCGCGCCCGAAGGCGTCCGAGAATGGAGAGGCCGATGGTTCCCACGAGAGTTAATTCCGTTATTGCAATAAGATGCCTGTATAGCCACCACGCTGAGAATGGAGCATTCTTCCGCCGACAGCACTGAACGGGAGGCCCCTGTCCCCGACGGGGACGCGGACCACACGTTGACCGAGGCAGCCGAGGCTATTCTCTTTTCGGCCGACGAGCCCGTCACACTCGGACAGATTGCCGATATTTTTGCGGAGGTCACGGGCCGAGATCGTCCGTCGGAAGAGGCCATTGAGTCGGTGCTTCGCTCGCTGAACGAAACGTACGAGGAGACCGGGCGGGTCTACGAGGTGCACGAATGGGGCAGGGGCTACCGGTTGGCGACCCGGTCGTCCGTCTCGCCATTCGTCAAAACCCTCTTTGTGGACGAGCACGAGACCAGCCTTTCGCAGTCCCTGATGGAAACCCTGGCCGTGGTGGCCTATCGCCAGCCGGTCACTCGCCCCGAGGTCGACTTCGTGCGGGGAGTGAACTCGGACTATGCGATTCGGAAACTTCTCGATCGAGGGTTGCTCGACGTGGAGGGGCGCGCCGACTCGATGGGGCGCCCGTTGCTATACGGCACGACGGATCGCTTTCTGGAGGAATTTGGCCTGAGTGACCTGGAGAGCCTTCCCACGCTGCGGGAGGTGGAAGAACTGCTAGACGATCCGGCGTTCGATGAGGAACGGGCCAAACTGCTCCGCCTCGACGCAGAGGACGACGGCGACTTGGAGGTGCCCGCCGCGGTCACGGGGGAGGAGGGCACCGCAGAAGAGGAGAACGAAGGAAGAGAAGAAAATACGGACGACGGATCAACGGACGGACCCTCGCCGGCGTCCACGGATTAACTACGTATCGCGCTTTTTAGAACTCGAGACCTTCCGTGCCTCCATGGCTTCTCAGGATCGAGCGGACGATGGCATGCGGATTAACAAGTACATCTCGCGCTCGGGCTATTGCTCCCGGCGCGATGCCGATCAGCTCGTAGAGGAGGGCCGTGTGGAGATCGACGGGGAGCGCGTCACACAGCATGGCACTCAGGTGTATGACGGCCAGACGGTGACCGTTGATGGGGAGGTGGTGTCGCTTACCAGTCTCGAGTACTACCTGATGAACAAGCCCAAGGACACCATTAGCACGACCGACGACCCGAAGGGGCGGCAGACCGTGCTGGACGTTTTGGGAGTCTCCGAGGAGAACCCGGCCGGACTCTTCCCGGTCGGGCGTCTGGACCGAAATACGACGGGGGTCCTGCTGATGACCAACGACGGGGACCTCGCCCACCGCCTCATGCATCCCCGCTATGAGATCCCGAAAATCTATTACGTCCGCACGCAGAAACGGATAAAGCCCCACGAAATCGATCGTCTCCGTCGTGGGGTTTCTTTGGACGACGGCCCCGCCTCGGCCGATCAGGTGGCCTACCTGGATGCACAGTCGAAGACGGACATCGCGCTGGAACTGCACGAGGGACGGAATCGCCAGATCCGTCGCATGATGGAGGCGCTCGGCCACACCATTGTGCAGCTGGAGCGTGCCAAGTACGCGACGCTCACCGCGGGCGAGTTGCAGCGTGGGCAGTGGCGCCGCCTCGCCAAACGGGAGGTGCGTGCCCTTCGCGAACGTGTTGACCTTGAACAACCATAAGAGTTTTCGCCTCATGGACACCAACAGCCCCTCGACCAACGGAAGCCTTCAGTCTGTCCTCGACCGAAAGATTAAGGCAGAGGGCTTGACGTACGACGACGTCCTGCTCGTTCCTGCCCGCTCGTCGGTGATGCCGCGGGAGACGGATACCTCCGCGATGCTCACGTCTCGCATCGAGCTCAACCTTCCCATTCTGTCGGCCGCCATGGATACGGTGACGGAGGCCGACATGGCGATTGCGATGGCGCGGCAGGGAGGGGTTGGGGTTCTCCACAAAAACATGACGATTGAAGATCAGGCCGCCGAGGTCCGCCGCGTCAAGCGCTCGGAAAACGGCATGATCCTGGACCCGATCACGATCTCGCCCCACGACTCGGTGGCGGATGCCCGCGACATGATGAGTCGGTTCTCGATTGGTGGCATCCCCGTCGTCGACGAATCGGAGAAGCTGGTCGGCATCGTGACGAATCGGGACGTCCGCTTTGAGCTGGACGGCAATACGCCGATTCGAAACATGATGACCTCGGACGACCTGGTGACGGTGCCCGTGGGCACGACCCTGGATGAGGCCGTGCAGGTGCTCCAGGATCACAAGGTGGAGAAGCTCCCCGTGGTGGATGAGGAGGGGTACCTGAAGGGGCTGATCACATTTAAGGATATTCGCAAGCGTCAGAAGCACCCGGACGCCTGCAAGGATGATCACGGTCGCCTTCGGGTGGGGGCCGCGGTGGGCGTCACGGCGCAGGTGCTCGACCGGGTCGCGGCGCTGGTGGAGGTCGGCGTCGACTTTGTGGTGGTGGACACGGCCCACGGACACGCCGAGGGCGTCCTTGAGACGGTTGACGCGGTCTCCTCTCGGTTCAATGGGGAGGTGGATGTCATCGCGGGCAACGTGGGGACGGCCGACGGCACGAAGGACCTCATTGAGGCCGGCGTCGATGGGGTGAAGGTCGGGATTGGGCCGGGATCCATCTGTACGACGCGGGTGGTGGCGGGGGTCGGCGTTCCCCAGCTGACGGCCATTATGGAGTGCGCCGAGGCGGCTCGCTCGGAGGGCGTCCCGGTCATTGCGGACGGCGGCATCAAGCAAACCGGGGACATCCCGAAAGCCCTGGCGGCCGGTGCCAGTACAGTGATGATCGGCGGCCTCTTTGCCGGGGTGGAAGAGAGCCCGGGAGAGACGATCATTTACGAGGGCCGAAAATACAAGTCGTATCGCGGCATGGGCTCGGTGGGCGCCATGGGGGCGGGCAGTAAGGATCGATATTTCCAGGACGCGGAAGACGATCTGGAAAAGCTTGTCCCAGAGGGGGTCGAAGGCCGTGTGCCGTATAGTGGGACGCTCTCTGAAGTCCTCCACCAAATGAAGGGAGGCTTGCAGGCTGCTCTCGGCTATTGTGGCTGTGAGACCGTCCAGGAGCTCTATAAGAATGGACAGTTCCTGCGGACGACGGCGGCCGGCATGCGCGAGAGTCATCCGCACGATGTGGAGATCACGCAGGAAACCCCAAACTACTACACGAACCGCTCCAGCGAATAGTAGGCCTGCCCGCGGTTGGTGCTCCTCTCCGTCGCTGAACGATCTCTTCCCCGGGTCTCATGTCCACTGACCGCCTTTCCGTACTGTATGCGCGCCGTGCAGAACTTGGCGTAGATGCGTTGCTCCTGAGCCACCTCCCGGATATTCGGTGGGCCTGTGGGTTTTCGGGGACGAACGGCGTCGTCCTCGTTGGAGACGAGACGGCTCATTTCGTCACCGATGGGCGGTACTCGGACCAGGCCCGCCAGGAAGTGGAGGGGGGCGAAGTGCATGTCACGACCGATGGGCTCCTCTCGTATCTAGAATCTGAGGACCTGCTGGCTCCCTATGAGCAGATTGGCGTGCAGGCCGATGATGTGACTGTGTCGCGGTATCAGGCCCTTCGCGACCAATTTCCCAACGTGACCTGGACGCCGCTGACAGGGGTGCTTACGAGGCTCCGTGCGTCGAAAGAGACGGGGGAAGTCGACCGCATTCGGCGGGCCCAGCGGATCACGGACGCCGTCTTTGAGGAGATTGTAGAGCTTTTGTCCGCGGGCGTGACCGAACGTGAGGTTGCGGCCGCGGTCACCTACCGCCACCTGCAGAAAGGAGCCGATGCGATGGCGTTTCCGCCCATCGTGGCCTCGGGCCCCCACGCCGCTCAGCCCCATGCCCGCCCAACGGACCGTGCGCTGCAGGATGGGGACCTCGTGGTGCTTGACATGGGGTGCTTTCGGGAGGGGTACGCGTCCGACATGACGCGCACGGTCGCAATTGGGGAGCCCGGAGAGGAGGCGCGTACGGCGTTTGAGGTCGTCCGGCACGCCCAGACCCGTGCCCTCGACGCCGCTCGTGCTGGGATAACCGGCGAGGGGCTGGATGCGAAGGCCCGAGATGTGATTGAGGACGCGGGACTCGGATCATTCTTCTCGCACAGCCTCGGCCACGGAATTGGCCTTGAGGTGCACGAATGGCCCCGGGTGTCGCACAAAACGTCGGAGGAGCTCCCAGAGGGGGTCTGCGTTACGATTGAGCCGGGAGTGTACAATCCCGAGGCAGGGTACGGCGTTCGAATTGAAGACATCGTGGTGCTCCGCTCGGACGGAGCCGACAACCTGACGGCCGCCTCAAGAGCTCTGCACATTGTGTAGTTCGGGCAGTGTATTTCTGTTATTGCAAAGAGAAATCCCTCGCTTTAGGAAAAACACTCGCAGTGGTACTGGCCTGCGGTGTTCTCTTCTCTGGGGGACACAATGTCCTTGCGCAACCGGTGGAGCTCATCGTCCGGACCGACGACCCGTCCTCGGAGCTCGCCAACCAACTTCGTCTGTCCGAGTCTTCGGGCCAACAATTGCCCGCCTCAGCTCAGCAAATCCAGACCGCGAACGCGGTCTTTTCGTCCAGCTCTGAACGAGTTGACTCCGGTCCCTCAAACCGGACACTCGCTTCGACCTTCCAGATCGCTGTCCGAGACTCGTCCACTCTCGAACAGTTGCTTTCCCAGCTGCGGGAACGGGACGATGTAACATACGCCCATCCAAACGTCACCTTTACGCTCACCAATCGATCGCGCAGCGCACCCCCCGATCGATTGCCCCCACGGAATGGCGATCCCCCGATCCTCTCTCCCGAGAACGTATTGGCCGACAGCCTCAATCATCTGGAGGTCGTCGGTGCGGTTGAGGCCTGGCAGGAAGCGGTCGGCGATTCCACCGTTCGGGTTGGCGTTGTCGATACGGGGGTGTATCTCGAGCACCCCGACCTTGCGGGGCAGCTGGCGATCAACGAAGAGGAGGACCTCAACAACAACGGGCGCTTTGACCCCTACCCCTCCGAGCAGGGCGGCGACCTGAACGGGGTGGACGACGATGGAAATGGGTATGTTGACGACGTGGTCGGTTACGATTTTGTAGACCGGCCGGATGCGATTCCCTCTGGGGAGTACGAGGATCGCGACCCGGACCCCCGACCGGACCCGGCGGGTCCGGGAAGCGGGCATGGAACGGCCGTGGCCGGCGTCGTTGCCGCGGCGCCCAAAGATCCCTCGGCGGGGATCGCGGGCGTGGCCCCGGGCGTGTCCATCGTGCCCCTCCGGGCCTTCGGGGGAGACGGACGCGGCCAGGCCGACGACATTGCGGCGGCCATTGTGTACGGGGCGACCCTCGGGCTCGATGTGCTCAATTTGTCCTTTGGGCGGGACGAGCCCGTTCCGGTTATTGAGGACGCCATTGAGTATGCGACCGACCAGGGCACCGTCGTGGTCGCCGCCGCGGGCAACGAGCTCACCGATGCCCCGCACTACCCGTCGGATTATCCAGAGGTTCTTTCGGTGGCGTGGCTGGCGGAAGATGGCGAGGGGCTTCCCGACTTTAATCGGAGTCAGTATGGGATTGGAATCGACATCGGGGCGCCCGGCACGAATGTGTTTTCGACTCGCTTTCCTCGCAATCACCGTTCTTCGGATACTCCCCCGCCCCGCACGTCGCTTTACAGCTCCAACAGCGGGTCTTCGTTTTCTGCCCCCCAGGTCGCGGGCGCCGCGGCCCTGCTTCGGTCCGCTGACAGCTTCCTGTCTCCGGCGTCGATCCGATCCATTTTGACGAGTACGGCCGCGGACCTGAACGATGAAAACTGGGACGTTCGGACGGGGGCGGGCCGCCTGGATGCGCAAGCGGCGCTGCTGCGATCGTATCCTGCCCGTACGGAGATCACAACGCCATCGCACAACGCCGGGACCCTGGGCGAATCCCCGATGCCGGTGATCGGCTCTGCGGTCTCTGCGGAGTTTGAAAGCTATGCGCTCTACTTTGCGGAGGGCACCAGGGACCTCGAGGACCGATCCGACCCCTGGCGCGAGATCCAGGCGCCTGTGTCGTCTCAGCAGCTGCAAGATACCCTTGGGGTCTGGGACGTGGCGTCGCTCTCGGAGGGGCCATATACGCTCCGGCTCGTCACGCGCCTCACGGATGGGTCCACGGTTGAGGATCGACGTCGGGTGTACGTTGATCGCACCCCGCCGCGTGTGTCCCTTCCCTTTTTGGGGACCGGGCGCGTCGAGGGGGCAAACGGGATCATCGCTGATGTTGAAAGCGACGACCCCGTCCGCCTGCGCATGACGATTGAGATGGAGGGTCGCCGGGACTCCGTGCAGAGCGAGTCGCGGGTTCGGCGCCAGGGGATCGCCTGGGCCGATGCGCGCGGCACGGGAGGCACTGCCCAGGTCACACTGCGCGCTACGAACCCCAGTGGCCTGACCACCACGATTGACACTGCCCTTTCTGTTCCCCCGGACCGGGAGAACACGGCCCTGCTTCGTCGTACGAGCACGTCGGTCCCGCGCGGGCATCTGCTCCCCCAGGCGACGGACGTTGACGGCGACGGCCTACAGGAGCTCGTGATGAATCAGGACCGTTCGCGCGGAGGCGTCTCCGACACCATCCGTTCATTTGAGTGGGCCGGCGAAGGATTTGCGCCGGCCGACACCCTCCGGTCCCGATCGTTTCCGCGTGACCTGGGGGATTCCGACGACAATGGTCGACAGGAACTCCTCTTCCAAATTCGGGGAGAGACAACCATTCGGGAGCAGCCGTCGCCCACTGCGTTTCCGACGGCCCCAATTTTTACGGATACGGCCGCCGCGGGCGGGGAGGCACTGCGCGGGGCCCTCCTTGCAGATCTGACTGGGGATGGACGAGATGATCTCTTGGCGGCGACTGACTCGTCGAGCTGGCGGGTTCTCCGACGCCGGAATGGCGAGTTTCAGGAGGCCTTCCGGCTTTCAAATCCCACGTCTGGTGGGCCGGACTCCTCGCGGGCAAATGTCTTTGGGCCCCCGACCGCGGCGACGGGCGACTTTGATGAGGATGGCGCTCCTGACCTCCTCGTGGGCGACCGAGACGGGGATCTGATTGTATACGAGGCGAGTGACGGGGGGACTCTGGCGCCCGTGTGGACGCACGAGACGGACCGTATCGACGCAGGGCGGCGCTTTGGGGTTGGAGACGTGACCGGCGATGGGCAGTCGGAATTTGTTACCATGAGCCGTACCGCCCCCACCGAGTATCCGTCCGGCGGGCGAGCGCCCTCGTTCAGCTACTACAGTGTGTGGAAAGCAAGCGGCCCGGACTCCTATCAGCGCCGCTATCAGCTCCCGGTCGTGCTTCCTCCCAGCAATCAGGGGGCGATTCAGATGGGCGATCTGGATGGGGATGCCCGTCAGGAGGTCGTAATTGCCCACCCCCCGTCGGTCCTGGTGCTGGACTGGACGAACGGGCGGTGGCGGGTGCTCCACGAAAATCAAGAGTCCCCATCCATCCTGACGCCTGAGATGGTGGTCTCCGACTTTTCTGGGGACGGGCGCGCCTCTGTAATTGCCGGGGCGGAGGAGCCGGTTCTCCAGCGCTACGTGGTCGACGAGACGGCCGTCCGCAACGCGCCGCCTCAGTGGGCTCGCGCTCATCCCCTCGGGGCCGACGCGGTCCAGCTCGCATGGCAGGCGCCCGGTGCCGACTCTGTGGAGGTGTTTGCCGGGCCGCTGGAGGGCGAGCTGCGCCCGGTCCGGACCACGACGGATTCTAGTGCGGTGATCTCGGGGGCGTCCCCCCGCCGGTTTACGCTACGGGCCTGGAGAAAGGGAGAGGCGTCGCCTCTTTCCCCCTCGCGCCCCCTTCGCCCGCACGATTCCGCGACCGTGACGGCCGTCGAATATCCCGAGCCCTCCTCCGTTACGCTCCGCTTCTCCGAGCCGCTGCCTGACGGGGTGCGCGCCGAGACGTTTGCGTTTGGCGAGCAGGGGCGGTCCCCGGAGCGCCTCGTCCAGCCGAACAACCGGAGCGCCGTGGTGCTGCGGTTCCCACGCTCGGTGGCCGGGACAAGTGGCCTGCTGCACTGGCCCCCCATCACCGATGCCTCAGGGCTCCCGGTTGCGGACACGACTCAGTCCCTGTCGTTTCCCGCGGCGGATCGGCCGTCGTTGTTTGTCGAGGAGGCGACGATTCTGAGCGAACAGCGCGTTCGGCTGCGGTACAGCGCGCCCGTGCCGCCAGCGCAGGCGACGGACCCGTCCCGGTATCGGGTGCGGCCTCGGGGCCGTGTGGATGCGGCCCGCATGCGCGAGGAGTCGGAGCGCTCGGTGCTTCTCCACATCGACGGGCTCGCGGTGGGGGCTACCGGGCAGGAGGCGTCCCTGACGATCACGGACATGGTGAGTACCGACGGTCGCTCGCTTGCGCAGGAAGGCGGAACGGTCCGCCTTACCCGTCCCGCCGGGGACCTCGACAATGTTTTTGTGTACCCGAATCCGCATCGGGCCCTGCAGCACGGGGAAGAGATTACCATTGCCGGTCTTCCGTCGCAGGCCACGATTCGAGTGTATTCGCCGGAGGGGCGACTGGTCGACGAGTGGACGGTCGAAGACAACCCCACGGGCGGGTCAACGTGGGACCTCCGGGATCGACGGGGCCAACGGGTGCCGTCTGGCATTTACCTGTTTCGCATTGAGGCCCCCGAACAGTCTGCTGTCCTGAAGAAGGCTGCTGTCCTCCGGTAGCCGCTGTCCGATGTCGGTTGATCTTTCGTCCATGCCCGCACTTCCGTCGAGTCGTCCCGATACGCTTCTCCTCGCGATCACGGTGGGGGCGCTGGCCTGTCTCCCGGTGCTTGCCTCTTTTCCTACGCTCTGGCCCCCTCTGGTGGGCGTTGTCTTCTTTGCGATGGGCGGGCTCATCACCCTCCGCCATCGCGAGGCGCTCTCGATGCGGACGGTGTTGTGGGGGGGCGTCCTGCTCCGCGTGCTTTTTCTCCCGCTTCTGCCGGAGCTCACCGACGATCCCTTTCGGTATTTGTGGGACGGCCGGCTCCAACTTGCAGGCATCAACCCATACCACTACGTCCCCGAGGCAGACGCGCTGTCGTCTTTTCAGGAGGGGGTCCTGTTTCGGGAGATGAACTCTCAGCCCTACTACAGCATCTATCCTCCCCTCACCCAACTGACGTTCGTGGTCGGGGGGCTGGGGAGCCTGCTGGACTGGCACCTCGGCTACTATCTCCTGAAGGGGCTGTACACCGCCGTCGAGTTCGGCGGCGTGGTCCTCCTCAGTCGGATGACGACGGCCCGGAACGTCGTGTTGTACGCCTGGAATCCGGTTGTGCTGCTCGAAGTTGCCGGGCAGGGGCATACCGAAGCCCTCATGGTTCCGCTGCTTGTGGGCGTGATATGGAGCGTACAGCAGGGATGGGCCGCAACGGCGTCCATGCTGGTGACGGCCGCCGGGATGGTGAAGCTGTATCCGTTTGTGCTCGGGCCGTTTTTGCTCCGCCGATTTGGCGTGCGGGCGGTGTGGCCCGGCGCCTTGCTGGGGGTGGCGCTCTCCCTTCCGTATGCCGCGCCGTACGTGCTCCCGCACATGAAGGCCTCCGTCGACCTCTTCTCGGAGCTCTTTGAGTTCAATGCGGGGCCCTACTATCTGGTGAAATATGGGTTCTGGCTGGGGACCGGCGCGGATTGGAGCAAGGTCATTGGCCCGGCATTTCGTGGGGTGTTCGTCGCGAGCCTCCCGGGGCTCTACGTCTTGGACGGGTGGTACAACTGGTCCATGCGGCGGGCGGCCCTGTGGACGATCGGCCTTTTCCTCGTGCTGAGCACGACCGTTCATCCATGGTATCTGGTGCCGGTGCTTGCGCTCAGTGTCCTCGATGAGACGCCGTCCTGGCACTGGGTGTGGCTCGCCACGGCCAGCGTCGGCACGTATCTGTTCTACGTCGGGGGGACGTATTGGATCTGGATCATCGGAGGATGGGGAGGCGCGGGCGTCCTTGCCCTCTACCGACACCGTTCTGCTGTGCGGGCGTTGGTGCAGGCGGGGCGGAAAAGGGCATCCTAGGGCTATTCCGCTGTCTCCCCGTGCTGTCGGTAGGTCTCGATGATTTCGGGTGCTGTGGCCTCCGCCGCGTCCATCCAGTGGTATTCGTCGTAGCGCCGAAACCAGGTGAGCTGGCGCTTGGCATAGCGGCGCGTGTTCCGTTTGATGCGGCGCACCATCTCGTCGTAGTCAATTTCGCCCTGCAGGTGCTGAATGGGCTCGCGGTATCCGATGGTACTTAGGGGCGGCTCGTCCAGTGCGACCCCCTCAATCTGCATGACCTCCCGCACCTCGTCGAGGAGCCCATCGTCGAGCATGCGGTCGACCCGCTTGTTGGCGCGCTCGTACAGCTCGTCTCGGTCCCGGTTGAGGACAATGGTTGTGTAGTCGTACGGCGGCTCCGGCTGGTTCTCGTGGTAGTAGCTGAGGGGATTGCCGGTGCCGTGATAGACCTCCAGGGCGCGCAGGACGCGTTGGGTTTTGGTCGGGTCGTTTTTCTCGGCCTGGCGCGGATCTACGTCTTTCAGTTCCTCATACAGCGCCTCTTTCCCTTCGTCTTCGAGACGATCCTCCAGCCAGTCGCGCACGTCGTCGTCGACGTCGGGAATGTCGGCAAGGCCGTACTGGACCGCGTGGACGTACAAGGTGGCGCCCCCGACCAGCAGCGGGCGGGTGCCGCGGGACAGGAGGGTGCGTATTCGTTCATTCACAGCGTCGGCGTAATCGCCGGCCGTGTAGGGGGCAGTCAGCGACCGCTCGCCAATGAAATGGTGCGGAACGCGCTCCTGCTGCGCAGGCATTGGCTTGGCGGTTCCAATCGTCAACTCCTGGTATACCTGACGGCTGTCAAGAGAGACGATCTCGGCGTCAAGTTGCTCGGCGACGCTCAGGCTCAGTTCGGTTTTTCCGACCGCGGTCGGGCCGGTGAGGGTGAGGAAGGGGCCGGGACGAGAAGAAGCCATTCGGGGCAACCGATTGGTGGGGGAGAGACACGATCCATGGCCTCCCACAAATACAGTGGCCCGCCGTCGGTTTCTTCCGACGACGGGCCACAGGGCATTCAGCCGTGTGATGGGAATACAGGGCGTTTAGGCCTCTGCACTTGCCGGCTGTACCATCTTGTCCACATTGTAGCCCTCTTCCTCGGACTTGGCCTTCGCGATGCTGTAAATCAGCACGCCGTAGCCGGCCTTCGCGAAGATGTCGGCCAGGGTGTACCCGACCTGAATGACGACGGTCGAGGAGGCGCCGGTCCATCCGAAGAACGGAGCCATGTACACGATGGGGTAGAAGCCCCAGGTGAAGAGCAGCAGGAGCCGAGCATTCCCCAGGAGGGTGGACACTCGCTTCGACTGCTGCTGGATGACATCCCCGAGTCCGGTGAACAGCACATAGAGGATGTACACGAAGGGAAGGGTGCTAAGGAAGCCCCACAGGCCTCGCGTACCAAACAGCTCCGTGCTGGTGCTGACCTCGCCGGGGTATCCGAGCACAATCATCAGCGCGGCGGCAAAGCCGAGCTTGCCCGCCAGCGGGCCGCTTTCGCCTTTCGGAAGGTCCATTACCAGGACGAGTTCAACGACGAGCAGGGGGACGGTGAGTAGCCAGTCCACGTATCGATACGCGTCGTTGAAGGGCTCGCCGCTAAACTCATACATCCCCGCGGCCTGGTTGAGCGTGTAGGCGTGCTCCCAGCTGTTGAAAATGCGGAAGTAATGGTAGCCAGCGATCAGGACCACGAGCGCCGATACCATCATCGAGATTCGGTACTTCGGCGCCAGGTTCTTCTGTGCAAGCACGAAGAACACGAACGCGGCCCCCATCGTGGCGATGGTGAACGAAAACATGTTGTACACCAGGGAATACTGCCCCGGCGTAAGTGAAGGAAGCTCCTGTAGCATGGATTTGCCTCCGTTGTTCAAGAAAATTGCGAATACGGCTGGCAGTCCATTGTCGAAGCCGTGTGACTCAAGGCGACCGCCAGTTCGATCTTTCTAATACTAGTATATGCACCCTCCCGGAAAAGAGACCAAATCGTTCGGACAAATCAGCCCCCAAACTTGTGAGATGGGAGTTATATCTGGCGTATATATCTATTTTGTCACAATTGCTCCTGGCTTGTGGAGACTGGAGAGGCCGCGGCAATTGTTGATTCGGGGCTGTTCAGCAGCAGAAGGAGCCCTTTCACCACCAGGAGATTCGTGGCGAGAAAAAATGTGGCCTCTTCTATGGGCAGGCCGAGCGGGGCAATGCCGAGCGTATAGTCCTTCGAGATGATCCAGATGCTGAGTGAGATCGCGATGGTGTCGGCGACCCACAGGTAGAGCGTTGGGACCCCGACGGTTATGAGAAGCACGCCCCGATGCGTCCAGAGGGTCTCTCCGTCGTACAACCACATTCCGGCGAGGAGAGGGCACACCCAGAGGAGGATCAGGGCGAGGTACACCGCAGAGCTGATGGACGCCCACAAGGCGCCCGCCGCAAGTGCACTCAGGATGGTAAACGTAAGGAATCCTCCCCAGGCGGCCGCTGTAGCGGCGGCGTTCTCCGACGGCTGGCTTCGCCCGGTGCGCATCACATACTGGTAGAAAAACAGGCCCGTGAGGATGGGTTGAAGCAGGAAAAAAAGGTATTCTTCGACTGGAACTGTGCCGATGGTTGCAATCACGCGATTGGGGCTGTACCACCACACCTCGGACGCGACCAAATAATTGTCCCAGGGCGTGGTGTACACAAACGCAATGGCGGCGATGAGTGGGATCGACACCCGGGCACGCCACCCCCCGAAGGCGTCCAGAGACTGGGGCAAGGTTGCCCACAGGATCAGGATCGGGGGGATAATGAAGAGAAAATGGAATGTGAGATAACTCATGGGGCTGAAAAGAGGCTCCTTGATATGATCTCTGTTATTGCAGCGTAATCTCTTCCAAAATCACTCGAGCTGCATTGCGCCCCGCAGCCCCCATGATCCCGCCTCCCGGGTGCGTGCTTGCGCCACTGAGGAATAGATCCTCGACCGGTCCCCGGTACGTGCTGTTGGAGAAGAGCGGTCGTCCCATAAACATCTGGTCGAGGGTCATCTCCAGGTGCATTACATTTCCCCGGAAAAGCCCAAGGTGTTGTTCAAGCCACTCGGGATGCTGAAATAATTGGCCCACGATGTGCTCCCGAGTCCCCGGTGCGTACTTCTCGAACTGATCGAGGAGGGCGGTGGCTACCTGGTCGGCATCGTTGCGCCAGGTGTTTCCATCTGCCAACTCATACGGGAAATACTGCCCCCACAGCCAGAGCACTTCCCCGCCCGGAGGCGCGAGGGACGTGTCGGCCGCGCTAAACGTCATGGCCACGAGGGGCGGCTCCGACGACGGCCGTCCGCCCAAAAACTCCCCGTACGCCCGCCGGATTTGCGATGGGTCGCGGCAGAGGAGCTGAAGTCCGGTGCGGGCCTCGGTCGCTGACTCCGCGGAGTACGACACGGGTTCATCCAGTGCCAGACGCATCATGGCGCCGAACCCGTTCCCCAGTCGTAGATGATCGGCGCCCTCGGGGCGGTATTTGTCCGGAAGCAGGTGGTCGAACGTTTCCTTTGCGTGGGTCGCCGCACACACCGCGCGACTGGTGTACGCGTCTCCATTGATTCGAATGCCTCGGGCACGTCCATTCCTGACGAGAATCTCGTCGACCGAGCTCTCGAGGTGGACGTCCCCGCCGTGCGACTCGATGTGCCGCCGCAAGGCCTGCGTCAGTTCGCCGGACCCCCCTTCGGGACGCGCCACGCCTCCTTCGTGGTAGAGGGCGTGCCACAATGCAAAGGGGCCGGTGAGGGACTGCGTGGGTGGGGGGCCGGACTGGGCCGCCATCCAGGAGATCATGGCCCGGAGCCTGTCCTCCTCAAAGTATGAAGCAATGACGTCCTCGTAGGGGCGGAGGATGTGCCGGAGTTCGTCCTGCCACGGAAGCGGGGTGGTCTTTCCCCAAATCATGCGCTTCCCGATTTCGAACGGGCTCGGGGAAGCGAGGAAGATGTCCCGCATGGTCCGGGCAAACCCAATCCAATCCGTCACAAACTTGTGGTAGGCCTCGCCCTCGCCCGGATACTTGTTCTCCAGGTGATTCACCGTCCGGTCCAGGTCCCGGTACATAAAGAGGGTCTCCCCATCGGGGAACGGGGCACTGAACATCGGGTCGAGGTCGATGTACCGGAGCCCGTACTGATTTAGCTCCAGTTCGTCGACGATCGGGGTCTGACGAATCAGGATGTGTGCACTTCCCCCGAGATCCACCTGATAGCCGGGCACCAGTTCTTTGGTTGAGACGGCTCCGCCTACGATGTCGCGTTGTTCGAACACGCCCACCCGGTACCCAGCCTGTGCTAGATAGGCACTGCAGATGAGGCCATTGTGTCCGGCCCCAATCGTGATGATGTCATAATCCATGATCGTGCCGGGAAGTCAGGGAAGGGAATGAGGTTGAACCATAAGGTCCGAAGACCGACGACCGAAATGAAGCCCAGGCACGTCATTTTCACGCATTGGGACCCAAACGTTTCGAAACCGTTGACGGAGGTGAGCGTGAGAATTAAGGCAGCGTGAACAACGGCCTATCCAACCACAGCCGCGATGTTCTTTTTCGAGCATTCGGCCTTCCACCGAGTTGTGATATGAACTGGATCTACCAGGTACTTAGCTTTTTTGTCGCGTTCGGGCCCGTCATCCTGGGGACGCTTCTCTGGCACTTTATCTGGAGCGACGACTCCGATTCGTCGGGGGGGCCGCCGGGCGGTCCACAATGGACGCCGGCCCCGTCGCCGCCGTCGTGGTCGGGGGATCGACAGCCGAGCCACGATTCGCCGGTGCGCACTCCGGATGCCCCCACTCGCGAACGAGCCTGATTGTCTCGTATGGATGTCCTTGACATTTCCCGATCTGTTTCGGAGACCACCGCGGTGTGGCCCGGCGACCAGTCGGTAGAGCAGGCGTGGAGTGCACAAATCGACGCGGGGGCCTCGGTGAATGTGGGACAGATCCGCATGAGTCTCCATACCGCCACGCACGTCGATGCACCGTATCACGTTGCCCCTGACGGGGCTCGTACCAACGCGCTGCCGCTCGATGCCTTCCTCGGGACGGCCCGTGTGGTTGCGGTGGATCCGGCCGCCGATCAAATTCGGCCGCGACATCTTCCGGAGACCATCGAGGACGGCCGCCTATTGTTTAAAACACCGGCGAGTCGTGTCCCGACCGACGAGTGGGCAGAGGACATCGTGTCCATCGCTCCGGACACGATTGATGCCCTTGAGTCGCACGGCGTTGTCTGTGTTGGCACGGATGCGCCATCGGTGGATCCGCTGGACAGCACAGACCTCACCACTCATCACGCGTTGCGCGCCGCCGGCATTGTTCATCTGGAAGGCCTCTGTTTTGCCGGTGTCTCTCCGGGGCGCTACCGTTTGCTGGCGCTCCCGCTAAAGATCCCTGATGCCGACGCGGCCCCCGTCCGGGCCGTGCTTCGCCCTCTGTCCTGAGCGGCGACGGTGCGCATCCATCTACAACAGCACGACGCACTACTCATTCGATTGCCGATTCTTTTATGGATCTGTTCAACCGAGAAGAACTGAGACGACTTGCTGAGCAGGAGGACGACCCCTGCATCTCGTTGTATATGCCCACCCAACGCTATGAGTCGGAGTGGAGGCAAAACACGACCCGGTTCAAGAACCTCCTCACCGATGCCCGTGATCAACTGCGCGAACAGGACTACCGGGAGGATGTCGTCGATGAGATTTTGTCCCCGGCCCGTCAGCGACTGGAGGAGCCGGGGTTTTGGCGGGGAATGAGCGACGGCCTGGCCGTCTTTATCACGCCGGATCATACGGAATTTCTCCGGCTTCCCCTGTCGTTTGATCAGGTCACAATCGTGGGGACGCGGTTTCACCTCAAGCCGCTTTTCCCGATCATTGCGGCCAACAATCGCTATTACCTGCTCTCCCTCGATCCCTCGGGCGTACGGCTGTACCAGGGGACCCATCATGCCCTCAGTGAGGTGTGGAGCACCAATACCCCGTCTCGCGTAACCCGTGCGCTCAACCAAAGCGATCGGACGGCTGATGAGGCTCCGCAACCCACAAATGGCCGCGCAGCGGAGGCGGACCAGGCCGCCGAAGAGGAGAATATTCCGGAGGACCCGGATGTGGTGCTTCGGGAATTCCTGGAAGAGGTGGAGCCGCACATTGGACGGGCCCTGGGCGACGAGAAGGTGCCCCTGGTGCTTGCTGGGCACGCCAACTTTCTCGACGTGTACCAGACCGTGAACGGGTATGGGACGGTGGTCGAGGAGAGCATCACCTGGAATGCCCCGGAGCCGCCATCGGTCGATGAGCTCCACGAGGCGGGATGGGGGCTGGTCGCGCCGGTGTTTGAGACGGCGCAGCAGGACGAGATCGAGCGGTTCGAGCAACTCTACTACCAGAACGACGACCTCGCGTCCGAAGACTTCCACGAAATCATCCCCGCCTGCGCGTACGGCCGCGTAGATACCCTCTTCGTGCCCATAGGGGAGTACCGGTGGGGGCGATTTTTTCCCGACACGAACACGGTGGAGGTGCGCGAGTCCCGTGAGCCGGGCGACGGAGATTTGTTTGACTATGCGGCCGTCCGAGCCTACCTCAATGGCGGAGTGGTCCACGTTCTGAGGGCATCGAATATGCCCGGCGGCCGTAGCATCGCGGCAACATTTCGGTATCAGGCGAACGTATCGGCCGCCGAGAATGGCTAAATGAATCAATCCCAAGAACGCCCTGAGGTGGGCTATCGTCTGCCTCAGGGCGTTTTCTTTGTGACGAGCCTTTTGTACTTGATAACAGATTATATCATGTACAAACGGTTTCTGGAATCCCTCTCGTCAAGGCACACCCGCCGGGCCTACCGGCGAGATCTCGTCCTCTTCGAGTCGATAGCCCGACCCTCTTTTGCGGAGGCCACCCAAGAGACCGTCCGATCCTTTCTTTCGGACCTCCGAGATCGAGGCGAATCCGTCTCCACGATCCGTCGCCGCCTGAGCGCCCTGCGCTCGTTCTACGAGTGGATGCGAGAGGAGGGCCACCGTGAGCAGAACCCGGCCCGGGAGGTCCAGGTGAGCATCGCGACGTCTGACCATTCCACCTCGCCGCTCGACGCCGATGCGCTCCAGCAGCTGATGTCTTCGGTTGCGGGCGACACAAAACGCGCCGTCCGCGCCGGTGCCCTCATCCGAGTCATACTCTACGGGGCGCTGCGCCGAGGGCCTCTCGCCCGTCTCAATGTCGACGATGTTCGTCCGCTGGGCCGCCGCTGGGTCATTAACCTTCAATCGCACGACGGGCGCGGAGGATACATTCCAATCCCAACGTCCGCCGTGGAGGCGGTGGAGCGCGTGAAAGAACACTTTTCGATCGACCACGGCCCGCTGTGGCGTTCGCTCAGCAACCGGAGTCGGGGCGAGCGACTATCGCCGGATGCACTCTACAAGATCGTACGTCGGGCCGGGCGCGAGGCCGACCTGGAGGCGCCGGTTACAATTGACCGGCTGCGGACGGCGGGACTGAACGTGGCCATGGCGGCAGGCGCGCACCCGGAGGATGTCCGCGTGCACTCCCGACTTCGGAATTCGCGCTCGCTTGCGTCGCACCTCTCAGGATCTTCGGAGGCAGCCGGACTCCGCCCGGACGTGCCGGCTCGGATCGAAGAGGCGCTGTCGGATGCGGAATGAGAACGAGCCTCCACCGCTGCGGGTCTTGACACTCCAGGAGGTGTTTGCTAGTCTCTGGTGTCCGATAACATTTCATTATCGGACACTAGGTTTCGCAGTGCCTTTTTCGCCGATATGCCATCCGCCGTGCCCTCTGATTCAAGCCCTGACTCTGACAACTCGTCCAGTGCCGACGACGAAGAGCCGCGGACGCTCTCCGTAGAATCCACCGACGACTCAACGCTCTCCCGACAGGCGAAAGATGCCGAACGAGCGCGGGCGTTTGCCGAACAGGCTCGGGCCGAAAATACCAAACGCGCCTACCGCGCCGACTGGCAGCAATTTCAAGCGTGGTGCGCAGAACGCGACCACAGATCGTTGCCGGCCTCGACCAAGACCGTGGCTCTTTTTCTGGCGTCGATCGCTGATTCGTACAAGCTGTCGAGCCTCGAACGCAAGCTGTCCGCCGTTAGTCAGGCGCACAAGGCGGCCGAACATGAGAGTCCCGCGCTGACGACGGACGAGCCGCTGCATTCGGTGTGGTCCGGAATTGTGCGCTCGAAGGGGCGCGCCAAAGACAAAGTGGCCCCGGCCCTTACGGAAGACATCCAGCTGATGGTGGACCACCTTCCCCGAACAGACGGCGAGGAAACGCTCACACTTTCGGCCTCCCGGGACCGAGCAATTCTTCTGATTGGCTTTTCCGGGGCCCTTCGGCGGAGTGAGATTGTCGCCCTCACGACCGATGACATCAGCTTTTCGGCAGATGGGGTGCGGCTCGTCGTCCGCTCCAGCAAATCCGATCAGGAGAGCCGAGGACTCACCAAAGGAATTCGCTACGGGAGCAATCCCTCGACCTGTCCGGTTCGTTCGTTGCGCTCCTGGCTCAACCGGTCGGGGATCGATGAGGGGCCGCTGTTTCGTAGCATCGATCGGCACGGGAATATTGGAGACAGCGCCCTGAGCGGACGGTCGGTGGCGCGCATTGTCAAGCGCTCCGCCAAGCGGGCGGGCATGGACCCATCCCAATACAGTGGACATTCCCTGAGGGCAGGCTTTACGACGCAGGCCGCCCGGGCGGGAACGCCTGAGCGGGTCATCATGCGACACACCGGCCACAAGTCCGAGCGCATGGTTCGCGAATACATTCGGGAGGGACGTCTCTTCCGCGAAAACCCGACGGAAGACCTCGGCCTTTAATTTTCGCCATGTACGCGGGCGAGCACGTCGAGCTGCCCGGCGTGATAGATGAGGTGCTCGTCCTCCACACACTGTCGTCTGTCGTCGATCCAATTCGACAGGGTGGCGGACGACACCCGGGCATCCGACGCCAGTTCCTGCTCAACGAAATGCAGGATGTGATGGAGAAAATAGGCTTCGTCTCCAGCGTATCCTATGGATTCCTGCGGATGGACGAGCCAGTCTGAGCTTCCGACGTCGAGAAGAGCGCCGATGTTGGGAAGCCCCTCCAGCAATTGCCTTCCCGTGTGCGCACCGCCCGTAGGCCCCTCGTCGGTCTGGCGGGTCATGCTCTCGTGGTAGTACGTGGTGATTTGCCGCGACGGAAACTCAGGGCGCTCCGGAAGGAAGCGCGTCCGGCCGTCGAACGTCAGCGGAAAATACAACACTCCTCCCTCCTTCGTTTTCCGATTGATGAGCCTGAGGGTTTGTGGGACGTTTACTAGATCAATAAATGATTGTGCAATAACGGAACTTATAGAACCGTCAGCGGGCGCAGTCAGGTACTGGGTCGCGTCCATCGGATAAAAACGAAACAGAATCGACTGCCTCCCCCGCGAGCATCGAAGCTGATCGGAATCCCCCTGAACATCGAAGCCCTGGTCTTTTCCCCACTCACGAAGTTTCGTAGCGGCCTCCCCCAACAGCTGAGGCGATTGATCGATCAGGTTGTACTTTATCGACTGGGCCGGCCCCTCACGGAGGGCCTGGACCACTCGCTGCGCCGTGGGCCCCTGCCCCGCCCCCAGATCGACAATCGAAAGCGCACCGTTCGATTCCCCGGCCAACCGGTCCAGTTCTTCGATGTATCGATCCGCCACCCTGCGATTGAGGGCCCGCTCGTCGACGGTTTGCTTGGCTTTGAGGTATCGCGAAAGGGAATACGACGGTGGGATCATCGGTCGTAGCGCGCTGGAGGATTAGGAAAGGTCATCAAGTCTGCAGGCGGCCCAGGCGTGGTCGTCCTCCCAAATCCGCACCGAGAGCCCCTCGAGGGGCTCCGTGTTCAGCCCCTCCCGGACCTGTCCCGCGACAATCCGGGCGAAGTGCTCCACACTCGGATTCAGCCCTGCGAACGCATCGCACTCGTTCAGCGTCGCGTCGCGGTATTGGTCCTCGAGGGCATCCATAACCGACTCCACCTCGGTGATGTCCACCAGATACCCGTTTTCATTTAGCGACGGACCCTCCAACCGGACCTCGAGCTCGAAATGATGGGAGTGAAGATCATTTTCGGGGCCGCAGTCCGGGACCGTAAGGAAGTGCTGGGCGATGAAATCGCGGCGGACCATCAACTCGTACATAGGCGGAAAGAAAAATTAGCGGTAGCGCAGGATGGGTTGCAGAAGGGCGGGATCGCCGACATTCAATTCCTGATACGCCTGGGGCGCGTCCGACACCGGATAGGAGTGGGTCACGAGTTGCTCGAAGTCATTTGACTCCAGGAGGGCGAGGACGACCTGCATGCGACGCGATTTGGACCACCGCCCCCGGTACTCCGGCGCAATCGTGCTAACCTGGCTGCTTCGAAGGTCCATTCGCGACCGATGAAACCGCCCCCCGAGCGCCAGCTCGCTCTTCTTGGTGCCGTACCACGACCCAACGACGATGCGCCCAGCGAACCCCGTACAGCCAACAGCCATGTTGAGCACATCTGGATCTCCACTCACTTCGTACGTGAGGTCCGCCCCTTCAAAGTGCTCAGTGGCCTCCACGGCATCTTCGGAGGATACGCCCAGCGCCTCGTGGAGGGCCTCCTCCTCATCGGGACGGAACGTATGATGCGCCCCCAGTTCGCGCGCCCAGTTGCGTCGGACCTCGGCCGGCTCGACCGAGAGGAGGGTCTCAATTGGATGCCGCGCCAGGAGTGCCGTGGTCAACAGCCCCACCACCCCTTGCCCAAAGATCACAACCGACTCCCCGACCATCGGCCGGCCATCCATCACAAAGTTCACGGCCGTCTCCACGGCGGGCACCAATGCCGCTTCTTCGTCGGAAATATCATCCGGGAGAGGCACCAGGTCGTCCGGCGAACAGGTAAACGCCGAGGTATGCGGCTGAAAGGCAAAGACCCGCGTCCCCCTCCAGTCGCCCGCCACCTCGTCCCCGATCATATCCACCGTCCCCACACACGCATACCCGTACGTGAGAGGAAAGTCCAGGGACGCGCCGTCCATAGACGAAAAGGTCGCATCCGCCGGGAGCTCCGACGGGGCCTTCCCCTGGTAGATCAGTCGCTCCGTTCCCGGGCTGATGCCCGACAGGATTGTTTGCACTCGAACCTCCTCAGGGGACGGCTCGGGGACCGGCCCCTTCCGGACCTTCACACGACCGGGGGCCTCAAACGAAATCGTTCGACGAACGGACGAAGCCATTATTGTTGAGGATGAGACTCAGCGGACGGAAGCCCAGGAGGGGGTTCCTTCAACGACAAGGTCTTCGCCCAGGGAATGGTAGCGCACATGTTCGAGATGCGTCCCCTCCTCCATTGGTTGGTCGAGAGCGGCGACGCCGCCCACAAACTCCGGGGCGATCGTCACAATCACCTTGTTTGCGATGCGCTCGCGGAAAAAGCTCGTCAGTACCGTGCAGCCGCCCTCCACCATCACACTCTGCAGGCCGAGCGACGAAAGCCGCCGAAGGACGGCCGGCAGCGGGAGAAGACGATCAGTCGCTGCCTCATCCGACGCATGCTCCTCGGCGTCGTCCCGGAAAGGAATCACCTCAATGGTCGCCCCGGCCGCCTCCAGCGCGCGTTTCCGGTCGGGCGGCGGGTCGGGCGCAGTGCACACGATGGGGCCAGGGCCGTCCCCGGTCAGCAGGCGGGCGGACGTCGGCAACCGGAGCGACGAGTCGAGCACAATCGGGCGGGGGTGGGCCCCTTCGCTCCGACGGACGGTCAGGCGAGGATCGTCGGAAAGCACAGTACCAATGCCCACGAGAATTCCATCGTGCGCTGCTCGGAGCTGATGGGTCATCTCGAGCGAGCGGTCCCCGCTTAGTACCATCGGCGCGCCCTCGGCCTTGGCAATCGACCCATCCAGGCTTTGCGCATAGGTGAGCGTCACAAAAGGCACCTCATGCTCACGCGAAAATTGGCGGGCCTCCGACTGGAGGTCGGCGAAATCAATTGTGCCGGTGGTTTCAGATTCCGCATGGACCGTTTTCCCGGCGGCTGCCCCGTTCGTCGGTCCCAGGTCGAGCATGTGGCGCATCCGGTTGACTTTCGTCCGGAGATACTCGGCGTTGTGCTGGTTCACATGCGGCCCAAGCGGGACCCGCTCCTGAACCGAGACCCCGTGCTGCTCCAGACTCTCGATTTTCTCCGGATTGTTGGTTAAAAGCCGGACGGAGGAAATCCCAAGATCCTTCAGAATGAGGGCCCCGATGGAGTAGTCGCGCTCGTCGGCCTCGTGGCCAAGCATTCGATTGGCTTCAACAGTGTCATACCCTTCGTCTTGAAGATCGTAGGCCCGAAGCTTATCAAGTAGCCCAATGCCGCGCCCCTCTTGGCGGAGATACAAGAGCACCCCTCGCCCCTCCTCCGCGATTTTCCGGAGGGCCGCATCGAGTTGTGCCCCACAGTCGCAGCGGAGCGACCCCAGAACATCGCCCGTGAAGCACTCGGAATGGATGCGGACCAGGACGTTGTCGATGTCCTGGACATCGCCGTAGAGCAGAGCGAGATGATCCTTCTCGTCAACACTATTCTGGTACAGCGACAGAGTAAACTCCCCGTCTTGAGTGGGGATGCGAGTGTCAGTCAGTCGCTGGACGGAGCGAGAAGTCATACGGCAGGGGAGCACCTGCGGTGAGAGTGACAGAAATGGCGATCGGGCACGCCCGCCCGGCAGGAGTGATTTTGCTAAAGACAGCACGAGCACTATGTCCCCTCCCGCCCCGGTGTTTCCCGTGCCGTCGAGTTCCTTCGGTCCGTTACAACCCCGATTAATTATCCCATCCAAGCGGGCGAAGCATTCACTCGGGCCTCTGCCCCCGATGCGTAGAGAACCAGTCGACCGGTCTCCGGTATGGGAAATTAACGACCACCTTTCCTAGGTAGCGAACTCTAACTGTTCCTATCCGCGTTCGGTCCCCCACCCTCCCTGCGGGGTCTCCGGCGTTGAACGACCAACGCTCTCCTCGTCATCCCCTATTGCCGAATTCCCTCTCCTGCATGAACTTCCGTCCCATCGCCATTAATGCGCTTTACCCCGGCATCGGGCGCGGCCTACGTGCCGATCTACTCAGCGCGCAGGCACTTGGAGGAACTGCCTACTCAGTGTGTACGGCCCACGTGGTCGCCGGGCAGGGCACCGTCACCGACGTCTTAAACGTGCCGACAGATACGGTGTCCGCCCAATTTGAGCACCTCGCCGCCACCGAAGCCCCAACGGCCGCAAAAGTCGGAATCATCGGCGACGCCCCCACGGTCGAAGTGACATTCGATCACCTCGAAGACTTTGAGGGGCCCGTCGTTCTCGACCTGACGCTCAGCGGCCCCAGTGGCGAAGACGTACTGGGACAAGATGGCCTGGCGGCCCTGCTCGACCACCTCGACCGGCCCGACCTCGTCACCCTCCGGCTGAAGGACGCGACCCTCGTCTCGGGCATGGAAATCCCCAGCCTCGACGATGCACAGGTCGCCGCACAGCGCGTCGCCCAACAAGGCGCGGAACGCGTCCTGCTCCGCTGCGGCCGCCTCCCAACGCACCACTTTGAGACCGACTCCTCCCCTCCCAAGTACGCCGTCGATCTCTACTACGATGGCGAAGATTTCGCCCTGTACGAGGCGCCGTTTCTTTCTGACCTTGACGCATTCCACGGAGCGTCGAGCGGCCTTGTCTTGTCCCTCCTCCACGCCCTCCAATCGGGAACCGCGATGGAAGATGCGCTTCAACAATCCAAGGGACGCGTGAGCGAAGCCCTTCACGCCGCTCAGCAAGCCGATGACCCGGCCGGTCCCGCCTTCTTTGACACCCTCCGCACCAAACCCACAGTTGAGGAAACCGACCTCTAGCCCTCACGCACCGGGTACCGCCCCTCCTTCTTCCCCCCGACGATATCCGCATTATGCCAAACGACGAGTCCGAACAGGAAAAGACAACCATCTACGACGTGGCCGAGCACGCCGGCGTCGCCATTTCAACCGTGTCGCGCGTGCTCAACAACTCACAGGACGTCTCCGAGGAAACGCGGGAAATCGTCCTTGATGCCATCCGGGACCTGCAATTTCGTCCCAATCGCACGGCAAAAAGCCTGGCCCAGCGGTCCACGCGAACCATCGCCGTCGCCGTCCCGACCTTCACAACGCCCTTCCACAACGAGCTCCTGAAGGGCGTTCGGGACCGGCTGGACAATGAGGATGTCGACCTCCTCCTGTGCGACCTGGACTGGGAGGCTCCCAAGGCCACCATGCAGAACTTCCTCGAACGCGGCGCCATGGATGGACTGATCCTCGCCGGGGTGCCTGTGGAGGCCGACGCCGAAGAATACCTGCGCACACTGGGCGCGCCGGTCGTTCTTATTGGCGCGCAGTGGGATTCGATGGATTGCCTGTACTGGAACGACGAACCCGGTGCGAAGATGGCGGTCAACCACCTGCTCGATCAGGGGCACAAACGGATCGGCATGATCACCACCCCCCACGCCAACCCCCTCCGCAACGCCCGGATCATCGGGTATAAACAGGCCCTGGAAGCCGCCGGGGTGCCCTACGACCAATCCCTCGTCGTACACGGCGAAACGCGGAAACACGACGGCTTCAGCGAGGAGTCCGGGTACGAAGCCATGCAACAGCTGCTGGCCCTCGACACGCCCGTGACCGCGGTCTTCGCCAGTAGCGACGTCCAGGCCATTGGCGCCTGGCAGGCCATTCGAGAAGAGGGCCTCCGCGTTCCCGACGACTATGCCCTCATCGGCTACGACGATATCAAAGTGAGCCGGTTTATCGGCCTCTCCAGCATTGCCCAAAACATGCACTACGTCGGAAACAAGTCGACGGACGTCCTACTCAGCCGCCTCAACCGGACGGGCACCGAGGAGCCCCTTTCCGAACTCGTCGAGCTAGAGCTGAAGGTCCGCAAAACCAGCACCACGCCTCGCTCGGCCGACTAACCGGCCCCGGTGTCAAAACGGAGTGGTTTGTGGCCCTCCGGTGTGGGATTCTCCCTTCTTCCCAGTAGGTTGAGGGCACGTTTGCCTCCCGCCTCAACGCCTCCCGACATGACCGACGACGTGCTCCACGAACAGCTGGCCCATCCCCTTCAGAGTACCCATCTCTCCTCCTTCGGGGAGCGGTATCAAGGCAAGGTCCGCGACACCTACCGGCAAGGGGACCGTCTCATTCTGGTCACGACGGACCGGATCTCGGCCTTCGACCACGTGCTCCCCCAGACCATCCCCTTCAAGGGGCAGGTTCTCAACCAGACAGCGGCCTACTTCTTTGAGGCGACCGAGGACGTCGTCCCCAACCACGTGATAGAGGTGCCCGACCCGAACGTCACCATCGCGCAGGCCTGTTCACCGGTGCCCATCGAATTCGTTGTTCGGGGCTACCTGGCCGGTCACGCCTGGCGGGCGTACGATCAGGGGACCCGGTCCCTCTGCGGGCAGGAGCTCCCGGACGGACTCACAGAGAGTGCCCCGCTTCCGTCTCCCATCCTCACGCCCACCACAAAAGCCGAATCCGGCCACGACCAGGACGTGACGCGTGAAGAGGCGATCGCAGGCTCCGACCTGACCCCGTCCGAGTACGACCAGCTGGCCGAATGGGCCCTGTCCCTCTACGCCCGCGGCCACGAAATGGCGGCCGAACAAGGGCTCATCCTGGTCGACACGAAGTATGAATTCGGGCGAACCCCCGACGGGGACTTCGTTGTGATCGACGAGGTGCACACGCCGGACTCCTCCCGGTATTACTACCGGGACGGGTACGAGGAACGACTGGAGGCCGGAGAGCCCCAGGAGCAGCTCTCGAAGGAGTTCGTGCGGGAGTGGCTCATGGAAAACGGATTTCAGGGGGGCGAGGACGAGCAGATTCCCGACATGCCCGATGAGTTCCGCCTCACGGTCGCCAAGCGCTACATTGAGCTCTACGAGCGGGTGACGGGACAGACCTTCGTCCCGGACACCCACCCCGACCCGGAAGAACGAATTCGTGAGGCCCTCACCGACGCGTGATGCACACGCGGCCGGGGCCCATCAGGCAAGCGTATACATGTCCGGACGCCGATCGGCGAGCACGTCGTTGTATTGATTAATGTGCCGGTCGCGGGCCTCGGCCGGGTCCACCTCCACGGTTCCCACCCCCTCGGCCTCCGCCCCGGCCCGCTGGAGAATATTCCCGTCCGGGTCACATATCTCACTCTGGCCAATGAACTGAAGGGTCTCGTCTTCTCGCTGCTCCCTTCCAGTCCGATTCGCCGTAATCGTAAACACGTGGTTCTCGCGGGCCCGGACCGGCATCGAATCCGGGCAATGGGGCAGCACGAGATTGGACGGGTGGGCAATCACGTCCGCCCCCTTTACGGCCAGCGTCCGCGCCGCTTCGGGGAAGTACCAGTCGAAGCACACCATGACGCCCAACCGGTAGCTGGTACCGTTGGACTCCACCTCCAAGACCGGAAACCCGAGATCGCCGGGCGCAAACAGGTCCTTTTCCTGATAAAACAGATGGACCTTCCGGTACACAGCCACCTCCCCGTCTGGGGACGCGACGGCGGCACTGTTGTATACCAGATCGCCCTCCTGCTCCGGAAGGCCGGCCACGACGGTAGCATTCAGGTCGGCCGCCCAGCGCCGCAACGCATCCGTGGTAGCCCCCTCAGGAACGGGCTCCGCAACCTCAGCGAGGTCATCCTGCGACTGAAAGAAATATCCGGAGGTAAAGAGCTCGGGCAACACCAGCAAATCCGTCTCGACGCCCTGAATCATCTCCGCAACCCGAGCACGGTTGCGGTCCGGCTCCAGGTAGGAAGGCGAAAACTGTAGATACGAAGCACGCACAGCCACAAATCAGCAATCTAGGAAAGAAAAAGGCCGCCTGGCGTCAGGGCCCTCCAGCCCATGCCAGGCGACCACATGTTTACATCAAATCGTCGGCCGCGAGCAACGGCGCGGGATGATGGATTACCAAAGGGTAGTTGAGAACACGGGACAGCGTCAAGTTCGTGGGCCTATGGGCAGGCAAACGCACTATGCAATAACGGAACCCGTGCGCTCTGTTCGCCTTCGGCGCGCACGTCGGACCGGAGCCTAGAGCTGCTCGAGAGCCGCCTGGATCGCATCAAAGTCCGGCGTCTTTCCCGCGTTATCCAATACCTCAGCGTACTGGATGTGCCCGTCCGGGTCGACCACGAATGCGGCGCGCTTCGCAATGCGGTCCAGGTTCATATCTGTGAAGTTGCGGTCGTACTTCGCGCCGTAGGACGCACAAACCTCCGCGTCGTGATCACTCAGGAGCGGAAAACTCAGGTGTTCAGACGACCGGAATTCGTCGAGGACGGCCGGGGCGTCCGTGGAGATTCCCACCACCTCTGCTCCATCGTAAGATTCCAGATCGTTGTTTACCGTATTGAGTTCGGTCGTGCAGACGCTCGTAAACGCCCCTGGGAAAAAGAGCAGAACCACAGGCTGGCCTCGCTGCTCCGACAGACGCCAGGGCGTGCCGTCGTGCGTGTAGAGCTGAAAATCGGGGGCGGCGTCTCCAACCGAAAGTGTCGTATTCGCCATATCGAGTTTGAATGGATTGGGTACTAGAAAAACGATGTAGCTACTGAAAACGAATCGCCCGCACCGGCTCAATGCGTGCAGCAACCCGGGCCGGAATGTACGCGGCAGTCGCACAAAGGAGAATTGCGACTCCGTTGACAAGCAGGTAATCAAACAAATTCAACTGAATGGGGGCCGTGGTCATGTAGTAGGCCTCCGCCGGGAGTGGGATCAGCGCGTACTGTTGCTGCAATACCGAGAGCCCAAACGCAGTGACGGAGCCGATCGTGGCCCCGGCAACCCCAATCAGCACGCCCACCAGCAGAAAAAGGCGTTTCAGCCCGCCCTGAGAGACGCCCAGGCTCTGCAGGACGCCAATCTCGCGGGTCTTCTCCAAAATCATCATAAGGAGCGCCCCGATGATGTTGAAGGCCGCCACAATGACGATCACCCCAATGACCAGAGGGATAATGCTCTGCTGCAAATCCACCCAGGCAAAGAGCGACGAGAACGGCTGAATTTGGTAAATCGTGCGGGCCGAGACTGGAAAGCCGAACGTGTTTTCAATTCCGGCCGCCAGGGAATCTGCGCGTGAAATATCGGTCGTCGTCAGGTCAAACCGGGACACCTCCCCCTGCCCGAACCCCGCCAGGGACTGTGCGACAGACAGCCCGGTAAACACATACGTGTCATCGATGTTGGTCATCGACGTTTCGTAGATGCCTTCAACCCGAAACTGGCGGACCCGGGGGCGCTGAATCCCCATTGCGCTCCCCTCCGAGCTGTCGCCGTTCAGGAGGGAGAACGCGGCCACCTGGTCGCCGACCGCAAGCCCCAACCGCTCGGCGAGGGCCGCCCCCACGACGAGGGGCGGCGGGCCATCGGTCTGCGCCGTCAGCCGAAACGTCCCCTCCTGAATCCGCCCTTCCATGTATTGCGGCACCGTCCGGTTGCCGAGCATCACCACCCCGTCGATCGACGTGTTCGAGCGACGAAGAAGCACCAAGTTCTCCACGACGGGCGACACCTGCGCGATGCCGTCGACCTCGCCCAGCCGACGCTCAAGAGAGGCCGCCTCCGACAACGGCTCGTCCTCGACGAAGCTCTGCACCTGAATGTGGGCCCCAAACCCTATAATTTTATCCGTGATCTCCTGGCTGAACCCCCGCACGATGGCGAGAGACAGGAGCAGGGCCGCAACGCCCAGCGCCACCCCGCCAATCGCCACGTAGGTCACGAACCGGAGAAAACTGCGCCCCTCCGCCTGCCCCTCAGCCCCCCAGAGGTATCGCAGGGCCACAAAACGTTCAAATTGAAAAGACACGGCAACGCAACACCTTCACGGAAAACGATCTCATCTCTCAACGGGCCTGGGCGACAGGAGTTGTGCCCTGCCCAGGTGGAACCGGTTCCGAACAAGCCCCGAATCGGCCCCGTTGAGTATTCCTCCTTTCCAAGAACGGTTTCGCACACCAAGCCACTGCTCAATATGACCAACGCGCACGCCACCACGCCCCCTCCGGAGAATGAACCGACCCTCTCTTATGCCCCTGGCTCCGACGAGCGCCGGGCGGTGCAGGAGCGTCTGACGGAGCTCCGCAACCAGGTGGTGGACATCCCCGCGATCATTGATGGGGACCCGGTCGAGACGGGCTCCACAACAACAGTTTCGCCGCCTCACGACCACGAGCACACGCTGGGCCACGTGCATCAGTCGGGGCGCGACGAGGTCGAGCAGGCCATTGCGGCCGCCCAGAAAGCCAAGGCCGAGTGGGCCGCGATGAGCTTTGAGGACCGGGCCGCCATTTTCCTCCGGGCCGCGGATCTGCTCGCCGGTCCCTACCGGGACACCATCAATGCCGCCACCATGCTCGGGCAGGGAAAGAACATACACCAGGCCGAGATCGACGCAGCCTGCGAGCTGATCGACTTCCTCCGCTTCAACGTCCACTTTGCGGAGCAGATCTACAAGGATCAGCCCAATAGCTCCTCGGGCGTCTGGAATCAGATGCAGTACCGGCCGCTGGAGGGCTTCGTGCTGGCCGTCACCCCCTTCAACTTTACCGCCATCCAGGGCAACCTCCCCACCGCCCCGGCGCTCATGGGGAATACGGTGCTCTGGAAACCCGCCTCGCGCTCCGTCTACTCCGCCTACTTCACGTACAAGGTGCTGGAGGAGGCCGGCCTCCCGCCCGGCGTCATCAACATGCTGCCGGCGGATGACGGCGCTGCCGTCGGCACGCCCGCGCTCAAATCCGAGCACTTCGCCGGCCTGCACTTCACGGGATCCCAGGCAACGTTCGACCACCTCTGGTCCACGATTGGGGACAACCTGGACCGCTACAATACCTACCCGACCGTCGTCGGGGAAACCGGGGGCAAAGACTTCATCGTTGCCCACCCGTCGGCCGATGTGGAGCAGACCGCCACCGCGATCGTCCGCGGCTCCTTCGAGTACCAGGGGCAGAAATGCTCGGCGTCCTCCCGGCTCTACCTTCCCGAGTCCCTCTGGCCCGACCTCAAAGACGAACTCCGCAATCAGATCGACGAGATCACGGTCGGGCCCCCGGAAGACTTTACCAACTTCGTCAACGCCGTTATCGACGAACGGGCCTTCAATAAAATCGCCGGGTATATCGACTACGCCCGCGAAGACGACGACTCCACAATTCTCGTGGGCGGAGACTACGACGACTCCACCGGATACTTTATCGAGCCGACGGTCGTGGTCACCACCGACCCGAAGCACAAGTGCATGCGGGAAGAGATCTTCGGCCCGGTAACCACCGTCTACGTCTACCCCGACGACGAATTTGCCTCCACCCTCTCCCTCGTCGACGAGACGTCGCCCTACGGACTTACCGGGGCCATCTTTGCGGAGGACCGTACGGCCATTCGGCTCGCGTCCGACGTATTGGAGCAAGCCGCCGGCAACTTTTACATCAACGACAAACCCACCGGGGCGGTCGTGGGACAGCAGCCCTTTGGAGGGGCCCGCAAGTCCGGGACCAACGACAAGGCCGGCTCCGCATACAATTTGATGCAGTGGGTCTCCCCCCGGGCCATCAAGGAAAACTTTAACCCCCCGCGGCATTTTGGGTACGAGTGGAACCAGCCCGACCTTGAGGAACGGTCGAGCGTGACCCGAACCGAGGCCGGGGACGGCTCCGTGTCCGCGTAGACTTTGCAATAGCGCCCCTTCCATCGGGACAGTTGCGGAGTCGAGTCCGGGGGAAAAGAGCCCACGCGCTCCTACGACAGCGTGGACTCTGCCCCCGGATTCTTCTTGACAAAAGCGACTCCCCAGCGTGGCGAGCACCTTCCAAAGCGTTGACCATCCGGGCGATACCCCAGCATCCGCCGTGTATTCTCGGGCCCTGGCGCGCCCAATTGGGGTGTGCCTGGTCCCGGTCATGCTGGGCGCAGCGGCCGCGGCGCTTCAGGGACAGCCCGTGTGGGGCTACCTGATTTGGGGCCTCCCCAGTGCTCTCGTCGCCGCAACGCTGTGGACCCAGTTCCGGCTGATGCGCACGCCTGTCGAGTTGCACCTCCGTTCAGGGCAGGCCGCCATCCAAAGCCTGCACGAAGTCATGCACGGGCAGTCCCCAACCTGGCATGCCCTACATCACGTCCGCGCCGGTCGCTGGGACGTTGAATTGTCCGTCGGGTGGCGCACCTATTCCTTTCGGCCGGCAGAGTGGCCGCAGTACGAGCAGCTTCGAGACGCGGCCCAGAAAGCATTTCGCTCGCCGCAGGGAGCGGCCCAGCAGTCGACTCCTTCTCCTTCCCGGAGCTAATGGCCGAAAGACCTTAGCTTGCAATAACGGAGGTAGACATCGCGGGAAGCGACACACCGACTGCCCCCGGCGAAGCAAAGGCAACGGACGGTGTCTCCATCACCTGAACACTGCTGCTTGGGCGGCCCGGGGGCTCCGGGAAATTATTGTCCTCGCTTTCGTCTCCACTTCCGAGGAGTCCACACCCGGTTGCGGCACTGAGCAGAACGAGCAGTCCCCCCATCACGACGAGGCGGGACGCGCTGTACATGGGATCAGGAAGATGCATAAGACCCGGAATTCTTGCTCGGGGAGAATGGTAGAGGGCGGATTTTCCTGCGGTGCGCTTAGCGGATGACGGTCATCTTTTGCGTCCGGCTGGTCCCGTCCATGCTCACCCGCAGGATATAGACCCCACTGGAGATGCCCCCACCCGACTGCGATCCTGGGCTCCAATCAAGACGGTGTAGACCTTCTTCCTGGTGCCCATCGACGAGCGTGCTCACACGACGGCCCAGAATATCAAACACCTCGACGGTCACGGTGCCGGCCTCCGGGAGTGTGTACTCGACAGTTGTGCGCTCCCGAAACGGATTCGGATAGTTCGTCCACAACTTCAACTCATCCGGCACCAGCTCGGACTGCTTCTTCTCTACGTACGCGTCCGTGCCCGCGAGGAGCGTGAGGGTCGTCTCCTCAGTTTTCGGGCTGAGTTCGACCTGCTGCTGGCTGCGAAGGTCGAACGACGCTCCCGTCTGCCGATTGATCAGACGCAGGGACTCAAATTGGGACGGGAGTCGATCGGTCTCGAGAGTCATCACGATGGGCTGCTCCGTCTGTCCGCGCAGTCGGAGATCGAAGGTATTCCCTTCGTCCGAGGTGCCCTGAACGGAGCGCATAAGCTCGTTCGTCCGGGACGAAGTATCCGACGAAGCCCGAACGCGTAGACTCACGGTCTCGAATCGACTCGGCGGCGCCAGCACGTCCTCTTTCCCTACCCCATCGTCGGCATTCGCCGCACGGCCGACCCGAACACGGGATGCCGTATTGTCCGGGCCTTCGGCGGCAAGGGTGAGGAGGGCCGCAGATTCTGTGTAGGACTCGGAGCCAGACGAGGACGTGGCGCTGTAGGGAATCCGGAGCTGCGAGCGTCCCCCTCGGTTGTGGAAGTAAAACGCCTCTCCTTTTCGGGCCGAGGAGAAGGTCGTGGCCTGCTGGAAGGCCCCGTCGAAGCGCCAGATTGGCTGTAAGTCGCCCCCGTTGGCGGCCTCGACCTGTCCCCAATCCACATCTTTATCGAGGGGATTGGAGATGATATTCCACCCGTCGCGGAGGGAGACGACGGCCGCCAGTCCAGCGGTGGTCGTTCGGAGGGGCACCGTGGACACCTCGTCCTGCACAGACCAGGAGGAATCGCTGATCGCCCAGAAGCCGCGGCCGGGGCGAAATTCAAAGCTCGACGACCCATCGAATGCCTCGAAGAAGTCCGACTCCGAGCCGTTGTCCCGGTATACCTGCCAATCCTCGCCCGCCTGTCCCGAAAAGGTTGCCCCGACCCCTCGTCGAACATCCCCCGGGAGAGCGACGAGTCGATAATCGGAGGAGGACGAGCGCTCCCCAAATGACTGCGAAATCCCCACCGAGAGCGTTTCCGGATACAGCAGGCCACTCACGGACTCCGAGAGTGCGCTTCGCGCCCCATCGTTGTCGAGGGCCACCACGCGGTAGTAGTACACCCGGTCGTCCTCCACTGTGTCGGCGTAGCTCGTGACCCCTGGGTCGAGCGTCGCAATGCGGGCATCCGTCGTGTCGAAGGACGCCTCCGTCCCCCGATACAGCTGGTACCCCGTCACGTCCGACGAAGAACTGGCCGTCCAGGAGAGCTGAATTGATCCCGCCTCCACGTCGGCGGTTGTTGTCAAGTCCGTCGGAGGCTCGGGCGGCGGGGCGCCGGTTCCGTACGGCACCAACCCCGGCTCCGGAGTGTCGACGGGCGCATCCGTGTAAATGTGGAATTCCCCGGGGGCGAGCGGAATGGACGCCCCCTGCTCATCGCTTTCGATCTGGAGCTCCTTTCCGGAAAAGAAGTCATACCACGACCCGGTGGACGGAAAGTCGGCGGCCACCTCCCGCGGAGTGACGCCAAAATTACCAATGATCACGACGTTCATCGACGGGTGCTGAAGCTCTATGCGACGCCCTCGCGTCTCGCTGCCCACCTGAAGGGACACGTCTGTTTCGGGGTCCGTGAACACCTCCTGTTGATTCCGGAGGTTGATAAGGGCCGACCACGTCTTGTAGAGCCGCACCCGATCCGGGCTTTGGGCCGGATCCCGGTAATCCCATCGAATCGGTTTCGGGGACGTTCGGCCCGGGGCGATCGACGGGCAGTTGTCGCCCGTTCCGTTCAAACACTGTTCTCCGTTCTCCCCGAACCCATACCCGAGTTCCCCAAACTGCCACAGCATGCGCGGGCCGGGGACGGTAAAGAAGAAGGCCCCGACAAGCTTCTGCCGGTTGAGGGCCGTCTCCAGGGTCTGGATGTCGTACTCTCCACTCGAATTCCCTTCCGTCAAGTTTCGATACATCAGCCACTGTTCGTCGTGGCTTTCCATGTAGGTGATGTAGTTCGGCTCACTGAGGCCCCGGTTTTCGTAGTACGTATTCCGGAACCCCGACCCTTCCATCTCCCCTTTCGCAGCCTGACTGTACGGTTCATTCATGTTGTTCCAGAGCATCATTCCCCCCGTCTCGTCGGCCCGGTAGGAGGCCAATTCCTGTTCCTCCTCCGGCGCGGCAAAGTGCTCCAGAATCACGTAGGCGCTGTCGTCGACGGCCCAGATCTCGTCCGCCATGCGCTTGAGAATACCAATCCGCTCCTGATCCGGGCCGGCCCAGCTTCCGACATCGGTATAGCCCTCATTATTCGGCCCCTGAGTGAAGCCCTTCGAGAGGTCGAACCGAAACCCGTCCACGTTGAATTCTGTCAGCCAGTATTCATTGGCCCGATCGAGCCAGTACTTTGTAAATGAGCTCTCGTGGTTATTGTCGTTAAAGACATTGAAGGGGTGTTTGGCTTCCGCATTGGCCCACGGATTATCCTCGGTTGGGGGGCCAAACTCCCCTTCGTTGAACAACCGGATGAATGGGCTCTGACCCGTCTGCTGGTTATAGACCACATCCAGGATCACCGCAATGCCTCGCTGATGGGCCAAATCGATGAACTCCTTCAGGTCTTCGGCCGGGCCGTAGTACTTATCGGTGGCAAAATAGAGCGCCGGATTGTATCCCCAGCTCTGATTCCCGTCGTACTCGCTGACGGGCATTAGCTCGATGGCATTCACCCCCATTCGATCGAAGTAGTCGAGGGTGTCCTGAAGCGTCTCGTAGTCGTGGTTTTCGATAAAGTCGCGGACCAGCAGCTCGTAAATGACGAGGTCCTCCTGCTCCGGTCGGTCGTACGTGGAAAAGTTAAAGTCCTCCTGCCCAGGCTCCAGGACCGACACCAGCTGGTTGGCCTTTCCCGTGGGGTACGGTTTGAGGTTCGGGTACGTCGACTCCGAAATCTCACTGTCGTTGGGACTCAGCGCCTTCTTGGTGTAGGGGTCTGGAATCCGAATCTCCCCATCCACGAGGTACTGAAACCCGTATTCCTGCCCCGACGACAACCCCGAAATTTCCACCCAGTATCGGGTGCTGTCCTGTCCCGAACTGGTCGTGTTCGTCTCCCGATACATCTGGTACTCCGGCTGCACCTCCCAGTCCGTAAAGTCGCCAACGAGGTGGACGAATTGCTTCTCAGGCGCCTGAAGGACCAGCGTCACATTTCCTCCTCCAGTGTAGTTGATCCCATCTTCGAGCCCCGAGGGCACGGCCTGCTCCTCCGTGGGAGACGCACGAACCGCGTAAAGGGAGTCGGAGGCCGTATTGCCCTGATCGTCGGTCGCCTCCACCCGGACATCTTTCCGGCCGGGAGATTCCAGGGAGAGCGAGTATTCCAGGCTGCCCGACGTGGTCGTCTGTTGTTCGGTCCCGTTCACGTACAGCGTAAAACTCTCCAGCGACGTATTGGATTGGGCAATGGCCTGGACCGTAACCGATGTATCTTTCCCGACCACAAGCGGATCAATCAGGGAGGCGGAGGGCGACTGGATCTGCGTGAGCACGGGCGCGTCCGGATCCCCAAGCTCCAGGATGATGTCCTGCCCGCCGTCGCCCTTCCCTTCTTCTGTCCCGTCCGCACTCCGAAAGACGAAGTTCATCGTCTGAATCGTTTCGTCCGACCCAAGCGTGCAGCCGGTCTCGTTGTCGTTATAGAACGAGCGAATGTCCTCGATGGTGAGTTCGTACGTGTCGGGACCGACCTGAGTCAACTCGGTATCACTCCGGTTCCCGGTGAAATCGTCGCTCGTGGGCCAGTTGTTTTTCACGCAGCGCCACTCGTTCGGGCTCTCATCCGTAAACACGCCGGTGTGGGCGTGGACCGTCCCGTCAAACCCCTCCAGTCCCTTGTCTCCCTGATCGGCGTTAAACGTAATTGTCACCGACTGATTGACGGTCGGGATTGCGGGGTCCGTCTCCACAACCGGTTCCGATCCATCCTGGGCCCTCGTGCTGCCGACCGTGATCAACGCGCATGCGAGGACCGTGGCGACAAGTGCAGTAACAAGACGGCGCATAAAGAGAAGGGCGTTGGGAAAAAGGAGCGATGAGACCCGAAAATAGGCAGGAGCGCTCTCCCCCGAAGGTGAGGGAAAAGCGCTCCTGCCAGGCTCCTTTGTACGTGGATTAGTTTCCGGGCTCGAACCGAATCTGGTCGATCAGAAGACTGCTTTCGTTTTCGAAGCCGACATTCTGAATGCCCGTGTCAAGCAGGGCTGAGGGATCGTCTCCCAGGGTCTCGACCGGAATCTCGATTTTCGTCCACTCGTTCCCCCCCGGGAATGTTATGTCTCTTCCATTGTCAAAGGAGTACCCGCCAGCATTGCCGTCAGTCGTTTCGACGAACACATACCCCGTCTGCTCCGACTCAGATTTGACCCAGAAGGACAACACATCTCCCGGGCTGGCATCGGCAAAGAGGAGGTTGTAGTTGTACCCGAATCCGCCCCCTCCTCCATCCACGGCACGGGAGGTCGCACCATCACTGCCTTCAGGGACATCCGAGGAGCTATCGAGAGCGACCCCGCCAAACGAGTACTCGAAGGTCGTGGCGTCAAAATCATGCACCTCTGCGAGCATTTGACTGTCGTTGGCAAAGCCAACTTCGTCGACGTAATACGTCACGTCCGAGTCGGAGGTCATGCTAATGCTCTGCAGGGCCCCATTGCCGCCCGCACGGCTCGCCACCGGGTTAAAGTCGGGGCTGATCTGGTCGAGGGCAATGACATACTTGCTCCACTCCGTGCCCGAGGGGACGGAGACGTCGAGGTCGTGGGTCACCGTGCCGCCATCCGTTTCCTCTGTAAAGGAGAACGTGAGGGTGAAGTCGTTGCTCTGGTCGGGACGAATGAGGAACGAGAACCGGTTCGCGTTCGGCACGCTCGTCGTTCGCTCAATGGTGGCGGTTCCCGAGGCCGGAGACTCAATGCGCAAGGACGCCACCCCGGCGCTGTTTTCGGACACAACCGAGCTATCAAGCTCCGCCGTGGCCCCATTCGACGTCGTCAGTGTTCGCTCCTCAAAGTCGGCAACCGACGCGAACGTGGGCGAGAACTCACTTTGGATGAGGAACGGACTCACTCTCACATCGACGGTGTCGGCAATCGTGCGTCCCTTCGCTGAGCCCTGTACGATGGCCTGCTCAGTAACCGAGCCTTCAACGTCTCCGTCGTACGTGAGCGACCATCGCTGGTCACCATTCTGAGGGCTGCCGGACTGCTCGGCGCTCTCAGCCTGCAGCGAGCCGGTCGTTTCGACGGTCGGGTGCCCGTCAAGCCCTTGATAACTCAGACTGAGATCCACGGTGCCCTCCGTGAGCACCAGCGAGAGAGAGTTTGGAGAACTCAAGCTGGGCTGGACGTCAAAATCATTGACGCTCGTAGGGCTCTCGTCGCACCCAACGAGACCAACCCCTAAAACAGTAACAAGGACAAAGCTCAGAATCAGCGTGGCGGTTCGACGCATGTCGGAAGTTGAAAACAATGGATACGGATGTCGAAAACGGGGCCTCTCCCCGGCCCCTCTATCGGGCCGGGGAGATGGCATCAATACATGGTGGAGGGAACTCCCCGGAGCGCCAGACTAGTATCCGGGGTTCTGCTCCAGATTCGGATTGGCCCGGAGTTCAGAAGCCGGAATGGGGTACAGGTTGAAGTTCGCATCAGTCGTCGTTCCTCCCTGCACGCCTCCCTTCCAGGGCCACACGCCATTCTCAGTGAACTCATCGAACCGAATGAGGTCGGTCCGGCGCTGCGCCTCCCAGAAGAGTTCGCGACTTCGCTCCTCCAGGATAAAGTCGAGCGTGAGGTCGGACTGCGACAAGTCACGTCCCATGCCGGCACGCTCACGGAGATCGTTGAGGAGGGTAAGCGCCTGGCTTTGGTCTCCCCCGCCTCCCCGAAGCGTCGCCTCTGCGTACATCAGGTACGCATCCGCAAGGCGAAACATCGGAAAGTCGGTATCCGGGAAGGTAGCATTCGAACCCGGCTGCCCATCCGAGGTCACATTCCTGAATTTAGGGGCGGCGTACCCCTGCGAGAAGGCGCCAATCGGATCATCGGTGGTTTCGCCGTTCGGCAGCACGTCGTCAATCTCTTTCTCCTGCCCCTGGGTGAAGAAGAAGTCGTCGCGACTGTCCCCACCTTCATACCGATCGACCGACGCGCTCGTCGTCCGAAGGCCGGCCCATCCGAAGTCTAACCCAAAGGAGGCCGCATCCATCTCTCCTCCAACGGGTGCGTGCGCGAGGAAGGTCGTGCCGCCAAAGTGACGGGTGCGGTCTCCATCCTGCGGGATGGCAAAGATCACTCCGTCCGCCGTGTGGTTGTCGGCGAGGAAGAGGTGCTGGTAGTCCTCCTCCAGCTGATAATTCGCGTCGATCACCCGCTGCGTGTATTCAATCACTTCCCCGTAGCGGGACTCCCCGACGTAAACTTCAGCGTTCAGGTAGAGCTTCGAGAGAAGCATCCAGGCAGCCGCCTTGTCCGCCCGGCCGTACTCAGCCTGCCCAGCGGGGGGAAGCACCTCCTCATTCTCATCGTTGATGATGGCCAGCAGTTCACTCTCGATGAAGTTGAAGATTTCCTCGCGAGTGCTCTGCTCCGGGGCTTCACTTCCACGCGGAAAGTCTTCCGTGACGAGAGGAATATCACCGAAGAGATCGATTCCGTGCCAGTAGCTGAGGGCTCGCAGGAATCGAACCTCCGCTCGGTACTGCTGGATCGTCTGTTTTTTCTCCGCACTCACGCCGCGGGAATCCAGCCGGGAATCGGTCGACTGTCGCAGAAACTCATTTGCCTGGGAGACCTGGAAAAACACGCGGGAGTACATCCCGACCGAGAACTGGTTCGAGGACGTCCAGTTGTGATTGTTCAATCGGCGAATGCCGTTGTCATTCCAGGCGATTACAGCCTCGTCCGTCGGAAGCTCTTGCATCTTCCAATAGAGGCGCATGTACTGCGAGAACCCCTCGTCGTCAATGGCCCCAATATCAGCGTTGCCGGCCGGCCCCTCCTGACCCGTCACGTTCAGGCCGCCGTAGACCTTCGCCAGGTAGTTCTCGTAGGAGCCATCTTCACTAAACACGTTGTTGGCGGTCGCACTACTCTTGGGGTTCACCCCCACATCCGTACACCCAGGGAGCACAACCAGCCCCCCCGTTACTAGAGCCAGAAGAAAAAGCGAGAGAAGTCGGGATTGGGAAACGCCAGTCATAGCGATAGAGGATGTCATGTGCAAATGAGTGCAGGCCAAAGCGGGACCGTCTTCGGGCGTTACAGTTGCAGGTTGATCCCGGCGGTGAAGGTCCGCGAACGGGGGTACACCTGATCATCGATCCCAATGTTGGACGAACCGGGGCCCCCAACTTCCGGATCTGGCCCACTGTAGCCCGTCAGCACGAACAGGTTGCTTGCCCGCGCAAAGACGCGGACGCGGTCCACTGAAGGAAGCGACCGCACCGTGTAGCCCAGGGAGACATTATCTAGGCGCAGGAAGGACGCATCCTCAACGTACACGTCCGAGAAATACTGCGGGGTCTCGAAGCCATTCTCGAGAGCCGACTCGTGGACGTTCGACGGGGCAAAGTTCCGGAGATTATCGAAGTGCCCAAAGTTCGACGCAACGTTATTGTAGACTTGCTGCCCGAGGTGTGCTCTCAGGGTAAAGCTCAAGTCTACATTCTGGTAATTAAATTGAGACGTGTGGCCAATAATCCAATCGGGTTGTGGATTGCCTGTAACAACTCGATCTTCTTCATTGACCGTCCCATCGCCATTCACATCCTGGTAGAGATCATCCTCATCGATGGTACCATCTCCGTTTACGTCTTCGAAGATCGGGTCTCCATTGTCGTCTCGCTTGTGGCGAAACGTGAAGAAGGAATTGATGGGCTCTCCCTCGCGGAGGATTTGGATTGTGTTTCCGACGCCTCCGCTAATTCCTCCGGTTGAGATCCCCTGGAAGTCCTCGTCTGCCCCGCGATTGAGCTGGAGGAGCTCGTTGGAGTTCGTCGAGGCGTTCGTCTGCACAGTCCAGGAGAAGTCCTCAGTGTTGACGACCTGGGCGTCGACGCTCATCTCAAGTCCCTGGTTACGCATCGACCCGATGTTTGTCAGGACTCGGTCGCTGAGGTTTGCTCCCCCCGCCACCGGGACGGTAAAGAGCAGGTCGTCGGTGTCCTTCACGTAGTACTCAACCGAGCCGGTAATCCGCCCATCGAGGACGCCGTAATCGACGCCGATGTTCGTGGTGGTGGTCGACTCCCACTTCAGTGTCTCATCCGCGGCGTTGGGCCGGATGGTGCTCACAAACTCGTCTCCGAACTGAATTTGCGCACGGTTTCCTCCCGGCACCCAGAGCGGCTCGTAAAGGAAGTCGCCAATTTCCTGATTTCCGGTTTGCCCCCAGGAGACACGGAATTTCAGGTTCGAGAGAACATCGACGTCTTCCAGGAATGACTCCTGGTGAGCCCTCCACGCGAGCGCGGCGGACGGGAAGGTTCCCCATCGGTTTTCCGGACCGAACCGGGACGACCCATCCCGCCGAACGGTGAAGGTCAGCAGGTAGCGGTCCGAGAACGTGTAATTGGCCCGGAAGAAGCCAGAAATCAGCCGGCTCGGAATCTCCGTGACAAACGTGTTGGACTCCGACGCGGGATCAGTACTGTTAGGCCCAAAGATATTGCTGCTCAGGCCCGAGGAAGTGAACTCCGGGTATTCCTCGTAGAAATCCTGATACGAGTACCCAGCCGTCACGTCCACCGAGCTGTTGATTTGATCAAACGCCCGGTCGTAATTCAGGTAGGCATCCAGAAGCGTATTCGTACGCGTGAAGGATGCCCGTTCAATCGTACCGGGATTCGCCGAGAGAGCCTCCGACTTCAAGGTCGTCGGCGCGAAGAACTCTCGTTCCCCCGTGGTCACGTCGTAGCCAAACTTCACTCGAGCGCTCAGTCCCTCAACGAAGGTGGGCTCATATTCGGCCTCGACATTCCCCAGACTCCGCCAGTTCTCCCCCACATTGTCGGTCAGGACGTACTGGGCAACCGGGTTGCTCTCTGCGTTCCCGTTGTCCCATTCAAAGAACCCACCGAAGTCACTTCCGACGTCCCGAATGGGCTGTGTGGGCGCAAAAAGGGCGGCGTTGCCCACCATTCCGGGCTCAAACTGATCCTGCGTTTTGGCGCCCCGAATGTTGGTACGAACCGTCACCCGATCGTCAAACAGGTACTGGTTGTAGCGCACAGACGCAGTCATGCGCTCCGTGTTCGAGGTTTCCAAAATGCCCTGCTGGTCGAGATACCCGAGCGAGAGCCGGACGTCGGAGTCCTCATAGTTTCGAGAAATCCCGAGGGAGTGCTCCTGTCCCAGACCCGTTCGCTGAGTAGCATCTTGCCAGTTGGTTTCCGCGTCGCCCAGCCGATCCAGCTGACTGGGGGCTCGCTGCTGCACAACGCGACGGAATTCGTCCGTGCCGAGAACGTCAATGTCATCGGCAACGGTGGAGGCCGACACACTACCCGTGTATGTCACGCGCGTGCCGTCTCCCTCGGCCGACTTCGTTTCGATAAGAATGACGCCGTTGGCTCCTCGGGCCCCATAGATGGCTGTTGCCGAGGCGTCTTTCAGCACCGTGACATTCTCAATGTCATTGGAGTTCAGAAAGTTAAGCGGGTTCCGGCCCGCCGTATTCGACTCGTTACTAATCGGCACGCCGTCGATGACGAAGAGGGGCTGGCTGTCCGCATTCACGGACGTGGCCCCACGGATTCGGATGTAAGACTGACTCCCGGGGGCGCCACTGCTGGCTGAAATTTGCACGCCGGACACCTTGCCCGAAATCAACCGATCCGGGCTTACGCCAGCCGATTGGTTCAGGTCTTCGGCACTCACCTTCGAGACCGTTCCGGTTAGATCTCGTGCCTCTTGCGAGCCGTATCCTACGACCACCACTTCGTCGAGCTCTCCGACATCGGCCTGAAGGCTCACATCAATCACCTCCCGGTCTCCGACCTCGACCGTCTGCCGCTGGTATCCGACAAACGAAATGACGAGAACGGCGTCTGGCCCCGGCACGCGGAGCTCAAACTCGCCGTTGGCGTTGGTCGATGTGCCAGTGGAGGTGCCCTGAATGCTCACGTTCGCCCCGGGAAGCGTCTCTCCCGTTGAGGCATCCGTCACCGTGCCCTGCACGACCCGCTCCTGCGCAAGAACCCCCCCAGCGCATAGGAACAGGAAGGCAGTCGTAATCGCGACAGTTCGTAACAGTTTTGACCACATGGTTGAGTGTGGAGGGTCGAGTGTGAGTAGATCAGACGTCATGTTCAAAATGGGCCGGCCGAATCCGACAGGATGAAAGCGCTTTCCAATTATGCAATCCGATGCTCTAGGTCTCCCCGGTCTGGGTTCCGCAGGTGTCTCGTACCACCAGCTCCGGGTCAAACACTGTGCTCGACACCGGCCGGTCCGGCTCCTGAATCCGGGCCGTCAACTTCTCGACGGCCAGCTCTCCATAGTCCCGAAGGGGCTGCCGAAGGGTCGACAGCCCCACATGTGCACTTACGTCAATGTCGTCAAAGCCGAGGAGCGCAACCTCCTCGGGCACCCGCACGCCCAGTTCCGACGCCGCCTGCAGAGCACCGATGGCCTGCATGTCCGAGGCCGCAAAGACCGCGTCGGGCGGGGGATCGCGTTGGAGCAGTCGCTTCATCGCCGTGTACCCCCCGTCCTTCGCAAAAGCAAACGGTTCCTGGCTCCCACGAGCGACCAGGGATGAGGCGCGAGGGTGGCCCACTTCGTCCAGGGCTTCCTCATACCCCCTCCGCCGCTCCGCGGCCGGGTCGGGCTCCGGGGTTCCGGAGGTAATGTGCCCAATCCGCTGGTAGCCTGCCTCCAGCAAATGGCACGTCGCCTTGTATCCGCCTCGATGGTTGTCCACGTAGATCGACTCGTAATCCGGATGCCGCGTATCGACGAGTACGACGGGCTGCGAGCTCTCGTCCAGGGAGTTTGCAATGTCCTCGTGGAGGGGGGCCGAGAGGAGGAGAACACCATCGCTCCGGCCCCGCTGCGCGGCTCGTCGTACCTGCTCCTCTACCGCGTCCGGGTGGGACGGGGCATGCACCAGGAGATCGTAGGATTTCGGGGCGAGGGCATTCTGGATGCCCCGCAATACGCCCATATAAAAATAATTGGCGAGAAGCGGCACGACCACCGCTATCGTATCGGTGCGATTCCGTGCCAGGTTCTGCGCCGACGCGTGGGGCTGGTACCCCAAGGACTGCGCCGCCTTCATCACGCGGTCTCGCGTATCGGGCGCCACCTTCGACTCGTCATTCAGCACACGCGAAACGGTCGCGGTGGACACGTCTGCATGGTCCGCAATGTCGTAGATCGTCGGTGGCACGAATGAGGGTCGGTGGGTACGCGAGAGTTTACAATTCCCTAACTGTAAGCGGTTACATTATGAGGGGGGAGCCAGAGAATGTCAAGTTGTAAGCGCTCCCACCGCTAGAGGGTGGGTCGCGAACGGGGGCTTTCACCCCTCAATTCTCCCCCCCTCCGCTCCCTCATTCCGGAGCGGTCGCGTCCCCGGCCGTCCCGTGTTTGTACTTCTCGAAGACGTCAAGGACGGGCAATGCATTGTTGTCTTCGTCGAACATCCCTCGCGAGCGGATCGGCCCCTCCGCCACGGCCGGCTCCCACCAAAAAATCCCTTTGATTTTGGGGCTCGGAATGCTGAGGAGCATCTCGTGGACCGACGCCAAAAACTCGCGCTGCCCGCTCGGCGTCTCCGGGTAGGGCGCCGGGGCGTCCTGGTATTCGCTCGGGCGCCAGTTGTACGCGGTCTCGACCAGAATAATGTCTTTCTCGAAGTTCTTGGTCAGCGACAGCAGGTTTTCCCGGAGGCCAAGGAGGTTGCCGTGCCACCACGGATAGTACGAGAGCCCAATGACGTCGTATCCGATGTTGTAGGAATTGAATTTTTCGTAGTAGGCCTTGGCCCCGTCGGCATCGGCCCCCTGGTCGTAGTGCACCATAATCAACGGCCGGGGCGCCTGGGCTCGGCCCGCGTCCACGCCATCGATCCCGGCTTTGACCAGCGCTGCAAAGTTGTCCCAGTTCTCGGGGAGCTTTCCGGTGGGCCAAAGCATCCCATTTCGGGTTTCGTTGCCAATTTGCACCATCTCGGGCATGACGCCGGCCTCCCGAAAAGCAGCGATGGTCCGTCGCGTGTACTCGTACACTGAATCGGCCAGCACATCGGCGGACAGTCCCTCCCACGCGGCGGGGATCGGTTGCTTGCCCGGATCCGCCCAACGGTCCGCATAGTGGTAGTCCAGGAGAAACTTATAGCCCCGCTCCTGTGCCTCCTTGGCAAGCTCAATCGTGTACTCCAGGTCGTTGGGCAGCTCATCCGGCGAATGGAAAAGTCGGAGCCGGATCCAGTCGTACCCGTGCTGTCGAAAAATTTGAAGCCCGGGCTTTACCTCGCCCTCGTCCCGAAACTGCACCCCCTGGTCCTCAGCGGCTTTCAAGAAGGACAGATCCGCCCCCACCGCGTACGTCAGGTCAACGGCGGCCTCGGAAGGCGCCTCCTGGGCCATTCCCGCCCCGGCCCCCAGGATGCCAATGAGAAGCAGCGCAACAAGCGTGCGGGGAAGAGACGGTCTCATCATGGGAGAGCAGTTGTGAGGAGTGTCTATGGAGACGTCGCAGGTCGGTCACCCGTCGCCTCCACAGACTGCGGTGGGTGTGCGAAGCAGTTGAAAGAATACGATCCCGAGGCGGCAAGTGTCAACGAGCCCGCCCCAGAGAATCAAATCCAATCGACACACACGGGGCTGTTTTTCTGCAGACCCACCGTGTGTTGCCGTGAGGGCACAGAGATCCCCGGGCGTCCGTACGGTGTTTTCTGTTTGGTTCTCCCATTTGCGCCTATCGAATTTTCGCTGCCTCTATGCCCACAATCGAACTGGATCGGACGTCGGACACGCCGGTGCGCAAGCAACTGGTCGAGCAGCTCCGCTTCCTCATTGCGAGTGGCCACTTCAAGGTCGACGATCCCCTGCCGTCTACCCGCGCCCTGGGCGAGCGGCTCGATCTTTCATTCCATACCGTCCGCAAGGCCTACCAGGAGCTGAAAGAGGACGGGCTTCTCCGATCAAAGCCGGGCAGCGGGTACATGGTGGAGGAACGCGCCCCGCTCCCCAAGGAGGAACGCATCGAGCAGGGCGCGAAGATCGTGCACGACACCCTGCAGCGGCTCGTGGGCCTTGGGCTGGGCGACGCGGAGATCGAGGCCCTTTTTCAAGAGCAGGCAACCCTTCTCGACCACGCCGGGCTCGAGCGGAAGCTCATCACGGTGGGACGTCACCCCGAGCTCAACGAGTTGTGGGCCGACCAGTTAAGCGAGGCGCTCCAACAAACCGTGCGCCCGGTGCCCCTGGCCCAGCTCGACCGTCACCAGGACGCCGACTTTGCGTTTACGCCCCACCGGCACCTCACGGACGTGCTCGAATCCATTCCCCGGGGAGACGCCCTGGGGTTCATTACGCATCCGCCCTCCGCGGCCCTCGAACGCGTGGTGCGCCTGCTCGAGCACGAGACGCTGGGCCTCGTGACGCGCTACCAGGAAACCATCTCTCCCCTCGCCGAGGCGGTGCGGTCCGCCGCCTCCTTCGACGGAAACATGATCGCGGCGTCCATCGAAGACGGCGTGGACCACCTGGAGCAGTTCGTAGAGGAGACCGCCCTTCTGCTCTACACCCCTGCCAGCCACCGTCGCCTCCGCCCGTTCCTGAAAGAGGCATCGTGCGACCACGAAGAGGTGTCCCTTCTCGTCAGCCACGACTCCGTCGAGGCCATCGTCGAGGCCGTGCCCGCTTGAGGAGCGGGGGCCTGCATCAGCTCGCGCGTTCAGAGGTCTCTTCTTCTTCCCCGTTCAACGCGTCCTCGTCCACGCCCTCGGGAGAAGTGCCTTCGGGTTCAGGGTTTTTTGGGGACGAGGAGGTGCCGTCCTCGTCCTCAACCGACAAGGCCTCCGCTGCGTCCGGCACGTCGGGCGGGGCCATTTGCCGCGGCATGCCCGACTGGTCGGCCCGGTAGTGCGGTGACGCCTCGGCCAGTTCAGGGCGCGGCTCGCGCGGATCCCGAGCCGGCGGAACGGCCTCCAGCTGCTCGTCCCTCTCTTCCCGGGGCCAGAGGTCTTCCTCTCGTTGGATCGACACATCGTCGTACCGCGTCTTGTCGGTGCCCGTAAGCACGGGGGCCTCCTCCTCATCCGTCCGCTCATCGTCCTGGTCCGGATACTTCACCCGGACGTGATAGATGCCCATCAGCATTGTCAGGAACGTGTCCTTGATTTGCCGGAGGTCCCGGAAGGTGAGGTCGGTATTGTCGAGCTGCCCGTCGTCGATGCGCTCCCGGAAAATGAGATCGACCAGGGACTTGAGCCGCTTGTGCGTCGGATCATCGAGACTCCGACTCGCCGCCTCGACCGAGTCGGCGAGCATCAGGATGCCCGTTTCTTTGGAATCCGGCTTCGGTCCCGGATACCGAAACTCTGACTCCAGCACCTGAGCGTCGTTTTGGTCCGACTGGCTCAGTGCCTTGCGGTAAAAGTACTCGATCCGGGCGGTCCCGTGATGCGCCGGGATAAACTTGAGCACCCGCTCCGGCAGGTTGTACTCCTTCCCCATCTCCAGCCCCTCCTTCACGTGACTGGCAATGATGAGGGCACTCATTCGGGGTTTGAGGCGATCGTGCGGATTAACGCCCGAGCGCTGGTTCTCGACGAAATACTCCGGCTTCAGCATCTTGCCAATGTCGTGATAGAGCGCCCCGACGCGGGTGAGAAGCGTGTGCGCCCCAATCCGATCCGCGGCGGCCTCCGCCAGATTCGCCACCTGGAGCGAGTGATTGAAGGAGCCGGGCGCCCGGAGGCTGAGGTCCTTTAGGGGCTTGTTGTTGGTGTCCGACAGCTCCAGAAGGGTCAGGTCCGTGGTAATATCAAACGTGCGCTCCAGCGCCCAGAGGAAGATGGACGCGGTAATCGTGAACGACGCCCCAATCGCCGCAAAAATGACCTCCTCTCCGAAGCGGCCGGTGGGCGTTCCCAGATACAGCCAGCTCCCCGACAAAACCAGCAGGTAGCCCAAAAACACCAGGCCGGCGCTCAAGAAGAATTGGCCCCGGTTCTTGATGTCACGCACGCTGAAAATGCCAAACGCCCCCGCGAAGAACGTGGCGAGGGTGTACTCCAGGTCCAGCCCCAGCATTTGCCCCCCCAAGAAGGCCAGGACGAGCGTCCCGAAGAGCCCAATGCGGGAGTTAAAGACGATCGTCAGGAGGACGGACGCCAACGCCACGGGGACCGCGTACAGGTTTATCCAGTCCACCCGAACGCCGACCCCAAACATCGCAATAACGAAGCCGAGGACCAGGGCCACAAGGGCCATGTCCCCGTCCTCCCGCCAGACGTCCGTCCGGAGGAGGTAGAGGTAGTAGAAGAAAAAGACGAAGGCGAGTCCCGCAAACAGGAGCTGTCCCACCACCTGCTTCCCCAGGTTGGTCGTGGACATCCGCTCGTTGCGCACGCGCTCGAGGGAGGTGAGTTGACGTTTAATCTCCGGGGTCACCCGTTCGCCCTGTCGCACGATCACTTCCCCGCTTTCCACGCCCCCCTGGATCGCCGTTACGTTTCGCGCCCGACGGTTGCGTTCGGCCATGGTCTCCGAGCGCATGTATTCCAGCGACGGCTGGAAGATGCCCCGAAAGAGCCCGAACGTGATGTCGCCGTACTCGGGGTTTTCGGGGTACGCCCGCCGCAATTGCTCCCCCACATAATCGTAGGCTTCGTTGAGCCCATAGACGTTGCTTTTGTCGACCGTGCGCTGCGAGCGCTCGCGCTCGTTTCGGACCACGATCACGTCCGTCGAGACCGAGTCGTGCGGCTGGTCCATGACGCCGACATTGAGGAGCTGGGCGCCCAGTTCGAAGGCCCGATCCAGCAGTCGTCGATCGAGCCGCGGGCGATCGTCCCCGCCCGCTGCCTCCGACGCCCCGGTGCCGGCCTGCGCCCCAATCGCGTACTGCTCGGCGAGACGATCCCATTGGGCGGGCGATAAAGATGCCAGGGCGTTTCGGCGCCGCTGTACGTACTGGAGCGAATCCGTTCGGGCCGCCTCCGTCTCCCCCTCTGACGCATGAGACCGGAAGCGCGCATACGCCTCCAGCGCGCGGTCAAGTTGTTGGGCGAGGGTGTCGCGGTTTGACGCCAGTTTTTCTCGGGGGCGGGGAATCTCCCGAAAAAACGGCGCCGTGTTCTTCCGCACCGTGTCCCGCCGGGCCTGCACCTGATCCTGATCGATGTAGATGGGAAAATCGAACGGGGCCTCCAGCGTCGCCTGCTGCCAGGTGTCTCCCACCTGCACAGCATATTCGTAGACCTCCCCTCGCGGGAACGCGGCCACCGTGAGGACCACAAGCCCCAGAAACAGGCCCGCACGAATCAACCAGTGGCGCAGGCGCGAGTCCTCATCGTCGTCGTGGCCGCCCGTTTCGAGTTCATGGCCCACGGGCCGCGGCGTGCTCCGCTCCCAGCTGAGCCAGTCAAACAGTCCCATATTGGTAGGGAGATCCGGTGATCAGCACCGTGAAAAAGGACCGCAAGGCCCCGTTCTTCTCTCCAGTGAATGGCTACCGCCGGAGAGAGGATCCTTTTGCTCCGACGGAGGGCATGGGGCGTCGTTATCCGTCCGCAAGAAACCGCTCAAGATCCTCCTCGTCCTCCATGCGCACGATCCGTACGCCTTCGGCTTCCGCCTCCTGGAGTTTGGAGCCGGGGGTTTCCCCCACAACCAGGACGTCCGTGTTTCCACTCACACTGGAGGTCACACTGGCCCCGGCCTCTTCGAGGGCCCGACTGGCCTCGCGGCGGGTCCGGCCCGGCAGAGACCCCGTAATCACAATTGTGAGTCCCTCCAACGGCAGGTCCGCCCCTTCGTCGGACGGCGCCTCGTGCGGCAGGCGCTCGGTATTTACGCCCACGGCCTTCAGCTCCGCAATGAGGTCCTGGTTTTCGGGAAGCAGAAACCAGTCCGACACGCTCTCCGCAATGGTCGGCCCCACCCCGTCGATCGTCAGCAGACGGTCCGCATCGGCCGCGGCCAGATCATCAATCGTCTCATATTCGGCCACAAGGTCCTCCGCGACCGTTTTTCCGACGTGCCGAATGCCCAGCGCAAACAGCAGGCGGCGCAGCGGCTGCGTCTTCGACGCGTCGATGGCCTCCACCAGGTTCTGGGCGCTCTTCTCTGCGAACCCCTCCAGCGCAGTCAGCTCGTCGATCGTAATTCGGTACAGATCCGGGAGCCGACGAATCAGCCCCTCCTCCACGAGGCGGTGCGCGAGCTTCTCTCCGAGCCCCTCAATGTCCATTGCGTCGCGGGACACGAAGTGCTCCACGAGGCGCTTAAACTGCGCCGGGCACTCGCTATTCATGCAGTAGTAGTCGGCCTCCTCGGGGAGGCGCACCAGCTCCTCTCCACAGGCCGGACACGTGTCCGGAAAGTGCCAGGGGGTTTCCTCTCCGGTCCGCGCCTCGGAGACGGCGCGCACAACCTGCGGAATGACGTCCCCGGCGCGCTTGACCACCACGGTATCCCCGATCCGGATGTCGCGCTCCGCGATGTAGTCTTCGTTATGAAGCGTGGCCTGCGACACCGTCACGCCGCCCACCTGCACCGGCTCCAGTTCGGCTTCGGGGTTGACGGCCCCGGTGCGCCCCACATTTACCAGAATGTCCGTGAGCGTCGTGGTCGCCTCCCGGGCCGGAAACTTGTAGGCGATGGCCCAGCGGGGGGCGTCGGCGATGGTTCCCAGCTCCCGGCGATAGTCGTGTCGGTCAATCTTGACCACCACCCCGTCAATCTCGTAGTCGAGATCATCGCGGTGAGACACCCAATGCTCACAGAACGACGTCAGCGATGAGAGGTCCTCAAATCGCTGGGTATGGTCCTCCATGGGGAAGCCCAACCCGTCCAGCATCTTCAGTTTCTCCGTATGGGTGTCTGGCGACGGCCCACGGATCGGCCCGGTCGCAAAGGCAAAAAAGCTGAGGGGGCGCTCGGCCGTGACCGAGGGATCCAGCTGGCGGAGGCTGCCCGCCGCGGCGTTGCGCGGATTGGCAAACGGCGACTGTCCGTCGGCCCGGAGCCGATCGTTGAGCGCCTCGAACTCGCTTTTCCGCATAAACACCTCGCCCCGCACCTCGATGCGCTCGGGGGGCTGCGGCCCATTGTCCGCGCCGGCCGGAATGCGGAGCGGAATGCGGTGGACGGTTCGAATGTTGTGGGTGATGTTTTCTCCGACGGACCCGTTGCCCCGCGTCGCGGCGACGGCGAGCTGGCCCTGCTCGTACGTGAGCGCCACGGCCAGCCCGTCGATCTTCAGCTCCGCGACCAGGGTGGGGTCGACGGCCCCGTACCGGTCTGCCAACCGGCGCTGGCACCGCTCGTACCAGTCGCGAAGGTCTCCCTCGTCGAACGCGTTTGAGAGGGAGAGGAGCGGCTCGGGGTGCTCGTGCTTCTCGAACGCATCGATCGGCTCCCCGCCCACCCGCTGCGTCGGGGAATCAGGCGTTTGGAGCGCCGGAAACTCCGCCTCCAGCGTCTCCAGGGCGCGGTACAGGCGGTCGTACTCGGCATCGGGGATGACGGGAGTGTCCTCGACGTAGTACCGATGGTCGTGCCGGCGCACAACGGCCCGAAGCGTGTCGACCAGGGGGGCGGCCTCCTCTTTCGTGCGAGCGGTCGGCGGGCGCTCCTCCAGGGCTTCGAGCAGGTCGTGCGTTTTCTCGACGAGGTCCGTCATGGACAGATGATCTGTGATCGGTAGCGACAAGCAATCCGAGAACGTGGAGACCGGGCCCGTTAGGTGGCCGAGGAGTCGGGAGCCAGGGGCCCAACGGGGATGGTGTCCGGGGGCGTCGTCCATTCGGCGGGGGCGTGCCCGCTGTTCTCCAGGAGAGCGCCCACCCGTTGACGGTCGAGGGAAATGCGATCGGCCGTGTCAGGGCCAAGGGTCACCCGTCGGTTTTCGAGGTACACGGTGACGGCGTCCAGGTCGTTTTCGAGGATCGCCCGGGTCGTGAACGGAAAGGTGGCGGCCTCCCCCTCCTCGATCCAGTAGGGGCGCCGCAGGTCCTCATCGCGACGCAGACGAAGGCCGCTGACCGTCGAGTCGGCCCGCAGGGTGAGGTGAAGCGTGTCGCCGAGCGTGGGCGAAGACGACGCCTCGGGGCTCGGGGCCGGAGGGTCCTCTGATGTGTCCGCGGGGGAAGACACGGACGACGAGCGGACCGAGGATTGCGGCGTCGACTCGGACGCCGGATCCGTCTCCTCCGGCGGCACAGGCGACGAGCCGCCCGTCCCAACGACGTACCAGGCCCCAATCCCGATCACGCCCACCACCAGCAGCGCGGCCCCGATTGACAGCACGGGAGACTGGAGCCGCCGGGGGGCGTCCGAGGTGCCCGATGCAATGGACGACGGGTGCGGAGGCGCATCGTCGGCGTCTACGGGCGGCGCCGCGGGCCCCGGCACCTGGGACCGGTCCTGAGCGTCGGGGGACTCCTCCGACGTCTTTGGGGGAGACGCAGGTTCGGGCTCGGGGTCGTCCGCCGACGCCGGGGAGAGAGCGGAGCGATCGGACGCGGCGCGCTCTGGGGTCGGCGGTTCGTCCTCGGGGGGCTCCGCCTCTTCTGTCGCCTTTTCCCCTGCGTCTTGGTCTTCTGCCTCCCGGTCCCCGTCCTCCAGGTAAGTGGCCGCGAGGGCATCTTGATAATTGCCCGCCAGCGCGGCCTCCAGTCCCGCGACGGCCTCATCGGGCGGGAGGTCGACGACCGAGGCATAGGCCCGCACAAAGGAACGGAGATACACCTCGTTGAACGCCGGATGGTCGTACAACCCGCCCTCCTCGAAGGACTCCAGGAGGGTTTCGGCGATCTGCGTCTGTTCGTGAATGGCGGCAAGCGACACGCCGCGGTGTTCACGAACCCGACGCATGTCACGTGCGAATCGCTTTCCGGCGGCCACCCCCTTCTCGTCCGGCATGGTGACGATCGCCCCGTGGGTAGGGCGTGGTGGGACTTATCAGTGGACTCAGGGTCTCCAATAGAGCAAAATGCGTTCCCCGTCCGACAAGCGCAACGAGAACGCAGCGTCGCTGCTCCCACTCCGTGCGCAATTGCATACAAAATAACACTGCCGCTCTCCCAGAAGGGGCAAAGCGGCAGGGCAGACAAAATCCCAAGGAGTCGGGACAGCCGGACTTGAACCGGCGACCTCCGCTCCCCCAGAGCGGTGCGCTACCGAACTGCGCCATGTCCCGAATAGAACCACCGCCTCTAATGACCAAGCGCGCCGCAGGTTCTGCTCCGATCGGCGCACATACGGGCCTCAGGCTGTGAGTTCTCAACGAATCGCCGGAGGGCCTCAGTGCGTGTCGGGAGCGGCCACCTCTCGTAGCTGTGACCGGACGTCGACCTCGCTGTGTAGTGTCCGGTGCACAGGACACTTGTTCGCAATTTCCAGGAGGCGGCGGCGCTGGTCCTCACTCAGATCGCCCTCCAACTCCACCTCGCGGTCAATTCGGTCCACCTTTCCTTCGTCCGTGTCGCAGTGGTCGCAGTCCTCGGCGTGGATCTTTTCATGCGTGAGCCGAACGGTGACCTCCTCCAGCGGCCAGTCTTTCCGATCCGCGTACATCCGGAGGGTCATGCCCGTGCATGAGCCAAGCGCCGAGAGCAGCAGGTCGTAGGGCGTCGGCCCCGCGTCGTCGCCGCCGACGGACGCCGGCTCGTCGGACACGAGGGTGTGCCGGCCCGCCGCTACGTCGGTCCGATAGGCCCCGCGGGTCCGCGTGAGCACCTGTCCCTCAGGGGCCTCGTCCGGCTGTTCCGTTTCCACATACTTCCGGGCCCAGGCGGCAAGGACTACCCCAATGTATTCGGCATCCGAGGGATCAGAGAGGAGGTGGTCGGCATCATCCAGCGACACAAAGCTCTTGGGATGCCGGGCCGCCTCAAAGATATGGGCAGCATTTTCGATGCCCACCGTCTGGTCGATGGGCGAGTGGAAGAGCAGAAGGGCCCGATCCAGCGTCCGGATGGTCTCGTCCATCCGCGTCTCCTCCAGATCATCGAGGAACTGCTTGCGCACGGTAAACGAGCGGCCGGCAAGGGTGACCCGCGCCTCCCCCGTCGCCCGGATCTCATCAATGTCCTCCTCCAGGAGGTGCGTCACGTGCTCCGGATTGCACGGCGCCCCAATCGTGGAGACGGCCTGGACACTGTCCATCCGGTGGGCGGCCTGCAGCACCGCGGCGCCCCCCAGGGAATGCCCCACGAGGATGCGGGGCGGGGCGTGATGCTCCCGAAGATAATTGGCGGCCGCCACCAGGTCTCCGACATTCGACGAAAAATTGGTGTCGGCAAAGTCGCCTTCGCTTTCCCCGAGGCCTGTAAAGTCGAACCGCATCACGGCAATTCCTTCCCGGTTCAGCGCCCGGGTAATCGCCCCTACGGCCCGCAGGTCTTTCGAACACGTAAAACAGTGCGCAAAGATGGCCCAGGCCCGCTCGGGACCATCGGGGCGATCCAGCCGGGCCGCCAGCTTTTCCGTGCCCTCGGCGTTGGGGAAGCGAATCTTGTCAAATGGCATAAACAGATGCGTTTAGGATCAGAGATTGACAGGGTCGTTCGTCAGCCCCCACCGGCCCGAAATGAAAAGTGGCGGGTGTCCGCAGGCGTGCCCTCTTCAAAAGTGCGCTCAACAAACTGAACGGTTCCGTCCCGACCGATCAGCAGCACTGTAGAGCAGCGGGTTCCGTAGTCTTCCCCCTCAATAAAGATCGGGGAGAGGAACTGTTCGGTATTCATTCCGACGCCGGTGTCGGGCAGGCGATCTTTGGGGAACGGGTCGCGCTGATCCAGGAGCCGGAGCAACCCCTCGTCGGTCGGCATGGATTCCTCGTCGAGTCGGTCGCGGAGATCCGACGTGGCCGCCTCCACCTTCGGCCACGAGGTATCGAGGCGATCGTTGCTCAGGCCGTGAATTCCGGGCGCTACCGGCCGGACGGCGCCCTCCTGGGAGGAAAGATAGTACAGGTCCTCGGGCGTCCCCAAAAGCAAGTTAAACCCATTGTAGGCCGCCGCCTCGTCCGCGACACGCCGCAGGTATTCTTCCGGATTCGGTTCTTCGATGAGGTACTCCGACACGAGCGCGCCCCGCGATCGAGCGTCCGGGCGGTACGCCTCCGGCGCCCGCACATTCGTCACAACGCCCCAGTGTCCGTTACGGGTGACGCCCATCCACGTCCCCCCCGCTTTCAGGTCCCGGCCGGCGAGAACGTGCGGCGCCTCCTCCCAAAAGGCGGCCGGAGCCGTGGGGCGACTGTAAAACTCGTCTCGATTGCCCGCAAACACGAGCGAGTACTCCGGGTGCGCGTCGTGGGCAAATGTAAGAAGGCACATGCAATAACGGAGTCAGTTGAGCGGGCCTAGCTCAAGGCCTTTTGCTGCACATCGAACACGGACTCACTCGGACGCTCGCTTTTCGAGAACCATGAGCTGCGGCGGGTCATTCTGCTGATTCAGGAACCGGTACGACAACACGTGCACCTCCTCCTGCGGCTGTGCCGTCGCCCACTCCCGCACGGCGTTCGCCTCCGCCGCGCCGCCCTCGTGGCCCGTGTAGAGCACAACCGTAATGACGCCCCCATCCCGAAGCCCCTCCAGGGCCGACGACAGCCCCTCAATCGTTGTGTTGGGTCGCGTGATACACGACGAATCGCTCCCCGGCAGGTATCCGAGATTAAACATCACAGCCGACACCGAGCCGTGCACCTCGTCCGGGAGGTGGTCCAGCAGTTGTTCGTGCCCGGCGCAAAAGAGGGCCGTCGGCGCCGCGGCCTCCCCCTCCTCCAGCCGAGTGCGGGCACGCCGGAGGGCGTCCTCCTGCACGTCAAACCCGAACACCTGTCCGGTGGGTCCGACCTGTTCCGTAAGAAATTGCGTATCGTGGCCGTTTCCGACGGTCGCATCCACCGCCACGTCGCCCGTTCGGAGCGCGCGGGCAGCAAACATGTGCGCGGCGTCCAGGATCTCAGGAATCACCATTGATCTTTTACATTAGCAGAAGGCATTGACTCACGTGTCCCCCAGTGCTCTCTATCGACAGCACGAGAAAAGGGATCAGGGCACTCTCACCGAATCGTCGTAATTTGATGTGCCCCTCGAACCCTGCGCCCACGCCCCGCGTGATTTTATTTCTGTGTCTCGTAATTGATCGTCTCGCTTCATGTCAACCCACGTCGCCCTCGGAGACCGGAGTTACTCGATCCATTACCAGTCCCTCGAACACCTTCCCGGGCTCCTGGAGGACGAGGGGCTTCGGGTCGGGCGGTGCCTCCTCGTGAGCGACGAAAATGTGGCGGCGCACTACCGCTCCCCCCTCGTCCGCCAGCTGGAACGCGCCGGGTGGACGGTTCGCTCCATCGTGCTCCCCCCGGGCGAGCAGACGAAGTCCGCGGAGGCCCTGCAGTCGATTTACGACGAGGCCCTCACGTGGGGCATCGATCGGCAGACCCCCGTCCTCGCGCTGGGGGGCGGCGTTATCGGCGACCTGGCCGGGTTCGCGGCCGCCACACTCCTGCGAGGCCTTCCGCTCGTCCACCTTCCGACGTCCCTCCTCGCCCAGGTGGATGCCTCCGTGGGGGGCAAAACCGCCATCAACCACGAGACGGGAAAGAACCTCATCGGGGCCTTCTACCAGCCCCGCTTCGTGTGCACCGATCCGTCGGTGCTGGACACCCTCCCGATGGCCGAGTACACGAGCGGCATGGCGGAGGTCGTCAAGCACGCGCTGATCCGCGATGTCGACCTGATGTCGTTTCTGGAGGAGAACCTCGTCTCCATTCTGTCTCGGCGCGACCGCGAAGCCGTTGCCGAAACCATTCGGCGAGCCGTCTCCGTCAAGGCCGACGTCGTAAGCGCCGATGAACGAGAGACGGGCGAGCGCGTGGTTCTCAACTTCGGCCACACCTTTGCCCACGCCATCGAGTCGGTGGCCGGCTACGGCACCTTCTCTCACGGCGAGGCCGTGGCCCTCGGCATGCGGGCCGCCCTATACCTGTCCCACCACCGCCACCCCGACACCCTTCCCCGCGAGCGGGCCGTGGAGCTGGTGCGGGCCCTGCCGGTGAAACCGGACCCGTCCGCCCTCGACTTTGATTCTCTCTACGAGGCGATGCGCTCGGACAAGAAGAATACGGAGGGAACCATCCAGTTCGTTCTCCTTGACCGGCTCGGGCACGCATACGTGACGGGCGACCTCCGCCGCTCTCTGGTGCAGCGGGCGTGGGAATTTGCCTGTGAAGAGTGAAACGCCCATCGTGAGCCGGTTGTAGTAAGGGCGTTGCGCGTCAATTTCTCTTTTTGGATCCCCACCCGGCCGGTCCGTGTCCACCCCACCCGAGTCTTCCTCCTTTCCCTGGCGGTACGTCCGCTGGGTCGTATACGTGCTGCTCGGAGGGGTCGTACTCTTCTTTGGGGTGACGCGCACGGAGGTGGGCCGCAGTGCCCTCCGACAGCAAATCGAATCGATCGTCTCCGATCAATTTGCCGGGTCCCTCCACATTGAGTCGCTCGAGGGCTCGCTGCTCCGCACCGTGGTCGCCACCCAGGTGACCCTCCGCGCCCCCGATGGCGGCCCCGTCGTGACCGTGGACTCGGTCCGCGCTCGGCCGCAGTGGAGCGCGCTCCTGGGGGCCGAGCTGTCGGTCCGAACGCTCACCCTGATCCGCCCCCACGCGACCCTTCACCGGGCCGCGGACAGTACCTGGAACCTCGAACGTGCCCTGCGCCGCTCAGCGACCGACAGCGGGGGCAGGGCCCTCGACTTTTCGTTCGCCGACATCGAGATCCGCGGGGGGAGCGTCTCCACCCAGCGGACCGGACCGCCCCCCTCCGCCGTTCGCGAGGGGTGGGTCTACGATTACACGCAATCGCGAATGGAGGAGCTCTCCCTCCGCGCCTCGGTCGAATGGCGCACGGAATCAAAGCAGGTCACCCTGCGGTCCGCCACGCTGTCCCTCCCTGATCGGGACCTGGCGCTGCAGTCGGCCGAAGGAACCCTGACCCAGACGAATGGCGCCTGGGCCCTCGACCCGTTCTCCCTCACGCTGGGCAACACCCACCTACAGGGGCAGGTCGACGTTGCCCCCTCCGACTCAACCCGAGACGCACTGGCGGTGGCACTCGACCCGAGCCGCCTCGACAACACGGAGTTGCACCGCCTGATCCCTCGCCTCCCCCTCCGCGACACGGTCCAGGTATCCGGCCGATTGAGCGGGGCGACGGACCAATTCGTTCTGTCCGACCTCCGCCTCTCTCACGGCGGCTCGTCCCTCACCGGGGACGGCACCATCTACGGCCTCCCCGAGATGGCCGACCTCGACCTGCGCCTCACGGAGGCCCACCTGCACCCCGACGACCTGACGACGGTGTGGCCGCAGGCCCCGTCCGCCCGACTACAGCCCCTCTCCCTGATCGAAGGGAACGGATCTGTGCTCGGCACCGTGCAGTGGCGCCACCGCCCCCGCCTGGCCTTCAACCTGGAGGGCACGCTCCGCGCCCGCAGCCCCGCCGGCGCCGTGCAGGGCTCCCTCGACGTGGAGCGGACGGCGACGGCCCTCCGCTACGAAACGCAGGTGCGCGTCGACGACCTCAACCTCGCCCCCTTCACGAACCGCCCGGACCTTGAGAGCCACGTGTCCGGTCGGATCGAATTTGACGGGCGCGGCACTTCGCTCGCGCGCCTTGCCGGCGCCGGCCGACTGTCCCTCTCCGAGTCGCGACTGGGCGCTGCCCGCCTGGCCGACGCCGAACTGAAGCTGACGGCCGCGGAGGGCCGCCTCCGCGGGGCCGGGTATGCCCTGCAGCCCGCCGGGGGCGTCCTGTCGCTGGAGGGCGGACTGGATGTGTCGGGGCCGCGCCCACGGTACAATCTGAGTGCCACCGCCAACGACCTCGACCTGGCCACCTGGAGCCCCGCCCTTCCGTCCAGCGGGCTCAACGCGACCCTTTCGGCGGAGGGGGAAGGCAACACGTGGGCCTCGGCCGCCGGGGAGGCCGTGCTGTCCGTCGATCCCTCGACCCTCCAACGGGGAGACAGTACGGTGTCGATGCCCGCCCATGACGTGTCTCTGACGGTGGCGCGCCGCACGGCCCCCGGCCCCCGCGTGCAACTGGATGGTACGCTCGCCACCGCGTCGATCGACGGCCCCGTGCTCTCCCCCGAGGTTCGCTCGACGGGCCGGTACTGGTGGGCCGCACTCCGGCGGGCGGTACAGGAAGAGATGACCAAGCCGCTGGCCGACACCGCGGCGTCGTCCCCTCTCTCCCCGGACACGACCGGCCGAGACGCCCTCCAGGACCAGCTCGCTTCTCGCCCCCGCCCCTCCTCGCCCCTGAACCTCAACGCCACGGTGGCCATCCACCGCATGGATCTGCTGCGGCGCTGGTGGCCGCAGTTCCCGCGGCGCGCCGACAGCCTGCGAAGCGACCTCGCCCTCACGATGGACGACCACGAGATTCGGGCGTCCGGGACCGTCTCGGCTCGTTCCCTCGACCTCGGCAGCCAATCCGTTACGCAGGTCGACGGGGCGTACGACCTTACCGCGTCGCACGATGCTCCGATCAACGAAACCCTGCAGGCAGAGGTCGCCCTCCATGCCGATACGGCTCAGGTCCGGGGGCGCCCGCTTGTCGGCCCCTCCGTCCGCCTCTCACTGAGCGATCGCAGCGGGCGCCTCCAGCTTCAGGCGGACAAGTACGGCACCGCCGCCCCGGCCCGCCTCGACGCCACCGTCGACCTCCGGCAATCGTACAACCAGTTCCGCATTCAGACGCTGCAGGTGGGCACGGCGGAGGGCACCTGGCGACTGGCCGCGCCGGGCACGGTATCGGTCTACTCCGACGCCCTCCGGTTCGACTCCCTCCGGGTGGAAAACCCTACGTCCTCCGGCTCCGTCCCCCAGCGGATCGAGGTCGATGGCATTTTCTCCCCCCGCCCGGCGGATACGTTGCTCGTGAATACACAGCGAGTGTCGCTCGCCTCATTCTCCCAGCTGGTGGGGCTGCAGCCGCCGGTCGGCGGCCAGCTGAACGGGTCGCTGGCCCTTACCGGGGGATGGTCGCAGCCCCAGGTGCAGAGCCGGTTTCGGGTGGGCCAGCTGACGTTCGACCGCCGGGTGCTGGGCAGCCTCACCCTCCAGAGCGAATTCACCCCCGGCCGCCCCGACCTTACGGTAACGGCCGAGCTGTCGCCCTCCCCCGCCCTCGATAGCCTCGCCGACGCCGACCGTCCCCCCGACGGCGTTCGGACCGTGGAGCAGAATCAGCTCTCCCTCTCGGGCCGCGTGCGCCTGCCGGCCCTCACGGACCCCGAGGCCTCCCCCAGCACCGATCCGCTCGACCTGAACGTGGAGGTCGGGCGGGCGGACCTGTTTTTCTTTGAATACATCTTCGACGAAACCATCGCTCAAGTGCGGGGCGCCACGACGGGCTCCATTCACGTGGGGGGGTCGTTTCGGGACCCGGTGTTCGACGCCCAACTCCAGTTTGAGAACGGACGATTTCGCCTCCCGCAGTTTGGGCTGTCCTATCGCGTTCAGGGGCCGGTCCAGGTCGACCGGCGCGGGATTCACCTCCAGTCGGTGATCGTCTCGGACGCAGACGGAACGGCCACGCTCAACGGGAGCCTCCTGTTCAACGACTACGACTACTTCTCCTTCGACCTGTCGGGGCAGCTCGATGAGATTACCATCATCGACGTGGCCACCGCCGAGGACCTTCCCTTCTACGGAACCCTTCGCGCCTCGGGGGAGGCGACCCTCACAGGCCCCCTCTCCGACGCCACCCTGCGCTCGGACAACGCCCGCACGACGCCGGACAGTGAACTGTTCATCCCGGCCTCTCGGGAGGGGGTGGACACCGGAACGGGCTTTATTGTCTTCGCGGACTCGACCGGAGAGGTCCCCAATCTGCAGGAGCTTTCGCGCCGCGACAACATATTGGCCGACCGCCCGGCGGGCGAGCCCACCTTCACCGAAGGGCTCGACATCGACATCAACGTACAGGCCGCCGAGGAGTCGACGGTGCACCTCGTGTTCGACCCGGTGGTGGGCGACGTCGTGACCGCGCAGGGGGAAGGGCGCATCCAGCTGCAGCGGCAAGAGGGCGAGTTTCTGGTGTACGGCTCCTTCAACGTGACGGAGGGCACCTATCAGTTCACCGCGGGCGAGGTCTTCGTCCGGCGCTTCAACATCAATCAGGGGACGATTACCTGGGACGGCAATCCCACAAACGCGCAATTGTCCCTCCAGGCCGAATACCGGACGCGGGCCTCCCCGTCCGGCCTCCCGGGCTACAGCAACTACCAGGGGCGCATTCCGGTGCGGGTACAGCTGGACATCAGCGGGCGGGTGGCGACGCCGCAGGTGGACCTGAGCCTGGGCCTCGTGCGCGACGATCGGGGGGCCCAGGTGGGAACGCAAACCCTGGACGCCATCCTCAATCAGCCCGACCGGACCACCGAGTACGCCACGAGCGTGCTGCTCACCAACACGTTTCTGCTCACGACGGAGTCGTTCACCCAGAGCGGCACCGGCGCCCCGGGCGAGAGCAACCAGGGCCTGTCGGCCGCCGGCAACCAGCTGGCGTTCAACAGCGTCTCGCAGCTGGTGGCCAGCCAACTCAATCGCTACCTCGGCGCAGCGCTTCCCAATGTCGACCTCAGCTTTGGCCTGCAGGGGGAGGACCCCAGCGACCTCGACATTATTTACGGGGTCGCCCTGCGGCTGCTCAACGAGCGGCTCGTGATTCGGGGCGAGGGCGTGTACACGGGCGACGATCCGGATGAGCGGCAGGTGGAGGGGCCGCAGGGCGAGTTTGTGGTGGAGGTTCGATTAACCTCCCGAATCAGCGCCGAAGTGTTTTTCCGGCGATCCGGCGACGAGTTGACGCGCGGCCAAACCTACACGCAGAGCACGGGGGCCGGCCTTTCATACCAGACAGAGTTTCCAACCTGGAAGGTGCTCTTTCGCCGCGTGTTCGGGTGGCTCCTGCCCGACGAAGACGACTCCTCGCCCCCGCCCGCGGACGAACAAGATCCCGTCGCCCGCCCGCCCGACTCGACGGAGGCGTCCCCCGCAGACGCCGCAGACGACGGTGCCTCCTCGTCCGACCCGTAGCGCGTATGACTTTTTCATCCGGTGCCGAACGGTTTCCCCACACCCGTCGTTACAGGTCTGATATCTGATATATTTTCACGACTGTACTGACACGTGGCTTCACACGACACGACGACAAGCGCCGACGAGTTACGGCAACAGATTCTCAAATTCCTCCGCGAGCATCCAAACGAGGCCTTTCGGTCACACGAAATCGCCAAGGGCCTGGGCATCGAAGAAAATGAGCGGTACCTCCGCTTCTGTGACGTCCTGGCAGAGATGAATGCGCAGCACGTAGTGGCCCGGGACGGGCGGAAGTATGAACTCAAGTCCCAGACGACCCACCGGGTCGGCGTCCTGCGATGCAAGCCGCAAGGGTTCGGCTTCGTGCAGGCCGTGGACAGCGACGAGGAGTTCTTTATCCGCGAGCCCCACATGGGCGAGGCCCTGCATGGCGACCTCGTGCGGGTGGCCGTGGCCGCCCGGGCGGCAGACGACAAGAAACGCGAGTGTGAGGTCGTCGAGGTCGTCGAGCGGCGGCGCACCCAGGTGGTGGGCACCTTCCGCCACCGCGGCAACTATGCCTTCGTCGAACCGGACGACCAGCGCATTCTGCAGGACGTGTACGTCCCCTCCGACGCCTTCGGTGGGGCCGAGGACGGCGAAAAGGTCGCGGTCTCCATCGACCGCTTCGACAGTCGGAAGGCCTCGCCCGAGGGGCGCATCCTGCGGGTCATTGGCCCCGCCGATGACCCCAACGTCCGCGTCCTTTCGCTCGCCATGAGCATGGACGTGAAGGCGGACTTCCCCAAAAGCGTGGAGGAAGAGGCCGACGCGATCCCGGTCGACATTCCCCGCTCGGAGATCGACCGGCGCCTGGACCTGCGCGACAAGCCGGTCTTTACGATCGACCCAGACGACGCGAAGGACTTCGACGATGCCATCCACATCGAGAAGACCGAGGAGGGCAATTACAAGATCGGCGTCCACATCGCCGATGTGAGTCACTACGTGGAGCCGGATACGCCCCTCGACGACGAGGCCTTCGAGCGGGCGTGCAGCGTGTACCTGGTCGACCGCACGATCCCGATGCTGCCGGAGAAGCTGTCGAACCAGGTGTGCTCCCTCCGCCCCAAGGAAGACAAGCTGGCCTTCTCCGTGCTCATGGAGGTGACTCCCCAGGGCGAGGTCGAGGACTACGACATCCGGGAGACGGTTATCCACTCCCGCCAGCGCCTGACCTACGACGAGGCCCAGACCTACATCGACGGCGGCCACCCGAACGATCCCGCCGCCCCGTACGTCGTGGAGGCCAATCGGCTGGCGAAGCGGCTCACGAACAAACGGCTGCAGGAGGGCGCCGTCGACTTTGGCTCGGACGAGGTAAAAGTCATCCTAGACGACGACGGGCACCCGCAGGACATCGTCCGGAAGGAGCGCCTGGCCGCCAATCGGCTGGTCGAGGAGTTCATGCTTCTGGCGAACCGCACGGTGGCCGCTCACATCGGATCGCCCGACCGTGGGGCCCGCTTTGCCCAGAACGGTCAATCCGACGGAGAGCGCGAGCCGCTTCCCTTCGTCTATCGCGTACACGACACGCCGGACGGGGAGCAAATCCAGCAGTTGGCCGAATACGTGAAGCTGTTTGGACACGACATCCCCCTTACCGATGGCAACATTCGATCCGAAGACCTGAGCGACCTGATCGAAGCCATCAAGGGCCAGCCCGAAGAACAGGTCATCGTGCGGGCCGCCCTCCGGGCCATGTCCAAGGCCGAATACGCGGTCGCCAACATTGGCCACTACGGCCTGGGCTTCGACTACTACAGCCACTTCACCAGCCCCATTCGCCGGTATCCCGACCTCATGGTGCACCGGCTGCTGAAACGGTACGCCACCGGCGAGTCGCCGGCAAACGTCGAGGACCTGGCGGCCAAGTGCGAGCACTGCTCCGAGCAGGAACGGAACGCCGAAGAAGCCGAACGGGAATCCGTGAAGCTGAAGCAGGTCGAATACGTTCAGGAGCACGTCGGGGACGTCTTTGAGGGGGTCGTCAGCGGCGTCACGAAGTTCGGGGTCTTTGTCGAACTGACCGAACTCCTCGTTGAGGGCCTCGTCCACGTTCGCGACATGGACGACGACTACTACGTCTACGACGAGTCGACCTACACCATGCGGGGCGAGGACACCGGCAAGTCCTACCGGCCGGGCGACACGGTCACGGTCGAAGTCGTGGGGGCCGACATTGACTCCCGCGAGATCGACCTCCTGTTTGTTGACGACGAGTAGTCTTCCCGCCCCCTACCGGGGACCGGAAGTGGATTCCCGAACCGGGGGCCTCCCCACTCCCGTCGTCGCGTCGGCCCCGTGAGAGGATCGCGAGACGCAGTGCCCCCTCTTTCGGGGCTGAAAAAGACCTTATGGCGCAGATCGACGGGGAGCAGGGCCCCTTCCCTCTCGGGCCGGGGACTAGGCCGACGCTTTGCGCGTCGCCTCCGCCGGGACGTCTTCTGAAAAGTCGTGCACCAGAAGCCCGCTCCGCAGCTTCGGCTCGAACCAGGTTGACTTGGGCGGCATCAGGCTTCCCTCGTCCGCGACCGCCACCAGCTCCTCGATGCTGGTCGGGTACATGCTGATGGCAAGGTCCGCCTCTCCCTCGTCCACCCGCTGCTCAAGCGCCTCCGTGCCGCGAATGCCGCCCACAAAGTCGATGTTGTCGTCGCGTCGCGGGTCGCGGATGTCGAGGAGCGGCTCCAGAATGTACTCACCCAGGCGAGCCACATCGAGCTGATCCGCAACGCGCACGCCCTTGGAAGGCGGCAGCACGAGGCGATGCCACTCCCCGTCCAGGTACAGGCAGACCGTGCCTTTCGAGGCGGGCACGGGGTCCGACACGTTCCGCTCCACCTGAACGTGCTCCGCTAGTGTGTTTCGGAAGGCCTCCGGGGGCTCAGGGAGATCGAACACCACCCGGTTGTAGGCCATGATGTGCATGTTGCTCATCGGGAAAAGGACCGCCGGAAAGAATTCAAAGGCGGCCTCGGGGTCGGTCTCGTCGGATCGCAACTGGGCCGCGACCCGACTTGCGGCCTTGCACCGGTGATGCCCATCCGCAATGTACAGGTGATCGAGGGCGCGGAAGGCCTCCACCAAGGCGTCCGGGTCGCGCACTTTCCAGATCGTGTGGCGCACCCCGTCCTCCCCCTCGAAATCGTAAAGAGGAGCCTGCGACTGCGTCTCCTCGAGAATGTCCTGCGCCGCATCTAGGTCCCGGTACGTCAGCATCACCGGCTCGGCGTGGGCCTGCTGGGCCCTGATGTGCCGGGTCCGGTCCCGTTCTTTGGCCGGACGTGTCTCCTCGTGTTTTACGATGGTGCCCTCATCGTACTCCCGAACGGACACGCACCCGAAAATTCCCGTCTGCTTGCGCCCGTCCATCACGAGTCGATACACGTAGAGGGCCGCCTCGGCTTCCTGCTCAGTGTCGTCCGCCTCCACAAACCGCCGAAGATTGATCGCCCCCTGTTCGTAGACCGCGTCATCGTACAAATCCGTCCCCGGCGCCAGGTCGACCTCGGGCCGGGCCACGTGGAGAAAGCTCCGCGGATTGCGCTCGACCTGTGCCCGCGCCTCCTCGGTACTTACAACATCGTACGGGAGCGAGGCAATCTCCTCGACGTGTTCGGGGCGGGGGCGAACGGCGCGAAACGGGCGAAGCGTAGCCATGAACACAGAAGCATCAATCTGAAAAGGCGCAGGGAGCGGCCGATCATTCGCACGGGGTGCCCCCTGCCGAACACTACAGTGTAGGCAGGTCGTCCCCGTCCCCTCCACCCTCGACCTGTGGACATTGCGTTAATCTGAATGGGGACCGCTCAGGCCCCGAACATTCCTCAGATGGAGGCGTCTAAGGGAGTGCTAAATCGGAAAAAGCACGCCGAGGCGGCTAACATCGCGGGGTGGAGCAGTTGGTAGCTCATCGGGCTCATAACCCGAAGGTCGCGGGTTCGAATCCCGCCCCCGCTACTGCCCCTGAAACGTCGATTCCGGGCCTCACGGCCGGGAATCGGCGTTTTCTTTTTGCCCCCAGTCCCCGTCGACGGCGGCCTACGGGACCGGCGGCCCGGCGGGCGCTCCCGGTGTCCCTCTCTTCCATCGTCCCCCTCTCTTCCAACCGGGCAAGGCCCCTCCTGCCGTCAGAAGCGAATCGTAATCCCTGCCGGCATTGGGGCCGACGCTGAGGGGCCCGCTCGGTCGCGGAGCTGCGGGGGCGTCACGGCGTCTCCGATCTGATGCACGACCCCCGCAAAGGCGATTCCGAGGAGGGCCCCCACGAGGATGTCGCTTGGGTAATGCACCCCTAGATGGAGCCGGCTGAGGCCAACCCCCAGGGCCCACACCGCCCCCGGCCCAACCACGTACCAGTGCGGGTACGACAGGCCCCACGAAGTCACCAGGGCTGCCGACAGGGCGGCGTGGCCAGACGGAAAGGACGTGTATCCGTCCGCGTCCGACGACGCCCCGTACTCCGAGGTGCGAGACGTCAGCGGATGCGTGAGATAGGGACGGGGACGTCCCACCAGGTGCTTCAGGGCCAGTACGCCGCCGTAGGTCGTGCCCTGCGTGAAGGTGAGACGATACGCCGCCGCCGATCCGTCCCCGCCCCGGACCCACGCCCCGGCCCACGAGAGGGGCACGGCCCCGTAGAACACCGGCCGCGCCGAGGCGTGCGCCCAGCGAAGCGGCCTGGCGACGCGTTCGTCCGCGCAGTAGACCGCCTGGAGCCCCCGGGCATCAAGCGTCTGCAAAGCGTCCGGCCGGCAGAACGCTTCCTCCCCAGCCGACTGGGCCACTCCCGCTCCCGGCGCGAGCAGGACAATCGCCCCCCCAACACACCCAAGCGTCCACCGTCCCCGCTGGCCCAAAAGACGCGCGACGCAAAGAAGGTATCTCATTTCCCGGCGGAACGAAAACGGAAGCGAGAGACGCGCACCTACTCTTCGGCCGCCGCCTCAGCGTCTTCCGCCTCCTCGTCTTCGGCTTCCTCATCCACCATCCCCAGCTCCTTCCGGATGGCCTCTTTGATCTCAGTCCGTTCGTCCGGATGCTCGGAGAGCCATTCCTTCGTCGCCTCCCGCCCCTGCGCAATGGTCTCCTCGCCGTAGGAGTACCAGGAGCCCCGCTTTTCTAGAATGTCATGATCGGTCCCCAGGTCAATCAGCTCGCCGAGGGAAGAAATGCCTTCTCCGTAGATGATGTCGAACTCCGCCTCTTTAAACGGCGGCGCCACCTTGTTCTTCTTGACCTTCACGCGCGTCCGATTCCCCACCACGTCCTGTCCGTCCTTCACCGCCCCAATCCTGCGGATGTCCATGCGCACCGAGGAGTAGAACTTGAGGGCCCGGCCGCCCGAGGTCGTCTCCGGATTGCCAAACATGACCCCGATCTTCATTCGGATCTGATTGATGAAGATGAGGGCCGTCTTCGTCCGGTTAATCGTACCGGCCAGCTTTCGCAGGGCCTGGCTCATGAGGCGCGCCTGAAGCCCCACGTGGGTGTCTCCCATGTCGCCCTCCAGTTCGGCCTGAGGGACGAGCGCGGACACCGAGTCGATCACAATGACATCGAGCGCCCCGCTTCGGACCAGCGTGTCGGTGATATTCAGCGCCTGCTCGCCGGTGTCGGGCTGCGAAATGAGCAACTCGTCGATGTCCACGCCAAGCTGCTCAGCGTAGTTTGGGTCAAAGGCGTGCTCGGCGTCAATAAACGCACACGTGCCGCCCAGCTTTTGGGCCTCGGCCACGATGTGGGTGGCCAGTGTCGTTTTTCCGGAGGACTCAGGACCATAGATCTCGGTAATGCGCCCCCGCGGCACCCCACCGACGCCCAGCGCCGAGTCGAGCGTTAACGACCCCGTCGGGATCGCTTCGACCTGTCGATTCGGGTCATCACTCAGGCGCATAATGGACCCTTTGCCGTGCTCGCGCTCAATCTGCTGCACGGCCATGTCAAGGGCTTTTTCCTTCGCTTCTCCGTCGGTATTGGACATGAATCGGTGGTGGCGTTAGTCTGAAAGATGGATGGGAACCCAGGCAACCGGGCCGGGCCTCCGCGTACTGAGCAGACACGCACGGCGACCAAAGTCTAACGTGTGAACGGTGGCCCAGTCCCGTGCCCTTAACACATGCCCCGCACACATGGTTCGACCCCTCCCGTCACTGCACCAGACGGTTGTACTCCGATGAATGCGACGGGTCCACCTGGGTGAGCAGGTTGTAGGCCTGATCGCGAGCGTCGCCCCCTTCAAAAACCGCGGCGAGCTCCTCGTATTTCGCCGAAAAGAAGAGGCTCAATGCGTAGGAATCCGACACGTTGCGGTTCACCTCCCGCAGGGATTCCAGGGCTGACAGCACGCGTTCTCGCGCCTGTTCGGGTTCATTTACAAACTGGTCGAGCCCGTTCAGGTGATACTGATAGTACGCTCGCCGAAGCGGCTGGTGTCGTTGGCTCAGAAGCTCGTTGATGAGCTGAAGGCGGTTTCGCTGACTGCTGACGGAGGACCACCCCGGATCCCCGGTGCCTTTGGCCCGATCCGCAATCTCGCGCGCCTGTTCAAAATGCGGCGTGCCCCCCAGTTCGCTGAAGGTGTCGTAGTCGTATCCGAGGAGGAGGTACGCGTAGAAATCGAGCGTAGAGGTGAGCGGATTGTACTGGTCGAGATCGAAATTGAGCGACGTGCCCCGGCTGTACTCGAACTCCCAGTTCGCATCGTTCACCCGCAGCACGACGGTCGACTGGGCAGTCTCGTAGATCGGCCGCCGCGAGGACACGATGAGGCGAGCGTCGAAGGTCGAGAGGCTCGGGGCCTCCTCGATAACAATCTGTATCGAACAGGCAATGCGCTCGAACGACTGGTACTGGTCGTCGGTCCAGTTTCGGGCGTTCATGTACTCCTCAATGCGCTGCGGCAGCTCATCGAGGTAGCCGTAGTCCGATCCGCTCAGCTGGGATTTGTCGAGCTGAACCGTGCAGGCCAACTCCTGTCCCTGCGCCGTGGGGACGAGACCAACGCTTGCCAGTCCCACGACCAGCCCGACGACGAGGCCCGTACGGAGGCCACGGACAAGTTGCTCGAACCAAGGCAACACGGCGCTGGAGACTCTGGGGAGAGAGATCGGCGCTAAAACCACCGGCGACAGCCACAAGTTTCGGCGCGGAGACAGCCCGCGCTCGGTTACTTAATCATAATCTTGACGAAACCCTCTTCTTTTCTTAATTACAAGTGCATTTTCTGACGACTCTCTTCTGGCCCTTCCTCTCATTTCCGGGCCCCTCTTTTCTCTGTCGCCCCAATGCGTCGCTTACTCCTTTCCCTCGCCCTGGTGCTTGGGGGCCTGTCGCTCGGCAGTCCACCGGCGCCGGCCCAGTCCACATTCGATCATTTTGGAAGCGCCCGCGCCGATGGGGTGGGCCGCGCCACAACGGCGGCCCCCACGGCGTGGGGGGCCCATGCCAATCCCGCGACGAACGCCCTTCTGCCGCACGCCGCCGCGTCCTTTTACGTGCAGGAGGCCTTCGGCCTGTCGGCCCTCCGGTACGGGGCCGCCAGCCTTGCGGCGCCGTTCTCGTGGGGCACCGTCGTCGGAGGCGCCAGCACCTTCGGCTTCGAGGAATACCGCGAAGTCCACCTGACGGCCGGACTGGCGCGGAGCTTTTCGTTTGGCACCTCCCGTTCCTTTCACCTGGGCGCAACGGTTCGGCGCCATCATACCCGCATTGCCGGGTACGGGAGCGCCGGCGGGTGGGCCCTCAACCTGGGACTCCTCGTCCAAATGCTCCCCTCCCTGCACCTCGGCGCCCACACGACCAACGTGAACGGCGCGTCGCTGACCGACGGGGAGCCCCTCCCCCGTACGCTCTCGGTGGGGCTGCACTACCGGGCCCACGACGACGTTCGCCTCCTGGCGGATGTGTTCAAGGATGTCTCCTTTCCGGCCACGGCGCGGGCGGGGGTGGAGGTCCGTCCTCTTGACATGGTGGGCCTGCGAGCGGGCGTAGGCACTGTCCCCACCCGATTTAGCGGCGGCGTGGGGATCTTGCTCGGCCTGCTGGAAGCCGACCTGGCGGCCCAGCAACACCAGCAACTGGGGTGGTCTCCGTCCGCGTCCCTTCGGCTCTCCTGGTGACCGTCTCTTCTGCCATGCCTCGACTCCTCCTCTGCGGGGCCCTCTTCCTGTTCGTCGCCCCCGCCACCCTGGCCCAATCCGTCGCCGACACCACCGTCACCGACAGTGTCGATGTATCCGACCTTCTGGAACGGTACGTCGACGAGCGCTCCACAGACGCACCCACGGAACAGGTGGTCGAACGCCTCACACGACTCGCCACGAGCCCCCTCGACCTCAACCACGCCTCCGTCGCTTTGCTGCGCACAGTGCCGGGAATCTCACGGCCCCTGGCCGCTCGCATTGTGGAGCACCGAACCCACACGGCCCCCTTTTCCTCGGTGGACGACCTCGCCCGAATCGACGGAATCGATGCCGAAAAACTGCGCGTCCTCCGTCCTTTTCTCCGAGCGTCCCCTCCGTCGGACCGGTCCACGCCCGAGTCCGACGCCTCCGGCTCCTCCGTCGGGAGCCTCACGTCCAATCTTGACTTCACGCTCATCCAGCGCGCGACCCGAGACCTGGACCTGGGCCGCGGGTACGACGACGACACGTCCCGCACCACCTTCGAAGGATCGCCGGCCCGGCTGACGACCCGGATGCGCCTCCAGTATCAACGGCGGGTCGAACTGGGCCTCACGCTCGACAAGGACCCCGGCGAGCCGCTGGAGTGGGCTCCCGGAACCGGCACGTATGTCTTCGACCACATTGCCGGCACCTTCGCGCTCCGGGATGTTGGCCCCCTCACCACCCTCGTGCTGGGCGACTTCACGGCGCAGTATGGGCAGGGGCTCGCCCTCTGGCAGGGGATCTCGTTCGCAAAGGGACGCGATCCCGTCTCTTCCATCGTGCGGGAGGGGCGGGGCATCGTCCCGTTCAGCTCGACCGCCGAGAACCGATTCTTTCGGGGCGCCGCCGCCACGGTCGCCCTCGGCCCCACCCTCTCCCTCACAGGATTTCTCTCTCGCCGGGCCCGAGACGCCTCCCTTGATTCCAGCGCCGCGGGCGACGGGTCGTCCGCAGTCCCGGCCCGGACCCTCTCGTCCGGCGGCCTCCACCGAACGGCCAGCGAAATCGCCCGGAAGGGCACCTTCGGGACAACCACGGGGGGCGGCGCAGCCTCCTACCACTCGAGCCGTCTCCACGCGGGCCTGGCGGGCTACTACAGCCGGTTCGGTCGGCCGCTTCGGCCCGGAAATCGCCCCTATCGACGGTTCAACGTCTCCGGGACGCGGGCCTCCATGGTGAGTGCCTTCGCCACGGCCTATCTGGACGAGTACGTCCTCTTTGGCGAAGTGGCACGCGCCCACAACGGGACGATCGGCGCCGTGGGTGGGGCGGCCCTCGACCATGACGCCGGCGTGGAAGCCGTCCTGCTGGCCCGTCACTATCCCCGCGCCTTCGCGGGCCTCTTCAACAGTGCCTTTGGAGGGGGCAGGTCGTCCCAGAACGAGAGGGGAATCTACGCCGGCCTTCGACTCCAGGTGGCCGCCAACTGGTGGATCAGCGGATACGTCGACCAGTACCGGTCGCCCTGGCTTCAATTTGGCGTTTCCCAACCCGCCAGCGGCCTCGACACCCGCCTGGTCGTGGAGACCGACCTACGCCCCTGGCTGTCCACGTACGTCCAGGTCCGCGCCGACCGATCGACGAGTGGCACCGAATACCGGGGCCCACACGGGCGCCTCCTGAGGGGGGTCCGGCAGACCTGGCGGCACTCGGCCCGGTGGCACATCGAATACGCGTTTAGCGACCACCTGACCCTCCGCACCCGCCTCGCCGGAACGCGCTCCGGCGCCTCGACGGGGGTCCTGTTTTATCAGGGACTCGGGCTGCAACTGCACCCCACCCTGGAGCTGGATGCCCGCGTGGCCCTGTTCGATACGGATGGATTCCGGACCCGGATGTATGCCTACGAACACGACCTGCTCTACAGCTTCTCCGTCCCGGTCCTCTCCGATCAGGGACAGCGCACCTACCTTCTGCTCCAGTACGCCCCGACCTCCCACCTCTCCATCGGTGCGAAGTACGGCGTCACGTGGTATCCGCACCGCGACACGGTCGGCTCGGGCCTCAACGCCACGGAGGGAAACCAGGCCCGCGAGGTGCGTCTTCAAATACGCTGGCGGCTATAGCCCTCCCCGCACGCGCCCCTTCTCGGACGATCTTGACCCAATACCGATTCACTTTGCCCTGGCTGAAGGCTACCTTGTCGTAAACAAAAGAGAGCCACAACCGTGCTGAGGGTGCGTGGCTCCGACCCCCACCAACCCCGCCGTCCCAATGAGCGATTCCAACCCGCCTTCGCTTTTGGCTGTCGAGGACAATTCAGAAACGCAACTGCTTCTCGACCACCTGTTGAAATCCTCCTTTGAGGTCGTGGTCGTCTCGGGCGTCGCGGAAGCCCTGGAAGCCGTCGAGCAGCACTCGTTTGACGCCTTCCTCCTCGACATCAACTTGAGCGAGGAGCGCACGGGCACGGACCTTCTGCACCTGTTGCGGGACCAGGAAGGGATGGCCGACACCCCTGCGGTGGCCCTCACGGCCTATGCCATGCCGGGCGACCGGGAAGACTTTCTGGAGGCCGGATTTGACGAGTATGTCAGCAAGCCCTTCACCCGCACCGACCTGACCGACACCATTCAAGAAGCCCTGGCGTCCCGCTAAGGCCTCGACAGTTCCCCCCAATACGAAACGCCCGAGGGACGGTGCCCTCCGGCGTTTCGGGTCTCCAAAATAGGGCTCCTGGATCAGTTCATACAGGTCGCCTTAAGCGTCTCGCGGCGGTCGGACAGCAGGTCCCGCCATGTGTCTTCCGGTACGGGCTCGTCCCCCTTGTAGTATTCCCATTCCTCTACGTTCTCATCCGAGACCACAATGGGATTGTCCATGTGGGCCACTCGCTTCAGGACCGGCGACGTCCCCATCTGGTGAACGAACGTGATGGTGCAGTCTCCCGCGGCGGTTTTCTCCTTGACGGAGAGCCAGTTGTCTCCGCACAACTGGCAGCTATAAAATCGCGACTCCTGCTCTTCCCCGAGCAAGTGGCGCACCTCCTCATCTTCGTCGTCAAGGACCACCTGCATCGGACGGAGACTTTCACAACCGCACGTCTTACACGTCAGCGTTTCCTGCTCCATAAGGTGTAGATGGAGGGCTGATTCCGAAAATCGTGGAGAGAAACGAACGTGCGTTGCGGGGCAAAGTTCGGGGCCGCGGCTTCCAGCCCCCTGCTCGGCCTCAGTCTTCCTCCCGTCCACCACATACTTCACGACTCTTTTTCGTTCTCGTCCCGCCTCCTCCCTAGCGACGAATGACCGTTCCCTGATCCAGGCGCGGCTGGTATGCCACCCCGATCCGGAGATCCACCTGCAGGTTGTAAAAGACCCGAGCCTCCAACTGAATGCCGGCCCCGAGAGAGGTGAACACCTCCGTCCAGGCGCGGCCCTGAACGCGCCCCATCGACTCGCCAAAGCCGTACGCGGAGAGGGCCTCGGCGTAAACGGGGACCAGCGAGAGCCCATCATCGATGTACCACAGCGGCTGCGTCACCTCCGTCTCGAACTGCAGGAAGGTGCCGGCCGGCAGCCTCCCCACGTCGAATCCACGCGGCACGAAGGTCCCGACATTGTACACGCCCCCCTCTCGCTGAGACAGCACGCGCGTGCCGAGCCGGATGCCGGTATGGGTGTCGCGCAGGAAGGGAAGATACACGTCGGCCCCCACGACGCCCGCGACCGTTCCGCGCCCCCGGTCGGTCCAGGCATCGATCGTCCCCTGCGCCTGAAACACGAGCCCCGTATTGGGCACCACGTCGCGTCGATTTCGCTGCAGTCGATACGCCACCCGAAGGGACGGCGAGAGGGTGAGCCGAGAAGTATAGGCGCTGCCCCCGGCCTCCCCCCGGAGGCGCGTCTGACGGGCCTCGGTGTCGAGCCGAAGCCGAAGAGCGGACCGATACACGTTCGACTGAAGCGCAACGGGAAGCTGCAGCCCAAGGTTGACGCCACGCTCCTCCACCGAGGACCGAGAGCTGACGTCCCCGCCTCCGGCAAAGGCTCGGTTGTACACGGAGACAGAAGGCCGAAGCCGGTACGCCCCCGTTTGCAGCTTCGCCTCGCCCCAGAGGCGCCCGTCTTGCCACCACGTCCGCGCCTTGTAGGCCCATCGCTGGAGCGGATCGCTGCCCGCAACCCCCACTCCGACCCCGAGTCCAAGCGGCGCCTGCGTCGGCCCCTCGCCCGTCCACTCGGCCCCGTCGCTCCCCTGAAGGGTCGGATACACCATGCGGGGCGCGAGGTGACGCCCGGCCGCGTACTCGGTCGAGCGCTCTTTCATCTTGGAGACGCTGTCCTCGAAGGCGTCGGTGTCGGCCTCCTGCCCCATCGACAGCGGCGGCCCCTCCTGGACCGCCGAGTCCGGAAGGGGCGCCCTCGATTCTGGGCGAAAGGGATGGCGAACCAGGTCGTGGCGTTCATGGCGGTAGCGGACGAACGCAAGCGTCGCGCCGTTCGGGGACAGGGCGGGCTCGATGGCCCCAAACCGCACATTGGTCAGCTGAACTGTCTCTCCGGTGTCGGTGTCGTGGGCGTAGACGTTGGCCGCGGTGCCCCGCTCGCCGGAGAACAGGAGATACCGCCCCTCCGGCCCCCAACTGATGTCGTAGATCACGCCCGCCTGGAGGTCGACCCAGGGCCGGAGCGTGGGCGCCGATCCGTTTGGCGCCCGGGCGCGATAAATGCGCTGGTCGCCGTCCTGGTGGACGAGCACGGCGATGCGGGCATCGGTGGGCGAGGGCGCGATCTCGCGGATCTGGAACGGCCCGGCGGGCGTGAGCGGCCGCGTGGACCCGTCGTCGGCCACGGCACTCCATCGGGCAAAGGGGCCGTCGTTGGTGGCGACGTACAACGCCCCCTGGTCGGTCGGGGCCGGGGCAAAGGCGCGGCCCTGCCTTGTGAGTTGTGTGGGCGCGCCCCCGCGGAGCGGGATGCGCTCGACCTCGGCGGTGCGCTGCCGGGGAACCAAGGGGCGCTGCACATAGCGGGAGGCGAACAGGGCCGTGGTATCCGGCCCCAGGCTGTAGGTGTAGTCCTCCGTGATCGACTGGATGCGAAGGGGCGCCCGGTCTCCCGAGCGGGCATCAATCCGGTAGAAGCCCGGTCGCGTCTCGTAGCCCTCGACGTACGCCACCAGGGTGCTGTCGGAAAGCCAGTACGGCCGGCGGTGGTTGCGCCCCTCCGCCCCCGCCACTACGGTCGGCGTCGTAAAGGGCGCCCGGCGCTCCAGCTCGTCCTCGTACGCCTCGCGCAGCTTCGACCGCAGTTCGTCCCGGAGCGCTCCCGGTCGCTGACCCGTCGCCCGGCCCAGCCACAGGCCATGCCCAAGGACGGGCACACGATTATGGGATCCCACCGCCGTTGAGAAAAAGTCCGTCGACACCGAATCGCCCCGCTCGGCCAGATATTCGAAGGCATGCCCGCCCCCAATGTAGTGGCGGTTAAAGGGCTGCGTGTACGCCGGCGACGCCAGCATTTGCGTGAGGCTCCACGGGTCGTCGGACAACAGGGCCGCCTTCATCTTCATCGTGAACAGCGGCGTGTTCAGACGCCCGCCGCCCTCCCCCAGTCGACTCTCCCGGTAGACCGCGGCGCCTTCAATGAGGCCGGCCGGGGCCGTCAGGTTCATGGACCGCGCCACGTCGGGCGCAAAGGGCCGGAGGAGCGCCCCAACCCCGACTCCCGGGTCGACCTCGGCGTGTGCGGCGTGCACCGCCTCATGAGGCCCAACGAGCGCGGGCCAGGAGGGGGCGTGCGCCATCAGCGGATCCGACTTCAGGCTGGGCGCCTCAATCTCTTGACGGAACGGAACGGGATCGACAATTCCGTTGGACCGATCGGTGAAGTTGTTGATTACGACCGGCATCTGAACATCGGAGGCCACCGGGCCCACCAACGCCTCGGTGCCCGACCAGCTTCGGTTCATAGCCCCCACCGTCCGCCGGGCCATGTCGGCACTCCCGGACTGATAGATAAGATCAAAACGGGGGCCCTCGTACACCCGATACTCCACGGAATCGGGACGATACACCACCTCGTAGGGATCCGTCCCCACCCGATCGATGCCCTGCGCCCCCGCCGGAGCCGCGAGCGTCCCCAAGTACCCAACGACGAGAAAGAGGGCCAGTCGCCCTCGGCCCAACAAGGAGCGCCGCACGATGCAAGTCGAAGATGAAGCAAAATCAATCGACACGCCCCCAAGGTAACGACGCAGACCGGGAAATTCAGGATGCCTACACGATCCGAGCCCTGTCGTCGCCGTTAAACAGGCTGTTCAAATCCTCTCTGCTACCAATCCCCTCCCCTCCATGGTCGACACACTCGAAGTCCGGTGGTTCGTCGAAGGGACCCCGCCCTCAGCCGTCACCGACTGGATCGACCTCCTCGGGGCCCGAGCAGAATCGGCCCGGACCGACCTGTACCTTGTCTCCGACGACCCGGCCATGAACGTAAAACTCCGGGAGGGACAGGTAGAGACCAAGCACCGCCTCGGGGACCGACACCACATTCAGTTTGGCGATCAGGTCACCGGCGTGCGAGAACGGTGGGTGAAGTGGAGCTTCCCGACGAAGAAACAGCACCACGACCTGTTCGACGACGATCCGACCGGCCTCTGGGTCCCCGTTCACAAAGAGCGAGTGCAACGAACGATTGACCCGGAGGAGCAACACGAACTGCTCGACCACCTCATCGAACCGTCGCCCGCAACGGCGGAGATTGAACTCACCCGGGTACGCTCCGACACGCACCGGGCCTGGACCATCTGTGTAGAGGCGAAAGGGGCTCCCGACGTCCTCGCAGGCACGCTGCAGCAAATCGGGAATTACCTCTTCTCGCAGGGATCGCCCCCTGCCCTCTCCTCCGACCACTCCTTCGGCTACGCCCGCTGGATCCACTCCCTCACCACCAACGCCCACAGCGAGGCGTAGCCCCGGGACCAGGTGCGTCGCACGAGACGCCCCGAGGAACCTGCTCCCTCCCACTAATTAGGATAAGAGACTCCGAAATATTTATAAGTCGCTGTCTTTCCCTGCGTACGTCCCTTTAGATACCTCCCGGATCCATGCGCCCATCCCCCCAAACCCCGATCGGAGAACTCGTAACCGAAGCGCCGGCACGAGCCCGCATCTTTGACGAGCTGGGCATCGACTACTGCTGTGGCGGCGACCAGTCGCTGGCCCAGGCCGCTCGTGCACAGGACCTTGACCCCGACACCGTCGCCCGCATGCTCGACGCCGTCCCTGCCGCCACGACCACCGCGGAGGCGCCCGACTGGACCACCCGGCCGCTCGACGATCTGATCGATCACATCGTCGACACCCACCACACCTTCCTACGACGCGAGCTGCCCCGCCTCCAGGACCTGCTCGCGAAGGTCACCCACGCCCACGGCGACGCTGTGGACTGGCTCGCCCCGGTGCGCGAGGTCTTTGACACCCTCAAAGCGGAGCTCGAAGACCACATGGAGAGTGAGGAGGCGTATGTCTTCCCGGCGATTCGCACCCTGGCAAAGGGTCGCATCCTGCCGGACGGATCGACCCTCGACGCGAACGCCATCGAACAAATGGTTGCCGAGCACGACGACGCCGGCGCGATGCTGAAGCGGCTTCGCACCCTCACCAACGACTACACCCCTCCCGAAGGGGCCGGCGCCCCCTTTCAGGCCGCCCTCGACCGACTCCGCGAGCTGGAGGCCGACATGCATCGCCACGTCCACAAGGAAAACAACATTCTCTTTCCCCGCGCTCGTCGGTTCGCCTAAGCGTCCGCCCAAGGGGCGGGACGAGGGCGACCGGGGAGACCTCGACGCCGTGCGGGCTCTTGGCAAACCGTTTTGCCTGGCCGGCGGGAAGGGCTCGCCCGAAGGGCTTCAGTTGGCGCACGGTGTCGGCGCGGAAAGAATCCCGGTCGGGGCGCGCCTCTCATTCACGCAATTCAGAGCCTCGATTCCACCGCTGGTGTAACTCAGTCTGGTCCGGCTCGTCTATTCTTTCGCCAGCGCCCCATCGTCCCCCGTGCACCTCAGCCGGACGATGGTCGTAGAGGCAATGCCTGGGCTCTTCTCATCAACGGACCGACTCCCATGACGCGGCGCCGTGTGTGGGGCACACTCGTGTTCGTCGGCCTTCTGGCATGTACATTCTGGCTGACGAGACCTACGAGTCCCTCCCCCCAATCCGGCCCGTCCACCTGCGCCGACACCACCACACCCACCACCCGCGTCTCCCTCGCCCTGCTGCGCGATCCGCAGGGCCCGCCCGACCGGGGCTGTGACGACATCGTGTTTGTGGACGTCCCGGCCTGCTCCACAACCTCCCGCCTTTCCGCCGCCCTTAAGACCCTCTTCGCCCTCGATCGCGACTCCGTGGGCGGCGCCCGACATTTCATGAGCCGAACGAACGAAACCCTTACGTTCGACCACGCAACGGTTGCGGGCGATACGGCACACGTCTATCTCACGGGCCGACTGACAGGGCTTCGGGGCGTGTGTGACAATCCCCGCGCCCGCATCCAAATCGAAGAGACGGCCCGGCACGTAGCCGGGGTCGACCACGTGGTGCTGTACCGCAACAACAGGCGGACGAATCTTCAGCCCGATGGGCGAGGGCCCGACTCATAAACCCGTCGGGCCTCAAGGTCGGCTGCTGCGCGTACGGGGGCGTGCTCCCCACAGAGACCTCCTACTCGAGGGCCCGACGCCCTTCCCAGGAGAAACGTCGTGGGGACGAGGCGCTGTACGCCCCATCATTGCCTTCCTGTCAGATATTGGACGGCACTTGCAATAACGGAGATTATGAGGCCTGAACTCGTGCGTGGATCCGGTGATGAAACAGACCGCTCCCGCAGAGTGGACCCACGGACCCCAACGAGAAACATCCCGTCCGAGCCGTACGCTCAGACGGGATGAAAGCGGCGGTGGGGGAGGGATTTGAACCCCCGGGACCCATTGCGGGCCCTCCGGTTTTCGAGACCGGTGCAATCAGCCAGGCTCTGCCACCCCACCGTTGATTTGTCGGCTATGCAATACCTCTGGCTGGAGGCATGCGTTCCGGCCAGTCCCCCACCGCTCCCCGCGGTTGTCTGCTTCAATTACTGCTATCATATTGCTATCGAAATCGGGGAAATGTCAAAAATCGGAGGGTACCCAAGGGGTGTACCCTATAATTAAACCCGCTTGCATTCTGATGGATATTCCTTATCACACCACCTCCAACTCGGCGACAAGCTCACGTGATATGGTCCCAGTAGTCCTCGCCCACGATGCGCTTCAAGGTGCTCTCTGACTTGGGCCGGTCGAAGAGTCGGATGGAGCCGATTCCTTGCATGAAGTGTCCGAAGTGCTCCTTAACGGCACGGGCGACCTGCGGGGTGACCCAGATGGCGTCCTCTCGTTTCTCGCTCCATTTGGGACCGCCTTCCCATCCGCAGAGCCATCGGCGGAGTTCTCTTCGCTTGGCGACGTATGCGACTTTGAAGGCCTCGCCTGTGGACTTGGCTTCAATTGGGGGCTCGATGTCGTCGTACTGCATGGCGTCGCATCCTCAGTGTCGTTGGAGTTTGACTCGTGACTCTCGAAAGGCTTTTCCTCTATCTGTGCTCGGTGGAATCCTGAAATGCGGCGGGCCATTTCTTGGGCCTCCTCTGATACCTCTCCCAAGGTAACCGCGCCATCGTGTTCATTGCGGAGTACCTCGTAATCGAAGTCATCCTGGATGAGCGTGAGGGCGTGGATATACGCCGCTTCGAGGCCCTGAAGTCGACTGGTTGCAAAACCAGCCTTTTGGTTATACCGATCCGGCTCGTCTCCGGATTCTGCGAGTCGGCCGTCGTAAATAGAGAAAGGCAGAGAACACGGATTGCTCACGTAGTACCCAAACTGCGATCCGTCCTGTCCGGCCTCAATCCAATACTCATCTACGAGCCATTCACGCCACGCGTCGAGCTCTTCGGCCATGTCTCCGTAGGCGTCGCGGAGGATGGAGTACACCTTCTCCGGATCGTCGTACTCGATCGCGTCGTCATCGGCCCAATCGCGGGCCACGGCCCCCATCGTGGCCAACTCATTGTAGACGGCTCGCAGCCAGGCGGCGCGTCCGTTCTCGTGTTCGTGTTGATGGAGCTGGGAAAAGTCTGGCTCTCCATCCTCGGCTTTGATGCGGGTAAGCACCTGGCCCTTCGCCGCATTGAACGCTGCTTCGTAGGTCTCGTGATTGAATCCCGCGCCGAACTTTACTGCGTGCTCCGGCCGTTTCCAGTTTTCGCGGCCAATACCAAACTGTTCAGCGAGCCCGTCCTTCCCGTCCTCGTTGATGTAGTCGGTTAGGACAGAGACGTCGAGGTCTGCGCCCATCCGGACGGCCATCTGCATCTCCTGGATGAGGCCCTCCGTCTGCGAGCTCGTGATGTCGACGTTGTTGTAGTTCGGGATGCCCTCCGAGGCGGCCGCCTTCATCTCCTCCGATGCGTTTTGGAGGCCGCACGTTTGCGTGAAGCGGCCCGAGGCAAGTTGCACCTCGTAGGCGGTCTCGTACTCATAGATGCCGTCCATACCCGTCTCTTCGAGGCCCTGTGCGATGATGTCGGCCCAGATCCGAAGGTCTTGGCGATACCGGGACTCGATGCGCTCCTTCTCCCGGACGGCCGCGAAAAGCTCATCCCGCACCACCGAGAGCCGCTCCTGTTCGTGTTCGGAGAGTGTCTTGCCTTCATCCAAGACATCGCCTTTCACCGCATCGAGCTCCAACTGGAGCTGCTCACACTTCCCTCTGGCGGCGTCTCGCTCATCCCTCAGGCGATCGAGATGATCTTCGACGGCGTCCTTGTTCACAACGTCTCGCTGTCCCCGCAACCGTTTCAAAGTCTTGTAGATGAACACCGAACGCTGCTTCCAAGAATGCTCCCCGTCGTAGGTGAGTTGCGTCTGGAAACCGCTGTACAGCCGCTTCCCGTTGACGAGGTTGTACCGCGTCTTGTACTGATAGCTGTCTTCGAGAGCGTCGTCGAGGCGACACATGAGCTCGTCTGTAAGGCAGAACTCCCGGGACTGCCCCACCCCCTCCTCACCGTAGATGTACTCGCTCACGTCCAGGAGCTCACCCTCGACATCCTCGTAGATGTTCTTCGTCCGCGACGGGACCTCGACGCCATCCGTGTTGCGGCAGAGGTCCTTTATCAGTTCGTAGTAGATCGGGACACCATCTGAGTAACGACCGGGCATCCGAGTTTGGCAGTAGTAGATATGGGCAACCATGTGCCGGAGCGCCGGACGATACTCTTCGACGATGTTGACTGCGTCGAGGACGTCTTCGAGTACGCCAGACACCGGCTTCGGCACCGGGACTTTGGACCGGAGCTCTCCGCAAAAGTGGTTTTTCCGCACGGACTGACCCCCTTCCGAATCGACGTCTGTAGGCTTCTCGTCGGGTTCTTGTTTACTCTCATTAGGGGTTTGGTCATGTCCTAGTGCCCCGCCACGTTTGCGCTCGGGACCTCTGGCATTGTCGCCGGGGGCTGTGGGTCCGGGTCCAACGTCCTCGGGCTCCTTGCGGTCGGCGAGCGGGTCGAGGCGTGGGGGCGGGCTGACGGATATCCCGCCCGTGCCTGGGTTCCGGTCAGCGGGTGCCTGTGTACGGGGCTCGTCCGTGCCGGCGGAGTCCGTCCCGCAGGGTGCGTGGCCCTCAGCCGTGGGGGTGGGGTCGTTAAAGCGGACCCCCAGATTTTTTAGCTGCGTACAGTCTCCGGACGCCACGAGCTGCTTCGTCGCCTCTGCGACCTCGTCAATCTCCCCATCCAGCTTCCGGACGAGACCGAGTACATCGGACGTCAGCGGACCGACCGTGTACAGGGTCTTCTGGTGAGGCTTGCTCTTCACGAGGAGGGCGTCGCGAACATTCGATATCCCCGTGATCCCGATGCCGCCGCGGCTCGGATTGAGTACTTTGGATGCCGCATCGGATAGGTCGTTATAGATGCAATCAGCCCGTAATCGAGCCTCCGTCTTCGGATAGAGCCGGTCGGCAACGACAAGACAGAGCTCCATCCACGCCCGACGAAAGGTGAGGAGGTCGTTGGCGTACTCGTCCGGGATTTCGGCACTTTTGTAAAGCTTTTCCAGCGACCTGAAGTCAGCTTGATCGCTGGGTGGTCGCGGAACGCTGTCGGGGAGATGCGTACTAATATACACTCGGCTGCCCGGCCTCAACCGGGCGTCCTTGTTATCGGTCATTGTTACAGTCCTAAGCTGTATAGGTGATCGAGAGGCGCAGCCCCGCTGGTATCGGGGATGCGATGTCGAGCCGACCGCTAGCACGGTCGACCTGTCGTTTCGTCTTCAGGTACTTGCCCCGTTCCAGCTCCAACTGGAGCGGGGCATTTTTTCTTGTTTCCTTCCCCCTTCTCTAATTATGTGCGATCCGAGATTAGGAGTCGCACGAGGTTGAATTGGTTCCTGATGTCACGTAGAGTCAAAAGTCGAATGATGCATGTCTAGAAGATGGTTTTGCTTTGTGGCATCTTGCCGATAACAACGCAATCACCAATCCGATGGCGATTCTTGGGGGGCGATGAGCATCGGCATCGATCTTTGGCCGGCGTGATTAAAAACCCTGAGACGGGCACCCTGCTGCCAAAACATCTCGACGCGATAATCGACACGTGCACACCGATGATGGTGAAGTCGGTGGCGACCTGATCGACTATTCCGCTCTTTTCCAGCCTATTTCTGATCTGATTGAGCGAAATTCCCTAATAAGGGGCACACGTGTGGGTCGCAGGGGTGCCGCTCGCCAGTATTAAGGTGCTATCCCCCGCATGGGGTTCAAGAGTGAACCCGCTAAGAGTAGATGATCACTATACCGGTGTGGACCACGAGGTAATTTTGGAGGCACTCACAAGCGGCCCAATATCACCGTATATCCGTGAAGCAACCCTTCGGGTTTTTTCGACCGAGAGTTTGGAAACGATAGTTCTTCCACAATGCAAGTATCAGACGATTCGGTAGCTCAAGGCCACTGATCATGCTCCGGCTGTCCCGGAAATACGCGGGGCATCTCCCGGATCTGAAGGTCCTCGGGCCAATCGTAGGGGTGACCACCGTGGGGGTGGTCGGTCTCGTGGGCGCGGGCCCACAGCTCGCCCAGTTGCTTCACGAACACCGCTGTGTCCTGCTTATGACACTGGTGGATGATGGAGCGGAACCAATCGAGATCGACCTCCCGAATCTCGTCCTTCGGGCCGGACTCACCTCCGATGATCGCCCAATCGATGCCGCTGAGGTTCAAGTCTTCAAGGTCTTCGATCAAGGGCTCGAAGGACACGAAGCACACTTCCGCGTGGCACTCTCGGAGCTTGTCGAGACGTCCTTTGCTGTCGCGGTGGCCAACGGAGGTGCCGGCCCAAATATTCTCCTTCCACGGAAGGTACTCCATCTCCACGTAACGCTCCGGCCGCTTCGTGAGAAGCTGCCACACGTTGCCCTCGACCTCGTGCATTACGTCAAAAACGTTGTGGATGTACCCGGCATCACAGCGCTTGTGGAAAAGGTCCGACATGGAACCGACGAAGACGTACTCGTCGCTCCAGTCTTCCTCCCTCGGCTTGTTGAGACGCTCGGGGCGCGTCGTGAAGTTGAAGCCTCGCTCGCCGTAACCGTTGGCGTTCATCTTCTGCCACTTCTGCGCCGCACGTTCGGCGTAGCAGAAGTCGCACTCGGCGGAGACGTGGTCACATCCGGTTGTCGGATTCCACGTCTTCGATGCCCATTGAATATTCGTTTCTCCCATATAGTTATGCGGGTTTGTCTTTGAGGTAGGTCGTGAACTCTCCGCGGACGCGGAGCGTCGTATGATCGGGAAGAGACTCCCGGATGGTACGGATCTGCGTGAACGGAAGCTCGCTGTTTTCGCTGATCTCGTCGATAACGACCCAGTCGAGCACTGACAAATCGACGTCGGGCAGTCCTTCCCGTCGGTCGTCGCCTCCGAGATCGTACAGTGTCCACTTCACTTCGGAGTCGTCGGCCTCATCCAGGGCCTCGGCCGTTTCCTCGATGGAGGACCGATCGGAACGGGCGCCGATCCAACCTTCGTCGGGGAGGGAGTAGTCCGTCCACCGGCCGGCGTGGGAGGAGAGGAAGATCGGATTCCAGTCGCCACCTCCGCCCCACTTGAGGATCTCCTCCGTGAACACATCGGGCACATTGTCCGACAGAATGTCGAACGCCGGGCACGCGAGCGCGTCGGAGTCTTCTGTATCCCTAAAATCGTCGGTGTTGTTGTCGTCGGGGACGTGGCTCTCTCGGATGCGCTGTACCTTGTCGGGATGGAACGACAGGGAGGAGGGAGGCTCCGTCTGAAGCCGTTTTGTCATCGTCTCGCCGCGCAGAGGCCGCCACACGGCTGATCCGAGTTCGCCATCGGCGCCGCCATCGAGAGGCGACGTGCTCGGCTCAGTCTCCTCGATGACCTCGTGAAGAGTTGGCCGGTCGATCCCGTCGGCCGGCACAACACGACGCCCACGGCGAAGGTCGCCACTCAGGCCGAGCCGGTCGGCCGTGGGGGCCGGTAGGGTGAGGGAGGTGTGCAACGACTCCGGCTCGTCCTCATAGTCGGCCTCATCATCGGCGTCATCTTCTGCCGACTGGAGATGGTCGTACTTCGCCTCCCGCACCTTATTCATCGTGACACCGTCGACGCCGTGACGGTCGACCGCGAGCTCCCAAACTTCGACGAGCTCGTCTTCCTGGTCGTCGAGGAGGGGGACAAGAGAGCGAGCTTGAGCCTCGTTACTGGGCGTACCACTACCCTTGTCCTCGAGCACCTCGACCACGCGGGCGAAGCAAATGAGTTGTTTTGCTCGGCGTGGCTTCAATCCAAAGTGGGAGGCTGCGTACTCCTCCACATTGTGGTACCCACGCTCTTCGTACAAATCCTTCTCGTCGATCTCCCACAAGGCCTTCCCTGCTTTCAATCGATACTGCTGGAACTGCTCAATCGTCTCCTCCAGCTTTTCGAGTCGATTCGTTTGATTCATTCACTAAGTTCTTTTTGCGTCGTAGATAGCGAGCAGCGTCCGCGTACAACCCGCGCACCTTGTCCTTCTTCTCTTCGTCCTGGATCGTCGTGCGGCTTACGCCCCATCGCTTCCCCAGGCCGCGAAGCGTGAGATTCGCACTCAGCCGTATCTTCTTGAGCTCGTCGCCAGTCATGGGAAGTCAGGTCATAAGTAAGGAAAACGTGCGCGTGCGCGACGGAATCCGGTGTGGGTACGTCTCTAAATGTCAGAATAGCTGACTCGTTCCGAACTAATGTGAAGTACATGTTTAGGATAGCTCGAACAAATGTTCGAGATCGAAAGCTCGGTACGGATGGCTAGAAAGCCCCCAACCTAGCCCGGGGTATCAGACACAGCATGACGCTTCATTGCCTCCCTGGCAAACCACTCAACAAAGTCCGGATACGTTGACCGGTCAATCACCTCTTTGAGTGGAAGCACGTACAGATGTGCGTGCCGAGAAAAATATACCGCGATGCGCTGAATAGTCGGCTTCGGCTCCACCCCGCCGACGCCCCCGATGATATGCAGTGTATAGTAGCCGAGCAGTTGATTGAACATCCCCCGGTCGAACGATGGCTGCCTTACTGTCTTGATGTCGATCAGCGTGTCGTCGAGAAAGAGGTCAGCGTCGGCACCACCGACCAAAGCGGATGCCCTTCCGAAGGTAGGGTTCAGAAGGCACAGGGTATCGGCCCGAAAGTACCCCTCCGGGATGACCTCGTGGAGACACCGCAGATCTTCCACGTCTTCTTCCTGAACCGGATCTAGAAGGTTGATGTCGACACCGCCGTTTGATCTTGTCCGGATAACCAGATCGAGACGGGCAAGGCGAAGTGTGGACTCGAGCACTTCGAGGGTGAGCTCCCCGGTGGCAACGTACTCGTCTGAGGCATTTCTGGCGCGTTCAATGACCTCCTCCGCGTCCTGCTTTTGACTACCAGAAAGGAATTGGAGGGCCGATTCTGCGACCCACTGTCGGCCCTGAGCGATCCCGGGGTTAAGCCGGCGCGCGGAGAATCGGAGCAAGTAGTCAAGCGCGGTGCCGACGTGCGTTGGGCGGTTTGAAATGGGAGGTACCAAAAGATCCGGTGTTGCCTCCATCCCTGGCTTTTCGAACTCTTCCAGGAAGCGTCGCCGGACCTCCGTGGAGTCGACAAAAGACGTAAGACTCATGGGTCGTCACGTGCCGGTCGTTGAGCCCGCTCCTTCCGCGGCCTCTTCCCGCACTTCCTCGAGGGTCCGGTCGAAGAGGTAGTCGAAGAGCATGCGGCCGAACGCCTCGTTGTCGGTGATCTTCTTGTAGAGCTTGAAGTTGCGATCCACCATGCCCTGCAGCTCGTCCTCGGCTACGTCGTCGAAGGTGAGCCGCGCGTCGCTCTCGTCGTTGACCTCGATGCTTTTCTGTACGGCGTCGTGGCCGCGCACCTTCTTCTCCAGCTGCTCGATGAAGACCCGATCCTCCTCGGTGAATTCGTAGCCGAATTTCTCGTTGAGGCGCTCCAGAATCGCGGACAGCGGTTCCTTTTCAGGAGAGCTGCTCCCCGACGACGTAGATCCCTCTGACTGCGGCGCGAGGGACTTTTCGCCCTGTTCGAGCGGAACGGTCCCAGACTCAGACTTCTGAATGCGGTAAGAGTCGATATCGACATACTGAAGGAGCTCGTCGGGCACGTCCGCCGGGTCCAGCCGCGCGAGCAGCTTCGACAATAGCGGCTTGACCAGAATGTAGAGCTTCTCCAGCTCGACGTCCTCGAACGGGACGACCTGCGCGAGGAAGGCGTAAAGCCGGACGTACCGCCCGATCCGCCGGCGGAAATCGGCTTGCTCCTCCTCGGTCGCCGCCTCGTAGCGGTCTACGCACCGGTCGAGCACGGAGTGTAGTTCTTTCTGCGTGCCCTCGCCCGAGTGCCAGATCTCGGCGAAGGCGTCTAAGTCCTCGTCGGTCACGATGCCGAACTCGCGGATCTCGTGCTCCAGGTCGTGGAGCCGGTTCGGATCGGTCCCTTCCTGCAGCGTCGTACGCTCGTAGTAGGGCTCGAACGCCTCCCGGATATCTTCCGCGTCGTTGACGAAGTCGAGGACCATCGTCTCTTCTTTCTCCGGGTGTGTCCGGTTGAGGCGGGACAGGGTCTGCACCGCGCCGACGCCGCCGAGGTTCTTGTCGACGTACATCGTGTGGAGGAGCGGCTGGTCAAACCCGGTTTGAAACTTGTTCGCGACGATCAGGAACCGGTTCTTACTACGCTCAAACGCACTTCGCGTCCGAGAATCGGAAAAGCCGTTCATACTCGCCTCCGTGTATTCGACGCCGCCGTCCTCAACGGTGCCCGAGAAGGCAACAAGCGCCTCGTATGGGTAGCCCTGCTCATCCAGATACCGCTCCAGGACGCGCTTGAACCGGACCGCGTGAAGCCGAGAGCGCGTCACGATCATCGATTTCGCCTTCCCCGAGATGCGGTGGGCGACCTTGCTTGCAAAGTGCTCGACAATGATCTCTACCTTCTCCCGGATGGTGTGCTCGTGGGCGCTAACGAATGATTTCAGGAGCCGGGAGGCCTGCTTCGTGTCGTAGCGCGGGTCGTCCTCCACGCGCTTCAGCAGGCGAAAGTAGTCGTTATACGTGGTGTAGTTTTGGAGTACATCGAGGATGAACCCCTCGTCGATCGCCTGCCGCATCGAGTAAACGTCGAAAGGCTCGTAGCTGCCATCCGCCCGTTTCTCGCCGAAGAGCTCCAGGGTTTTTGCCTTCGGCGTCGCCGTGAACGCAAAGTTGCTTACGTTAGGCTGGTGGCCGCGCTTCTCGATTTCCGCCATGATCTTGTCTTCGAGGTCGGCGTCTTCGGTTTCGTCCTCCTCGGCGGCGTCCTCCAGGGACGAGGCGGAGAGCGTGGCGTTGAGGTGCTTTCGGTACTCACCGGTCTGAGAGCTGTGGGCCTCGTCGATGATCACCGCAAAGTCGCGTTCGCCCTGCTTGCGGATCGCCTCCGCGACGTGCGGGAACGTCTGGAGGGTCACCACCACGATGCGTTTGCCCGACGCCAGGGCCTCCTCAAGGCCCGTAGCGCCCTCTTCAATGTCGGCCACAACGCCGCGCTCCTGTTCGAACTGAAGAATGACCTGGGCGATCTGCTTATCCAACACCCGCCGGTCGGTGACGACGATCACGGTATCGAAAACCGACGCGTCGTTCTCGTCGTGAAGAAAGGCGAGCTGGTGGGCGAGGACCGCGATCGAGATGCTTTTGCCGCTCCCGGCCGAATGCTGGACCAGGTAGCGCTCGCCGGGACCATTCTCGCGGGCATCGGCGACTAGCCGGCGCACCGACCGCATCTGGTGGTAGCGCGGGAAGATGAGTTTCTTCTTCCCGGTCGGCTCGCCGTTGTCTAGTTCCTTGATTGTCGCGATAAAGTGCTGCAGGAGGTTCAACACACTATCGCGGGTCCACACCTCTTCCCAAAGATACGACGTCCGGTATCCGTGGGCACTCGGCGGGTTGCCTGCCCCACCGTCGTAGCCTTTGTTGAACGGCAGAAAGGTCGTGTCCTCACCATTTAGTTCGGTGGTCATGTGAACCTCCTCACTCCCAACGGCAAAGTGAGCGAGACACCGCCCGAACTGGAAAAACGGCTCTCGCGAGTCGCGGTCACTCCGGTACTGGTGGATCGCGTCCCGAAAGGTTTGTCCCGTGAGCGGGTTTTTGAGCTCTGCCGTAAAAAGCGGTAGCCCGTTCAGAAAGAGACAGAGATCCAGCGTGTGACCGCTGTCTGGGCTGTAGGGAAGCTGTCGAATGACACTAAAGACGTTGGCCCGGTACTTCTTCTGAAGCTCGGGATTGCGGCCGGTGGAGGGCCGGAAGTAGACGAGATCGAACCGGCAGCCGTAGAGTTTGACACCCCGGCGGAGGACGTTGAGCGTGCCCCGCTTCTCGACTGCCTTGCTGACGCGCCGTACGAGGTGGTCCTTCGGATCGCCGCTGACGTTTTCTTTGAGATCCGCCCACTCTTCGGGCTGCGTGGCAACGATAAAGTCGTAAAGATCGTCGGGAATCAGGCACCGGTCCCGATTGTAGCTGTCCGGCTCTCGCTGCCGATAGCCCTCCGTATCGACCGATCCCTCGTACCTAACTGAAGGCTCCGAGGCATCGTTACCATCGGTCAGGCTTGAGAGGATGGTCAATTCAAAGTTGTGCTCAGACGTATCGACGGGCATCGAGAAAGGGAATAAGCTGTGCGGCAGAGCTTGACCTATTCATACGATTCCGATCGGAAGCATCTCACTGATCAACCCCAACCAAACGAGGCACCTCCAAGGGCCATCCGTCGAATTTCACGAATCCTCTGCCGTTTCCGATTGCCGCCACAGCCTGTTCAAACTCGTCCCATCCGGAAGTTGGAAACAGAGTATCGAGCGGCTCTACGGTTCCATTCGCGGCTCGAGCGAATAGTCTGAAGGGACGAACACGGCGTCGCGCTCTTAGCAGCGTATCAGGATACCAGCTGACGTATTTTGGTACATCACCGTGCACGCACTCCATCGCAGCACGAAGATACAGGACTAGATCTGCCTGCATGAGGTCACGATTTTCGGGACCTTTCTGTCCTGCACGTTCGGCCATCAGGTCTGAGACCTTGTTGATGCGGTTGTGGTCTAGATGCTCTTCTAGGGACTCAAGGTAGGGGCGGAAAGCCGTGAAATGCTGAAGCTCAACCCGCCCGGCCACGTCATCCTCAACGTGGTAGCTGCGAGTCATCAAAAGTTCGACCGTCTCAAATCTCTGCCTGTCCAACAGTACGGCTACTGCGCATAAAAAGAGTTCCCGAACGAAAAAAGCGAAATTATCGACTGAGGTGCCGTGAGATCGGCCTGGTCCCTCGGTGAATATGTAAGGGAGGAGCTGCTCGAAGAATTCATGCAGGATCTGCCCTGCTTCGTCTCCGGGCCAGTAATCAGCGAGGGTCGCAAAAACCTCAACGGCCTCGTTTCGGAATGGCTGAAAACTGTCGATGCTTTCTAAAACGTCCTCAGGGGGAAGACGACGGCTATCCGACTCAACTTTGAACCGCTCGAGGTTTTCTGCGAATGTCTTAAAATACTCTCGCAGTGCACCCAGGGCTGCGGAATCGCCATCGCGGAGCAGTTTCTTCGCGCGACGAGCTCGTGAATTGGTGCCCAACTCCGGCCCTTCATCCTGAAGGATGTAGGCCGGTGGTTTTCCTAATTCTGGTTCCTCACTGATAGGCTCATCGTATAGCCAGCGTACCAACTGCTCAAAATTATCCCTACGTAGATCCGGTGTCGACATATCAATGTACAGCCGACTTCCCATGTAGGTGGGAAGGTGAGCACTTCCACCCTCATCTCTTTCAGCGACCACAGCAGCAAATTTCTGTTGTGGATCATCGGGGTCCACCTCTTCATCGTAGAGATCTTGCGAGATGATTTGTGTCTCAGTACCCACCCCACCTTCACGCTCATCAGCCTTCCGCGCATATTCTTCGTCTGAAACGATGACCACCTTATCCACTTCTGGGTCGGTCACGGCCTGCTCCATGAAAGCGTAGAGGTCCTGTCCCTCCTGCAGATCCCACTCGTCGAGAATGACTTCTACACCGTTTTCGACAAGTTCCTGCGCGAGGTTGACGACCCACTTGATGTGGTCAGCGTCAGTTCTGCTGTAGGAAATAAATGCTTTAGGTGTCGGTGCATCCTCCATGTCGACTCAACAGAGTTGAACGGTAGCGCGGTAGTAAGGTAGCCTAGAGTTCGTCTGTAGAAGTTGGTCCGATGGCGTCCCGAATGAAGGTGAGCATATAGCCGATTATCAGCCCCAGTAGGAAGCTAAACGTCGAACCACCAATCCGTCCTACGTAGGTCAAGAAAGCCGCCGTCCCAACCAGGACGAGAACAGTTATGACTGCAACTAAAGTCATTCCTATCCGGAACTTGACCTTTGTCTCTTGTGCCTGGGCAGAACGCTCCGCAAACGTCTTGAAGATCTCTATCAGCGGTTCCGCTCGATCAGCGACACGATCGATGATGAGGTTGATAGGGGGCTCTTGTGGATGAGGAGTTTTGTCGGTGACCTGCTGATTCTCATTCGTCGCGTCACTTTTCACCCTCTCGACAGAATCAGCATCGGTAACTCCAGCATCGCTATCACTAGACATCGCGGATCAAAGCAGTTGGTTTATAGGCGGTCGAAAACAGTTCCTTCGCGGGGTACGAAGAGACGCTCGTACATTCGAGTTGCGTACTCGTCCGTCATCCCGGCGACATAGTCACACACGACGCGCTTGCGGTCAGATTCGCAGCCGGACCTCGTGGCTTCGCGGTATGCCGCCTGCTGGTTCTCATCGAGGAGAGACGTTGGATCAGAGTCAAGGGCCTCAAACAGCTTGCGAATGATAAGACGCCCGCGGTGCTCCAATGTCTGTACCTGCTGCGTGAAGATCACCTGTTCCTCGGCAATGTCTTGGAGCACGTCGAGGAAGGCGCGCTCTGGCGTCCCAAGTTCAAGGTGGTGATCCAGCAATTGATGATCGAAGACCTCGTGTTTGTCGACTGTGACCGATGAGACAAGAGAATTGACAAGGGCTCCAGTTGCCTCCTTCCGGTCATCTCCATTCCCACCGAACAGATCTTGCAGCAGTTCTGCGAAAGGCCGGTCGAGCACCTCTTTCTCCATGCCCCACTCGAAGCCCTCTTGAGGATCGCTGTCTGCCTTCTCCAGACGTTTCCTCACATCTTCTTCGGAGATCAGGTTCAGCACGATTCCGTCTTCGAGGTCGTGGACGCCGTAAGCGACGTCGTCGGCGATTTCCATGATCTCCGTGTCTAACGAAGCATATCGGATTTCGCCATGCTCTCCTTCTTCTCCCGGTTCAATCTCCCATTTTTCGGACCCATCATGAAAGCGCTCACGATCCTCGTCCTCGAATCCCGAAACGACCCAGTCGACGACATCTGACTCCGTGTCCAGGTAGCATTTCGGCGGTTTGAGTCCCGGTGCCGGCTCGTCGGTTTGTCCTACGTTCTGCTCGGGATTTCGCGCTTCGCAGTAGGAGGCCGGGTATTTCAGAATGCCGAGGAGGGTTCTCCGCGTGAGATCCAGACCATATCCTGACTTGCGCGACTCCAGGTTTGCGACGAGCCGCAAGGAGTGGCCATTGCCCTCAAAACCGCCGTGGTCCCGCATGACATAGTTTAGTGCCCGCTCCCCACTATGGCCGAATGGGGGATGGCCGAGATCGTGGCAAAAGCCGATCGTCTCGATCAGTTCGAGGTCGGGGAGAACGGATTCCGAATCCTCTTCCCAGAGCGACGGGTTTTCCTTACGCAACTTGAGGACAATTCCCCTCGCGATCTGTGCCACTTCCATCGTGTGGGTCAGGCGCGTACGGTGGAAATCACCCTCCCGAATGCCGAGAACCTGCGTTTTGGATTGAAGGCGCCGGTACGCTGCCGAATGGATCACGCGCGACCGGTCTCGTTCATAGGCGCTACGCGGATCGCCGTCACGTTCACCTGAATGACCGGAATGTCGGGCTCGCCACAAATCTGGATCTAACGGCACGAGAATGGACTGAAGGGTGAGAAAGCGTCTTTAGAGGTGAGCTTCTTCGGATACCTTCTTCCGCACGTCGATCTGGCCTGTAACCCCCGCTGAGATGAGCGCGGTACGGTACTCTTTCAACCGATCAATCCCGTTCTCAACTCTATTGATGAGGGAGTCGAGTTTGGAGGTGCGCCCGTTGAGAGAACGCGCTATGCGCCTCTGCTCTTCTATCGGAGGAACTGGGGTTTTGAGGTTCTTGGCTGTATCCACGTTGAAGTGCTGCTGGATAGCACCCTCTGAACCAGCTCCATACTGCCCCTTCGCTGGAATGGAATTGAGAAAGTAGCTCAGATAGTCGGACTCGAAAGCTTCAGAACGTCGGATAATTATCAAGTCAATGCAGTTCGCGCCGTCAAATCTCTCATCAACGACGGCAGTAGTACCAGGCTGGCCAGTACGAACTGAAACAAGGTCGTCTTTCCAAATACGGGATTTCTGTAACTCCTTGTTATCAGCCTCCCCGATGTAGACCAGATTCTCTGAGTCCAAACCGCGCTCGGTCACATTCAAAGATCTGAGCGCAGGAACTCCATTTGGCTTGTAGTGCTGGGTGGGCTTGACGACGATTCCGACAGTTATTTCTGGCGAGAGGAATTTGAGCTTCGCCGTTCCCCACTCTGCCGGAATCTCACCCAGCCACTCCAACCCGCTATCCTGCATCTCGACATCCTCGTCTAGCCCCTTCGTGACGACGCGGCTGATGAGAACCGAGCGTTTCTCCTCCAGCAGCTCGATCAGCTGCTCCTTCTTCTCGATGAGCGCGTCGATGCGCTCCGTCTCGCGGTCAAGGTAGGCGGCGATGGCGCGCTGTTCGTCACGCGGTGGGAGCGGTACACGTAGATTACGCCATGTCGACAGGTTGAAACTCTCTATTATGTCGCCGACTCCCTGCAATGTGTGAGCCGCCTGAGAAAGACAGTACCACCCAAAGCGACGATCTAGATCCTCTGCGATTTCAAGACGTTGTACTACATTGGTGTAAATGTCGCCCTCTTCGGGAAGGTGCACATACGGAGTACCATTGCGCGTGACCAGCAGGTCTTTCTCCGTAGCACGCCTATCATCGGGAAAGTCACTAAATGACGACTGGATCGGCGTCCGACGACAAGAATACAGCAGCTCATCACCTTCTCCCCAGTGCGTTTTATCAATCACCTCACCCGCATTGGAGTTAGTTATCATGTAGGCGAACTTGACCGACTCCCAGTGCGAAGGAATTTCTCTAACCCATTCAACTCCTGAGTCTTTGTAATCGTCGTACTTCGAGTAAGTATCGGTAGTCTCCAACGTATCTGTGGATTCGGTCGTGTTCATTATCGGGCCATTCATTGGCGGAAATGGAAGTCGACGTCATAGAGATAAGCACTCACGGATCCGGTTCTGGGAGAGATATGCCTCAGTCGGCCGTGTAATCAGAGGCGGCGCTTATGTGGTCATCTCCCCCATCATCTCGATAATGTCGCGCTGGACCTCCTGAAGATCCGCCTCGATCTCGTCGAGCGGGCGCGGCGGGTCATACTCGTAGAAGTAGCGGTTGAAGTTAATCTCGTAACCGACCCGTCCCACCTTCCCGTCCTGCTCGTCGGTGTAGTCCTCGTCGATGAATGCGTCCTCGACGTGCGGCTTCACTTCCCGCTCGAAGTACTCAAACACGTCTTCCTTCAGCGGGACGCGCTCATAGTCCCGTAGGTCGGTGTCCGACTCGAGGCGGTCCTTCGTATCTCGGACCGGCCTGGCCTCCGGGTCTTTCTTGGATAGAGCCTCCAGGATGTCTGTTCGCTTCTTTTTGCGAATCGAAATATCACGCGCATCGAGCTCCTTCTTCAGGTGTGAACGAAACGCCGCGTAGTCCTCGTAGACGCGGTCCTTCATGTCATGGAGCATCTCTACAACCTGCTCCTGTACCTCCTTGTCTAGCCGTCCGAAGTAGCGCTTGTCCCACACGTTTTCGATCCGGTCCGGCGACGGACGCAGGTTCACGCGGAGCGGCCGCTCGACGCGGATCTTCCGGTAGCCAAAGTCCTCCACATCGAAGATCTGGACGCGGTCGTCCATCTCTCCGTTTTGGCGAGCGCGGTCAAAGGCTTCATAGAGCCCGACGATTTCGGATACCTGATTCGGGTCGTCGTCTTCCCCCTCCGCGATGTAGCGCCGCTTGTCGCCGAGGCTCTTGCGCATCGGCTCCCAAAGGTCCGACGCGTCGATGAGCTGCACCTTGCCCTGCCGGCGCTCGGCCTTGTCGTTAGAGACGACCCACACGTAGGTCGAGATACCGGTGTTGTAGAAGATCTGCTCCGGCAGTTGGATGATGGCCTCTACCCAGTCGTTTTCCAGGAGCCATCGCCGGATCTCGCTCTCTCCGCTCCCCGCATCGCCGGTAAAAAGCGGTGACCCGTTCATAATAATCGACACACGACCGCCGCCCTTATGGCGGGGTTTCATGTGGGAGATCATGTGCTGCAAAAACAGCAGTTGCCCGTCGGAGATGCGCGGCGTACCAGCCTCGAACCGCCCGGCGGCCCCACGATCGGCTTCTTGCTTGACTTCTTTTTTGTCCCGCTTCCAGTCCTTGCCGTACGGCGGATTTGCAAGCTGATAGTCGAAGCGCTCGCCCCGATGGGCGTCATCGGACAGGGTGGACCCGAACGCGATGCGATCGGCGTCTTTTCCGCCCTCGGTCTTCAGGTAAAGGTCCGACTTGCAAACGGCGTAGGTCTCTGGGTTCACCTCCTGCCCGTAGAGGTAAATCTTAGCGTCCTCGTTGATCTCGTGGATGCGGTCACGGGCAGCGGTGAGCATCCCGCCGGTTCCGCAACACGGATCATACACCGTGCTCACCTTTCCCGGCTTGTCGAGCTGGTCTCGGTCGCCGGCCAGCACGAGTTCGGTCATCAGCCGCACGACCTCTCGCGGGGTGAAGTGCTCGCCGGGGTTCTCATCGAGGGCCTCGTTGAACTTGCGGATAAGCTCCTCGAAGACGAGGCCCATCTCCTCGTTCGAAATGGTGTCGGGATGGAGGTCCACGTTTTTGAACCGTTCCATCACCTGGTAGAGAAGCCCGGCCTGCTCCAGCTTGTCGATTGTGTTGCGGAAGTCGAACTTCTCGATCACGTCCCGCATGTTCTCGGAGAAGCCCGAAATGTACGTCCGCAAGTTGGAGGCCAGTTGGCCTGGGTCTTCTTCCAGAAGCCGCTCAAAGGTGTAGTTGGACGTGTTGTAGAACGCATACCCCGCCTTCTTGCGGAGCAGCTTCTCCATGTTGTCCAACTCCCCCTTGTACTTGTGGTACGTCTCCAGCACCTCGTCCTTGGTTGGTTCCAGGACGCTATCGATTCGCCGGAGGACTGTAAAGGGCAGGATGACGTCCTGGTACTTCCCACGTTTGAAGGAGTCGCGGATCAGGTCCGCCGTGCCCCAGATGAAGCTGGTGATTTCGCTGTGGTTTTCCATGCAACCAATACAACTACGGAAATGAAGCGCGTGCTCTGAGCACCACCACTCCGGCCAGAGTGGTTGTTGATTTTTGGAAGGCCAGCCGAAAAGTATGGACCAGGACTCGTTCTTACCAACTGTATTTTCCCGCACGGCACTTCGACTGAACGAGTCTTTTTCCTCTCTACTCAAATCCAAGGAACTGCTGCTCGCTTATGAATTGCTGGTTCTGGAATATCGATCGTGACAACCAAGAGATTTTTGCGAGTGAACTGGAGGATGGACGCCTCCGGCAAGGATGGGGCTACCAGGATAATTTAGACTTGCGGTTGATTCAGAAACAGAAGGGGCGTAATCAACCGCTCACGGACCGCCAAGAATCGGCCTGGAGCCGATGCAAGGCCATGCTCACTCGCATCGAGGTCGATGACATTGCGGTCGTGAAAAACGTCCCTGATAGTGACCACTTCGCGCTGGTGCGCATCGTAGGGGATTATGACTTCTCGATCAGCGGCCGAACCAGCGACCATGGTCACATTCTTCCTGTCGAGCCGATCGGGTCTTACCATAAGAACGCAGGGGATGTACCTACTCCCATGGTGCGGGCTCTAAACCGGGAGCAGCATCCGATCCGGCGAACACTTAAACACAAAGAGTCGGTCATCAATCTCGCGGATCTCGATCCGTCGGAGGCAAGCACTCCAGAAGCCTTCAAAGAGAAGATTGACAATTGGCGCCTCTCCCTCGCGGACTCGTTGCACTCACTTGTCACAGACTCGCTGGAAAATCGGGATGCTGAGCGTCTCGTGCTGGAGCTTCTCCGAAATGACGGGCTCGATGTCGACTGGACCGCTGGGCCCAACGAGCGGGGAGCGGACCTCGAGACAGAAGTTGTACTCGGTTACGGGCTCAGCTCCACTGTCGCCGTTCAGGTCAAATTTCACAGGGGTACCGAACGGCAACTCCGCGGTCTAAAGCAGATCGAGCGAGCCTTCGAGGAGCGAAATGTCGACGCCGGCCTGTTAGTGACCTTTGCAACCGATCTTGCTGAGGAGGTTGAGAGCTACCTCACAGAACTCCAGCATGAGCACAGTGAGAACGTCGACGTACTCTACGGCGAGGACCTTTACCTGCGGCTCCTTGAACTCATTGCCGACCCGGACCACTCGATTGAGGACTTATAGCAGAAACCACTTAACCCCCTACAGACAAAATAGACATTCCCAAGACACATCGCGGAACCGCTTCAAGCATCCTCGCAGTTCCCGCTTCTATCTTCACACTGTAGAGTGGCCCCGGACCGAGCCCTTCCGAGACGGAGTTAAATCCTCGGGCTCAGCGGTTCATTCCTCAGTATTTCTCTCCATTCTCCCTTCCGTTCAATGACTCGACACGTCGCCTGGGACATCGAGACCTGCCCTCGCCCATACGAAGAGCTTTCGGAAAGCCATCGGCAGCGTCACCGAAAGGAGTATGAGCATAGGATGGAGGACGGAATGGAAGAGCCCTCCGACGAGATCAAGTCGAAGGCCGCGAGCCTCCATCCGATGCTCGGGTGGATCTGCTGCATCTCGGCTGTGGCCGGAGATCTGGACGACGGCTACCGAAACCCCCACAGCTGGGTCGCTTCCTCGCAGGACGAGGAGGCGGACATGCTGGAGGAGTTCTGGAAGGACATCCAGAAGCTCTCCCGCCACGCTGGCGGCGGCATCCAGTGGATTACCTGCAACGGCAAGCGGTTCGACGTCCCATTTCTGAGCGCCCGGTCGACACGGCACGGCATCTCGCCCACGAACAAGGGCATCCTGAGCACCCACAAGTACCAGACGGAGAGTCACCTTGACCTCGCCAACGTCTGGGACGCGCCGTGGTACAGCCTCGCGGACCTGTGCGACCACCTCGGGGTCGAGTCGCCGAAAGGAGAGTTTGACGGATCGGACGTGGCCCCGGCCATCGAAAATGGAGAGCCGGAGAAGGTGCGCCGATACTGCGAGCGAGATGCGGTGGCGACGTTCAAGTGCGCCCAGCTCGTGCAGCCGGCTCTCTAATGCCGTATTTACGTGATCGTCACGGTAACCCCTTGACGACCCGGGGGGCGATTTTGCTATACTGATAAGTGACGTAGTAAAAAGAAGTTTTGGGCTCGCCTCGGCGGGCCCTTTCTCTTTGCCCCCTGTGCGACAATGTGGCGCAGGGGTGACTCCGCACACGCGGAGATAGACCCATCACGGTAGAGGCCCCGGCCGTCCCGCTCACGGTGACTCCGCACACGCGGAGATAGACCCGTCACGTTCTTCTCAATCCCCACCTCCTCGGCGGTGACTCCGCACACGCGGAGATAGACCCCATTCCATCGGAGTAGTCGGGGCACTACTGCGGGTGACTCCGCACACGCGGAGATAGACCCTTCCCCAGTCACAGGGTCTCCATTCGCATCCTGGTGACTCCGCACACGCGGAGATAAACCCCGGATAATGTAAGACGGCTCGTCTTGCAGTTCGGTGACTCCGCACACGCGGAGATAGACCGGACGAGATCGCCAAGCAGAACCTCGACGTGGTGGTGACTCCGCACACGCGGAGATACGAGATATGAAGCCCCATCGTCCGAGTAGGACGGTGGGGCTTCGTTATGCTTTGGCTCTCCGGCGTGTCTACAAGGCGCACCTCTGCGAATGTCATTTCTCCGCTATGCGTCCCTTTTCCGAACCAGAAGCCTTTCCGAAGCACCTTGGACCGCACCTCTTGCCTGTCCCTGAAACCCGCCGCGAGGCGTTGTGGCTTCTCGTTCAGCTGAGTGAGACCGGGAGAAGTGAAAAACCCGGAGGAGAAGGTCGTGTCCAGATCGACATCCAGCTAGAAGTCTGCTGCTCTCAGATTATTGCTCCTGGTCCGATCTTGTGATTTCACGACTATACGATCATTGATTAATCTTAAGGTAGAGCTCGACGGCTTCGTTCGCGATGTCCTTCATCGAACGCTCCTCGTGGACGAACGCCTGGACTTTGAGGGCCTGATGGAGATCGGCAGGCATATCGAAGGTGAAACGAACGGTTTCATCCTCCGCATTATCGTTCGCGTCATCGGGACTCGGATCATTCATAACAAATCACGTGCTTTATGAAGTAGGTATTTGATTTGGCCTTTCGTTAATTTGTTTATCGTAAGATCTTACGACCATACAAGTCGGATGTCAAGACGGCCACACCGAGTTAGTCGAATGCCGCATCGACGTAGTGATGCCCTTGATCGGGACTCGCGTGCATGTACTGCTCTGTCACGCTGGTCGTGCTGTGGCCCATGAGGCGTTTGATCTCGTGGATGGGCGTCCCTCCTTCTGCGAGGCGAGTCCCAAAGGCGTGGCGAGTCGAATGGAGGTTGATGTGCTCTGGTAGATCGGCCTCGCGCTTGAACCGGCAGAACGCGTGGCTTAAGGCGCTTTCCTTGAGCCTCTCGCCGGCGTTGTGGTACACGTAGGGGCATCCCTCCGGAGACCGACGCTTTGCCTCCTGAAGAGGCTCTACGGCCCTGTGCGGCAATGGCAGTACACGTCCACGTCCCTGTTTCGTCGCGAAGTTTTCGTCACTCGTGACGTGGGCCGTGCGGGCATCCAGATTGACTGTCACCGGCCCCTCGTCCCACCGGAGTCGGATGAGTTCTCCGCGCCGCAGGCCCATCATTGGATTCAGCCGTACCAGAAGCAATAGATATGGGTAGGTGTTGTACCGGCCGTCGGTGACGTAACGCTGGTGGTGCGCCTGAATGACCTGTAGGAGTTTCCGCTGCTGCTCGCGGGTCAGAGACTTGGGCGGGGTCTCGACGCGCTTCGGGAGATCAACCTGCTTGGTGATATCCTCTTCCATCCAGCCTTCCTCGACGAGGTGACGGACGAGGTAGCCGACGTGCTTGACGTACTTGCGCTTCGTGGCATCGGCGATGTCCTTCTCGTCGATCCACTCCTGGATATGCTTTGCCCTGAGGTCCCGCGTCGGGAAGTCCGCGCCCATGTGTCGGACGAATAGGCGCAGCACCTCCCGGTACGTCCGGAGCGTCGACGCGCGAAGATGGGAGCTGGACTCGAGAAACGCGCCACGCGCTTTGCCCAGCGTCGAGAGGTCTGCCTCGGGTTCGGGGGTCCACCCGAAGAGCTCGTGCTCGCGCCCATCGGTCCACGGGTCGTACTCGCCGAGGGCGAACTGGTCTTCGGCGCGACCAAGGAGACGACGGGCGGTCTTCTTGCGACTGGTCTTCAGGGGGATGCGTTTGCGGTCGGGCTCCCGACCGGAGTCGTAGAACTGTGCATAGTAGCGTCCTCGCTGCTGGACGAGAGAGGCCATGAGATGGAGCGGTCTGCTATCATTCTGCTATCGCAGAAGCAGATAACCGCTCGGAAGCAGCCCTCGTCGACGCTGAAGGGCGATATTGACGGCAGCCCCTCCGGTTTTCGAGACCGGTGCAATCAGCCAGGCTCTGCCACCCCACCGTTGATTTGTCGGCTATGCAATACCTCTGGCTGGAGGCATGCGTTCCGGCGCCCTACAGATACTCAAAGAGCGCCAGCAATAGCAGGAGACCGACGACCCCAAGCCCGCTCCAGATGTCCCCGTACTGCATGTTGCCAAGCGCAAAACAGGCAAGGTCCGCGACCCCGAGGAAAACAAGCAGTTTGGTCTTTCGTCGTTGCGTCATTGTGCAGTCGATTTTTCATGCCTAAAACAGTCGGTGGTGAAAACGAACAGGCACCGGCCCGAGCCTCCGCTGTCGGCTCCCGGGCCGACGCCCTGTCCGATTGCTACAGAAACGCCATTTGAAACAGCACCCAGAAGGCCGAGAGCAGGGCCAACAGGAGGGTCCCCATAAAGAAATTGAAAGCGAGACGGGTGGACGTGTCTTCGCTATGTGCGTCGTCGTGGGAGGATGGTTCGTCAGTCGTCATGGCTGATGCCTCGTACTTGTCCGTCAGGATACGGACCGTGTGGGTACGGTCCGGTCACGAAAGGAGGGAGATCTCCGCCACCGAGAAACGACGGCGGAAACGATGGATCGGGTGCACCTCCCCTTCGACGGCCTTCTCTCCGTCCTAACGGGAGGCTGAACGACCTCTCCCCCGAAGAACCAGGGGCACACGGTGCACCCGGACGAGGATCAGCACAGAAAGACACACAGTTCGGCGCACGTCCGCACGAGGGGGACGGACGTGCGTCCGGGGCTACGGACCTGCGGGACCTTCGGCCCCAAACGGCGGGCCGAGACGACCAGGAACGGGGCCCCGTCGGCCGACTCCTCCTCTTCGGCGTCCCCGGACCACCGGTTGTTTTCAGCGGCAGGGAGGCGCCCCCAGGGATTTAGGTCCGCGGAGACAGAAGAGATGCCCGGGAGCGCCTCCGTCTCCAGACGTGGAGAGCTGAGGGTAGCATCCGGCGACGCCGATCCCTGCACGCTGCCCCCCCGAACGATCGCCCCCAGGACAAAGGCCCCGAGGAAGACGACAAGGAAGCGGAGGGGACGCATGGGAAGCAGTCGCTGATCAAAACAGACATTCCTTTCATCGACTCCTGTGTCGAACGTTTCCGCTGCCCCGCCCGCTCTGCGCATTTTCGGGATGGTGCGCTTGTCGGAGGGCGGAATCCTCCCTGGGTTGAACGTGAATGGGGCGTCAAGGAGATCTTCCCGCTGCGTCCCTGCGGGACTTCGGGATGGCTTTAGGAAGGCGCCTCGCCACGGCCCGACGCACACCACGGCCGCATCAGTTTCCCCGGCCCAATTCCAAGCACAGGCTGGATCGGACGGTCGGCGGGCGCCTCGGGCTGCGTTCGGACCGGCGATCCGTGCCATTCTTTTCGGAACGGAGGGGCACGGGAACCGGGGGGATTTCGCGATCTACGACAGCTGATCACGCACCAGATCGGGGACGGACGCGAGCACCTCGTCCAGCTTCTCCGTGTCCCGTCCCCCCGCGGAGGCCAACTGCGGGCGGCCGCCCCCGCCCCCTCCGAGCCGCGTCCCAAG
>NCRC01000061.1 GCA_002894685.1 Salinivenus lutea
GGTCTGGCGGGCGACTGTTCGGCAGCAGGGCGGGGTTATTCCGCTTCGGCCGCCGCCCCGCACGACTTCCGCACGACGAGCTTGGGCTGGAGGGTGACGAGGGTCGGGGCGCGGTCGGGGTGGGCCAGGCGATCCAGAAGAATCCGCGCCGCGCGCTGCCCCATCTCGTAGCCGGGCTGGTCCACCACGGTCGGGGGCGGGTTCAGGGCCATCGGCCACGGGATGTCGTCGTAGCCCACCAGGGCCACGTCCTCGGGCACGTTCAGCCCCCGAACGTTGATCGCCGAGAGGGCGCCGAGGGTCGTGAGGTTGTTTCCGGTAAAGAGGGCCGTTGGGGGGGCGTCCAGGTCGAGCAGATCGTTCGTGAGATACGTGCCCCGTTCCCGACGGGACTCGCCCTCCTTGATGAGGGCCGGATCGACCGGCAGATCGTGCTCGCGGAGGGCCTGTTCGTATCCTTCCCGGCGCTCGGTGCTGGTCGAAATGCGCGAGATGCCCCCAATGAATCCGATGCGCTCGTGGCCGAGCTCGATGAGGTGGGAGACCGCCTCGTACGCCCCCTTCCGGTTGTCGGACACGATCGTGTCGACGCGCGAATTCTCCAACCGCCGGTCGACACACACGACCGCGATGCCGTCGTCCAGGAGCCGGTTGATCTCCGGGTCGTCGGCACTGACGGGCGGGACAATGACCCCGTCCACCGATTCGGTTTTGAGCGTGTCGACGGCCAGGCGTTGCTGATCGGGGTCCTCGTCCGAGTTGCTCAGGATAAGGGCGTAGTCGTTGTCGCGGGCCACGTCCTCGACCCCTCGGGTCACGTCGGCGAAAAAGGGATTCTGGATGTCGGGGATCACGAGCCCGATCATGTTGGCGTCGCCCTCCTTGAGGCGGAGGCGGCGGGCCACGCGGCTGGGCTGGTAGCCCAGCATCTCGGCCGCCGTCCGGACGTCCTCGCGGGTGTCGGGGTGCACCTTCTCGGGGTTGTTGAAGACGCGGGAGACCGTAGAGACCGACACGTCCGCCTCCCGCGCCACGTCGTTCAGGGTCGCCATGGAAGAATGTTGTGCTTGTCCGTATCGGTACGGTGGGTTAGGGCCGCGGCGCTCGCCGTTCGCCCCGGAACGCCCCTATGGTCTGCGCGGCCAGGCGTTCGTCCTCGCGAACAGGAGCTACCAGAACAGGAGGAAGACGATCGCGATTGCGGCGAGGAGGCCGCCGGACTGAACAAGAAAGTTTTTGTACCAGGGAAGGCTCGCCATGTGCTCCAGCTCGCGCTCAATGTGAGACGGATTCCACGTGTATTCCTCAATGGTGGCCGGGTCCGGGGCCTCTCCGTTCCAGCTCACCACGGCGATCGTGAGGCCGCTCACCACGAACAGGATGGCCGGGATGTAGAGGAACTGAATGCTGAAGCCCGCAATCTGCCACTCGGCCACCGCCAGCAGGACCGCCGCGATGTGCCCCACGATGAGGCCGGCAAAGGCACTGTCCCGGTTGGCACCGGTCCAGAATAGGCCGAGCACGAAGCAGGCCACCACCGGGGGGCTCAGGTAGGCCAGCACGGTTTGCAGGTACTGCCAGAGCGACGGAAAGTCGAGGATGACCGGTGCCCACGCCGCCGCCAGCAGCATAAATACGCCCGTCACGATCCGCCCGATGATAACGAGCACGCGGTTGCTGGCGTCCGGCTTCCACTTCTTGACGAAGTCCATCGTGACGAGCGTGGAGGCCGAGTTCAGGGTCGAGTCGACGCTCGACATGATGGCCGCCACCAGGGCCGCGAGGATGAGGCCGCGGATGCCCACGGGCAGCAGGTCAAACAGCATGGTCGGAAACACCATGTCGGCCTTTTCGATGGCCTCCGGCCCGTAGATCACGCGGGCGAAGGTGCCGGGGAGCACCATGATGAAGATGACCGGCACCTTGAGGAAGCCCGCGAAGAGCGCGCCCCAGCGCCCGTGGTCGAGGTTCTTGGCGCCCAGGGTGCGCTGCACCATAAACTGATTGGTGCCCCAGAAATAGAACCCGAGCAGGAAGACGCCGGTGAGGAGGCCGGGCCAGGGCAGCACCGGGTCGTCGATCGGCTGCACGAGGCGCAGCATGTCCGGCGGCGTGGCGTCGACCACGGCCTGCCAGGAGCCCACCTTGGCGAAGGCGATGGCCGAGACCACAATCGAAGCGCCGATGAGCAGCACCGCCTGGATCACGTCGGTGTAGACGACCGCCTTGAGCCCGCCCGCGATGGTGTAGAGGCCCGACAGGATGGCCAGGATGACGACCGACTGCCACATCGGGAAGCTCGGATAGATGATCTGGATGATGAGGGCCCCGGCGTAGAGGGCCCCGGCGGTGTCGATGACGATGTTGCCGAGTACGGTGACGGCCGAAAAGTAGTAGCGGGACCGTGCGTCGTAGCGCCGCTCCAGAAACTCCGGCATGGTAAAGACCTCGGCCCGCAGGTAGAACGGCAGGAAAAACACCGCGAAGATGATGAGGACGAGGGCGGCCATCCACTCGTAGTTGTAGACGGCAATCCCGTAGGCGTAGGCGTCGCCGGCCATCCCCACGAGGCTGCTCGTGGACATGTTCGACGCGAACAGCGAGAACCCGATGACGCTCCAGGTCAGCGACCGACCGGCCAGGAAGTAGTCGTCCGTCGACTCCTGGTGGCGAGAAAAGTAAAACCCGATGCCGACGATGAGGACCACGTAGGCCACCACCATCGAGATGTCGAGCGTGGTGAGTTCGAAGGTAGGCATAGAAACAGCCGCGACGCTAGGCGAGGAAGGCGCGTGTTGGGGTGGGTCTGCTGGGGCGGCGCGGTGCGGGAATCATCGCCCACCGCGGGCCCCGGGAGCAGAAAAAACGCACCGGCCGTCCTCGGAGGAGAGACAACCGGTGCGTTTTTTTTGGTCTGCTCGGACGGTCGCGCTCACTAGAAACGATACGTGACGCTGGCCGAGAAGCGACGCCCCAGGATCGGGCGGGCCATGTAGATGTCTTGCTCAACCCCCACCACCTGTCCGACGCGCGGGTTGCCTTCGGTCAGACCGATGGCGTTCGTCAGATTGGTGCCCGCCACCTTAAGGGTCACGGGTCCCTGCTCGGACGTCAACGAGGCGTCGAGCACGTAGTAGGCCGGAAGGGTCGTGTTGTTGGCATCGTCCGTAAACCGTTCATCGTAGAAGCGGCCCGACACCGACGCCGTCACAATCCCGAGGTCGTACTGCGGGCGCACGGTGACCACGTATCGGGGAATGCGGCGGACCCGGTTGCCGGTGAAGTCGAAGTCCTCCAGGGAGCCGTCGCCGTCCTCGTCGAGGCTAAACTCAAAGTCACGGTATTCCGGCTGCTGCAACGTGGCCGTCAGGTCGCCCGAGAAGTCCCCGTACTGGGCGCTGGCCTCCAGTTCCAGGCCGGCCGTCAGGCTGTTGGCAAAGCGGCGCTGCTGCACGATGTCTCCCCCCACGACCACCTCGTCGGTGAACGGAATGTTGGTGAGGGAGCTGTAAAACGCCGTGGCGAAAATTCCGACGTTGGGGGTATTGATCTTGATCCCCAGCTCGCCCTGCAGCACCTCTTCCACGTCCCCCTCCACATCCGGCGAGAAGGCCCACTGGTCGAAGTCGGGCATCCGGAAGCCGCGCGTAAACCGACCGAACACGGCGTACTGCTCCGAGAGGCGGTAGTTAAGGCCGCCCGAGAGTGCCCACTCCGTGAAGTCGTGCTGGTACGACGAGACGGAATTGCTGCCCACGAGGGTCCCGTTGTCGAAGAGGGTGTTCGGGTCTCCGTCCAGGTTCACCTCCTGTCCGCCCTCGGTGTTGCCCACAAAGCTCGCATGCTCCAGCCGTCCCCCCACGTCAATGCGGAGCCGGTCCGTGGCCTGCCACTCGTCGCCGGCGTAGAACGCAATCTTCGTGGCGTCGGCCTGGTGGTTGAGGTAGGTGGAGCCGTACTGCGTGAAGCCGTTTTCGGTGACCTGGTAGGTGTCGCCTCCCGTATCCGTAACGGTCAGGTCCAGCATGCGCGGGTTCCCCTGCACGTCGGTCAGGATGTCGTGCCAGTGCCAGAGCTCGCTCATGCCGTAGCTGGTAAAGTAGGCCCCGGCGTTGAGCGAGTGGGTGTCGGTGTCGTAGGTCAGCTGAAGCTGGTTGGTAAAGTCGCTCATCGGCTTGTCGACGTGCCACCACCCCGTCTCGGCGACGAGCCCGTTGCCGTTCGCGTTCGACGGATTGAAGGGGTCGTCGGTGTACGTGTAGTCGTAGCTGAAGTCGGCAACCGAGTTGTCGATCTGATTCTCCGCAAAGAGGTCCGCGGGCATCGGGTTGCTAAGCGAGAAAATCGCATTGAAGGTCAGGTCGGTCTGCATCGCCCGCGCCTTGTTCTCCAGCGTCAGGTTGTCCGTGATGTCGAACACAAAGTCCGCCTGGAGCGAACGGAGTTCCGGGTGAACGCCCCGTGTCAGGTCGCGGTTGACGCGCCCGCTGCCGTCGGGCGTCGGCACGCGCGCAAGGCCCGCATCCCGGTTCGTCATGGTGCCGTAATTGGCGTCGAAGCCGTCGATGCCCTCCGGGTCGCTGGGGTTTTGGAGGGGAATGGGCAGGTAGAAGACGTTTTTGTCGTTCAGGTAGCGGCCGTAGACGCGGACGTAGCCGTTGTCCAGAAAGCGGGTGACGTTGGCCGAGACCTGACCGCCCCGGTTGCCGGGAAAGCCCGGGTCGCGGACGCCCTGGTCGTAGCGGTAAAAGCCCCCGGCGTTGAACCGCCAGTCCTCGCCAATCGGACCGCCGACGTTGAGGTCCGTGCGCACCTTGCCGCGCGTGGCCCCGGTTAGCTTCACCGTGCCGCCGATCTCTTCGCCGCCGGTCTTGCTCCGAAAGTTAATGAAGCCGGCGGGAGAGTTGGAGGCGAAGAGGGCCCCGGTGCCCCCACGCACGGCCTCCATCTGGCGCACCGTTTCGTCCACCCGATAGAGCTGGTCGATATTGGCGAAGGCCAGCTCCGCCGAATTGAAGACCGGGAGGCCGTTCTCCTGCATCGTCACGTAGCGAAACGAGCCGTCGGCCGGGATGCCGCGGGCGAAGAGGTTGTTGCCGCCTTCTCCCCCGGAGCTTTCCACGTAAAAGCCCGGAATGCTCTTGAGGAGGTCCGCCGTGCTCTGCGGATTGGCGCTCTCGATGCCCGCCGCGTTGAGGGTCGTCAGCGCCACGCTCGACTCGATTTTGGAGCGCTCGGTGAACGATCCCGTGACCACGGCCTCCTCCATCTGCAGAAGGTCGGAGCTCAGCGTGAAGTCAACGGTCGCCGTCTCGCCCGCCGCTAGCTGAATCGACTGGGTTTGGGGCTTGTACCCCACGAAGCTGGCCCGCACGTCAAGTTGGCCCGTCGGAGCCCCCGTGATTCTGTACTGGCCGTTGGCGTCCGTCGTGCTGCCCCGCTGCGTTCCGAGGACCACAATCTGGGCCCCCGGGAGGGTCTCGCCGTTCTGGTCCACGACGGTTCCCGTGATGGTTCCCGTCTCTTGGGCCTGGGCCCCGACCGGGGCAGACCACACCCCAAACAGAAGCACGAGCGCAAGCACCCCGACGCGAGAAAAGAGCGATCGATGGCAACGTATCGGTTGGTCAATCATGGGCTTGATCCTGTTTTCCGAAATGACAGAATGGGGCAAGGGCCCTGGGAAAGGCACTCCAACGGCCCCTCTCCACGTCGACCGGGAGAGCCCTCGAAGAAAACGTTTTCATTATATCGGTAGCCAAATAGCGGAATATCATCAAGAAAATTCATGGAAGCGCTTACGCAGTTACAGGATTGTTACGTTATCCGCGTACGAACGGCCCACTTCTTCGCTTTGCGGGCGATCTTTCTGAAAAACGAGCTTCTGCGCTTTTCTGAGTAAGAACGTTTTCATTCCGTTCGCCCAGAAAAGGGGGGGCTGGAGCGGGGCGCCTGCTGTTGCCTGAGTGCAATCGCCCGGCGGCCCTGAGAAGCGGCGCGCCGGCCTCGGGGCGGGCCTACAGTGCGATCAGGCCGGCGGCCAGTCCAATGCCCACTGCGTTGGCGGCGAGGTCTTTGCCGCTGGCCCGGCCCGTGGGGCGCGAGGCGTCGTAGAGCTCCTTTAGGAGGCCGATGGTGGCGCTGGACGCGACGGACACCGGGAGGGCCTCGCCCTCGGCCCAGTCGGCTTTGCTGACGAGCACGTACTGTGTGGACAGTGTCCAGAGCCCGCTGAACACGACGTGCCGTGCCTTGTCGCGGGCGATCCACCGGTCCTCACGACGCTCCGCGCTCGGCGGGGGAGGCGGCCCAGTGGGGGCGAAGAGCTGCGAGCGGAGGGCGGACAGGGAGGCGGGCAGGTCGGCGGGGGAGGCGGCCGAGGG
>NCRC01000062.1 GCA_002894685.1 Salinivenus lutea
GCGCCCGCCCCGCCCAGCGGAGCGGAGCGTCGGTCCACCGAACGGCGAGCGCGAGGAGCAGCGTCGCCTCCACGGCCCACATCAGGAGCAGCGTCGCGCCCCCCAGCGCCTCGCTCAGCCCGTAGGTCGTGAGGAGCGCGGCCACGAGCCCGTGGGCGGAGGCGAGGCGGGGCAGCGGCCTGTGTCGGAGCGCCTCGTACGCCGCGGCGTACCCCACGGCCCCCAGCCCCGCAAGTGCGGCCCACGTCGCGTCGGGGCCTCCCCACAGCAGCCGGCTCCCCAGAAGGGCCAGGAGGGGCGACGCCGTTACCACCCCGTCGACCGGGCGCGCAGCGAGCAGGCGCTCGACCCACCCCGACACGGGCGGACGCCGCCAGCGCTCGGGAGTGCGGGCGCGCAGAACGGACCAGAGAACCGGCGTGCCGGCGAGCAGAATCCACGCCCCCACGAGGCCGGCCTGCAGCCCCCACGCCCCGTCCGGCCGCGTGCCCCCGATGCCCGCCTCCAGACAGGGCACCAGGAGCACGAGCCATCCGCCGCCCGCGGCCACGGCCAGCAGCGACCGCCAGCCGCGCGAGAGGTAGACCGCACAGGCCCCCGCCAGCACGAGCCACGTGTAGCCCGCAAGCCCGGCCACGGAGCCCACCTCGGCGTACAGCAAAAACGGCGTCCCGAGCCCGCCCGCCGTACCCACCACGGCCAGCACGGCCTCGTCCTCCAGGAGGGCCCCCGCGATCGAGCACACGGTAATCGTGAGCATGGCCCCAAACGCTCCCGGATACCCGAGGAGCCCGTACAGCTGATAGGCCGCGAACACGGTGCCGTAGAACACCGCACTGCTTCCCCCGAGCAGGATTTGCCGGAGCCGACGACGCTCCGCGTACACCCGGAGGCCCGCAACGAGCAGGGCGGTCCCCGTCGTCGCCCCAACCCCCACGCGCACCGCGGGCCCGAGCCAGCCCTGATCGATCGAGTACTTGAACAGAAACGCCAGGCCGAAGAGAAGCAGTCCGATGCCCACGTAGCTGAGCCAGTCCTCGCTCCGCAGCCCGAGCGTCGACAGGACCCGCTCGGCCGACGAACGAGCCGTCGCCTCGGCCCCGTCTGCCCGCGGAGGCGAGGGGGGCGGGGAGGCCGTCTTGGGAGGCGCGTCGGCGGGGGACGAGGGATCGGGGATCCCCGCGTCGTAGAGTGCCGCCACCGCCCGCTCCAGCCGCTCCACCCGCGCTTCGAGCCGGTCCAGCCGATCGTCCTCGGATGGAGACGTGGAATCGTCCATAAGCGCATCGGGGCGATCGGTTGAACAGAGACGGGGCGGGGCTACGCTTCGCTCGGGTAGGCGACGCCCCATGCCTCCCGGAGCGCATCCATCGTCCGCAGAAAGGCCCGGCTCTCCGACAGCGGCAGTACGGGGCTCTCGGTGTTTCCCCGCCGGAGACACTCCATCACATGGGCCGCCTCAAACTGGTATCCGTTGCCCTCGAACGGACGGGCGTACGTGGCCTCTTCCGTCCCGTCCGGACGCGTGTGCACCACCGGCGCCCCCTTCCACCACGCCCGCCGCCCGTGGAGCCGCCCCTCGGTGCCCGACAGGGTAAAGGTGCGCCCCGGGTCCGCTCGGAGCGACGCCTGCCACGTGGCCTGTCGCCCGTCCTCGTAGCGAAAGACCACGGCGCACTGCTCGTCGACTCCCGTCTCGCCAATCACCGCGTCGGACGCCACCTCGTCCGGCGGCCCGAAAAGGTCGAACGCAAGCGACAGCGGATAAATGCCGAGGTCCAGGAGGGCCCCGCCGCCGAGGGCCGGGTTGTAGAGCCGGTGGTCGGGATCGAACGGCTGGGCCACGCCGATGTCCGCCTGCAGGAGCCGGAGATCGCCCAGGGCCTGCTGCTCGTGCACCAGCCGGCGCACGTCGTCCATCACCGGGAAGAAGCGCGTCCAGAGCGCCTCCATCAGGAAGCGATTCTCGGCCTGCGCCGTGGCAATCACGCGCTCCGCCTGGGCCTCGTTGATCGTGAGCGGCTTCTCGCAGAGGACGTGCTTGCCCGCCTCCAGCGCCATCTGCGTGTGCTCGGCGTGCAGTGTGTGGGGCGAGGCCACGTACACCACGTCCACCTCCGGATCCGCCACGAGGGCCGCGTAGCTGCCATGGCGGTTCGGGATGTCGTACTGGTCGGCAAACGTACGGGCACGGGCTTCCGAGCGCGACCCCACCGCCACCCGCTGCGCCCGCGGCAGCAGTCGAAGGTCCGAGGCAAAGAGGTGGGCGATGGTTCCCGTGCCGAGGATGCCCCAGCCGATGGCCATGGTGCGAGACAAGATCTTGAGAGACAAATGGCGACGCCCGCTGTTCTTTGATACGCCCTACCGCCGGGGCAGGCGGACAGTGACGGTGGTGCCCACGCCCTCTTCACTGTCGACCGCAATCGTGCCGCCCATCACTTCCGTCAGACGCTTCGTGATGGCGAGGCCCAGGCCGCTGCCCTCCGTCCCGGCCTGGCCCCGCCCCCGCGCAAAGGACTCGAACAGATCCGGCAGGAAGTCCTCCGCGATGCCAACGCCCGTGTCCTCAACCTCAATCGTCACCGCGTCGTCGGTGCCGCTCCCTCGAAGGGTCACCGTTCCGCCCGGCTCCGTGAACTTGAGGGCGTTACTGAGCAGATTGTCGGCAATGCGGTGCAGCATCGAGGAATCGAGGCGGGCCGTCAGGGGCTCCTCAACGTCCGTGCGGAGGGTGAGGTCGTGCTCGTCGGCCTGCGGCTGAAAAATCTCGGCGGTTCCCAGAAGCTCGTCCGCAAGATCGACAGACTCCCAGTCCGGCTCGACGGTCCCCGACTCGAGCTTCGCAAGGTCGAGCACCGAGTCGATGGTGTTGAGCAGGCGATAGCTGCTGCGCTCGATCAGGTCGATGCGGTCCTGGCAGTCGTCCGGCGCCTCCCGGCTCAGCAATTCGGCGAGGTTCAGTATCGAGGAGAGCGGGGTGCGCACATCGTGGCTCATGTTCGTCAGGAACGCCGACTTGAGGCGGCTGGCCCGCTCGGCTTCTTCTTTGGCCGCCTCCAGCTTGTGCTCGTACTCCACCTGGTCGGTAATGTCATCGACCGAGAAGACGACCTGCCGCACCTCGCCATCGGGAGTGTGGAGGGGCGCCCCGTTGATGCGAATGTAGCGCTCCTCCCCATCGGGACGCTCCAGCACGTATCGCTCGTCGCTGACCGGCGTGCGCTCGCGCATGATCCGGGTAAACGGCCACTCGTCCTCGGGCACCTTCTCGCGTCCCTCGAGCGTGTAGAGCGTGCCCACCTCCTGGTACCGGTGCCCGTCCGTAATGCCCAGGATGGACCGGGCCGGCTCGTTCGCAAAGGTGATCCGGCCCGTCCGATCGACGGACAGGAGGGCCGTCACGCTGGTGCCCATGATGGCCTCCGTAAGGTCGCGCTCGCGCCGCAGGCTCTCCCGGGCCTGCACGCGGTCGGTCACGTCGTCGAAGTAAACCGAAAGGCCGCCCTCGAACGGAAAGGCCTTGACCTCAAACCACCGGTTCAGCGGCGGATAGTACTCCACGAACTCGACGGTCGTCTCCTCCTCGATGGCCGTCTCGTACTTGTCCTGCAGGCGGGAGCCCACGGTGGCCGGAAAGCTCTCCCAGAGGGACTCTCCGAGCAGCTCCTCGCGGGGCCGTTCCAGAAATTCCTCCGCCTGGGCGTTGACGTAGGTGAAGGTCCAGTTTTCGTCGACGGCGTAGAACGCATCCGTGATGCTTTCGAGGATGCGCTTGCGCTGCTCGCTAAGCTCGCGGGAGGCGTCGAGGTCCGAGGCGTAATGCCGGAGGTTGAGCTCGTCCATCACGATGTCCGCCAGGTCGGCCAGCAGGTCCTGCTCCTCCGCCGACAGGGTCCGCGGCGCATCGTCGATGAGACAGAGGGTGCCGAGGCGGTAGCCGTTGGGGGCCGTCAGGGGCGCCCCGGCGTAGAACCGAATGTGCGGCGCTCCGGTCACGAGGGGGTGGTCGTTAAACCGCTCGTCCTCGCGGGTGTCCTCAACCACCATCACTCCGTCCTGCCGGATCGTGTAGTTGCAGAACGAGACCTCGCGGTCGGTGTGGCCCAGCGCCCAGCCCTGGGCCGACACGCAGTGCTGCTTCTGCCGGTCGATGACGTTGACCAGGGCCACCGGCACGTCGAACAACGTGGTGGCGAGGCGGGTGACGCGATCGAGCGCCTCTGTGGGCGGTGCGTCGAGCACGTCGTAGAGCTCCAGCGTGCGCAGCCGACGCGCCTCGTGGGCGTCGGGCGGGGCGGGGGCCGTGGGCGGCTCGGGCGGCGAGCGTTCCATGTCGGACCACTGGGAAAACGAAGAGACAGCGATCG
>NCRC01000063.1 GCA_002894685.1 Salinivenus lutea
TGACGTTCGACGCCGGCGGCCTCTCCAGCGGCACGTACTTCCTGCGGATGCAGGCGGACGGAAAGACGGTCTCGCGCCAGCTGACCGTGGTGAAATAGCCGCTGTGAACCAATCCTCATCCGGGCCCGCTCCCGGCAATCTTGGGGCGGGCCCTTAGAGGGGGCGGAGTACGAGGAAGACGATGCGCCCCACTGCTGTTGCTTCTCTTTCTGCAGAGCGCACATAACTTACGTCCCGTGGTTGGCACAGCCCGTCTTTACGCGCTGGTACTGAGTGCAGTCCTGTTCGGTGTACTGGTCTCGCCTCCCCACGTCTCCGCTCAGTTTGATGCCATTGGGGCGGGCCTCGATGGAGTGGTGGCCGGCGATGCCGCCTGGGCGGATGTAGATGGGGATGGAGACCTTGACCTCCTCCTCGTGGGCAATGGGGCGGGCACGCAGGACAACGCGCAGCCAACCGCCACGCTCTACGAGAATCAGGGGGACGGGTCCTTTGCTCCGATGAATGCTGGGCTCGACGGGGTTTCTGTCGGGGCCGCGGCTTTCGCGGATTTCGATGCGGACGGGGACCCGGACCTGGTCATTACCGGAAATACGGGCGGGTTTTCTGGGCAGAATTTCCCGGAGAACTCTGCCCACATTTACGAAAACGACGGAAGCGGCAACTTCTCGAAACTGAACGCGGGAATTGAGGGCGTGACAGCCGGCTCGGTCGACTGGGGCGATGTGGACGGGGACGGCATGATCGACCTCGTCGTCACTGGCAATGTTGGGGGCTTTGGCGAACTAAATCCACTCTGTCCTCCGTTTTGTAATCCGCCGGAGCTGTCCATCCGAGTGTACAAAAACGAGGGAGGGGGGACGTTTTCGGAGTTCGACGCTGGGATTTCGGAAGGCGTCGAGGGGGGAAGCTCGCGTCTTGGGGACATTGACGACGACGGAGATCTCGACCTTGTCGTTACGGGTGGGCAGGGGAGTCTGGACAATCCGCAGCCCTTCTCGGCGATCTACGAAAATGACGGCAGTGGGGAGTTCACCCGGACGAATCAGGGAATTACGAACGTGGCGGCCGGGTCCTCAAGATGGGGGGACGTGGATGGGGATGGCGATCTCGATCTGATCGTAACAGGAACCAACGCTGAGGAGGCGCCGACCACGGAGGTGTATCACAACGACGGGAATGGAAACTTCAGCCTTCAGGCGTCGGGCCTAACGGATGTTGCGGTCGGAACCGCGGTCCCGGCGGACATCGATGCTGGCGGAAGCCAGGACCTCATTCTCGCCGGTCAGGACGAAAATGAGAGCCCGGTGTCCATTTTATACGAGAACGACGGCGACGGACAGTTCACTCCAGCCGAGGAAAATCTCACGGACGTAGAGGCCAGTGCAGCGGCGTGGGGCGACATCGACGGCGATGCCGACCCGGATCTCGTTCTTACCGGGCGAAACGTCGACTCAGTGGCAACGGCGACGATATACGAGAACGAGAGGACCGGCCACGCGCACGTCCAGTTCGTTCACAACGCGCCGGATCCGTCGGCGGAAACAATCGACCTCTTCGTCGACGGCGTCCGCCGGCAAGACGATTTCGGGTTCCGGCAGGCAACGCCCTTTGTTGACGTACCCGCCGGGGCTGAAATCACTGTTGGCGCGGCCCCGAAAGAAGCGGAGGGAACCGGAGACATTTTCGCTGAACGGACGGTGACCCTCACGCCGGATTCCATGTACACCGTTGCGACATCCGGCGTCCGCACGCCGGGTGATTTTGCGGAAAACCCGGAGGGAGAGGACATCAGCTTCGAGTTTCTTGTTGCATCGGGGGCGGAGTCGAGTGCCCCGAGTGGAGACGTCGGGCTCCGGCCCGTACACGGCGCGACCGACGCCCCGACGGTCGACATCGGCGAGGTTGGCACCACGGCCTTCGAGGCCCTGACCTACAGCGACGTGGCGGCCGACTACACGCCGGTTGCCGCCGAGCAGAAGCGACTGGTCGTGCGGCCGGCCGATTCCACAACCATCGTAGAGACCTTCGACGCGGAGCTGTCGGGGCTCGGCGGCGGGGCGGCGACGGTGCTGGCGAGCGGGTTTCTGGACCCGTCGGCCAACCAGGGCGGGCCGCCGTTCCGGCTGATTGCGGCGCTGCCGGACGGTTCGGTGGAGACGTTTGAGCCGGCGGAGGTCGTGCCGGTCCAGCAGGCCCGTCAGGAAGG
>NCRC01000064.1 GCA_002894685.1 Salinivenus lutea
TCGAAGCGGAGCCTCAGTCGACTGGCAGTTCACCACCGCCGACGCTCGTATCAAACTGAAGCGACTCTACCCGAAGATTGACGACTGACACAGTACTAGTTTAGGTGCCGGGAGCCTCGCGCTGAACAGCAACATGGTAGGTTCCAGCCTCCTTAGTCAGATCAAGATCTTTGCCCTCCACAGCCAAGGGAATCACCTTCCACTCCATCGTGAACGGCTCCCCGCCTTTTCGGTAGTTGGTGGCCTTACCGTGGAAAACCTCCCCGGCCTCAAGCTTACGATCAAGGCGATCGATCACGTCCTGCTCGGTATCAGGACCCTGCAAAACTCCTGGCGTCTCGCCGATAACTTCTTCTCGGTCGTACCCTGTCAGGCTTTCAAAGGCATCGTTGACATAGATAATTTCGCCGGGAGCCTCCTCACTGGAGGAGCGAGTGATCGTGATGGCAGAGAAGGAATGGTCGGCGGCTGCCTTCAGCAGATGGGAGGTAAGGAGATCGGAAAGCTCAGAGATATGCATAGCAATGATCGAAACGGGTGTGAAGAAAAAGACAAGGCCAGGATATTGCCTCGGATAGGACTTCCCGCCACGGATAAGGTGCATTGGCAGTTTCTCTCAGCCCTCTTCAGTGGGAAGATTCACTATATCGGAAGGTTATCGCAGTGTAGGCGTGAGCTTGCATCAGCGAACATAGGATGGCAGGATCCCACCTTCGAAGCTCACCCCCTGTCCTGTTCAACTGTAACCGAGACTGAGATCTAGGCCGCCGAGGATAAGCAGGGGTCCGCGGGGTGCACCTACGACTCCCCCGCGACTGCTCTTCCCCCCTCCCTTCAGCGAGCGGATCCGCCCCTACCTTACCGATCAGGACGAGATCGGCAGCGGCGTTTTTGACGAGCAGGCCCGACAGGCTCCGAACGCCCAGCCGGTCGTCCCCCGAAGGCCGCCCTCGTAGCGAGCAGTCCGGCACGCAGAGGGGAACGATCGGCCCTACGTGGCCATCGCTTCTTTGGCGTTTTGCCAAAGATTCTTCGCAGGCTTCCGCCCCACGTCCCAACACGATGCGCACCCCATCGATGCACCACTGCCCCTTGAGGGCATCAGTTCTGATTCTCGTTCTGTCGGCTCTGCCCATGCTCTGCCTGTCGCCACTGGAAGCACGAGCACAACCGGAGGCCGCCGAAATTGGGAAGCAGGTGCCCGGCTTCGAGATTGAAGCGCTCCGGACCCCGGGGCGTGCCGTCACTCCCTCTGACTTTGAAGGCCGCTACGTGCTGATGAATCTCTGGGCCACGTGGTGCGCGCCCTGCATCGAAAAAATCCCCGAGCTCCGAGAGGCGCGGCAGCGCTACTCTTCGGAGACGCTTGCCATCTTAAACGTCTCGGTCAACCAGTCTCGGTCGAAAGCAACGGCGTTTTTGGAGAAGCGCGAGATGCCGGGACGTCACGCCTATGCAAGCGGGGGACTGATGGGCGAATTTGGAGGCAAGTTCGCCCGCGTGCCCAGCGAGTCCGGCTCAACGCAAATGCGAGGACTCCCCAACGTGACTCTCGTCGGGCGGGAGGGAACGGTCATCGACATCATCGCGCCTGGAGATTCGACGGGCCTTCGGGAGATGTTGAGCGAGCATCTTTCCGGTCGCTAGCGTCGTCGTCAATCTGGTCGTCCGCCTGGAGGACGATTGGTCTGTCTTCGAGGTTGTCGCAAGGTGCCGGTCCGCGCATCTGAGCGGAAGAACGGGGCGGCGGCAACGCAAAACGCCCGTCCCAACAGAGCCAGGGGTCTTGCCGAGGCCGGCGCGGGCCTCGCCCCATCCCGATCCCCCGAGGACCTGGAGACCGCCTTCAGCCGAGAACTCTTTCGCTGAGAAAGACCGTTCCGACACGGACGATGGTTGCGAGTCTGTTTCAAGCCCCAGCTCAGGCGGGGGGCACCGCAATCGAAATCCGCTGGCACAGGGCCCTGATGCCCTTCCCCGAGCGCCGTTCTCCTGCTCTCTACCAGTCGCCAGGGACTACCCTGCTTCCCCCTCTTCCTTCAGCGGCAGACAGACGGTAAAGCAACTGCCCTTCCCCTCCTCAGTCTCCACCTCGATGCTCCCGCCCATCTGCTCTGTTGCCTCCCGCGTTACCGTCAGCCCCACGCCGGTCCCCTCGTACTCCCGCCC
>NCRC01000065.1 GCA_002894685.1 Salinivenus lutea
AGTCGGAGGGGGGCGCGGAGGCGCCGTCGGGGGCCGTGGGAGAAGAGTCGGCGTCGGGCATGCGTTGGGGACGACGTGGGCGCGAGAAAGCGGGTCATCCGAACGCAAAGGGGCGCGGTCGGGTTCAGCGGGGCGTCAACATACAGCGAGGGCGACCCCCGGGATGGAGGCCGCCCTCGAACTGTCGTTCAGAATGGCAATCGAGGCCTACGCGATGGTGATGTCGTCGTTGAGGTAGACGTCCTGGATCGCGTTCAGAATCTCGACGCCGTCCTCCATCGGCTTCTGGAACGACTTGCGTCCAGTGATGAGGCCCATGCCCCCGGCGCGCTTGTTGATGACGGCGGTGCGCACGACCTGCTCCAGGTCGTTGTCGCCGCTGGCGCCGCCCGAGTTGATGAGGCCGCAGCGGCCCATGTAGTTGTTGGCGACCTGGTAGCGCGTCAGGTCGATCGGGTGGTCCGTCGTCAGGTTCTCGTACACGCCCGAGGCGTCCTTGGCGTAGCCCTCGTCCAGGTTGTCCTGCACGGCCTTGTACCCGCCGTTGACGGTGGGCTGCTTGGCCTTAATGATGTCGGCCTCGATGGTGGCGCCGAGGTGGTTGGCCTGTCCGGTGAGGTCGGCGGAGGCCTCGTAGTTGGTGCCGTTGATGACGAACGACTTGTTGCGCACGTAGCACCACAGGATGGTCGCCATGCCCAGCTCGTGGGCGTAGGAGAACATCTTCGAGATCTCCTGCAGCTGGCGATTCGACTCCTCAGAGCCCCAGTACACGGTGGCGCCGATGCCGACGCAGCCCATGTCGTAGGCGTCCTCGACCTGGGCGTAGGGCACCTGGTCGTAGCGGTTGGGGTAGCTGAGCAGCTCGCTGTGGTTGACCTTCAGGATGAAGGGAATCTTGTGGGCGTACTTGCGGGCGATCGAGCCGAGCACGCCGTACGTGGAGGCGACCGCGTTGCAGCCCCCCTCCATCGCCAGCTTCACGATGTTCTCGGGGTCGAAGTAGATCGGGTTCGGGGCGAAGCTGGTGCCGGCGGAGTGCTCAATGCCCTGGTCGACCGGCAGGATGGAGAGGTAGCCGGAGCCGCTCAGCCGGCCGTGGTCGAAAAGCTGTTGGAGCGAGCGGAGGACGCGCGGGTTGCGGTCGGAGTCGTGCCACACGCGGTCCACGAAGTCGCCGCCCGGGAGGTGCAGGTCCTCCTTCGGGATGGTGTCACAGGTGTGGTTGAGGAGGTCGTCGGCTTCGTCGCCGAGCAGGTCGGCGGTGCGGGTGAGGGTTGTCTGGGCCATGGGGTATCGGAAAGAGATAATGCGACGGACACGGACAAATGGATGCGCTCCGGCTCCCGTCTACGGGAGGGGAGAGTTCTAAGGTAAACGGTAGCCGGGAGAGGATACAACGCCGTAGGACTTCCGGCGCACATTTCTGCTACAGAAACGACGAAGAATTGTTAGAAGCGCTTCCGAATCCGGGGAGGAAGGGGCTGGTCGCGGCCGCCGGACGGGCAAAAAAAGATGCCCCGGGACTGCGGGGCGGGGAGGGAG
>NCRC01000066.1 GCA_002894685.1 Salinivenus lutea
GTCCCCGACGCCCCCAGCGTCCGCCTCGGGCCCAGTGGCACGGTCGATGCCCACGCCGAGGTGACCCTGCGCGGCGCCACGATGTTTTTTACGTTTGAGAATATTCAGGCGGGGACCGACCTCCAGCCGGGCACGTTCGTGGTTCCGGTGTACCCCCTCCCCGCCCGACAATTCCGATTCGGGGTGTTCTGGCCCATCTTCGACTAAACGGTCCCCCAGCCCCCCAAGGAGCGTCCCTCGTACTTCCCGTCGATCACGGCAGCTCGCATGTCCACCGGAAGTGACTTTTCGCTCCCGTCGATGACGGCCGTCGCAGACGACATCCGGTACTACGCCCGTGGGCTGTACCGCGAGCTGTCGTCGAAGAATGTCTTCCTGTGGGCCCAGGCCATCGCCTTCAAGGTCCTCGTCACCATCGTCCCCATCGTGATCCTGGCCACCGGCATCGTGGGGCGCGTGTTGCAGGGGGAGGATGCCTTCGCCACCGTGGCCCGGTTCATCCGGGAGCTGCTCCCGCCCGATCAGAGCGCAAACCTGATCAGCTTTCTCCAACAGCTGCAAAGCGCGAGCGTCACGATCGTCGGCGTGGGCGGCATCGGCCTGTTCCTGTCCGCCCTGTCGTTGTTTATCACGCTTCGGATCGCGGTAAGCAATGCCTTCGAGCAAAACTGGCACAAAGAGCGCTCCCTCATCGGCGGCTACCTCTTCGATGCGCGCATGGTCGTACAGGTAGGGCTGCTCTTCGTCCTCACCGTCGGGCTCTCCGTGGGGCTCCCGGAGATCTTTAACCGTTTCGTCACCGCCATTCCGGGAAATACCTCCCCGCTCCAGCGCATATGGCGGAACGCCCTGCACATTACCAGCCTGGTGCTGCCTCTCCTCATCACCATGGCGATGTTCTATCAGCTGTACTATCTTGTCCCCCTGCCCCACCCGCGCAAGCGGAGCGCCTTTGCCGGCGCCGCCATCGCCGCCCTCCTCTGGGAGGGCACCAAGCAGGCGTTCACCTACTACGCCACGTACGTGGGGCAATTCGACCGCTACGGCACCGAGGCGGGCGACCTCAGCGCCCTCGGCAACACATTCGGCCTGATTGTCGCCTTCGTCTTCTGGGTGTATTTCTCAAGCATCGTACTCATGATTGGGGCCGTGGTGGCCTCGCTCTACGAACACCGCCACGTCACGGCCGGGCACCTTCCAGGCGATGAGCCGCCCCCCGAGGCGTTGCCAATCACCGACTCCCCGGACGCCTCCCCGAACGAGTCCTCCGGGCCCCCGCCCCCATCGGA
>NCRC01000067.1 GCA_002894685.1 Salinivenus lutea
CTAGTACTGTGTCAGTCGTCAATCTTCGGGTAGAGTCGCTTCAGTTTGATACGAGCGTCGGCGGTGGTGAACTGCCAGTCGACTGAGGCTCCGCTTCGATTGCGCCGGTCGGCCCATGCGGTTGTGATCTCTTGCATTGCTTCGAGCGTTGGAATCCGGCGCCCGAGGGCCTGCCGGGCCAGGACGCTCTGCTCGATTTCTGCTACGTTCAGCCAACTTCCGTGCTCGGGTGTATAGTGGATCTCCAGGCGGGCGGCGAGTCCTCGCGCCTCAGCAGGACCGAACGCTTCGTACAGGCTCGACAGATGGTGAACATTTAAGTTGTCCATGACCAGTACGACCCGCTCGGCCGTCGGGTAGTGGACGGTAAGAAGGGTGCGGATGCACCGAGCCCAGTCGATCTTCGTTCGGCGCCGGCGGGTCATGACGGCTCGCCAAGCGGCCAGCGGCTCGAAGAAGGTAAAGAGGCTCGCAGTCCCATTGCGCCGGTAGTGGTGATCCTCCCGGTAGGGTGCGCCTGGGCGCATCTTGATCGGCGCCCGTACCTGCTGAAGCAACTGGCGGGACATCTCGTCCATACAGACAACTGGTCTGTCGGGGTCATAGGGACGCCGGTAAACGGCCAGAACATCTTCCATCTTCGCGACAAAGCGGCTGTTTTGCTCCGGCGGAATCACCCATTGTCGACTCCGATGCGGCTTGAGTCGGTTTTGGACCTGTCGGTTCGTAGCGTTTGTCGGACCGTTTCATGGCTGAGGGTGTCGACGACGTCGAGCTCAACCATGCGGTCCGCTAGAAGGCGCAGGCTCCACTGGCTCCGGCCCTCCGGCGCCTTCGAACAGGCCAAGCGGACAAGCTCCGCTTCCTGCTCTCCGTCGAGTTTCCGCTCGTATTCGCGATCTGGGCTCTTGCGACGGACGCACCCTTTAAGACCCCGCTCCGAGAAGCGTCGCCGGATGCCACCGACGCCTCCAGCAGAAAGCTCAAGCGCTTCAGCGATTTGGTTGTCAGGCCAAGCCGGACCCTCCGGACTCTCGTCGGCCTTCAGCAAAACACGAGCCCGGGCCTGCTCCTGGGCAGGAGCCGCTCCTCGCCCAATAAATTCGAGCAGCCACTCACGATCAGCGGCAGTGAGTTCAACGTAATGAGTCTTCAGCATGACAAACGAGGATCAGAGAGGAGACTGGCATCCTCACAAACTACGACCTACGACGTTAACATTCACGGCTGACGCTGCACTAGGC
>NCRC01000068.1 GCA_002894685.1 Salinivenus lutea
TCCCCGCCCTCCGAGACCGCCTCCGCCCGGACGCCCCCCTGATCCTCTCCGGCCTCCTGCAGGCCGACGCGGATCGGATGCGGGAGGCGCTGGCCGAGCAGGACCTCCTCGTCCGCGACACCCAAACCGAGGACGGGTGGTGGGCCGTTCGGGCCGCCCCCACCCCCCGCTAGCCCCATGCGCATCGCCGCCATCGACATCGGCACCAACACGGTGCAGCTGCTCATCGCCGACGCCGAGGCCGGGAGCGTGCGTCGCGTCTGTGCCGAAGAGCGGTTCGTGCGGCTGGGCGAGGGCGTCGACGCCAGCGGCCAGATCGGCCCCGCGGCCCGCGACCGCCTCCGCTCGGCCCTCCAGGACCACCAGGACACGGTCCACGCACACGACGTGGACACGGTGGTGGCGGCCGGCACCAGCGCGCTTCGGGACGCCGAAAACCGCGACGCGGTCCTCGCCGACCTCCGCGAGACCCTCGGATGGGAGGTCGAGATCCTGTCGGGGGACGCGGAGGCCGCGTGGAGCTTTGCGGCCGCCTGTGCGCCCGTTGCGGAGGAGCTGGCCTCCTGTCTCGTGGTCGACATTGGCGGGGGCTCCACCGAACTCATTGCCGGGGCCCATCCGCACCGTCATCGCCCGAACTTCCCCGACGCGATCGTCGACCGGGTCAGCCTCAACCTCGGCTGCGTCCGCCTCACGGAGCGCTACTTCGACCGGCAGCCGCCCCGCCCCCGCGCCATCGCCGAGGCCGAGCAGCACATCCAGGCTGCGCTCTCCGACATGCCCCTCACAGTGGACCCGCAGGCGCCCCTCATCGGCACGGCGGGCACCGCTACGGCCCTCGCCCGCGTCCACGCCGGCCCCGACAGCACGGGGGACGCCCTCCACGGCGACGGCGTTACCCTCCCCCACAGCGACGTCCGGCACTGGCGCAAGCGCCTCCTGCGGCTCTCCGTCGACGACGTCCGTGCCCTGCACCCCGAGGCGATGGCGGGGCGCGCCGATGTTTTCCCGGTTGGCATTCTGCTCCTCGACCATCTCCTTCGCCACTTTGACGCCCCCGCCCTCCGGGTCAGCCCCTTCGAACTGCGGCACGGACTGATACTACGCACCGTCGCCCGCCCGACCTGACGTCCCGGCCTCGCACCCACGCCGTCCCCCCTCCTCCAGCGGACCAGCAGACGCCCCTCTCTGCCCTTCGGGATTGCCCCCTCCTCTCCTGTCCCGTGCCCCGAGGGGGGCCGAC
>NCRC01000069.1 GCA_002894685.1 Salinivenus lutea
CGCCAACCCCAACCGTGCCGTCCATGGCCGCCTCCCCCGACGCCTCCGCTTCCGGCTCCGCCGCCCTCGCGCACCGCCACCTGCTGGACCTCTCCACCTACAGCGCCGCCGAGATCACCCACATCCTCGACACGGCGCAGGAGTTTCGGGCCGTGCTCGACCGCCCCGTCCGCCAGGTGCCCACGCTGCAGGGGACCACGGTCGCCAGCCTGTTCTTCGAGCCGTCGACCCGCACGAAGCTCTCGTTCGGCCTCGCCGCGGGCCGCCTCTCGGCCGAGACGGTGAGCCTCTCCAAATCCGGCTCGTCGGTCAAAAAGGGCGAATCGCTCAAGGACACCGCCCGCAACGTGGAGGCGATGAAGGTGGACATGGTGGTGCTGCGGCACTCCTCGCCCGGCGCCCCCCACTTCCTCTCCCGCTGCACCGACAGCGTCATCCTGAACGCGGGCGACGGCGCCCACGCCCACCCCACGCAGGCGCTCCTCGACGTGCTCACGATGCGCGAGCACATCGACACGTTCGAGGGCCTAACCGTCTCCATCATCGGCGACATTACGCACAGCCGGGTCGCCCGCTCGAACATCCAGGCCCTGACCACGCTGGGGGCCTCCGTCACGCTCTGCGGCCCCGCCACGATGCTGCCGGTCGGCATGGCCGACGCGATGGGCGTGCGCACCACCACCCGCCTCGACGCGGCGCTGGACCAGGCCGACATTGCGATGGCGCTCCGCATCCAGATGGAGCGGCAGGACGAGGGCCTCTTCCCCAGCGTGCGCGAGTACCACGCCCAGTTCGGCATCACGATGGAGCACCTGCGCCGCCACCCCGACCTGCTCATCATGCACCCCGGCCCGTTCTGAGCCAGGTCACCAACGGCGTGGCCCTCCGCATGGCGGCCCTCTACCTGCTGGCCCCGGGCCGCGAGGCGCAGTCGTCGGAGGGGCGCTAGGCGTCCGCGTCGCCCAGCCCCACCTGCGGCAGGGCGTAGCTCAGGAGGAGAAACCCGGCCCCGGCCCCCACGAAGAGCGCGATGCGCCCGAGGACCGGCACCGCCGCGAGGTCGACCCAAAACAGCTTCCCGACAAACAGCGCCAGGGTGGCCAGGCCCGCCGTCTGCCCCTCGGGCCAGCGCCAGCGCGTCCCCCCCACGAGCAGCGCCGCCGCCGTCACGGCCCACAGGGCCGACACGTAGGCCTGTCCGTTGGGCATCGCGGACAGGGTGGCCGCCCCCCACGCCAGCCACGCCGCCAGCGCCCCGCCCTCGTACAGCCGGCGCTCCCAGCGGCCCTCCGCCCAGCGCCCGGCACTCGCCAGCAGCGCCACCACGCCCAGCTCGCTCAGGGCCCCGGGCGACAGGACCGACGGCCTCTTCCCCAGCGTGCGCGAGTACCACGCCCAGTTCGGCATCACGATGGAGCACCTGCGCCGCCACCCCGACCTGCTCATCATGCACCCCGGCCCG
>NCRC01000070.1 GCA_002894685.1 Salinivenus lutea
GGGACCAGAGCGATGACGGGGGGTCGGCGTTTGTGGAGTTTTTGCCGATGTGGGACAGTCCGCCGGGGGAGAACCCGTCGCCGACGCGGACGGGGCCGGATGGGCGGACCTTCTGGAGCGGACGGATCGATGAGAAGAAGGAGTGGTCAGGCGACCAGACGACCTTGGTTGGGAAGACGATTTTCACGGCGGAGTTGGAGATTGCGAAGGGAGCAACCATCGAGTCGGTCGACGACGCGCTGATAGTGAAGGGACCTTTGACAGCAACTGGTACTTCGGATCAGCCGATCACCTTCACCTCGTACGCGACTCCCCGAAATCCAGGTCAGTGGGACGGGGTTGTCCTGAAGGGAGGCGTTCAGACCGACCGGGTGGAGAACTGGCAGGTGCGGTACGCTCGGAAGGGCATATCGGTCAGAGGAGTCCAGCCAGCCTCGCCGTTGCCAGTGACGTCGGTGGAAGTTGACAGCGTCAGCGGGGCTGGCGTGATGCTCGATCAGTCGAGCGTATCAGCCACCGACTGGTCGATCAGTGGTGCAAGCACCGGAATCGGGATCGTTAACGCGCAGGTAGAGGTCACGGGAGGACGCATCGAGAACGTCGGGAGTCAGGGCATTCTTCTCAAGGGAGGCGACACCGACGCGATGGTCAGTGAGGTGACCATCGAACAGTCCGGGGCAAAGGTGCGCAGCGGCAGTTGCGTTCGGGTCAAGGACGACATCACGCTTGACTTGAGCGACAGCGACTTGAAG
>NCRC01000008.1 GCA_002894685.1 Salinivenus lutea
GGGTGGTAAGCGTTCGGGGGGGTCAGTACCAGTGCGGGGCCAGGAGTTCCAGGACCTGCGTGCTCGTCTGTTTGTTCTGTTCGGCAATGGCGTCGCGACGGGAGACGCTAAAGGTTTTCTCGGAGTCGTGGAGCGTGGGGGAAAGGGGGTCGTCGAGGTGGGGCTGCCACCGGTTGCGCCAGGTGTCGGGGAGCGAGGCGGGCACGGCCCGATCCTGCACGCGAAGCGCGAGGAGCGTCCAGATCCGGGCGACGGCGTCCAGGCGGTACCCCCCGCCAAAGGTGCAGAGCAGTTGGCCGTCGGTGTGCTCGTCGGCCAGGGTAAACAGCCGGTCAAAGAGGGTCTCGTAGGCCTGCGTGGTGAGGAGCAGGTCGGCCAGCGGGTCGCTGAAGTGGGCGTCGGCCCCGCACTGGGCCACGAGCACGTCGGGCCCGAAGTGGTCGAGGGCGTACGGGACCACCCGCTCGAAGGCCTCGAGGTAGCTGTCGGGCTCCGTATGCGGCATGAGGGGGACGTTCACCGCCGTGCCTGTGCCGGCGCCCTTCCCGATCTCGTCCACGTGCCCGGTGCCGGGATACAGGTACTCCCCCGATTCGTGCAGGCTAATTGTGAGCACCCCGGGGTCCTCGTAGTGCAACCACTGCACCCCATCGCCGTGGTGCACGTCGATGTCGACGTACGCGACCCGAAGGTCCTGCTCCCGCAGCCAGTCGATGGCGACGGAGAGGTCGTTGTAGACACAGAACCCGGCGGCTTCCTCGTGGCGGGCATGGTGCAGGCCCCCGCCCATCTGCAGCACACGGGGAGTCGCGCCGTCGACGATCCGGCGGGCGCCATGGAGCGTGCCGCCGACGAGGCCACGGGCAGCGGCGTCCATGTGCTCGAAGACGGGGACGTCGCCGGTATCCAGCCCAAACGTATGGGCTTTGGGGGGCGGCGTGCCGTCGGAGGCCGCCTCCACGGCGGAGACGAACCGGTCCCCGTGCACCCGTCGCACGTCGGCCCGGGTCGCGACCGGCGGCGCCACGGGGTCGACGGGAGGGCCGAGGGCCCCCAGGAGATCGATCACCATTCTCTGCCGCGTCGGACTGAAAGGATGCTCCGGCCCAAAGTCGTAGTCGAGATACCGGTCGTGGTACAGGAGCGGCGACACGGCAGCGAGGCGCAGGTGACGGACGGATTAGGACGAGAGGGCGTCGGCAAAGACCGTGCGCACCGCCTCCGGGGCCCTCGTCGGGCGGCGGCGGTCCGCATCCATGAAGCACAGCGTGGTGTGGCCGGAGGCGAGCAGGGGCGACTCGTCCCGGCGGCGGACCGCGTACTCGATCGGCACACGCACGGAGGGCATTTCTTCGAACCGCACGGTGATGTCGAGCAGATCGTCGTAGTGGGCCGGCCCCCGATATTGCACTTCTACATTCACGACGGGCATAATCAGGCCCTGCTCCTCGAGGCTGCGGTACGAGACGCCCAGGTTGCGGAGGGCCTCGGTGCGCCCGGCCTCGAAGTAGTCGAGATAGTGGGTGTGGTACACGACCCCCATCGGGTCGCATTCGCGATACCGCACACGGTGGGAATGAGAGTACTCGTAGGCCACGACGAGACGGAGGGCGGGGAAAGCAGCCGGACTAGCGGGACGAGGAGGACACGGGCGGGCCGGTTTCGTAGGCGCCCAGGGCGTCGTATTTTTCCAGTCGCTGGTCGAGGAGGGTCGACGACTCCACCGCCTCCAGTTCCTGAAGGGTGTTGGCGATGGCCCCTCCGACGGCCGTGTAGGTGGCCTCCGGGTCTCGATGCGCGCCCCCTACCGGTTCGTCCACAATCTCGTCGATGACATCGATCTCCACGAGGTCTTTCGCCGTGAGCTTGAGGGCGCGGGCGGCGTCTTCCTTGTGGTCCCACGACCGCCAGAGGATTTGGGAGCAGCTCTCCGGGGCAATGACGGAATACCAGGCATTCTCGAGCATCAGGATGCGGTCGCCGAGCCCGATTCCGATGGCCCCCCCAGACGCCCCCTCGCCAATGACGACACTTATGATGGGGACGGGAAGGCGGGCCATCTCCTTCAGGTTGTGGGCAATGGCCTCGGCCTGGCCCCGCTCCTCGGCCCCCATGCCCGGGTAGGCGCCGGGGGTGTCGAGGAGCGTCACGACGGGCTTGTCGAACTTCGCCGCCATTTGCATCAGGCGCTCGGCCTTGCGGTAGCCTTCCGGGTTCGGCATGCCGAAGCGGCGGTACTTCCGCTCCTTGGTGTCGCGCCCCTTCTGGTGACCGATCACCATGACGGTGCGGTTGCGGTAGCCGTACCGTTCCCCCTGAAACTCCGCAAATCCGCCCACGACGGATCGGTCGTCCCCAAAGGTGCGGTCGCCGTGTAGCTCAATGAACCCGTCGGTCCAGGCATCAATGTGGTCGAGCGTGTAGGGCCGCCGCGGGTGGCGGGCAATCTGGACGCGCTGCCACCGGGTGAGGTTGTGGTAGATGGAGGTGCGCAGCTCCTCAACCCGCGACTCGAGCGCGTCGATCTCGTCGGAGAGATCTTCTTGGGTCTCTTCGTTGAGCTGCCGCATCTCTGCGAGCTTGTCCTCCAGCTCCACGAGCGGCTTTTCGAAGTCCAGTAGGTACTCGTCGTCGGCCATGTCTGGAGATCGGTTCGTGAGAAACGCCCACTACGCCCGTATAGTATGACTGATGGAAGCCGAAATGACAACGTCGCGACCGCCAATTTCCCCAAACCCTCTCCGAGATGCGTCTGTTGGCTCCGCCCAGCGGACCGCTTAGCGAGTGGCTAACGTGTTCATGGTGCGGATAGTTAAGGTTTAGCGGAAAACGGGTGGGATTTCCCCGAAGGAGGACAATGGTTTTGGGTTGGTCGCGGCTCTGCTATATATTCCGTTACGGTTTTGTCAGGAGAACGCTCGCCGGGCCTGCCGCCGGGGGACCTGTTTCACTATCCACGCGCGATCGGGGGCCGCAAGGGCCGATCGCTTCCCGTCGAACGCCGAACACCGTATGCCGCAGCTTTTCCCGAAAAAGGCCAACACTCTGCCGGTCCTATCCCTCGTGGGGGCACTCCTGGGCGGCGTGCTGTTGGTCGTCCTCGTGTGGTACTACTTCTCGCCTGAATTTACGACCGTCGGGTACCAGCCCGACCAGCCCGTGCCCTACAGCCACGAGCTGCACGTCGACAAGCTGGGGATGGACTGTCAGTATTGCCACACGAACGTGGCAAACTCGAAGCACGCCAACATCCCCCCGACGCAGACGTGCATGAACTGCCACAACCAGATTCAGACCGAATCGCCGAATCTGCTGAAGGTGCGCGAGAGCTGGGCCGAGGATGAGTCCATTCAGTGGACCAAGGTGAATCACCTCCCCGATTATGCACACTTCAGCCACGCGGCGCACGTAGACAAGGGCGTCGGCTGCGAGACGTGCCACGGGCGCATTGACAAGATGGGGGCGGAGGGCGTGTACCAGGCCGAGCCCCTGTCGATGGGCTGGTGCCTGGAGTGTCATCGTCAGCCCGAGTTGTATCTCCGGCCCGACGATCAGATCACGGCGATGGGCTACACCCAGCCGGCCAACTTCGTGGAGCGAAACCTGGAGCGCATCCGGGACGAGAACATTCAGCCGCCCACTAACTGTTCGGCCTGCCACTACTAAGAGCAGCCGGCGACCGTCTTCCGTGGAGGCACTGCGTAGTGCCCTTCCCTACCACCCGCAACGCCACAGCGTAGCATGATTGAGCTTGACGTCATCGACTCGGACACGGCCGACCGCGACGACGAGTCGGGGCCCCAATTTTGGCGCCATCCCGCGGAGCGAGGCCAAAACGCCGCCGACTCGGGCGAGAATCCGGAGTTTGGGCCGGGAGCCAGCGAGCCGCCCGACGGGGCGTCGCGACGTCAGTTCTTACAGTTGATGGGGGCGGCCATGGCCATGCCCGGTCTCGCCGGTTGCCGCCGGCCGGAAGAGAAGATCCTCCCCTACGCCCGGGCCCCGGAAGGACAAATGCCGGGCATCCCCCAGCGGTACGCCACGGGCATGCCGTTTCGGGATGTGCTGCGTCCGGTGCTGGTGCAAAGCCATGAAGGGCGCCCGACAAAGGTGGAGGGCAACGGGGAGCATCCGGTGGGGCAGAGCGGGACCAGCTCGTTCGAGCAGGCGTCGGTGCTTAACGTCTACGACCCGGATCGCAGCCGCACGGTCCGCCGCGACGGCGCCCCGTCGTCCTGGGACGACTTCGTCTCGTTCTGCCGCGGGTTGGCCGACCAGGCCGACCAGCGCTCGGTGGCCGTGCTCGTGGAGGAAACGTCCTCGCCCACTGTGCAGGCCATGCGCCAGCGCCTGGAGGACCGGTTCTCGGACCTCCGGTGGGTGACGTACGCGGCGGGGGGCGACGATCCGGTGCGTCGCGGAACCGAGCAGGCGTTTGGTCGCCCGCTCCGCCCCCGGTACAATCTGGGGGAGGCCGAGGTCATGCTGAGTCTCGACTCGGATTTCCTGGACGGCAAGCACCGCGACTTCCTGCACAACACGCAGGCCTTCGCGGAGGGGCGACGGCTGCAGAGCACCGACGACGAGATGAGTCGTCTTTACACGGTGGAGAGTACGTTTTCGACGACGGGCGGATCGGCGGACCACCGGCTCGCCCTGCCGGCGCGTCGCATCCGGGCGTTTGCGGCGGCCCTCGGAGCCGAGTTGGGCGTGGGCACGGCCCCGGACGTGTCGTGGAGCGACCGGGAACAGGCGTACGTGCGCGAGATTGCCCGTGATCTGCGACAGGCCGGGGAGCAGGGCGTCGTGCTGGCCGGCGAGTCGCAGCCGCCCGAGGTGCATGCCCTGGCGATGGCCATCAATCAGCGGCTCGGGGCGCTGGGGACCACGGTGACGCTGCTGGACGCCGCCGATACGGCGTCCGCGCAGGAGGAGAGCGTGGCCGACCTGACGGACGCGATGCGGCAGGGCGCGATCGATACGCTCTTTATGGTCGGCACGAACCCGGTCTACGACGCGCCGGCCGAGCTGGGGGTTGAGGAGGCGCTACAGAATGTAGAGAACACGGTGCACCTGGGCCTCTTCCGAAACGAAACGGCCCGGGTCAGCGACTGGCACGTGCCGCGGGCACACTACCTGGAGCAGTGGGGGGACGGCCGCGCCTACGACGGCACACTGTCCATCATTCAGCCGCTCATCCGCCCGCTGTACGACGACGCCCACTCGGAGATTGAGGTGCTGAACCTTGCCGCCACCGGGGTCGACGCCGCCGGGTACGATCTGGTGCGCGAGCAGTGGCGCGATCAGCTTTCCGGGTCGTTTGAGGAGCAGTGGCGGCAGGCGCTGCACGACGGGTACCTTGAGGATACCCAGTTCGAGGAAGTCTCGGCGGGCACGGCGCAGGTGCCGGAGGTGTCCGGGCCGTCCGACCCGGACGACCTGGAAGTGGTCTTTCGGCTCGACCCGAAGCTGCTGGACGGCCGCTTCTCCAACAACCCGTGGATGCAGGAGCTGCCCCACCCGGTGACGAAGATCGTCTGGGACAATGTGGCGATGATGAGTCAGGCCACGGCCAACGAGCTGGGCGTGGAGGTGCAGTACAGCGAAGGAAACTTCTACGCCGACCGCATCGAGCTTTCGGTGAACGGGGAGACGGTGGAGCTGCCCGTCTGGGTCCAGCCCGGCTATCCCGACGGCTCGATTGGCGTGTCGATGGGCTATGGCCGCACCCTGGCCACGACGCGCGAGTCGTACAGCACGCCGTTTTGGGACGTGACGGACGAGGTCGATGTGTACAACGGCGGGCCGATTGCGGGCGGGCTGGATGACGACGACAATCCGACGGATGTGGTCGGCGAAAACGTTGCCCCGCTCCGACCGATGGGCCAGCGCGTCGCCACCGGCGCGACGGCCGAGAAGGTGGACAGCGGATACCTCATCGCGACGACGCAGGAGGAAGGCTCGATGGAGGGCCGTCCCATTGTGCGGTGGGCAACCCTTGAGGAGTTTCGGGAGGACCCGTACTTCGTCGACGACGACCAGCCGTATGTTCCGCACCTGAACGATGACGAGGGCCACGACGGGGAGGGGCATGGCGACGGTGAGCACGGAGGAGACGAGAGCCACGGGCAGGGCGATTCCTCCGTGGGGGGAGACGGGGCCGTGCAGAGCGAAGAGGCCTACGGGCTGGTGGCCGGTCCGGGATCGGACGCTCATACGGTGAGCGACGTGCCGGAGGGCACGCAGGTGGAGCCGGAAGGGGAGAAGACGCGGGGGCAGCGCCAGCGGGAGTACCCGATGGCGTGGCAGGAAAATCACCCGCAGGATCAGGAGGCGATGAAGAACAATCCCTACTACGGGAACCAGTGGGGCATGTCCATCGACCTGAACACCTGCACGGGCTGTAATGCCTGCGTGGTGGCCTGCACCAGCGAGAACAACGTCCAGGTGGTGGGCAAGGAGGAGGTGAGCCGGGGGCGGCACATGTACTGGATTCGGAATGACCGGTACTACGTGACGGAAGGGGCGGAGGACGACAACCCGGACATGATGACGCAGCCGGTGATGTGCCAGCACTGCGAGAACGCCCCCTGCGAGTCGGTCTGCCCGGTTGCGGCCACCGTGCACTCGCCGGATGGGACGAACCAGATGATCTACAACCGCTGCATCGGCACGCGGTACTGCGCGAACAACTGCCCGTACAAAGTCCGGCGCTTCAACTTCTACGACTGGACGAACACGCTGCCGACCGAGGTGCAGATGGCCCAAAATCCGGAGGTGACGGTCCGCTCGCGGGGCGTGATGGAGAAGTGCTCCTGGTGCGTACACCGCATCCGCGGCAAGCAGCAGCAGGCCGACAATGAGGACCGGGACCTGCAGCCGAATGAGGTAGAGACGGCCTGTCAGCAGGCGTGTCCTACGGATGCCATCACATTTGGGGACCTCAACAATCCGGAGAGCGACGTGGTGAAGGAGAAGGAAAACCCGCGCCGATACGAGTTGCTTTCGTACCTCAACACGAAGCCCCGGTTGTCTTACCTCGGACGAGTTCGGAATACGAATCCCCGCCTCGAAGATGCACTGGCGTCCACCGACACCGCGACGACCAGCGCGTAACCCCCCTGCACGCTCCCCTGTAGAATCAACCCGAGAAGCTCGTGGCGCACAAAGAGGAATCCAAATCGATTCCGACCGACCCGTCGGCGCAGGACCCGGCGCATGGGGATGGGGATCGCCTCATCAAGGGCAACCTCTCCTTCCATGACATCACCGAGATGGTGTCGCGGCACACGGAGAAAAAAGCCCCCCTGGCGTGGTACGTGGCGTTCGCCACGGCCCTGTCCGGCACCCTTCTGCTGCTGGCCATGCTGGCGTATCAGGTGTGGAACGGCGTCGGCGTGTGGGGCAACAACCAGCCCGTGGGGTGGGGCTGGCCGATCGTCAACTTCGTGTTTTGGGTGGGCATCGGCCACGCCGGTACCCTGATTTCGGCCATTCTGTTTCTCTTCCGACAGCACTGGCGCACCTCCATTAACCGGGCGGCGGAGGCGATGACGCTGTTCGCGGTGATGTGTGCCCTCATCTTTCCCACGTTCCACGTGGGGCGCGTCTGGGCCATTTACTGGACGCTCCCGATTCCGAACCAGATGGAGATGTGGCCGCAGTTCAAGAGTCCGCTGCTTTGGGACGTCTTTGCGGTGTCGAGCTACTTCCTCGTCTCGCTCGTCTTCTGGTACGTCGGCCTGGTGCCCGACCTCGCCACACTCCGCGATCGGGCCTCCAATTTCTGGCGGAAACGCATCCTCGGCTTCTTCTCGCTTGGATGGACCGGCGCCAACCGCCACTGGCGCAACTACGAGAAGGCGTACCTCCTGCTCGCCGGCCTTGCCACGCCGCTGGTGCTCTCGGTCCACTCGGTCGTGTCGTTCGACTTCGCGGTATCGGTTCTGCCGGGCTGGCACACCACCATTTTCCCGCCCTACTTTGTCGCGGGGGCCATTTTCTCGGGGTTTGCCATGGTGGTGACGCTCATGGTGATTACGCGCGAGATCTATGGGCTGAAGAACCTCATCACGCTCGATCACCTGGAGAAGATGAACATCATCATCCTGGTGACCGGAACGATCGTGGGCTTCGCCTACATCACGGAGTTCTTTATGGCCTGGTACTCGGGCGTCGAGTATGAGCAGTATGCCTTCCTGAACCGCGCCTTTGGGCCGTATGCCTGGGCGTACTGGATCATGATGACCTGCAACCTGGTCTCGCCGCAGCTCTTCTGGTTTAAGAAGCTGCGCCGCTCTATTCCCGTGATGTTTGCGCTCTCGATCGTGGTCAACATCGGGATGTGGTTCGAGCGGTTTGTGATTACGATCACGTCGCTGCACCGCGACTTTCTGCCGAGCTCGTGGGGCTACTTTGAGCCGACCTGGGTCGATATTGGGACGTTTGTCGGTTCGTTCGGGCTCTTCTTTACGCTCTTCCTGCTCTTCCTCCGCTTTGTGCCGATGGTGGCCATGTCGGAGGTGAAGGGTGTGATGCCGCAGGCCGACCCGCACTACCACGAGGGGGGCGACGGACGCCCGGAGCGCGACGGCGATGCGCCCTATATTGAGCCGGCCCCGGCGGCCGCTGTTGAGGCCCGCCGACAGAGCAATTCCTAGCCCGTCCGCTCTTCCTGCACGCCTTCTTTCATACGCATCCACACGCCATGCTGGACGAACTCCTCCGTGAGATCAAGGCCATGATGGGGATCTACGACAGCGATGCCGACCAGGTCTACGGCCTGCTGGCAGAGTTTCCGGATCCCGGGGCCCTGCTCCACGCCGCCGAGGCGGTGCGGGAGGAGGGCTACAGCCACTTCGACACGCACAGCCCCTTCCCCATCCACGGGATGGACGACGCAATGGGGCTGGGCAACTCGAAGGTGGGCTACTTCACGTTCCTCGGGGGCGTGACGGGGCTGGCCACGGCCACGCTCCTGCAGTGGTGGACGGCGGCCGTCGATTATCCCCTCAACATCAGCGGCAAGCCGTTTTTCGCGGTGGAGCCGTCCGTGCCGATCATGTTCGAGCTGACTGTGCTCTTTGCGGCGTTTGGCGCGGTGGGCGGCATGCTGGCCCTCAACGGGCTGCCCCGCCCGTACAACCCGCTCTTCTACTCCGAGCGGTTTAAGGGGGCGAGCGACGACCGGTTTTTCCTTCACATTGCCGCTAGCGACGATCAGTTCGACGCCGAAGAGACGGCGCGCACGCTCCGCTCCATCGGCGCTCTCCACATTGAACTCGTGCAGGATGACGGGGTGGCCGACGCGTAACGCTACGGATCCGGCCCCCTGCCGCCTGTTTTTCGACTTGTTTCCTGACCCACCGATGCAACGTCTTCTCACTCTCGGAGTGCTGCTCACCGTCCTGCTGGCCGGGTGCCGCGGCCACCAGTCGGAGCGGCCGCCGATTCACCCACACCTGGGCATGGACTTCCAGGAGAAGTTCCAGGCGCAGAGCTACAACCCGCTGTTCGAAGACAAGGCCACCATGCGGAAGCCGGTGACGGGGACGGTGGCTCGCGGCCAACTGCGGGGGAACTCGGAACTGCATGCCGGGCGGACGGAGGAGGGGGAGTACGTGGAGAGCGTGCCCATTGACGTCACGCGGAAGGTGCTGGAGCGAGGAAAGGACCGGTACGAAATCTATTGCACGCCGTGCCATGGGCAGACGGGGGCGGGGAACGGGATTATCATGCGGGGCGACTACGGCTATACGCCTGCCTCCAGTTACCACGTCGACCGCCTGCGCCAGGTGTCCGATGGCTACCTGTACGATGTGATTGCCAACGGCGTCCGCAACATGCCGGCGTACGGACAGCAGATCCCTGTGCGGGACCGGTGGGCGATCGTCACGTACATCCGGGCGCTGCAGCGCAGTCAGAATGCCCGCCCCGAAGAGCTGCCCGAGGACCTCGCCTCGCGCCTGGAGAGAAGGGTAGGAACGGACGGCGACGCCCCGTCCGACACGGTCCGAGTGGCGGGGCGACAGCCCGACGCCTCGTCGTCGGAGTAGACCACCTGCCGACCGCCGTACGCACAACCCTTGCCACAACCCGCTGATTGCCCGAACACGCAAAGGGCACCGGACATCCCATCGATGCCATGAGCACTTCCCCTGAGCAGAACGCTTCCTTGTCCTGGCTCGCCGACCCGCTGGCCTCCACCCGGGAGGCTGCGGAGCGGACGTACCGGGCCGTGGGCGATCGCCGCGCCTGGCTGCTGCCCACCGCACTGGGCGTCGCCCTGCTGGCCATCAGTCTGCTGGGCCTATGGCAGAGTGCCGAGGACTTCTTCTTTGCCTACCTGACGGGCTGGTCGTTCCTGGTGACGACGGCACTCGGGGGGCTCTTCTTCCTGATCTTTCACCACCTCACCCGGGCCTCGTGGAGCGTCACGATCAACCGGATCAATGAGAGCCTCATCTGGGCCTTTCCCCTCCTGTTCGTGTTGGGGATTCCGCTCCTATTTGGGATGCACGACCTCTACCACTGGACCCACGCGGAGCTCTACGACCCGAGCAGCCCGGAGTACGATGAGATCCTGGCGGGGAAACGGGCGTACCTGAACACGCCGTTCTGGATCGCCCGGATGGTGTTCTATTTTGCGGTCTGGACGCTCGTCTCGTACCGCCTGTATGCGTTTTCGATACGACAGGACGTCGACCCGGACCCGGACATCCCGGCCAAGCTGCGGAGCACGAGCGCGTGGGGCCTGCCCTTGACGGCCGTGACCGTGGCCTTTGCGAGTTATGACATCCTCATGTCCACCTCTCCCCACTGGTTCTCGACGATCTTCGGGGTGTACTTTTTTTCCGGTGGCATCCTGAGCGCCGTGGCGGTGATCACGCTGGTTGCCGCCCTGCTTCAGAGCACAGGGGGGCGTCTCCAGGGGGTGATCACGAAGGAGCATTACCAGGACCTCGGAAAGTACCTGTTCGGCTTCGTCGTCTTCTGGGCCTACATCGCCTTTAGCCAGTACATGCTGTACTGGTACGGCGGCATTCCCGAAGAAACGGTCTGGTTCCAGCATCGCCTCCAAGACGGATGGGGCTGGCACAGTGCGTTCCTGCTGGGCTTCCACTTTGTCGTGCCGTTTCTCGTGCTCCTCCCGCGGGGGACAAAGCGCACGCTGCCCATTCTGTCGGTCATGGCCGTGTGGCTCATCGGAATGCACTGGTTTGATCTGCACTGGGTGGTGCTGCCGGTCCTGCGTGATAGCGCCGGTTTTCACTGGGTTGACTTTACGTGCTGGTTGGGATTAACGGGGATCTTCGCAGGGGGGCTCATGTACCGCCTAAGCCGTCATCCCCTGGTTCCCCAAAACCACCCGTCGCTCAGTGCCTCGCTCCACTTTGAGAACTCATAGCCGGTGCGTGTGCCGCGGGGCATACCGGCTGCTTCCGTCGGATTTTCACCGGCTGAAAACGACCCATTGCCCGGGTCGCCCGTACTGTTTAGACCATAAGGTAGAAGCCTTACGTGCCGATGAGTGACACCGCCGACTCCCATTCTGTGCCTCCGTCTCCCCTCCTCGTCGCCCCGCGGGACGCATCCGTCGTTTCCGGGGCCGAGGTGACGTTCGTGTGGGAGTCCGTGGAAGGGGCGGTCTCGTACCGCTTGCAGGTGGCGCCGACGGCGCGCTTCGACGAGCTTCTCGTCGATGAGGATGTGGGAACGGAGACCGCGGTGACGGTCGGAAACGTCTTTCCGGAGGACGGGGACACCCTGTTTTGGCGCGTGCGGTCGGTGAGTGAGGCGGGATGGAGCGAGGGCGGGACGGTTGAGAGCTTTGTGGCGGCCACGCGGGAGGAGGCGAAAAAGGCCCTCGCGCGAGAGGAGGAGGACCAACCCGTCACGGGACTGGCCCGGGCCGAGCGTCGGGAACAGCCGCGACAGGTGTTTACGCTCGATGACCAGTTCGAAGAGGAAAAGGAGCGGGGCGTCGCCTACGAGGGGGTGGCGGCGAGCCAAATCATGGCCGTGGCCGCGGCCATCTTGGTGGTGATTGTCGTCGCTGTGGTGGTCATCTTCGGGTGGTACGAGCAGGTGTCCCAGGAGGCGGAGGCGAGCGCCTCGGGCGCCGACACGTACTCACGCGTCCAGAAGGTGGACCGGGAGGCGGCGCAGCAGCTTCGGGAATACGGAGTGGTCGACGAGGAGGCCGGGGTGTACCACATTCCGATTGACGACGCCATGGGCCTCGTGCTCTCCGAGCAGTACGGGGAAGGGGCGGAAGGAGGCGGTACGAGTTCTCAGAATCAATAGTAACGTGGACGCTGCTCCCGGTCGCACGCCGGGGCATTGTCCGTGCACACCATGATCTCCATTCGAGCCACCATTCTCGGGGTCTTGTGCCTCGCCCTTGTGGGCGTGAGCGCGTCCCCGGTATGGGCGCAACGGAGCAATCAGTCGCGGGACGAGCTGGAGGGGGTAAATATTGAGCGGCAGCTTGGCGACAAAATCCCGACGGACCTTACGTTCCAGAACGAGAACGGCGCCACGGTAACTCTGGGGGAGTACCTGGATGGAGAGACGCCCGTCGTGCTGAATCTGGTGTACCACAGCTGCCCGATGCTCTGTGGGCTCATGCTCGACGGGTTTACGAGTTCGCTGGAATCGTTGTCCTGGACGCCCGGCGAAGAGTTTCGGGTGCTGACCGTGAGCTTTAATCCCCGTGAGGGGCCCGAGGTGGCTCAACAGAAGAAAGAGACCTACGTACAGAAACTGGGCCGGCCGTCCGCGGCGGACGGATGGCACTTCCTGACGGGCGACAGCACTGCCATCCGGCAGTTGACGTCGTCTGTCGGGTTTAACTTTCAGTGGGTGCCGGAGAAGCAGGAGTATGCCCACCCGACGGCGCAAGTGTTCTTGAGTGGGGAGGGGACGGTGACCCGCTACATCTACGGGATTGAGATTCCGTCGGATGACATGCGAAAGGCCCTCGTGGAGGCCTCAAACGGCTCTGTGGGCAACGCCATCGACCAGGCCGCCATGTATTGCTTTCAGTTTGACCCTGAGAAAAACACCTACACGGCCGACGCTTTCAACATCATGAAGATTGGGAGCGTGCTCACCTTCCTTCTTCTTGCGGGGGCGCTGTTTTTCTTCTGGCGTCGCGAGTACGAGGATTTGGAGCGGCACGAAGCATGGGCCGACCGCATCCCGTCGACCGGATAACCGGGGGCGCCGATTCACCAACCGACATCATTCTGATCCGATATGGGTGATTTTTGGCTACCGGAGGCTGCTTCAACCATCGCTCCTGAGGTGGACAGTCTCTTCCTTTTCGTCACGGCGGTGAGTGCGATCCTGCTGGTGGGAGTGACCGGCGCCATGCTGTACTTCGTCTACCGGTATCGACGCCAGAGCCCCGGGGAGCGACCCGCCCCCGTTGAGGAAAGCAAGCTCCTGGAGATTTCGTGGATCGTAATCCCCACCATTCTGGTGCTTCTCGTCTTTAACTGGGGGTTCAAGAGCTACGTGAAGATGCACGCCGTGCCCTCGGAGGCCTACGAGATTCGGGTGCAGGCCCAGCAGTGGAATTTTCTGTTTGAGTACCCGAACGGGGTGACAAGCGATACGCTGTACGTGCCGGAGGGGGAAAAGGTGAAGATGCGGATGAGCAGTGCCGATGTCCTGCACGGGTTCTTTATTCCCGCCTTCCGGGTGAAGTACGACATCCTTCCGAATCGGTACACATCCGTCTGGTTTGAGGCCACGAAGGAGGGGGACTACGACCTCTTCTGCACCGAGTATTGTGGGCGCAACCACTCTGAGATGGACAAGGTGGTGCGAGTCGTTTCTCAGGACGAATTCGACAACTGGCTGGAAGAAGCCGGCACGTCCGAGGACATTCCGCTTCCTGAGCTAGGAAAACAGCTCTACTCTCAGCGGGGGTGTCAGGGATGCCACAGCCTGGACGGGTCGGAGATGGTCGGTCCGTCATTCCAGGGCCTCTACGGGCGTACCGATCACGAAATGAGCGACGGAACGACCCTTACGGTGGACGAAAACTACCTCCGGGAGTCCATCCTCAAGCCCGAGGCCCGGATCGTGGCGGGATACAATAACCTGATGCCCGGCTCGTATTCCAGCCTGTCGGAGCGGCAGCTCACGGGGCTCATTGAGTTTATCAAGGAGCAGAGCGACAAGGAGCCGCCGGCATCGGATCAGGGACAGACGACTGCGACAAATTAGACTGCGGGGCGGTCGCCAAGGCCGCGGCCGATCCGTTCTCCTCACAGATCAGCACGAGGATCCATGAGCACAGACACCCAGAACACAGCCGTCGCACAGCCGGACGAACATGAGGAGGGGGAAAACTACCTCAACCACGAGACCAGCGTATGGTCGTGGCTGTCGACGAAAGATCACAAACGGATCGGGGTTCTCTACTGCGTCACCCTGGCCCTCGTATTCCTGGCCGCCGGAGTGCTGGCCCTGGTGATGCGGGCTGAGCTCAGCGGGCCGGGCGAGACCATGATGGCCAATGACACCTATAATCAGGTGTTCTCGATGCACGGCATCATGATGGTCTTCCTGTTTCTGGTGCCGTCGATCCCCGCAATCCTTGGTAACTTCGTGTTGCCCATGCAGATTGGGGCAAAGGATGTGGCCTTTCCTCGCCTCAACCTTGCCTCGTGGTACGTGTACCTGGCGGGGGCCACTCTCACCATTATGGCTCTGTTGTGGGGCGGGGTGGACACGGGGTGGACCTTCTACACGCCGTACTCGAAGACGACCGGGGGCGGCGTCCTGTGGATGACCTCGGCGATCTTTGTGGCCGGGTTTGCGAACATCTTTACGGGGCTCAACTTCATCGTCACGATCCATAAGATGCGGGCGCCGGGCATGACCTGGAATCGGCTCCCGCTGTTTGTGTGGGGCATGTACGCCACCAGCATTGTGCAGGTGTTGGCCACGCCGGTGATCGGCATCACGATGGTGCTCCTGATCCTGGAGCAGGTTCTGCAGATCGGCATCTTCGATCCGTCGCTCGGGGGCGACCCGGTGCTCTTTCAGCACTTCTTCTGGTTTTACAGTCACCCGGCGGTGTACATCATGATTCTGCCGGCGTTCGGCATCATGTCGGAGTTGATCGCCACGTTTTCTCGCTCCCGCATTTTCGGGTACCGGGCGATTGCGCTCTCGTCGGTCGCGATCGCCATGCTCGGGTTCCTGGTGTGGGGCCATCACATGTTCGTGAGTGGACAGTCGGTCGTCTCCTCGATCGTCTTCTCGCTGATCACGTACCTCATCGGCATCCCGTCCGGCATCAAGGTCTTTAACTGGGTGGCGACGTTGTACAAGGGCTCCATCTGGCTCCAGACCCCGATGATCTACGCCCTCAGCTTCCTGTTTCTCTTTTCGATTGGGGGCTTTACGGGCATTATGGTCGGCGTCCTGTCCGTGGACGTGCATCTGCACGACACCTACTACATCGTGAGCCACTTTCATTACGTGATGATGGGCGGTACGGTGGTGGCCCTCCTGGGCGGCATGCACTACTGGTGGCCAAAGATTACGGGGCGGATGTACAACGAGACCCTCGGAAAAATTGCCGCCTTCCTGATCTTCGTCGGGTTCAACCTCACCTTCTTCCCGCAGCTGGTACTGGGGGCGAAGGGCATGCCCCGCCGGTACGCGACGTACGCGGATCGCTTCACGGAGCTGCACCAGCTCTCCACGGCGGGGTCTGGTGTCCTGGGCGTGGGGCTCTTCCTCGTGCTCGGCTACGCCCTGTGGTCGTTGAAGTACGGAGAGAAGGCGCCCGCCAACCCGTGGGGCGCAGCCACCCTCGAGTGGACCAATGTAGCGGCGTTGCCCGACCCGCACAATTTCAAGCGAACCCCTCTCATCACGCGCGGCCCGTACGACTTTCACCTCGCCGATGAGGTGTTTGGCGGCGGCGACGGAGAAGCCGACGGGGACCAGGGCCTCCGAGTCCCCGATGCGGCCCCGGCGGCTCCCCTCGAACCCAGCCGCGACGCGTAGTGGATTCCCCGTTGGTACGTTTTCTTTGATCCCGCACCCCCATGGCTACGGACACTGACATTGCGCCTGCTCCGACCGAGACGGACCACCACGACCATCCGGCGCACCTACAGCATCACTTCGTCTCGTCGGAGCAGCAATTCGACTCGGCGAAGCTCGGGATGTGGCTCTTCCTCATCACCGAGATCCTGCTCTTCAGTGCAATGTTTGTCGCCTACGCCGTCTACCGGCAGTGGCACCCGGAGACCTTCGTGGCGGCGAGCGAAACCCTGAACGTTACCATGGGCACGATTAACACGATCGTGCTTCTGACGTCGTCCCTCACCGTTGCGCTGTCCATTCACTACATTCAGAAGGACGAGGTCAAAAAGTGCATCTACAACCTGGGGGCGACGCTTGTCCTGGCGGGAGGGTTTATGGTGATCAAGTATTTCGAGTACACCTCGAAGTTTGAGCACGGGGCGTACCCGGGCGGGATGTTTGATCCGCACGGCGGCCACTATGCGCAGCTTGCTGACGTTCCGTTCGCCTCCCAGTTCTTTAGTATCTACTTCGTCATGACGGGCATTCACGGCCTTCACGTGATCATCGGAATGGCCGTGATCGGATGGGTGGCCGTTCGTGCCTGGATGGGAAGCTTCAGCAGCGAATACTACACGCCGGTGGAGTTGACGGGGCTCTACTGGCACCTGGTTGACATCGTCTGGATTTTCCTCTTCCCGATGCTGTACCTCATTTAACCCCACACCAGGGCCGCTGCCCCGGCTCTATCGATTCTGAGTGCACCCTGAATCCGTACCAACTCCACCATGTCAGACGACGGTCACCACATTCTCCCGAAAGCAACGCTCCTGAAGGTGTTCGGGGGATTGATTTTCCTTACGGTCCTGACGGTTGCGGTGGCCTACGTGCCCCTTGGGCCGCTGGCGGTGCCCGTCGCCATCGGCATTGCGGCGACCAAGGCCACGCTCGTCGTGCTCTACTTTATGGCGCTTCGGTACGACAATCCGGTCAACGCCCTGACCTTCACGATTGGGATCATCATGGTGATGGTCTTTATCACGTTCACCATGATTGATACGGCGTTCCGTGGGGATATGGGGAATGTGGACCGCCAAACGATGGGAGAAATTGAACGCGAGCAGGAAGCGGCGCAGCAACAGCAAGAGCAAATTCCCTCGGAGCAGCTGCGCGTGGCCCCTGCGGACTACCCCGACGATCGGGGAGCAGACGCGGGGGCGGCCTCGGGCGATGGCGACTCCTAACGCAGAGCACGGAAATACGAACACATGAAGAAGGTGTGTAGTATTATGGGGTGAAAGCGCTTCTGTTTTTGCACGTATGGTGGGTGTCAAATCGACGGAGGGCACCATGTCTTTTCTCTTCCTCATTCTGGTTGCTCCGGTGTTTTTCCTACTCCTCCTGTGGGGGGGAGTGACGGTGTACCGCATTTATCATCCCGAGCGCCCGCTCCCCTTCAACGAAGATCCGGTTGTGAAGCGGGAACGCGCGGCCGCCGAGGGAACGGCGGTGCCGGTGGGCGTCCGGGAGATCCGGGCCGATCAGCGGCGCACGTACCGACAGGCCGATATGGGGACCTACCACTATGCGTGGGGCGGGTCCGAAGGGATTCCCGAGGCCTGGCACGAGGAGTTGTGGAGGCGCCGAAACTGACGCAGGGGCCGGGCACTTGCCAGCACGGGGAGGCCACGTGCTCCGACGAAATGCGCGAAGCGGAAACAACGAACGGGACTCGAAAGGGCAACCTGTCCTCGTTCTACAGCATCGTTCTCGTGGGCGGACGAGACCGGACCCCCGAAGGAAAAGCCGGGGGACTGTGTCAGTCCGTGCACGCGAGCCCTACCAGATCTGCCGCCGAACACCCGTGGGAGTGAAAGGTATGATAGCCGGAAATTTCAGAGGGTTTGCTTGAGCATACGCTCCATCCACAACGACGCGTCGCATGAAGGTTGCTGAACACCTGGACCGTGCATCGAATCCGCTCATCTCGTACGAAATCATTCCCCCTCGTCGGGGCGGATCGGCCGACCAGATCTTGCAGGTCGTCGACGAACTGATGCAGTTCGATCCTCCCTTCGTTGATGTGACCAGCCATTCGGCGGAGGTCACATACGAACAGACGGCAGAGGGCACCTGGGAACGGCGAGTGAAACGAAAACGACCGGGCACGATCGGGCTCTGTGCGGCCATTGAGGCCCGGTTTGACATCGACACCGTCCCCCACCTTCTCTGCCGCGGGTTCACCCGAGAGGAAACCGAGGACGCCCTCATTGAGCTCAACTACCTGGGCATCGACAACGTGCTCGCCATCCGGGGAGACGACAACGGGTACGAAAAGCCCCTGAAGGGCACCCGCTCCCGCAACGAGTATGCCGTCGACCTCGTGCGTCAGATTAACGACATGAATGAGGGACGGTATCTGGAAGAGCTGGCCAACGCGGAGCCCACCGACTTTTGTGTTGGGGTGGGGGGGTATCCGGAGACCCACTTCGGGGCGCCCAATTTGACGTGGGACATCATGCGATTAAAGCAGAAGGTGGAAGCCGGGGCGGACTACATCGTCACGCAGATGTTCTTCGACAACGAGTACTTCTTCAACTTTGTCGACGAGTGCCGAGATGTCGGCATTGAGGTGCCCATCATCCCGGGAATCAAGATTCTGAAGCGAAAGAGCCACCTCCGCCTGCTGCCCAAGCACTTTCACACGGAGATCCCGGAGGCCCTGGCCGCTGAGGTCGACGCGGCCGATCCTGAGGATGTGGAAGACATCGGGGTGGAGTGGGCCATTCAGCAGACCGAAGAGCTGATGAGTGCAGGAGTGCCCTGTATTCACTTCTACATTATGTCCAGCGCCCAGACGGTGAAGAAGGTTGTATCGCCTCTCCGAAAGATGGCGTAGGGGAAGAGAAAAAGAGGACGAAAGAAAAAGGGGCCCAGTCCTCTGAAGACTGGGCCCGCTGGGAGTGGAAAAAGGGGGCGTTCCTCTACCGGTGAACATCCTTCTCCTTGCTTCGGAGCTTGGACTTGTACTTTTCCAGCTGACGACGGAGGTGGTCGAAGCACAGGTTAATCGCCTCCTTGTGTGTGTCGGCACTGTCTTCGGCCGAGAGCTGTTGCTGGTACACTTCGATGTTGATCGCGGCGGTCTTCTTCGCGGCGGGAGAATTGTCCTCCCCCAGAATGACGTGGGCGTTTACGATCCCGTCGTAAAACTGCTCGAGCTTGCTTGTACGCTCCGCGGCGTACTCGCGAATCCGATCACTAATGTCCACGTGTCGAGCGGTAATCTGCGTCTGAAAGGCCATAGGGGCGGGCGGGAGTTGTGACAGATGAGCATGAGACGGTAGGGTCTCTCTCATTCCCACGTCGGCCCGATGTTTCCGGGACGGCGGGAGGAGTCAGGAGGCCGGTGGGGCCGCTTCAAGATACTGGTCTTCCAGGGCCCGCATGGTCTCTTGCCCGGCGGAGGTTTGGTCGTCGTATCCGAGGAGGTGAAGCAGGCCGTGAACGACGTACCGGTGGGCCTCTTCTGCAAACGAGGCGTCGAATTCCTCGTGGCGCTCGGCGGCCGTGTCGAGGTCGATGTAAATCTCTCCCTCCACGATTTGATCGTCGTTGTCTGGGGCGTCGCGGAGGGAAAAAGAAAGGACATCCGTGTCGTAGTCGTGGTCGAGGTACGACACGTTCAGGGAGCGGACGGTCTCGTGGTCTGTGAGCACGACGCTAAGGTGCACCAGGTCGCCGTGCTCGGCCTCTATGACGTGGCGAATAAGACGTTCGAGGGCCTCCTCGTCCAGTTGACGAGAGGGGTGCACCTGCTGAATGGATAGGGGGGTCGCGTAAGCGTCGTCCACGAAAACGGAGAGGAAAAAAGACAGGGACGCCGGGTTATGACGCAAGTGGATCGACCTGAGCCGTTGGGTCTAGGTCGGCGGGGTCAATCTCATAGGCTGTGGAGTCCTCCGGGGACTCGTCCGCGGACTGGTCGGCGTCGTCTTCCTCCGTCGCGACCACGTTGAGCGCGTGCAGTCCCTTGGGGCCGTCGTTCATTTCGAATTTGACGTCCTGACCGGCGCGAAGCGTCTTAAAGTCGTCGTCCGACTCGATGTTCGAGTAATGGACGAAGACGTCGTCTCCGTCGTCGGGGTGGTCAATGAAACCGTATCCCTTCTTGGCGTCGAACCACTTCACTGTACTGTATTGCATGGTGGGCCGGAAGTCTTCGTCGTCGGGCGCTCCCCGCCTCGGGGTGGAGCCGTACGGGGGGGGAGGCCGAAGCGTCGGAAAGTACGATGAGGAGGGGAGCGGGAGAGATCCCGATTGTAGCGCAACAGGCGGAACGCAAGTGCGATACGTCGTGATGTAAACATAGACCGGGCCAGGGGGGCTGTCAAGCGCCTATCGGGGGCTCCGGTCCAGGGCGGCCGCCCCGGCCGGGGCACCTAGGGCCCCCCCGCAGGAGGCGATTCACCGCCAGGAGCGTTGCCCGGGGCGGGAGGCTGCAGACCGGGCGCGGCGGTGCTCGCCGAATCGCTGGTTAGTCCGTAGGCCTGTCGGACCCGTGGGGGGATCTGGTACGGCACCTGTGACAGGACATCGTTCAGCCGGTTGTCGAAGGCCTCGGTCGCGTCGCTCATCCCGGTGTCCGTGTAGCTGCGCCTCATCATTCCCGCGTACTGCAGGGCGCGGCTGAAGGAACGCCGTGAGTTGGCCGTGCGCAGCTCGTTGAACACCTCGGGCTGGGCCCGGTCCAGGATGTCGACCGCGTTCTCGGTATCGCCGATCGTCCGGAAGGCATCGGCCGTGAACATCATCGTCTGGATGTCGCCGGGAATCGTGGAGAACGGGACCTGACTCGTGAAGTCCGTCAGGAAGCGGCCGGCCCGCTCCTGGTGGCCCTGGCGGGCCAGCTGCTGGGCCGCGTGCGAAAAGTGAAGCCGGTAGCCGTCCACCATCCGGCGCGCATTTTCGTTGTAGTAGACCGTGGAGTCGGACAGGTTGTTAAACCGGAAGTTTGACATCCGGTCGTCGGTCAGGCCGGGGATGACGCGGCCCAGCGGCTGGTCGTGCTGGATGGGGAGGACGCGGTAGGCTTGCCCCTCAAGCTGAAAGTAGTTGTTCAGGTTGAGCTGACCGGACTGGGCGACCGTCACGGCAAAGTAGATGGGCCGCTCCCAGTCGTTTTCGGCGTTGGTGCGGAGCATATTGTAGGCCACCAGGTCGGCGACCTGGAGGATGCGGGAGTCCTGGCCGTAGGAGCGCCCCTGGAGCTTCCACTGCATGGGGCGCTGGAGGGCCGAGGTGTCCGTAGTGGGGAGGTAGTCTTTCCAGCCCGACGTCACCGCCGCGTCGCTGACGGGCAGCTGGACCTGGCGGGCCTCCCACTGCCGCGGCCGCAGGGACTGGATCTGCTCATTCGACATTGAGATCGGGAGGGGGGCGGACTCGTAGGTGCCGTGCTCCTTCAGCTGGCGGATATACCAGGACGTGTTCAGCAGGGAGAGGTTTACGACCCGCACGTCCGTGCGCACGCCCTCGACCTCCTGGAGGTACCACAGCGGGTAGGTGTCGTTGTCGCCGTTGGTGAAGATGATGCCGTCCTCGGCCACGCTGGAAAGCATGTTGTGGGCATAGTCCCGCGGCACGTGATTCCCCGAGCGGTCGTGGTCCCCGTAGTTTTCGACGGTCATCCAGCCGGGCACGGCCAAAAAGATCAGCAGGCCTGCGCCGAACAGGGTGGCCGCTCGTCCGGTCGACGCCAGCGAATCGCGCACCGACTCGTAGGCCATTTGGAGAAGCCCCCCGGCGCCGATCCCCACCCACAGGCTAAAGGCGAGGAAGCTTCCGACGTACGAATAGTCCCGCTCGCGCGGCTGCATCGGGGTCTGGTTCAGGTATAGAATGATCCCGATGCCCGTCATAAAGAACAGCACAAAGACGCTGAAGGCCCGTCGCCAGTCGCGGTTGAAGTGGTAGAAGGCCCCAAAAAGGCCCAGCAGGAGCGGCAGGGCGAAGTACACGTTGCGCGACTCTCGTTCGCTGGGGGTCTTGCGCACCTGGTCGGCCCCGGAGGCTCCGTTGGCGCTGGCCCCGGAGGCGGAGGCCGTGGAGGCGGATGTGGAGGGCGGATCGATAAAGGGGAGGCCGGTGATGGCGGGAGCGCCCTGCACGTCGCTTGCACGCCCCGAGAAGTTCCACAGGAAGTACCGCAGGTACATGTACCCGACCTGATAGTCGAGGAAAAACTCCAGGTCCGAGTCGTAGCGCTCGTAGACGCGCCAGTGCTGAGGGTCGACCGAGTGGCGGCGGGGGAAGAGGGTGGTCTCCCCCTCGCGCGGATTCACGCGCCCGGATTCAGAGTCGAAGGTGACGCCCTGCAGGAGGGGCGTGTCCCCGTACTGCTCCCGTTCGAGGTACGAGATGAAGCGCTCGATCGTATCCGGGTCGTTCATGTCGATCGACGGCTCGGACGCGCTGCGGACGAAGACGAGCGTGTAGGAGCCATAACCGATCAGGATCACCGCAAGGCACATGAGGGCCAGGTTCGCCACGGCCATCCGACGGGTGTGCGTGGCGTAAATGCCGTAGCCGACGAGGGCCGTGATTCCCACGGCGGCGACCAGGGGGGCACCGGTGGCCTCGAATACCTTCGGGAGGCCCTTTACGAGGCCCGGATAGATGGCCAGGAAGAGGCCCGCCGACACGGCCCCCGCGAGCGTAAGGCGCCCCCAGCGTTGCTTGGACGTCCAGGCCTCCTTGTCGAACTCGGTAAAGAAGACAATGAGGGCCACGAAGAAGAACGCCAGGAGACTCAGCAGATGAATCCCAATCGCGATGCCGAACAGAAACGCGATGAGGACGAGGTACCGGTTGGCGTTCAATTGAAAGAGGTGGGAGCCACTGCCGCGGAGCTGGGCCTCCTCCCAGCGGGCGGCGGCGCTCCACTTGAGCACGAGCCACACCACCAGGGCCGTAAAGAAGGTCGAAAGGGCGTAGACCTCCGCGATCCCGGCGTTGAACCAGAACGAATCGGTGGCGGCGTAGGTGAGCGCCCCAATGGCGCCGCTGGCGAGGGCAATGCCCTGCTGGACGGAGGATCGCTCGCTGGGGGCGGGCTGCCAGCGGCGGACGAGGCGAACGATGATCAGGTGGGTCAGCAGGACGGTGCCTGCACTCGCGAGCACCGAGATCAGGTTGACCATCCAGGCAACCGATTCGGCCGAGGGCGCCAGCATGGAAAAGAGCCGCCCCACGAGCAGGTAGAACGGCGCTCCGGGAGGGTGCATGACCTGTAGCTTGAAGGCGCTGGCGATGCGCTCCCCCGGGTCCCAAAACGAGACCGACGGAGCCATGGTGGCCAGATACAATCCCAGGGCCCAGAGAAAGACCGCGCCAGCCGTGAGTCGGTCGATCCGCTTCCAGTTCGTCATGCGTCGCGTCGAAAACTCGTGGAGAAGGTCACAGCGTAGTGGAGGACAAGGGCCTCCGCCCATTGATCGCGAAGAGGCGAATCGGACGAAGATACAGCGGCGAGCGAGTTGGTGCCCCGCTGCGTGTTTCTGTAAAGCGAAGATCCCCCTCCAATTATTGCAGGCCCTTCTGTTTGTGAAGGGGGCGCCCCGCCCTTGAACCCGTCGCGGCGCCGAGTCAATCGGCCCCGTGAACAACGATCACGCACTCGCCACGCACTTGATCATACGCGCCAAAATACGACCGGACTTCCTGGAGCGTTCCACGCTCCACCTCTTCGTAGGTCTTCGTGAGCTCGCGAGCCACGGCGGCGGGCCGGTCGGGGCCGAAGTGATCGATGAAGTCGTCGAGGGTGCGGAGGAGGCGGTAGGGCGCCTCATAGAAGACCATCGTCCGGGGTTCAGACGCGAGGGTCTGGAGCCGGGTCTGGCGCCCCTTTTTCTTGGGCAAGAACCCCTCAAAGACAAACCGGTCGCTGGGCAGGGCACTGGCGGTGAGGGCGGGCACGAGGGCGGTGGGGCCGGGCAGCGGCCGGACGTCAATGCCCTCGTCCCGACAGGCGCGAACGATGTAGAACCCCGGATCGGAGATGCCCGGCGATCCGGCATCGCTAATCAGGGCAATGTCGTGGCCCGCCCGCATCCGAGTGACGAGCTGCGGCGTTTTGTCGTGTTCGTTGTGCTCGTGGTAGGCGGTCGTGGGCGTGTCGATGTCGTAGTGGTCGAGCAGCACGCCGGAGGTGCGCGTATCCTCGCAGGCGATGAGGTCCACCTCGCGGAGGGTGCGCACGGCCCGGTAGGTGATGTCGTCGAGGTTGCCGATGGGGGTGGGGACGAGGTACAGCACGGGAGGCAGAGGCGGGTCAGTCGGGGTCGGAAGAAGAGGTCAGCCAGTTCCACAGGCGACGGCGCAGGGGCGGCGTGGCCCCCAGGTCGAGCACGACGTACACGATCAGCCACACGCCGACGCCGGACATGATGAGATTGGCGATCCACATGCCCAGCCACGGAGGGAAGAAGCCGCGTTCAGAGAGCTTCTCCCCTTGCACCAGCGTCACCCAGTAGAACATGAAGATGCCCAGGGCCACGGCGCCGATCATCGCGAGGCCGCCGCGTCGCAGGGTCAGTCCCAGCGGGGCCCCGATGAACATGAAGACGATGCAGGCCAGGGCAATGGAGAACTTCTTGTAGATCTCCACCCGGTAGCTCCGGACGCGTTGCTGCATCCAATCGGTTTCGCGCTGCCGGCTCTGGAGCGTGGACTGGAGCGACCGAGCGTCCTGGAGGGCGCTGGAGAGAGTGGAGAGGGAGTGGGTGCGGGAGAGGCCCGTCAGGGAAACCCAGCGGCTGAGGGTGTCGGGCGGAGACGTCAGTACAGTGTCGGGCGGGGCGGCGGGGGGCGCAGGGGGCAGGTGAGTGACGGAAGGGAAGAGGCGGTCGTGGACCTGCCGATTCAAGTCGGCGTACTGGCTGCGCAGGGTGGTCTCGAAGGAGTCGGCCCGCTCGATCAGTTGAGGCGTTCGCATCGTGCGAGTGGAGCGCCCGCTGCCCTCCTGGTCCGACCGGTTGAAGATCACATCCGACAGGTTAAACCGGATCTGGTGACGGTCGAACGAGAGGGTTTCGTAGCGTGCGCTGTCGTGGGCCGCGTCGGGGGGGAGCGGGCGGTGCATTTGCCCGTTTTGGAGCGTGAGGACCAGCCGCGAGCCGCCCGCCTTCGACTCAATCCGGCCCTCTTCGGCTTTGATCACGCCCTGTCGGCTGCGGCCCTGCGTGTAGTCGTAGATTGTGACGTCGACGAGGCGGTTCGTGCCCTCCGGGCGCTCGCGCACCAGCATGCTGTAATCCTCCACTCCATCGTAGAAGGCCCCGGGCTGTAGCTCAAACCCGGGGCGCTTGCTTCGGATGTCGCTCCAGAGCTGGCGGGCCCGGTGATTGGCCTCCGGCAGCATCACGTTGTTGAAGTAGAGCATGCCGCCGGCCACCACGGCCGAGACGATGATGGAGGGCCAGACGATCTGCTCAAACGAGATCCCCGTGCTCTTGATGACGGTGTAGTACTTGGACTCGGCGAGGTCACCGAACGCCATGAGCGAGGCCAGAAGGACCGACATGGGCACCGCCAGCACCACCATGTAGGCCAGGTTGTAGGCGATCAGCTCAATGATCACCAGAATTGGAATGCCCTTCCCTGTAATCTCGGGCAGCCACCGGATGAGAAACTGCATCAGCAGCAAAAACATGAGCGTTCCCAGCCAGCCGAAGAACGGGCCGGGAAGCCGACGCAGAATGAGCCAGTGGAGCCGCCGAAGCATGCGGAGGGACTAGACGGATGTGAAAACATCTGCGCCCTCCAACGCCCAGCCGAATTGGCATGTTCGTCGTGCGGGCGGCGGATCTTTCGGAGAGACGGTCAATTGAGAGGATTCGCACGCGCACTCTTTCATTGCCCTCAATTGCCGATGCAGGTGGAGCCGTTCACGTTTAGCTCGTTCATGACGAACTGTTATCTGTGCCACGATGCGGGGGAGGCCGTGCTGGTGGATGCCAGCTGCGAAACGACGGAGGAGCAGCGGCAGGTGCAGGCGTTGATTGAGGAGCTGGACCTGGAGGTGGTGCACCTGCTTCTCACCCATGCGCACGTCGATCACATCTTTGGCTGCCACTTTTTTGAGGAGCAGTACGACATGCGATTTGCGGCGCACGAGGCGGCGCGCCCCTTCATTGAGCGAGCAGAGGAGCAGGCCACGGCGTTCGGGGTGCAGGTGACGCCCCCGTCGGTGCCCACCACCTGGCTGGGGGAGGGGGACACGGTGTCGTTCGGCAACACGACGCTGGAGGTGCTCCACACGCCGGGCCATTCGCCCGACTCCATTTCCTTCGTCGACCGGGCAAGCCAGCAGGCGCTTACGGGAGACGTTCTGTTTCAGAACTCGATCGGGCGCACGCAGGGGCTTCCACAGACGTCGCGGGACCAGCTGCTGCGATCAATCACGGACCAGCTGCTGCCCCTGGGGGACGAGTATACCATCTACCCAGGGCACGGGCCCCAAACCACGATCGGGCGCGAGCGCCAGCAAAATCCGTTCGTGCGGGAGGCCGTGAAGCAGTAGGCTACGCCTCAACGAGCGACGTGCGCTCCTGCACCTGTTGGTAGTAGTCCTCGTAGAGGGGCACGACGCGGTCGATGTCGAAGGTGTTGACGGCGCGGTCGCGGGCGGCCTGGGCCATGGATGCGTGCAGGTCGTCGTCGGTGAGCAGCCGGCGCGTGCGGTCGGTGAAGGCCTCCAGGTCGTCGAGCGGACAGAGAAACCCCGTCTCGCCGTCGTTGACCAGTTCGGGGAGGCCGCCGACGTCGCTCACCACGGTGGGCACGCTGCACGCCATGGCCTCCAGGGCCGCGAGCCCAAACGTTTCGGAGCCGCTGGGCATGAGGAAGACATCGGCAATGGACAGGATCTCCTCGATCGGGTCCTGCTTGCCGAGGAAGCGCACGTCGTCGTAGACGCCCAACTCGCGCGCTTTTCGCTCGGCGGGCACGCGGTCGGGGCCGTCGCCCACCAGGAGGAGCTTCACGGACGGCACGTCCTGCTGCACGCGGTGGAAGATCTCCACCACCTGCGGGGCATTTTTGACCGGCCGAAAATTCGACACGTGGACAATGACCTTTTCGCCGTTGGGACAAAGGGCCTGTTTGAAGTGTCCCTTGTCTTGTCGCTGAAACCGGTCGGTGTCGATGAAATTGGGGATGACCTCAATGTCGCCCTCCACGTCAAAGTGGTCGTAGGTTTCCTGGCGGAGGTAGTTGGAGACGGCGGTCACGCCGTCGGATTCCTCAATCGACCACTCGACCACCGGGGTAAAGGAGGGGTCCTGCCCGATGAGGGTGATGTCGGTGCCGTGGAGCGTGGTGATGACGGGAAGGTGGATGCCGTCGCTGGCCAGGATCTGGCGGGCCGTCACGGCGCTCGTGGCGTGGGGGATGGCGTAGTGCACGTGCAGGATGTCGAGCCCGGCGTGCTTGGCCAGGTCCACCATCTTGCTCGTGAGCGACAGCGTGTACGGCGGCGATTCGAAGAGGGGGTAGGACTGGACGTTGACCTCGTGGAAGAAAATATTGCCGGCGACGTGCGAGAGCCGGAAGGGGAGGGAGGAGGACACAAAGTGAATCTCGTGTCCGCGCTCCGCAAGGGATTTCCCGAGTTCGGTTGCAACGACACCGCTTCCGCCGTAGGTGGGGTAACAGGTGATGCCGATTTTCATTCGGACGCCGGGGGTCGGTCCAGAAGGACAGGGAACGTGGGGCTTTTTTCGCCTGATGAGCCAACTCACCCGGCAACGCAAGGTTGCACAAACGAAGAGGGTTTGAATGGGCCTTTGCACGCCGCCGGAGTCTCCAAACGGAAGAGGGTGGGCGATTCCCAAGGTCGGTCCTGTGGGCGGTCCCCGCTTCTTCCCCGTAGGCGCCAATCGTTTCGCGGGCGGGGGAGGCGCCCGAACAGGCGTCGACGGAGAGAAGACATTGGGCGCGTGGGCTGTTACTTTCAGCCCGGACGGCGCGCCCACACAATCGTACACCAGCGGCGTCCGCGTCGCACTCGCTATTCTGAATCATCGATCCTTTTCCGACTCATGACGTCTCTCCCCATTCGCTACGCACGCTCAGCGCTTCTCTCGGCCGTTCTCATGATTGGACTTGCTGCGCCGGCGCAGGCGCAGCTCGGAGTGGCCGGGGGGCTCAACTTCGAATCCGCCGGTGACATCGAAACGTCGACCAACGACAACGCCACCCTTGATAACTCGACCGGCTATCACATCGGGGTGGTGTATGAGCTTGGGCTCGGGGCCGCCACGTTGCGGCCGGGATTCTTCTATCGCCGCGTCGGGGAGTTTGAGTTTTCTCAGGGCGCTCTTCCGAACATCAACGACCCACGATTTGACGTCTCGGCGTGGCAGATTCCCGTCGACCTTCGCTTCACGGTCCTCCCCACCCCGCTCGTGAGTCCGTATGTGCTGGCGGGGCCGATGGTAACCCTGCCGCGGGGCGAGGATGAGTTCGATGATGTGACGGAAGAGGTGTCGTACTCTCTCAACGTCGGCATCGGGGCCAACATTTCGCTGCCCGTCACCTCGCTCAAGCTTCAGCCGGAGCTGCGGTACGAATTTGGCGCTACCAAATTCATTAAGGACGACTTTGAGATCGGGGGGACGTCGTTTTCTCCGCAGGACTCGCCGCGGTTCAGTGCGTTTGGGCTCCGCCTGAACGTCATCTTTTAGGAGCTGCGTGGGGCCCCGGGGGCTCCTGGCCGAGGGGGCAGGAGCGGGCGCTGGGGGCTTCCTGCGCGTTTCGGGCTAGGAAACTTCCTTGTAGAACCGGAAGCGGCGCTCGTCGACGCGATAGGTCCAGTTGGGCGACACGAACTGCTGCTGGTTCGCCCAGGCGGGCATTCGGCGTCCCTGCATGGACCGTTCGCTGTAGAAGTGGCGCGTTTCGACCGAGAAGGGACGGTAGGTCGGGTCGGCGTGGCGGACGTAGTGAGCAATCCAGAGCGCCTGTTGCCAGGAGGAGAACGGCGTCCCCGAGTGGAGCCGGGTGTAGAACGAGCGTTTCGGGGAGCCGGGGTTGAACGCGCTGAACTGATAGGGGTCGAGGACGACGTCCTTGTAGGTGTCGTTGCCCCGATACTCGGTTTCCACGCGGTTCCGAATGACCCAGGCCACCAGCTCCTGCTCGTGGGGAAGCTTGGTTTCGGAGTAGATGGCCCGCGCGAGCCAGAGCGTGGACTCGTCGATGTCGGATGGGGTGGTTGCGGGGTCCGAGGCTTGGAGATCGGAGGCCCCGTACGCGCCGCTCAGCAGCTCAAACTGCTCGTCCGTCAGCGTATCGGCCGCAGCCGGGGAGTGGAAGCGTGACAGTCGATCCTCCGAGAACGGGTTGAGGGCAATCCCGCCGCCAACAGTTAGGGTGAGCGTTCCGAGACACGTCCAGAGGACAAAATCACGCTTACTCATGAACACACGCTGTTATTCGTAGGATCGCGAAAGGGGGCGGAGACGAAACGGAAGCCCCAAAGAGATGACGAGAAGAAGGAAGAACGCCCGAAGCACAGGCGCACATTTCGGGACGCTGTACTCTACCACCCACCCGAGGTTTCCGAAATGAGAGGGGGATGAGGCGGAAAATATCGGGTTTCAGCCGAAATTTGGCATCATTCACGCGACCTTAGCCGTGGATTGGTCCATCATGCATACTTGTAAAGACGGCCCGAACAGAGAGTACACGTTTGGTGAGGGGGAAATGTGATACAAAAAGCGCTTACGAGACCTACACAATCGGCAAATCCCAAGATGGACCTTAAGATTGTTGCGGACCAAAATATTCCCTGCGTGGAGGAGGCGTTCGGCTCCCTGGGAACGGTGACGACCATGCACGGGCATCGAATCGACCGGGACGCAGTGGCGAATGCCGACGTGTTGCTCGTTCGGAGCGTGACGCCCATCACGCCCGAGCTCCTCGGCGGAGGCTCGGTCCGGTTTGTTGGGTCGGCCACGATTGGGACCGACCACGTGCGGCAGGCATTCTTGGACGCGGAGGACATTGCGTTCGCGCACGCACCGGGCTCCAATGCGGACTCGGTGGCCGACTATGTCGTCGCGGCGCTGCTCGTCCTCGCCCGACGCCGGCAGGTGCGCCTGTCCGAGCGGACGGTGGGCATTGTGGGGTGCGGCAACATCGGCGGGCGGCTGGCGCGGCGGCTCTCGGCGCTCGGCCTTGAGGTGCTGCGCAACGATCCGCCCCGGGCCGAGGCGGAAGGGCCTCCGCACGACTTTGTATCTCTCGACACTGTGCTCCGCCGGGCAGACGTTCTCACGCTCCACGTCCCGCTGACGGAGGAGGGCCGGCACCCGACCCGGCACCTGATTGGGGACGAGGAGTTGGGCCGGCTCTCGGAGGGCACGTGGCTCCTGAATACGTCCCGCGGGCCCGTGATTGACGGAGCGGCGCTGCGGGACGCGACGGAGGAGGGGCACCTCGGGGGGCTCGTGCTTGACGTGTGGCCGGACGAGCCGACGCCCGCCCCGGCACTCGTAGAGGCGGCGGACCTCGCCACGCCCCACATCGCCGGGTACGCCTACGACGGCAAGGTGCGCGGCACCCGGATGCTATACGAGGCGCTCTGCCAACACCTGAACGTCGAGCCCGCGTGGGACCCGGAGGCGGTCCTGGCGCCCGACGACCCGGACGACCTGCGGTGCGTGCCGCCGGACCCGCGACTGCCCGCCCCCGATGCGCTTCACCGCCTCGCCCGGCAGGCGTACGACGTGGCTGCGGACGATGCCCGCTTTCGGGCGGCGTTCGAGGGCCCGGTGGACGAGCACGCCGCTGCCTTCCGTCATCTGCGGGCAACCTATCCCCGCCGCCGCGAATTCCAGACCCACACCGTTCCGCGGCATGCGATTGGGGCGCCGCTCCGTCCCGCCGTGGCCGACGGGCTCACGATGCAGCTGACGGATCGGCGGCGCTAGGATCGGTAGCCGTACGACCGGAGCAGCTGCTCCCGGTCGCGCCAGTCCTTGCGCACCTTCACGTGGAGGTTCAGGTACACGGGGCTCTGCACGAACGCCTCAATGTCCTTCCGGGCGGCCGTGCCTACGCGCTTGAGGGCGGAGCCGCCCTCCCCGATGAGGATGCCCTTGTGGCTGTCCTCCATCACCACGATCTCGGCGTCGATGTAGTCCTTTTCGCCCTCGCCGCGCTCCTCGTAGGTGACGATGTTGACCTGGACGGAGTAGGGAATTTCTTGGTGATAGTGCTGGTACACCTTCTCCCGGACAATCTCGGCCACGAAGAACCGCTCGGGGTGCTCGCTGATCATCTCCTTCGGGTAGAAGGGCGGGCCCTCCGGCAGGGCGTCGACGACCAGGTCGACGAGCGTGTCCAGGTTCTGCCCCTTCTTGGCGGACGTGGGCACCACCTCGTCGAACGCGCGCAGCTCGGTGTACGACTCCACGAGGGGGAGCGTCTGGTCGTTCGGGACCAGGTCCATCTTCGTGAGCACCAGAAAGGCCGGCGTGTCGCCGATTTGCTGCAGGCTTTCGGTGTCGGGCTTCTCCTGCGTGGCTTCGTGGAGAAAGAGGAGCAGGTCGGCGTCGCGGATGGCCCCCTTCACTTGTCCCATCATCGCCTCGTGCAGGCCGTAGCGCGGCTCGATGATGCCCGGCGTGTCGAGAAAAATCACCTGATGCTCCGGGCTGGAGTGAATGCCGATCACGCGGTGCCGCGTGGTCTGCGGCTTGCGCGTCACGATCGACAGCTTCTGGCCCAGGAGGGCGTTCATGAGGGTGCTCTTGCCCACATTGGGCTTGCCCACGATGGCGACGTAGCCGCTGACGTGGTCCTCAGGAATGTCGTCGAAAAAGGGATCCGGCTCCTCCATTTGAAAAACGAGGGTTGAAGAAAAAGGAAGTATGGGGCGCGGCGAGGCTTAGGGCTGATGCAGGGCGGTGTGAATGTCGCGTACGGCCTGATCGATGCCGACGAGCACCGCACGGGCGATGACCGCAAATCCAATGGACACCTCCTGGACGTGCGGCACGCGTTCCTGGAAGCGGGACAGATTGCGGTAGTTGAGGCCGTGGCCGGCATGTACGCGCAGGCCGGCCTCGTGGGCCGCCTGGGCGCCGGTGGCCAGGCGCTCCGCTTCGGCCTGCTGGTCGGCCTCCGTCGGGGCGTCGGAGAAATCGCCCGTGTGGATCTCGATGGTGTTGGCTCCGACCGCGGCGGCCGCCTCGATCTGTTCGGGCACAGGGTCCACGAACAGGCTTACCTGCTCCACGCCGGCGTCGTACAGCCGATCGATGACGGAGCGGAGGCGGTCCGCATTTGCGGTCACGTCGAGTCCCCCTTCCGTGGTAACCTCCTCTCGATGTTCCGGGACGAGGGTGGCGAGGTCGGGACTCACATCGCAACAGATCGACACTACCTCCTCTTCGGTCGACAGCTCAAAGTCGAGTTTGCCCTGGACCGTGGCCGCAAGCTGGCGCACATCCCGTTCGGTGATGTGGCGCCGGTCCTCCCGCAAATGAAACACGATGCCGTCGGCCCCGGCGTGCTCGCACCGGGCCGCCGCGTGGACCGGATCGGGAAACGTCTCTTGGCGGGCGTTTCGCAGGGTCGCCACGTGGTCGACGTTGATCAGCAGGTTGGTCATGGAGAGCAGTGGGCCCAGACACAAACGGGAAGCGAAGAGGACACTCCTGCAACTCGGTGGGGGGCGGTTTGTTTGTGGACGACCCTCAACATTCACGGCGTTCGAACGAACCGACACGGCGCCGCCTGCGGGAGGAGGGTCCTGATTGCATTTCGACCGGGTGCCCTCTATTTTCGGCAGTCGACGCCGCACTCTCCGGTCTCGCCGGGTACGAACAGGGCGAATGAGGAGACGGTACTTCGAACCCAATTATTGTCATCACCCACCGGATCGATCATATGGCGACGCGTAGCGAACAGCTTCGAACGGGCGTGCAGGTCACGCTGGGCATTCTCATTGTCGGCCTGGCGTACTTCCTTTACTACTCAATTACCGAGCCCTACGAGCAGATTGAGCGCCAACAGCAGCTCACGGAAGACACTCGGAATCGAATGTCCAACATTCGAACGGCACTGATCGACTTTGAGCGCGACAGTGGGTCGTTCCCGGATTCCCTTGATGGAATGCTTGTTCACCTCCGTAACGACTCCATTCTGGTGAATGAGCAGGACAGTGTGTTTGGTGGGCCGATTAATCTGGATTCGCTGTTTTACTCGCCCCGAACGGGCAACCGATTCCAGTACAGCGTCAGTGACACGGGGCGCGTCGAGACCTATCTGCTGAAGGACCCCGACTCGGACGACCAAATTGGCACGCTGACGGGAGATCCCACGCAGACCAACGCGGCCAGCTGGGAGTAGGGCTGACGGGAGGACGTTCGATCTCGCGCGTGAGGGATGAGTCTACCTTGGGGACATGACGAGCGCTAGTGCACTCCACATTCAGGGACGTCGGCTGCGGTACGTCGAGGTTGCCCGCGCCGCCGACGGGCCGTCGGTGGTCACTGTGGGCCAACACGTGCTCGAGGAGGAGGGGCTCCAGGGCCTTCTGGGGGCGGATGCGGAGCTGTCGCGAGAGGGGCGAGACACACTGGAAAAGGCACAAGATGCCCTTTCGGCCGAGAAGGGGCGGGTGGTCGTGCCGCCGTCCGCGGTCTACAGTTTTTTTGTCCCCCTCCCGGCCGAGGCGCCCGGGGAGCGGCGGCAGCACGTGCTCCAGCAGACCGCCCTCGTTACGGGCACCGAAACGGTGTCTCACCTGCACGTGGAGGCCGCCGAGGTGCGCCCTGCCCCCGACCAGGAGGGACGGCCCTACGAGTGGGTGCATGTGATGGCCGTCCCGAACGAGGCGCGCACGCAGATCGGGTCGGTCTTCGGCGGGGCGGAGGACGAGTGGGACTGGATGGTGAGCTCCGAGGCGGTGGCGTACGTCCCTCGTGCCGACGCAGCGGACGCGGGGGCTCCCTTCGCGCTGCTCGCTGGCGAGTACGAGACGCACACGGAATTTGCTCTCGTACACGAGGGCGACTGGCATCACGCCCAGTACACCGAGGCACCCGAGCACGCGGAGGACCTGGGGTACAGCGTTCGGTCGTTTCTGAACGGGGTGGGCGTATCGCCGGGCGCCGTGGGACAGGTGGCGACGTATGGGGCGCCGATGACGCCTGCGCACCGGTCGGTCCTTGAGGCGGAAGTCGGACCGGAGGCGGCGGCCCTCGACCCCTTTGCCAGGATTGCGGACGAGCCGGCGGGGGAGGGAGAGCCGTCCGCCTTTGCCCCCTGTGTGGGCGCCGCCCTGCACGCGCTCGACGACTGACGGCGCCGCGGGCGAATCGGATCTCTTGCCCGCGGACTCCTTTACATGAAGGTGTGCATCGACGAACTGAGCGGGGGACCCGCTTGGCCTCATCAATCTTGCTCTGCGTTATGAACATTATCGCCGGTGAATTTGGAGGGCACGGGCTGAAGTCGCCTCCGGGACACGAAACGCGTCCGTCGACCGCTCGCGTTCGGGAGTCGCTCTTTAGTCTCGTCGATGCCCGCATCTACCTCGACGGGGCGGAGGTGCTGGACCTTTTTGCCGGCACGGGTGCCCTCGGGCTGGAGGCCCTGAGCCGGGGGGCGGCGCTCGTCACCTTCGTCGAGTCGGATGGGCAGGTCCTCGAGTACGCCCGGGAAAACGCCGAAAAGCTGGGCGTTGAGGACCGGTGCATCTTCATTCAGGGAGACGCCGTCGACTTTCTGGAGCAGTACAGCGGGCCCGAGCTCGACCTCATCATGGCGGACCCGCCGTACAAGCTCGACGCCCTGCGCGATCTGCCCGATCTCGCCGTTCCCCTGTTGCAGCGCGACGGCGTCTTTACGCTGGAGCACAGCTCGCACGACTGGTTCGACGAGCACCCGCACCTCATGACCAGCCGGCCCTACGGGCGAACGATCGTGAGTCTTTTTCGCCCCCCGCTTCCACCGGCCGACGACGCGGAAGAAACGTCGTCGGAGGGGGCGGCCTCGCCGTCGCCGTAAGGCCCCGTTCGGGGGCGCGCTCCCATCGCAGAATTGTCGCCGACGCCATGGATGGCTCTCTCGGGTTGTATCCCGGTACGTTCGACCCTTTCACGTACGGGCATCACGACGTCCTCAAGCGGGCGCTTCGGATCTTCGAGCACGTGGAGGTCACCGTCGGGGTGAACGTGGAGAAAGACACGCTCTTTACGACCGAGGAGCGGACGCGTCTTATTCGCAAGTGTACGGAGGACCTGGAGGGGGTGAGCGTGGCGGTACACGAGGGGCTTATCGTGGACCGGGCCCGCAACATCGGCGCGGGGGCCCTGGTTCGCGGACTCCGGCAGGTGAGTGACTTTGACTCGGAGTTTCGGATGGCATTTGCCAATCGCAAGCTGGCCCCGGAGCTGGAGACGGTGTTTTTCATGACCTCTGAGGAGTATGCCCTGATTAGCTCCTCCATGGTGCGGGACGCGCACCGGTGGGATGGGGACGTGTCGAAGTTCGTCCCGCCCCCGGTGGTTGAGGCGCTCCGGCGAAAAAAACAATCCACGGTGTAGAGGCGCTCGCGGGCCGGTGTCTTCCCGAAGCGCCCACATTTTGAGTTCATCCACACGGTTTCATCTATGGCTTCCTCTCCCCCTTCCGTCGAATTCAACACGCGCGTGGCGTCGATGCAGCCGTCCGCCACGCTGGCGATGAAGTCGCGCGCCACCGAAATGCAACGTCAGGGGCACCCCGTGGTGACCCTCAGTGCGGGCGAGCCCGACTTCGACACGCCCGCGCCCATCGCCGAGGCCGGGATGGAGGCCATTCGGAGTGGATTCACGCACTACACCGAAAATACGGGCACGTTGGAGCTCCGAGAGGCCATCTGCGACAAGTTTGAGCGGGACAACGGGCTCTCGTACACCCCCGATCAGATCGTTTGCTCGAACGGGGCGAAGCAGTCGCTCGCCCTGGCCATCCACGCGCTCTGCGACGCCGGAGACGAGGTCCTCATTCCGGCGCCCTACTGGGTGAGCTATCCCGAGATGGCCCGGTTTGCGGGCGCGGAGCCGGTGGTGGCACCGACAGGGGTCGAGGAGCAGTATCGGCTGACGCCCGAGGCGCTCGACGACGCCCTGACGGACGACACGCGGGCGTTCATTCTCTGCACGCCCTCGAACCCGACCGGGGCCATGTACTCGCCCGAGGAGCTGGAGGCCCTGGCCGCTGTGCTGCGGGACTACGAGGATGTGTTCGTGATCTCCGACGAGATCTACGAGCATGTGCGGTTTGATGCGGAGCACCGCGCCTTTGCCTCCATCCCCGGCATGACGGAGCGCACCGTGACGATCAACGGGTTCTCGAAGGCCTACGCCATGACGGGCTGGCGCCTCGGGTACCTTGCGGCGCCCGCCCCGGTGGCCGACGCGACGGCCAAAATCCAGAGCCAGTTCACCTCGGCCCCGTCGAGCATTTCCCAGAAGGCCGGTGTGGCGGCATTGGAAATGGATCAGGAGCCGGTGGACGACATGGTGTCGGCCTTCCGTCGCCGGCGGGACGTGGTGGTCGAGCGCCTCGGGGCCATCGAGGGGGTGACCTGCCCGACGCCGGACGGGGCGTTCTACGTCTATCCGGAGGTCTCGTCCTTCTTTGGCACGGATGCCCCGGACGGGCGCACCATCGAGGATAGTGACGACCTCTGCTTCTACCTTCTTGAGGAGCATCACGTCGCCCTGGTGCCAGGGGCGGCCTTTGGCGGCCCCAACGGCGTGCGGTTGTCGTACGCCTCCTCAATGGAGGAGCTTACGACCGGACTCGACCGCATTGAGGAGGGATTGAACGCGCTCCGATAGGTTGTTTTCTATCCCGCCCGGCTGATCCTTCGCGCTCGAATATCCGCCTCTGTGGAATCGTCTTCGCCCTCATCCCCCTCGGTGTCTAGCTCCTCGTCGGAACGCCCGCCGAAGGTCCCTCCGTCGACCCAGGAGGCAACCGATCGGCCCTGGCTGCACCTGCTGTTGTTTGTGCTGACCCTTGGCTCCACGGTGTACGCCGGGGCCCTGTGGGTGAACCGGACGCTCTATTACGAGGCGCAAGGGGACTCCCTGTCGCTGCTGTTCTTGACGGTGCCGGAGGGGTGGGTGATCGACGGGTTTCGGTACGCCATTCCCCTCCTGGGCTTCCTCACGGTTCACGAGTTTGGCCACTACTTCGCCGCCCGCCACCATCGGGTCAAGACGTCGCTTCCGTACTACATTCCGTTCCCGTTCAACGGGATCGGCAATTTTGGGGCTGTGATTAGCATCCGCGAGGCCATCCCGAGCACCCGTACGCTCTTTGACATTGGGGTGGCGGGGCCGCTGGCGGGGTTCGTGGTGGCCCTGGGCGTGTTGCTCTATGGATTCAGTACGCTCCCGCCGCCAGAGTATCTTCTGGACCTGCCGGGACACGAGATGCTTAAGGAGCATATCCGGCAGCACGGCACCTTCCCCGATTCGCCCCCCGAGCCCACGGACGGCACGTTCGTTTTGGTTGTGGGACAGACCCCGCTCTATTGGCTTCTGTCGCAGGGGTTTGCGAATGTGCCGCCGATGTATGAGATGTACCACTACCCGGTCCTCTTTGCCGGGTGGCTGGGGCTCTTTTTCACGGCCCTGAACCTGCTTCCGGTGGGGCAGTTAGACGGAGGGCATGTGCTGTACGCGCTCTTTGGGCAGACCTGGCACCGTCGGTTTGCACAGGCGTTTGTGTTTCTCCTGCTGTGGTCCGGCGGGATTGGGTTTATGGACGAGGTGCAGCCGGCGCTTGCCGACATGGGGGCCGGGTGGGGCGTGCTGAGCTGGCCGATCCTGGCGCTCCTATTCTACGCGTACCTGTACCGCCCCCTCGGGCGGCGACACAAGCACATTGCGGCCGGGGCGGCCGGCCTGTTGCTGGGAGTCATGGGGGCCGTGGCCATTGGGCCGGCGCTCACCCAGTTCGGGTACACCGGATGGCTGGTGTGGACGCTCCTCATCATTTTTCTCATTCGGGTGGAGCACCCGCCGGTGCTGCATCGAAACCGGCTGACGCCCCTTCGTCGGGGGCTTGGCTACCTCGCGATTGTGATCTTTCTGCTCTGCTTCAGCCTCCGGCCGTTGTCGGTGCTGTAGCCCGTTGCACTTCTGAATCAACCGATCGGATCGATGGGCCTGCGATTGTGGAGGGGCATACAGGTGCTGGGCATGATGCTGCTCGGGGGACTCCTCCTGGGGTGCGATCAGGTGTCGGCCCCGTCCGCGACGGAGGCCCCGATGGTGGCGGACCTGGAGGTGACCCCCGACAGCGTAAAGGCGGAGGAACTCCCGCCGGACCTCGTGACCGACTCCACGGTGCGGATGCCGCTGCGCGTCTCCGTTCGGGCCTGGGATCCGGACGGCGAGATCGAGCGCGTGTCCTTTACGGTGGAGCCGGTGGCCAATCCCCAGGGGGCGGCCTTCGGTCAGCTGCAGGCGACGGAGGAGGGACGGTACGCCCGCGAATTTGCCGTGCCGGTGCCCGCTACGCGGGACGAGGTCTACGCCCTTCGCGTCTTTGCCGTAGACTCGGATAGCCTGGCCAGCAATCAGGCCATTGGGCGGGTTCGATTCGTGCCGGCCTCGGAGTAGTGCTGCGAACTGCGATTCTTTCCGACTCGACGATTCGTTTCTCATGACGCGTGTGTCGGCCGTGGCGGCCGTCCTGCTTCTTTTTTTCGTTCCCTTCTCGGCCGAGGCCCAGCGCCTGGCCCCCACCACAGGGGTGGCCAGCAATCAGGTGCAGGTGCTGGCCCCGGCGGGCGACTCGCTCTGGAGTGGGCCCCTCCTGACGCTCTACCTGGAGCCGGCGGACCGGCCCCGTCCCGCGGACAGCCTCCTCGCCGCGCAGGTCCCGGCCCTAACGGACGAAGACAACGTGGTCTTTGCCCTGGCGGCCCGCAATGAGGCGGGCCCCCGGTCGCTGGTGTGGGCGGGACTGGCCTTCAGTGCCGGGCAGAACGTGGCGGCGGGGGGCTTCCTGGTGTCGACCGACGGTGGCGAGACGTTTGACCGCCGCGCCGATCAGCTGGATGCGTCGGAGGATACGACGGTGGCGTATGGCCCCGCCACGCTGCCCGCGACGCCGGTCGTGCAGGAGGCGAACAGTGCCCCGCAGGACCTGGCCCTGGGACGCGAGGGCGATACGGTGTGGGTGGCCGGCAACCAGAGTGGGCTTCGGCGCTCGGTCGATCAGGGCCAAACGTGGTCGCGCGTGGTCCTGCCGCCCGATACCCTGCGGTCGATCACCCCGGACTCCAGCTACAACTTCCGCGTCGGGCCTCCGCAGGACGAGGGCCCCGGGTGGCAAAACCACCTCGTGTTCAGCACGCTGATGGACGACACGGGCACGCTGTGGGCCGGGACGGGCGCGGGACTCAACCGGTCGCGCCCCCAGGACGTGAGTCCGACGGGCGAGCGGGCGTGGCGGCGGTTCGAGGCGGACCCGCAGCCCGATCGCCTCACGGGGAATACGGTGGTGGCCCTGGCCGAGCAGCCGCGCCCGGGCGGCCGCAATCCCATCTGGATGGCAAGTTGGGCGAGTGGCGGAGGGGCCGAGGGCCAGCGCTTTGGCGTCACGATGACGCCGGACGGAGGGACCACCTTCCGGAAGGTGCTGGTCGGCGAGCGCATCTTTGACCTGGCCGCCCGCGCGGAGCGGGTCTTTGCGGTTGGCGCACAGGGCCTGTTCGTGTCGGCGGACCAGGGACAAACCTGGCGGTCGATTGAGGACTTTCCCCTGAAGAGCGACGCAAAAACGCTGCCGCCCGAGGTAGAGGCCCGGTCCGTGGCCGTGACCCCATCGGCGCTCTGGGTGGGGACGACGGAGGGCCTTCTCCGTCTCGACCGGACCCAGGAGCCGCGGCTGCTCCCGTCGGCCGCGGACGCTCCGACGCCGCGCTGGACGCTCCTCCGGGCCCAGGTGCCCGTCAACCCCAGCCCGGAGCAGACCAGCGAGCAGGTGCCGGATGTGGAGAGCTACGCCTATCCGAATCCGTTCGTCCCCAGTCGCGACCAGCTTCTGCGCATCGCCTACGAACTCGACGCTGCGGGTCCGGTGACGGTGACGATCTACGACTTCGGGATGAACAAGGTGTGGTCGACGACCGAGACCCAGCCGGCCGGGCAGCAGGAGACGACCTGGGACGGCACCGACGATCGGGGCCTGCGCGTGCCGACGGGCACGTACTTTTACACCGTGGAGGGGAACGGGGAGACCGTGCGGGGCAAGATTCTGCTTAGCAATTGATCGGAGCCGTGACGCTTGTGATGTCGACGTATCCGCACCACGTACTGACAACGGCCCTGGCGGGGCTGCGAGGCCGAGTGGGGGTCGTCTGTCTGCTCATGCTGGCCGGATGGGGCATGGGGAGCCCGTCGGTCGGTCAGGAGGTGGGCGCCGGGGCCTTTGCGCGCATGGGGTTTGATGCACGCGGCGTGTCGCTGGGCAACGCGCAGGTGGCAGACCCGTCCGCCGACGTGGCGCCGTACTACAATCCCGCCCTGCTTTCCTCGGCTTCCGGGCAGCGCGTGTCCGCCTCCGCCGCGGTGCTCTCCTACGACCGCCAGTTGCAGTCGCTTGAGTTCACGACGCCCCTCGGGCCCAGCGCGGGGGCGGGCCTTAGCCTCATCCATGCGGGGGTGACCGGCATCGACGGCCGCAACACGGACGGCGTGCACACGGAAACGCTGTCGACCGATGAGTTTGCGCTGTCGCTTTCGTTCGGGAACGCGTTTGCGGAGTGGCTGTCGGTGGGGGCGGCCTTCACATTGTATCAGAGCGAGATTGCCCCGGACGTGGATCCGGCGCGTGGGATTGGGGTCGACCTTGCCGTGGCCTCGCAGGTGACGGACCGGCTGCACCTGGCGGCGGCGGTGTCCGACCTCCTCGCGAAGTACGAGTGGAATACCGCCTCGACGGGGGGGCGGGGCACGACCGACCGATTTCCGGTGCGCGTGCGAGTGGGGGGCAGCTACACGCTGCAGGACGGCCGCTTTCGGCTGTTGGGCGAGGTGGAGTCGCGCCTCCTGGGGCGGGATCGACGGCGGACGGATCGAGTGGTGCCGACCACGGCAGGGCCCCAGCAGCGCACCCGAACCGAGAGCGTTCTCCTGCACGGCCTGCGGGCCCGCGTGGGGGCCGAGTATCAGCCCCTCGAGGTGCTTACGCTGCGCGGGGGAGTGGACCGACTCGGCGTCGGGGGGGGCGACGGGCTGCGGCCGAGTGCCGGCTTTGGGCTTCGGCAGGAGGTGGGGACGCTGGACTTTCGGCTCAGCTATGGGGCGGCGCTGGAGCCGTACGTCCGATCCGTCATGCACCTGGGCACCCTGGAGCTTTTTCTCTGATTCTCCGGCGCGTTCGTCAGCCCAGCCCCCCGAGCGCCTGTCCGAGCGCCTCCAGCCCCCATCCCGACGCGCCCGTGCGGATGCGGAGCGCGGACCAGAAGTCGAGCAGCATCATCTGGGCGGCGTGGATGGGCACGGCAATCCAGAACGACCGGCAGCGCCACACCAGGGCGCCCAGGGCGATGCCCCCGACGATCGAGAGCAGGGCCTCGGGCCACGGCTTCGTCACGTGCAGCGCCGCGAACGGCAGCGCCTGTACGAAGATGGCGTAGAGGCCGAGCGTGGAGGCTGTCCCAAAGAGCACGAAGCCCCGCCACAGATACTCCCACCCCACCCAGTAGAAGAGAAAGAGGGCTTCGTAGAGGAGAAAAACGCCCCAGTGCTCGGCCGCCGGGCGATGGTGGGGGTACTGCTGCTGGAACGCCGCCCCGTCGGACAGCACCCAGGTGCCCACCGCGACGAGTGGAAGGTAGAGGGCCGCGATGAGGGAGGCGAGGCGCCACTCGCCCAGCCCGAGCCCCATCTGTTTGGGGGTGTTCGAGAACAAGAGGGAAAGGGCGACCGCCGGCAGCACGAACCCGAACAGGCCCTGCGTCCCGAACCACCAGCCCCAGGCGCCCAACCCCTCCCACGCGGCCGGCAGCATCCACGTGAGGTGCTCGCGAAAGAATGCGCGCCCGCCGAGCGTAAACTGTAGAACGACCATGACGGCCGCAAACGTAAGCACGAAGGCGGTTTGCGGATCAAGCGAGTGGAGGGCGGTGCGAAGCCGAGTCCACTCGTCGCGAAGGGTCGAGCGCATGGGCAAGGGGGCGCTGTGGAAAGGCAGTCGACGGAGGGGGGCGTCTCCGGCTCGCGTCGTCAGGGCGATTCGGCTGGGGGGGAGGCAGAGGCGCCGGGCACGGGGGACACGAAGCGGGCCAGGAATTCGTAGAGCCGGACCAGCTGGTCGCGCCGGGGGGCGGGGCCCCGGTCGGTGTACCGCGCGTATTCGACGGGACGGTTCAGGGCGCGGAGTGGGCCGTACGCGGCGGGGGCGTCGGCGCCGGGGACCGGGGCGGACGCGGCGCCCTGCATGAGGAGCAGCGGGGTGCGGACGCGGTCCAGGTGCGAGACAGGGGCACTTTCGTGCAGCGCCGTGCGCGGAGAGAGCGTCGTGTCGGACGGGACGGCGACCGTGTCCGAGAGCACCGAATCGCGGGCGAGGGCGACGGGAGAGGGCCCCTCCCAGGGCCCGCCGCCAAACTGGTCGGGGAGCAAGGGAGCCGTGGCGCGGTGGGTCAGGAGCGAGGACAGCGCATAGACCCCGTCTTGTGCGACGGCGGCGCGGTACTCCTCCGTGTGGGCGAGGCCCCACACCGTGAGGGACGCGCCGTACCCGTGTCCGGCCAGGGCCCGACGGTCTCCGTCGACCCAGGACCGTGACGCTGCGGAGTCCGCGACCGCCTGCACGTCGCCAAAGGGGCCGGCGCCCCAGTCCCGATAGTTGGCGCGGCGGTAGGCTGTGCCCTGTCCTGCGGATCCCCGCGGCCACGCCTCGACGACCGCCAGGCCCTGCGCCGCGAGGTAGTGCCGCTCGAACCAGGCCTGGGCGGGCGCGGGGCGCGACAGGGCGGACGGGCCGCCCCGTGGAAGGACGACGAGAGGGGCGCGCAGGGAGTCGGCAAACGGGGGGGGCTGCGTGAGGCGGCCCGGAACCGAGAGGCTGTCGTGGGACACCGTGAGGGCGGTAGACGATGCCAATCGGCGATCGTCCAGCCACGCGTTGTGGCGAGACAGGCGCTGTTCGTTGCCGAAGCTGACGGTGTTGCTATACAGCTCAGAGGGGGAGGAGGCATCCGCGGCGGCGTACACCACGAGGGCGTCGGTCACGTCCACGGCCCGGATGCGACGCGAGGCGGCCGTCGTCCGTTCGTGGGGCACCGACCGGACCATGGTGGAGTCGAGCGCAAATGTGTCGCGGGAGGCCGAGCGATCGGTGTCGAGGGTGGGGGCGTCGGCCCGCCCGTCAGAACCCGCCGTGGTGTCGGGGGAGGCAAAGGGAGAGAAGCGATAGAGCGGGCGTCCGGTGCCGCTGGGGGCCGTTGCGTACAGGTACCAGCCATCGGGAGACCACTGGAGCGTGCGCACGTCGCGGTCAAAATCGCCCGTGATCAGCTGCGGGTCCGAGCGCCCGTCCAGCGAAAAGAGCCCAATCTCGGTCTGGGCGTAGCTGGGAGCGTCGACGGACTGGGCCCGGAAGGCGAGGGTGTTGCCGTCGCTCGTCACGCGGGGCGTCCGGAGCGTATGCCCTCCAATGGAGAGGATGCGCTGGGTGCGGGGGCGGTCGAGGGCCGTCACGTACAGGTTGTGGGTTGCGGCCGAGTCGCGTTCGCCAATCGGGGCTGGGCCGCTGACGACGATCTGGTTGCCGCCGGGAAGCCACACGGCCTCGCCCATCGAGCGGTACCCCTGCGTCACGGGCTGGGGCGTCGGAGGGGACGGAGTGCCCCGGTCCGCGGCGCGCGGCACCTCCACGGCGAAGTAGTGGCGATAGGTGCGCGACGATTCATTCGGGAAGGCATCGCCCGCGGAGACGGCGGGGGCGCCGGCGTGAGACTGGTCGAGCCAGCGTCGTCGCTGGAGAAGATCCCCGTCCGGGGTCGCCGCCGTGTCGCTTCGAATGGGGGTCGTCGTCGTGTCGGGGCGGAGGCGGAGGGATTCGAAGACCGCGCGCAGGCTATCGGACGACAGGGCGCGGAGGCTGTCGGTGGGGAGGGCGCGCAAGCTGTCGGGGCCGCGGAGGGAGCGCAGCGAGTCGCCGGGCAGCGGCCGGTCCTGCGCGTCCAGTTCGAGCGTGTCGACGGGACCGAGGGTTTGCGTGTCCCGAAGCACTAGGAGGGTCCGTGTGGGCGGGGGACGGGTGGTGTCCTGCACGCTACGCCCTGGGCGGTGGGCGGGGCGGGGCCGGGCGCCCGCACGATGGACGGCAGCCTCCGGCAGCCGGCTGGCAAACAGAATGTGATCGCCCTGAGGACTCCACTGCGGCTGGGTCGCGCCGTGGGGCGTGTGGGTGACCTGGTAGGGCTCTCCGCCTTCCAGCGACAACACGAAGATCTGGGGCGTGCCTTTCACAGGGCGGACAAACGCAATCCGGGCCCCGTCAGGGCCCCAGGTGGGATGGGTCGCCCCGCGGGGAGCGCGTGTGAGGAGCCGCGGGCCTCCCCGTCCGGTTAGGGGCGCGACGTGCAGCTGCGTACGCGTCGCCGCCCCGTCGGGGGCCGAGCGGCGGACGGTGTAGGCGGCCCGGCGGCCGGTCGGGGAAATCGTGACCTCGTGGATGGTGCGGACCTTGAACAGGTCGCTGGCCTGGAGGGAAGAGGGGGCGTCCGAGGGGCTCTGCTGAGCCGTGGCTGGAAGGGCCCCGAAGAGGAGCAGCGCCACTGCGAACAGAAGCTCCCGAGACGAAATGAGCGGAACGCACGAGGCCATGGGGCGGAGGAGGTTACGGTTAAGGCACGAGGGTGATGCCGGCGTGGAAGAGGTGCGAATCAATCCCGGGGTTGACCTCTCCACGGAAGCCGTTGGACAAGTGATGGTATCGGTACCCCACCGACAGGATGGTTTGCGTCGTGAGGCTGATCTGCAGTCCGGCCCCGGCGTCCACCATGAAATTGATTCGTTCGCCCCGCCCGTTGGGCAGGGCGCGATGGAAGAACAGCGCCCCGGTGCTGCCGGCGATGTACGGCTCGACGGGCGCCTCGAGCCGGTAGTTGAGCCGAAGGCCGATCGGCGCGATCCCGGCCCCGTAGGTTGTAATCCCGTCCGTAAAGACGGTGCGGTCACTCAGCGAGGTCTGCGGCACAGTGCCCCCCGGAATGGAGACGGCCACCACGGGCAGGAGGTCGATCAGGTAGGTGTACGTCAGCCCACCGGTGCGTTCGCTGCCGGGGCTGGGGGCCAGGCGGCGGTGGTACCGAAGGCCCAGCATGCCGAGGGAGCTCCGGGGAATTTTCCCGATGAGCCGCCCGTTGAGGGCCGTGCCCCCAATCCACAGGCTGATCCGATTCCAGGAGGACGGGAGGCGGGACGGAGACGTCGACGCCGTCTGAAGGGAGTCATCCGCCGCGTAGGCCCTGGGCGACGGGTCCGCGGGGTGGGCCGCCCCCGGCGGGGCGGCCAGGAGCCCAAGGCCGCCCACGAGCAACAGAATGATGAAGAGTCGGACCGTCATGCTGCACGTGCGACGACGTCTCAGGACAATCGGGGAACGCAGGATGGGCGGGTGCATCCCACGCCCATCCAGGTAGAGGCAAAGGACGGACAAGTTCGTCGGGTCTTTAGATCCTCCTCCGCCCTTAGGCGTGACACGAATGCAGGGGGTGGACAAAGCACCCGGGTCGGTCACCGCTTTTCTCAGGTACACACGCCCACATGAATCTGCATTACAAGAAATACGGGGCGGACGGTCCTCCCTTGCTCGTTCTTCACGGGCTTCTCGGGTCGCGCGGAAACTGGCACACGCTGTGCCGCACGACGTTTCGAGACGTGGCCACCACGTACGCGATCGACCAGCGAAACCACGGGCGCTCCCCACACACCGACCGGATCGACTATCCGACCATGGCGGCCGACGTGCGGTCGTTCCTGTCCCGGTACGACCTGGGGGGCGCCGCCCTTCTCGGGCACTCGATGGGAGGGAAGACGGCGATGCAGGCCGCGCTCAGCTACCCGGAGCGCGTCGACCGGCTGATTGTGGTCGACATGGCGCCGCGGGCCTACGCGCCCACCCATCAGGACCTGCTGAAGGCCCTCGCCCGCATCGACCCGACGGCGTACGACGACCGCGACGCCATCGACGAGGCGCTGGCCGACGACGTGCCGTCGTGGCCCATCCGGCAGTTTCTCCTCAAAAACCTCCACTACGACGGCGACCAGTATTCCTGGCAGATGAACCTGGAGGCCATCCGGGCGCACTACGACGACCTCATCGCCCCCGTCGCGGCGGACGGCCGGACGTACGACGGCCCGGCCCTGTTCGTCCGCGGCGGAGAGTCGGGCTACGTGGCCGACGCGGACCGGGACAAGATTCGGGCCCTCTTTCCCCAGGCCCGGATCGAAACCATCGAGGGGGCGGGGCACTGGGTGCACGCCGACGCGCCCGACGCGCTGGCGGACCTGGTGACCGGCTTTCTGGCCTCCGATTGACGCGGCGGGGCGGCTCGTACTCTCTTTCAAACAGACGCTGTGTGCTATGGACTTTGGACTGACGGATCGAGTGGCTTTCGTCGCGGGGGCCAGCAAGGGGCTGGGCCGGGCCGCCGCGCGGGAGCTGGCCCAGGAAGGGGCGACGGTGGCCCTCTGCTCCCGGGATCGGGAGCGCATCACGGCCGCTGCTCGCAGCCTGTCCGACGAGGACAACATCACGGAGGATCAGGTGCTGCCCCTCGTCTGCGACGTGACCGACGAGGCCGCCGTCGAGGCGGCGATCGAAGAGACGGTCGACACGTTCGGGGCGCTCCACGTGCTCGTCACGAATGCGGGCGGGCCCCCGTCGGGCCGGGCCACCGACGTCTCGCGAGACGAGTATCGAGAGGCCCTGGAGCTCAACCTCATGAGCACCGTGACGCTGTGCGACGCCGCCCTGCCGCACCTGCGCACCGCGGCGGCGACGGACGACCACGCCCGCATCATCATGACGACGAGCGTGTCGGCCAAGCAGCCCATTCCGTCGCTCGCCCTTTCCAACACGGCGCGGGCCGGGGTGCAGGGGTACGCCAAAAGCCTGGCCGAGGACGTGGGCGCGAGCGGCATTACCGTCAACACCGTCCTCCCCGGGTACACCCGCACCGATCGGCTGGAGGATCTGGCCGATGAGATTCAGGAGCGAACGGGGCAGTCGCGGGACGAGATTGAATCGGACTGGGCCGATCAGAACGCCCTCCCCCGCATCGGCGAGCCGGAAGAGTTTGCCGCCGCGGTGGCGTTTTTGGCGAGCGCGCGGGCCGGGTACGTGACGGGCACCGCATTTCCGGTGGACGGGGGACGAGGCAAGCACCTGCTGTAGCGGCCACGCCCGGCTCACGCCTCCAGAAAGGAGTCGAGTGCCTCGAGGCACGGGGCGGGCGCCTCCCAGTGCGGCATCAGGCCGCCCGGCAGCAGAGTGTGCCGGAGAGGACCCAGGTCGCGGTTGAGGAGGTCGGGCAGCAGGTCGAACTGCTGAACCGTGGGGCCTGGGCGCTTGGGGAGCAGGAGGAGGGTGGGGCGGTACAGCCGGGCGTACACGTCGCTCGCTACGTTGTCGAGAAACAGGGAGCCGTCGACGAACCGGCGCGGCGCCCGGTGCGCGCCCCGGGCCTGCGCGGCGGTGTGGGCGTAGTCGATCAGGTCCTGGGGGACGGCGTTCGCGTCCAAAAACACCTGGCGTTCATAGTAGTCCCGGAGCGAGGCGCGGCGCGTCAGCCGATAGAACAGCAGCTCGAAGGCGCCCGTCCGACCTGCCAGGGACAGGCCCAGCCGCCCCAGCGCCGAGGGGCCCCGGCTGCTCGAGAAGCCGGTGGGGGACAGCAGGGCCAGGCGGCGGACGTGCGGGGCGGCCTGGAGGCCCGCGTGCGCCGCGTATTCGGCCCCGAGCGACAGGCCCACGAGGTCGGCGGGGCCGTCCACGACCTCGGTGAGCACCTGGAACAGCTGGTGCTGGTACACCGCAGGACGATACGACGCTGCAGTGCGGTCCGACCGGCCAAACCCGAGCCAATCGACCGCGTAGAGCGGCCGGTCCGTCGTCTTGGCGAGGTGTTCGGCAATCGGCTTCATCTCGTAGCTTGAGGCGACCGCGTTGAAGCTGTGCAGAAGCACCACGGGGACACCCCGTCCGGGCCGCTCGTAGTAGCGAATCGCGCCCCACGGGCTTTCGAGAATGCCGGTGGACCACGCCAACGCCGGCGGAAGGGACAGGGGGGCGGGACGGCCCTGGCGCAGCCGCCACCGGAGGGCGGACAGGCCCGCGTAGGCGCCGCCCAGCAGGGCCCCGCTTCCGAGGGCGAGGCGGGACCACGAGGGGGAGGAGGACGAAGACATAGCCGCGTCGAAAATCGGAGACGTAGACAGAAGGTTCTCTACGCCTCATCCCGCCCGCCGTTCACACGCCGCGCGTCGGAACCCGTCTGCATCGGACGAGTGCAGCAGGCTCGCAGGATGCCCCACGCCCCTGTAGTTCAACCCGGACAGAACGGTGGCCTCCTAAGCCGCAAATCCTGGTTCGAGTCCAGGCAGGGGTGCAGTTTGCGAGAGGCCATCCAGGATCGGATGTGCCTCGTCTCCTCACCGCCGGGACAGCTTCGCGTCGAGCCACTCCACAAGGGCACTGTCCGCGTCGTTTTCCTGGAGGTCGAGCAGCGTGCGATGAAGGGCGTACTCGAGCACGAGGGAGGGAGAGACCGCGGAGGTATACCGGGTGCTCACGACGGTGGCGGCCTGCTCCAGGTGTCGCTTGAGGTCGGCCCGGATGGCTCCGGCCGAGACGGGCTGGAGGGCCGGACTCGGGGTGGGAAGCTGCTCCGTGTCGCCGAGGGTGAGGTGGAGCTTTTGGGAGAGAGACGAGGCGGAGGGGGCGGACGGCCGGGACGCCGAGGCGCCCGGCGCGGAGGGATCGGATGGGTCTGGGGCGCCCTCCATTTCCGAGGCCGACGAGGGCGAGGGCTTGGATGATCCGTTGGAGGGAGCGGCCGGCGGCCCGGCCGGGGAGGCGGCGTCCTCTTCCGGAGAAGCCGATGGGTCCGCGTTGTAAAACGCCTCCCGGTCTACGGACTGCATCCAGCTCGGAATCTCCGAATCAGACTTCGGCGGGGCGGTTGTGCACGTCTCAGACATAGCGGCAGGGGGGACGATGGAACGTTACGCAGCGGTTGCGATCTGGGCCCGCTCCGTCACCTCCTCGGCCAGGCTCCGGTAGAAGTCGGCCGCGTCGGTGTCGTACTCCATGATGTTTTTCCCATGGGTCGCAGCCTCGTTGATTTTGGAGCGCCAGCGGATAAAGGTGTCGAAGAGAATGTCGTCGTACACCTCCTGGAACTTGTCCTTCATGTTGGCCACCATGCCGGAGCGCAGGTCCAAGTTGTTCGGCAGCAGGCCCAGGATGCGGAGGCCGTCGTTGTGGACCTGCCGGATCTGCTTGATGGTCTTCTGGAGCTGGCTCACACCGCGCATGCTGAACCGGTCGGCGTGGATCGGGACGATAATGCCGTCGGACCCGGCCAGCGCCGTGGCGATGCTGCGCCCGAGCGAGGGCGGACAGTCGACCAGGCAGTAGTCGTAGTTTTTGGCCGAGACGGAGTTGGTGGACACCTGCGCGGTGCGGAGCTCCTGCACACGATGGCGAAACTGCTGTGGAAAGACGGCGCTCCGGCCCACCACGGAGTCGAAGCTGGCAGCGGCCATGCGCCGATCCGACGGGACGAAATCGACGCCGACGGCGTCGGAGGTGCGGACGATGTGGGCGAGCGAAAAGGCGTCGGCGTCCTCCCCGTCGAGCGTGGCGAGGGCGTCGAAGATGGTATCGTCTTCGTCGGTCGCCTCCCGGCCCAGGAGCCAGTCGGTCGCGTTCATCTGCGGGTCGTAGTCGATCACGATGGGTTCGTGCCCCTGCTCTTTCAGTGCAGCGGCGAGGTTGACGGTCGTCACGGTTTTCCCGACCCCACCCTTTTGGTTGATAACGGAAATCGTGTACATCGGGCAAGAGGGGTGCGATGCGTGGGATGTTGACGCGAAGGGGTCTCGCAGTGGGACATGTGGGGCGCAAAGGATGTGCCGGAGAGACTTGGGGCGTGTCTCGCGTGCCGGAGGGCGACGGGCGGGGAGGAGAGGGACGGGGCCTCGGCGGATCGCTTCGGGGGAAGGGCCGAGGGGGAGGCGAAAAATGGGTGCTTTTTTCCATTCGGTCCGTGTGCATTCGTACAGTTTCGATGCCGGCCCGTCGGGAGGCGCGGCCCTGCACGGGGCGTCCGCGGGGGGGCGGAGGGCACAGGAAAACTGCGAGCAGATTGCGCGTTGGACCCCTCCCGACCTCCGTTGGGAATGGGACGAAACGGCGGAACGAGACGCACAATCGGTCGCGTGTCGCTCAAATACACCAAACCCCATGACCACCGCATATTTGGCACTGGGCTCGAATCAGGGGGCGCGGGAAGAGCACCTCCAGGGCGGGGTCGACGCGCTGCATGCGGTGGACGGCGTGCGGGTGACGGCAGTGTCGCCGGTGTACGAGACGGAAGCGCACACGGTGCGACCCGAGGAGACACAGCCTGCGTTTCTGAACGCCGTTGTGGCGGTGGAGACGACCGAATCCCCCGAGGCCTTGCTTCGAGCCGCCCAGGCGGTCGAGCGGGAAGAGGGACGAACGCGATCCGGCGAGCGACGCTGGGCGCCCCGCCCGCTTGATGTGGACCTGTTGGCGGTGGGGGACGAAGAACGCGCCACCCCCACCCTCACGCTTCCGCATCCCCGCCTGGCCGAGCGCCGGTTTGTGCTCCGTCCCTGGGCCGACCTCGCCCCGAACTTCAAGGTGCCCCCGCCGTTCGACCGCCCGGTGTCCGCGCTGCTCGCGGCCTGCTCCGACGCAGCCGCCCTCACCCCGGCCCCCGTGGCCCTGACCGTGCCGTCCCGGCCCGGCGCCGCCTCCGATGGTCGCTGATTTCGCCCCCGGTTGTTTCGTCCCCGCCTGCCCTCATGTCGCCTGCGTCCGATCCGTCGACCCCGCCCGAGAGCCTCAACTACCTCGCCATTGAAGGGGCCATTGGGGCGGGGACGACCACCCTGGCCCGGCTGTTGTCCGACCACTGGGCGTCCGGCCTGGTGCTGGAAGAGTTCGAGGAAAACCCGTTCCTGGAGCGCTTCTACGACGACCAGGACCGGTGGGCCTTCCAGACCCAGCTCGCGTTTCTGGCGAGCCGCTTCCGGCAGCAAAAGGCGCTGTCCGAGCGGGACCTGTTTCAGAACCTGACGGTCAGCGATTACGTCTTCGACAAGGATCGCATCTTTGCTCGGCAGACGCTTGCGGGGGACGAGCTGCAGCTCTACGAGTCGCTGTTTCGGCTCATGGAGCCAACCGTGCCGACCCCCGATCTGGTCGTCTACCTGCGCTCCTCGCCCGATCGGCTGATGGAAAACATCGCGAAGCGGGATCGGCCGTACGAGCGCGACATGGACCCGGACTACATCGCCCGGCTCCACGCTGCCTACAACCAGTATTTCCGGCAGTACGACCGCACCCCCCTGCTCGTGGTGAACGCCGCGGAGATGGATTTTGTGGAACGCCCGGAAGACTTCCAGGCGCTCGCCCGTCACATTGCCGCGCCCCGCCCCGACGGGACCCGACACGTTCAACACCCTGCTTCATAACAGAGCTCGTGCGTCCGCAGCCCGCCGACGTTGGTTTCATGGAGTACCTCCTCATTGCCGTCCTTCTGTACTTCATCGTCCAGGTGACCGGGAATCTCGTCCATCTCCTACGAGGAGGAGGGGCGGAGGCCGCGGGCGAGACGGAGGCCACGGGGGACGCGTCGACACAGGGGCCTTCGCCCCGAGGGAACGAGTGGGCCGGGCCGTCGCCGCGGGCCCAGGCCTCGGACCGGGCGGCCGATCCTCGATTTTGGGGCGACGACATCGAAGAGGCGACGTGGCACGACCTCGATCGCTGACGGGGCCGTCGCCTGGCGACCGCGCCTATGGGGCCCCCCGGCATTGCCTGTCAGTGGCCGAACGTGAACGTGAGGGTGGTGCGGCTGGCCACGGGCCGCCCGTCGTGCCGGGCCGGGCGGAACAGGAAGCGCCGGGCGGCGCTCAGGGCGGCGGCCTCCAACCCGTAGCCGAGCTGCCCGACGGCCCGCACCCGGCCGTCCTCGGTTACGCGCCAGCGGTCTACGATCGTGGCGTTCTGCACGCGTCCCTCCGCCGTAACGGTCACCTCCACGCGAACCCGGGCCCGAATGCCGTCGTCGCGGGCCGAAGCGGGGTAGCGCGGTTGTACGTTTCGGAGCAGGCGAGCGCCCGTGTCGGGGGGGCGAGTGGCACGAGGGGGCGTGTCGGCCCCGTCCCGTTGGGTCGGGTCGTCGGCGGGCATCTCCACCTGCAGGGGTGCGTCCTCGAAGGTGGCGTCGTACTCGACCACCTCGTCGTTGGGGACCACGAGGGGCGGGCGCGGGGCGGGCGGCGGCGGAGATTGCTCCTGGGGCTGCCGGGTCGGCTGAATCTCCGTGATTTGGATGCGATCGGGGGACCGGGGGCCGAACGGGCGATCCGGCGAGGCGGACGGGGCCGGCCAGCCGTGCACGAGCAGTAAGAGTCCCCCGAGCACGCCCGCCAGGGCGGCCAAGAGGCGCTGCCGGTAGCGGGCATCCGAATGGGCGGGGAACGAGGACATGTGCAGCGAACGAGCCCGTGAATCTACGATCGATCTCCCGGAAGACCCGAGTTCTCCGACGGGATGTTGAAACCCCGTCACGCCTTATACATTTTTGTGAGGTGGAATTTCCACATAGTCCCACGGAGGCACCCTCCCACAGTGCCCCTTCCTACCCCCGTTCCCACACCGCCGCAACCAGACCCCGAAGAATTGAGTCTTCGGGCTGGTCGCCGTTATTCGCCTTCCTCCCCGCTCCGGGAGGAAGGTTTTTTTGTGTGACCCCCCTCGTGCCTACGAATTTTGGACCGCTCCCCGCCATGTCCTCTCCGACCGCCGCCTCCGACGCCGCTCCCGCCACGCTCGCCCTGTCCGACGGCACCGTCGTTACGGGCACCGCCATCGGCCATCGTGGCCTCACGGGAGGTGAGCTCTGCTTCAACACGAGCATGACGGGCTACCAGGAGATCATGACGGACCCGTCCTACTACGGGCAGCTCATGATGATGACCCAGCCGCACATCGGCAACTACGGCGCGACGGACGAGGACATGGAGGCCGACGCCCCGATGGTGGCCGGCTTCATCGTACGCGACTTCACGCGGCGGCCCTCCAACCCGCAGGCCGACGAGACGCTCGACACGTTCATGAAACGCCACGAGCTGGTGGGCATCGCCGGCGTCGACACGCGGGCGCTGGTGCGTCACATCCGGAGCGAGGGGGTCATGAACGCCGTGATTTCTTCCGCGGAGCAAGACCCGTCCCCCCTCGTCCAAAAAGCGCGGGACTGGCCCAGCATGGCGGGGCGCGAGCTGGCGTCCAAGGTGTGGCCCGAGGCGCCCTACACGTACTGCAAAGGCGACGGCCCGCGCATTGCCGTCTACGACTTCGGCGTCAAGCAAAACATCCTCCGCTCCTTCTGCGCCCGCGGCTGCACGGTCCGGGTGGTGCCCGGCCACACGCCCCTCGACGACGTGCTGGACTGGGACCCGGACGGGCTCTTTTTCTCGAACGGGCCGGGCGACCCCCGCGCCATGCCCGACGCCATTGCCCGCGTCGGACGGGCCCTGAAGACGGGTCGGCCGGCGTTTGGCATCTGCCTGGGCCACCAGCTGATGTCCCTGGCCCAGGGCTTCGACGTCTACAAAATGTTCGTGGGGCACCGCGGGGCCAACCACCCCGTCAAGAATCTCGACACGGGACGCGTGGAGGTGACGACGCAGAATCACGGCTTTGCCGTTGACGCCGAGTCGATCGCCCCGGACGCGGCCCGCGTGACGCACGTGAACCTGAACGACGACACGATCGAGGGACTCGAATTCAAGAGGGTTCCCGGGATGTCGCTGCAGTACCACCCGGAGGCCTCGCCCGGCCCGCACGACAGCCACTACCACTTCGACCGCTTTCTGGAGATGGTCGCGGAGGAGCGGGGGCTGTCCTTGCCGGAGGCCGCCGCTGAGCCCCTGACGGTGACGGCGTGAGTCGTTGAGCGTTGGAGGGTTGAGCGTTGGAAGGTTGAGCGTTGGAGGGGTGAGCGTTGGAGGGTTGAAGGTTGGAAGGTTGAACGTTGGAGGGTTGAAGGAGGAGAGTTGAGGATAGAGACTTGAGAGTCGAAGAGTGAAGGAAACATCCCCAGACGGAACTCACGGATTACGCACTACGCAACACGCAATCCCCGATGCCCAAGCGCACCGACATCGAGACCATCCTGCTCATCGGCTCCGGCCCCATCGTCATCGGCCAGGCCTGCGAGTTTGACTACTCCGGCAGCCAGGCGGCCCGCGCCCTCATGGACGAAGGCTACCGCGTGGTGTTGGTCAACTCGAATCCGGCCACGATCATGACCGACCCCCTGATGGCCGATAAGGTGTACCTGCGCGAGCTGACGCCCTCGTCGATTGCGCAGATTGCGCGGAAGGAGCAGCCGGACGCCGTGCTCCCCACAATGGGCGGGCAGACGGGGCTCAACGTGGCGCAGGACCTGAAGGAGAGCGGCTTTTGGGCGGAGGAAGGGATCGAGGTGATCGGGGTCGACATCGACACGGTCCAGATCACGGAGGACCGGCAGCAGTTTCGCGACCTGATGGACGAGATTGGCCTCGACCAGTCGCGCAGCCGCACGGCCAAGAGCCTCCTGGAGGCCAAAGAAATCACCCAAGAGCTCGGCGGCCTGCCGGTCGTGATTCGCCCCTCCTACACGCTCGGCGGGGCGGGGGGCGGCATCGTGTGGGAGGCCGACACGTTTGAGTCGATGGTGACGCGTGGGCTGGAGCTATCGCCGGCTCACCAAGTGCTCATCGACGAGTGCCTCTTCGGGTGGAAGGAGTACGAGCTGGAGCTGCTTCGCGACCCCAACGACAACGTCATCATCATCGCGTCCATCGAGAACGTGACGCCGATGGGCGTGCACACGGGCGACTCGGTGACCGTCGCCCCGCAGCAGACGCTGACCGACAAGCAGTTCCAGAAGATGCGGGACGCGGCGATCAAGGCCATGAACTCGATTGGCACGTTCGCCGGTGGGTGCAACATCCAGTTCGCCTACGAGCCGGGCACCGACCGCATGATCGTGATCGAGATCAACCCGCGGGTGAGCCGCTCCTCGGCCCTTGCCTCCAAAGCCACTGGTTACCCGATCGCCAAGGTGGCCTCGAAGCTCGCGATCGGCTACACGCTCGACGAGCTGCCCAACGAGATCACCGGCGACACGAGCGCCTGCTTCGAGCCCTCGCTCGATTACGTGGTGACCAAGATCCCGCGCTTCAACTTCAGCAAGTTTGAGGGCGTCGACGAGGAGCTGACCACCCAGATGAAAGCCGTCGGCGAGGTGATGGCCATCGGCCGCACGTTCAACGAGAGCCTGCAGAAGGCGTGGCAGAGCCTGGAGATCGGCTATGCGGGGCTGGGGGCCGACCGCCCGGACGCCGACCGGTCGGTGGTGCGCGAGCGGTTGAAAAAGCCCTACTGGGACAACCTGCTCCACGTCCGCCACGCCTTCCGCTACGGGGCGAGCGTCGAGGAGGTGCACGACGTGACGCAGATCGACCCCTGGTTTCTCCACCAGATCCAGGCCCTCGTGGAGCAGGAGAACAAGATCCGCGAGACGCCGCTCCGCGAGATGGAGGATCGCTTCCTGTGGGAGGCGAAGCGCGCGGGCTTCTCGGACGAACAGATCGCCTACCTTGTGCCGGAGGACGTCTCCGACCGCGCGGTGCGGGCCCACCGCACCGAGCGGGACGTGACGCCCACCTACCAGGTGGTGGACACCTGCGCGGGGGAGTTCCCGGCCGAGACGCCCTACTACTACTCCAGCTACGAGACGGTCAACGAGAGCGCGGTCACGGGCCGCGAGAAGGTGCTCATCCTGGGCTCCGGCCCGAACCGCATCGGGCAGGGCATCGAGTTCGACTACTCGTGCGTCCACGGCGTAAAGGCGGCGCAGGAGATGGGCTACGAGGCGCTTATGCTCAACTGCAACCCCGAGACCGTCTCCACCGACTTCGACGTGGCGGACAAGCTCTACTTCGAGCCGGTCTTCTGGGAGCGGGTGCAGGACGTGATCGATCTGGAGCAGCCGGAGGGCGTCATCCTGCAGCTCGGCGGGCAAACCGCCATCAAGCTCGGCGAGCGCTTCGAGGAGGACGGCGTCCACATCTTTGGCACCTCGTATTCAAAGATGGACCTGGTGGAGGACCGGGGCAAGTTCACCGACATCCTGAAGCGGCTGGAGATTCCGTCGCCGCCCTACGGCGTGGCCCACTCGGTGGAGGAGGCCGTCGCCACGTCCGACGAGCTTGGCTACCCGACGCTCATCCGGCCGAGCTACGTGCTGGGGGGCGAGGGGATGCGCATTGCCATCAACCGCGACGAGGTGGCCGAATACGTCGACAACATCCTGTCGATCTACCCCGACAACGAAATCCTGCTCGACCGTTTTCTGGAAGATGCGATCGAGATCGACGTGGACGCGGTGTGCGACGGGGAGGAGGTGTGGATCACCGGCATCATGCAGCACATCGAGCCGGCGGGCGTCCACTCCGGCGACTCGACCGCCGTCCTGCCGCCGTTCAGCCTGTCGGAAGACATCCAGGAGACGATCCGACAGTACACGCGCGACCTGGCGTTCGAGCTGGGCGTCCTGGGCCTGCTGAACGTGCAGATGATCGTGAAGGACGGGACGGTGTACGTCATTGAGGCCAATCCCCGCGCCTCGCGCACCGTGCCGTTCGTCGCCAAGGCCTCGGGCATTCCCATCCCGGCCATCGCTACGAAGGTGATGCTGGGCGAGACGCTGGCGACCTTCCGCGAGCGGGGCGACCTGGAGTCCAGCCTCACGGGCTACGCCATCAAGGAGCCGGTCTTCTCGTGGGACAAATTCCCCGAGGTGCCGAAAGAGCTGGGGCCGGAGATGAAGTCGACCGGCGAGTCCATCGCGTTCGTCGACTCGCTCTCCGTCGAGGAGTTTGAGCAGCCCTACGAAATGAAAGACCTGTACCTCTCGCGGTAAGCTGAATCTCAGAATCGAGGAAGCCGGTGGCGGGAGGTCGCTCCTTTGACATTCACGGAGCGAAGCGGAGTAAATGAAGGACCTGTACCTTTCTCGGTAGCGAGGCCCCTCGTGCATCGGCAGTGCGGATCTTCGTGCGGGTGACCTACGGGATACAGACGAACGGCGACGCTCCCGGACGACAGAACGTGGACGCACGGAATCCAAGCCCTATTCGGCAGCCCACTGAGATAAAGAGAGGCAGCCTCACGAGTCGAGTGCGGTTACCAGCGCTACGGTCGCGAGGGGGGCAATGAGCGTGGCCGCCAGCAGGCCGCCCACGACCGTTACGGCCATGCCGACCCAGAACTCGCCCTCCTGCGGGAAAACCAGGAGCGGCAGCATCGCCACGCAGGTGGAGAGGGTCGTTGTCCACATGGGGCGCAGCCGCTCGCGCAGGGCGAGGCGGGCGAGCGGACCGACGGCCCCGTGCGGACGACGAGCGCGAAGGTGCCGGTAGCGGTCGACCAACAGAATCGAATCGTTGGCCGCCAGGCCGACCAACAGGACGGCCCCGATGAACGCGCCCTCGGCAAACGCCAGGTCGCCCGCCAGGAGGAAGGCCGCAGCCACGCCCACCAGCGCCGTCGGCACGCTCAGGAGCACCACGCCCGGCAGGCGCCACGACTCGAACACCGCCGCCGTGGCGAGAAAGACGAGCACGAGGGTGCCCAGGATCACCCAGCCGACGGCGCGCTCCGTCTCGTCGGAAAAGAAGGTCTGCTGCTCCCGCTCCAGTCGGTAGCCGGGCGGGGTTGAGAACGACGCCAGGGCCTCGTCCAAAAACTCGCTGCCCATGCGATGGGGCCCGCGGTAGTCGACCTCGATGTAGCGCTTGTACTGCTGATTTTCGCGGACGATGCGGCTGGGGACCGTTTCGACGTCGTACGTGGCGGCGCTTTTGAGCTTGACCTGGGTGCTGCCGGCCAGCACGAGGGGGCGATCGGTGAGCGTCTCGGCGTCGAGCTGCGACGCGCCGTCGACCACGACGCGGACGGGCAGCTGCGGGGCCCCCTGAAGGTCGGCCCAGAAGGCGGGGCGGCGCGTCGTGAGCACGGGCCGGAGGCGCGCGGCCAGGCGCTGGGGCGTAACGCCGGTGCGGGCCTGCGCGTCGGGGCCGAGGCGGAAGCGCAGGACCTCGCGCGGCTGCCGGAAGCCGTACTGCCCGGCGTCGGTGTTCACGGTGGCTACGCGGCGGCTCGCGTCTTTCAGGTTACGGGCAAACCGCTCGGTGAGGGCCGCCAGGTCCTCGTAGTTGGGCCCGTAGGCGACGACGGTAAACCCTGAGATGTTGGTGCCGCTGCGGCTGAAGTACCCCTGCGGCAGCAGGCCGCTCACGCTCACGTCGATGCCGGCCAGGAGGACGGCCTCCTGAATGAGCCGCTCGCGGAGGCGGTAGGGCTCAACTGTTTCCAACGCAGGTTCGCGGAAGAGGACGCGGAGGGAGGCGTTGCGCTCCCGGACGCGCGCCACGGTCCGCCGTACGGACTCGGAGGCCAGGGCGGTCTGTTCGAAGCGTCGGAGCAGCGAGTCGGCCTGCCCGATGGGATTGCCGGGCGGAAAGCCGAGGCGGACGGCGACCGCCGGGTCGGCCTCGTAGTCCCACTGCTCGCCGAAGGGGGTTTGCTGCACAAAGGGCCGCACGATGCCGCCGAGCGCCGGATTGATCCATTCGCGGGCTTCTTGGGCGACATCGTGTCCCACCGTCTGGTTATAGAGGCCCGCGAGCCGCTGGACCGCCACCGGCTGGTCGGGATCGTCCGCAACGTCGAGGGTGGAGGGCAGGGCCCACAGGGGCACTCCCACGAGGAGGATGAGCGCGAGGAGAGTGGTTTTGGGGGCCCACGTGCCCAGCCGGTACGGCAGTTGGATGGCACGCCGCACTCCCCGCGGCAGGCGGTGTCCGCCGCTGGTGGTGGGCAGCCATCGACCGAGCACGGGTACCAGCACGACCGCACTGGCCAGGGAGGCCGCCAGCGTGAGCGCCGTGAGCACCCCGAAGGGAAGGAAGAGGGCGCGCAGTTCGCCGCTCAGGTAGACCAGAGGCAGCATCACGGCGATGGTCGTGACGGTGCCCCCCACGAGGGGCAGTGCCACGCTCCGGACCGCCGCGTCGGCGGTTTCGGCAAGCGGGACCCCGGGAGACTGTTCGCGCTGGAGGACGAGCTGTTCGGTTACAATCACGCTGTTGTCCACCAGCAGGCCAAACACGAGCACAAGCCCGGCGAGTGTGACGAGGTTGAGCGTGAGGCCCAGCGGCTCCATGAGGGCGAGGGCGCCGGCCAGGGCCACCGCCACGCTGAACAGCACCACCCCCACGGCCCGCACGCTTCGCAGCATGAGCAACATCACGAGGATCACGAGCAGCAGCCCGATGCCCCCCTGCCACCGGAGTTCACGGAGCTGACCGCGCACGTCCTCACTCTTGTCGGTCGCCACCTCCAGGCGCGTCTCCGCCGGGAGCTCCTCTTCGAGGGTGGCCATCCGACTGCGTACCCGCTCGGCAACCTCCACCATGTGACTGCCGGGCGCCCGGTCGAGGGTGAGGGTGACGACGGGATTCCCGTCGATGCGTGTGATGGAGCGGCGCGGGGCCGACTTCTGTTCGATCGTGGCCACGGTTCCCAGCCGCACCGGCGGGCCCTCACGGCCCGGCGCACTCACGATGAGGTCGCGCAGGGCGCTCGTTCGGTCCGAGGCCGGGGTGAGGAGGAGCGGCGCCCGCCCGGTGCCCCGCAGGCGGCCGTAGACCGCATTGGTCGTGGCTTCGCGGAGGGCCTGCCGGGCGGCCGACGCCTGGATGTTTTGCGTGGCCAGCCGGTCGGGGTCGAGTGTGACGAGCAGTTCGCGCGTGGTGCCGCCCCGGACCCGGACGTCGGCCACGCCGGGAAGGCTGCCGAGGCGAGCCGACACGCGATTATCTGCCAGGCGACGGAGCGACGACGGTGCCTGCGGACCCACGAGCTGGAGCGTCATAAAGCCCTGCTCGTCGCGCAATTCCTCGGGCACCCGCTTCGTGAGGCGGGGCGAAACGCGGTCCGGCAAGGATTCCTCCACGAGCCGCAGCCGCTCGCTCACGCGGGCCGTGTAGAGGCCCAGGTCGGTGTTCTCGTCCACCTGCGCGGTGATCGTGGCCTGTCCCTCCTCCGAGACGCTCTCGATGCCCGCCGTGCCCTCCACCTCCTGCACTGCCCGCTCAAGGGGCGCCGTGACGTACCGCTCCACGCTCTGGGGCGAACTGCCGGACCAGGTCGCCGTGATTCGCACCTCCGGCAGCTCCACCGTTGGGGCCCATTCCAGTGGCACCTGCGTTGCCATCCAGGCCCCGCCCAGCAGCAGGGCCACGGCCCACGCCAGAACCGGAACGGGCCGCTCAATCCAGCGCTGAAGCCAACTCGTTCGGGACATGTCTCGCGTCGATCAGACGGAGGGTCTCTGAATGCAGGCGACGTGCTTCTGGAACCGCGTCCTACCGGCCGTCTGGTGGGTCCCGTTTCCGTTCTCACGCTTCACGCCTCGTGCTTCACGAATCAATTCGGTACCGAACGACCGCCGGCGCCCCTACATCTGTGGTCGTCGTGCCGTACACGTGCCTATCCTGAATGACCTCCAGGTCCATGTCGGCGTCCAGCTGAACTTCGGAGATCGTTTTCTCCTCCGGCGAGAGGACCCACCAGGATGTCGTCTCGGCGTCGGGCCCCTCCGGCGGACGACGCACCCACAGGTGCCCGGTGTCGGCCACAAGGAGGTCCGTGAACGCCGGCTTCGTGTCGGGAAAATCCGATTCAAGCGGACCGCGAATCGCGGACGGAATGTCCGCCAGGGCGGAGTCGCGCTCAGCTTCGGTGATGGGCACCGGATCCGCCGGGATGCGCACGACCGACTCTGTCGTCCCGTCGAGCGACGTGGCTTGAATCTGGAGGCTGTCGGTGACGCCGTGGTAGAGGCGGCCGTTGGGCCCGGGCGCCACCTTCGTTACGCGCCCAAACGGAAGATAGGCGATGGCGGCCCCCTCATCGCCGAAGGAGGTCGCGACTTTTCGTCGCTGCACACGCAGGAGCGAATCGTCCGACACGGTTGTCCCGTCGAGGGCGTGCCAGGTGTTTGGTGTGGGGCGGTAGAGGCCTTCTCTGCGAGTGAAGCCTGGAGTGAACTCCCCCACAAAACGGTCGCCCAGCACCCGGATGCCCGACAGGTGGCCGATGTCGCTGGTGATGACCACCGACCGGGCCCGCTCGGCGGACGGTGGCGGAGTGAACACCGTGAGCCGGTTCAGTTGGTTGTCAAACACGTACACCGAGTCGCCGCGTGCCACGTCGACGATGGACGGGTCCTGAAACTCCCCCGGGCCCTGTCCCGGCCGTCCAAGGGTGTCGAGGAGCGTGCCGTCCGGCCGAAGGACCTTGAGGTGGGTGGCCTCCCGGTCGGCCACGACCATGTGGCCGTCAGTCGTCACGCCGAGATCCTGAACCGAGCCCAGGAAGTAGTTCTCCGTCTCGCTCACCTGAAGCTCCTGGGTCAGCGTGAGCCCGTCTTCCCGCAGCGTCCAGCCTCCGAGAGAGGGGGCATCGTCAGAGCCACCACAGCCGGCGAGAAGGAGTCCGAGAACACAGTAAAAAGCGAAAACAAGCGAGCGCGGACAAGGGCGCGTCATGGCTTAAAGATCTGTTCTGAAGTCGACAGCGAGTTCTTCAGTTGTCAAGGCGAATTCGATAGCGGACCAGGGCCGGGGCGCCCCCGTCCGTGGTCGTCGCGCCGTAGGCCCGGTCGTCCTGGATCGTGAAGATCCGAATTTCGGACGACAACGTGTCAGTCATGACCCGCTTCGTCTCCGTGGCCGCCACCCACCAGGCCGTGCTGTCGGGATTGGTCGTCGGCCGTCCAAACCAGTATCGGCCGTCGCCGTCGACGAGGAACTGATTGAATGCCGGCTTCGAGGCGGGGATTTCGTTTCGCACCTGTTCGCGACCGCGGGTCTGGTCCGCAAGTGCGGTTTCAATCTCGTCGTCGGTCACGGGGGGCGCCGACTCGAAGGGCACGCGGACCGTCCGCTCGGGCTGACCGGTCGAGCCGTAAGCGGTAACCGTCAGACTGTCGCTCCAGGCGTAGTGCACGCGTCCCTTTGGCCCAAGTGCAAAGTGTGGGGCCGGCGTGAACGGGACGTACAGGAACAACTTACCGCCGTTGTCGAGGTCCTTTGAGGTCACCCGATAAGGCGGTGTGGTGAGGAGTGGGTCGCCGATCGTCCCGTCCAGGCTGACCGGCCGCACGCCCATCTGGGCATCTTCCTGAACCACGGCCCGCGCTCCCGGTGAATACACGAAGAGAAACGATCTGTCGAGGCTCGCCCCTCTGCCGGGAATCATCATGTCGATGGGGGTACCCTGATCGCCGTGGGAACTGAACCCCCGCTCGAACGCGAGTTCAGGGGAGAAGACATGCACGCGGCCGTCGGTTCCGTCCATAACGTAAAGCGAGTCGCCCCGACCCACTGACAGTTTGAGTGGATACTGAAATTCACCGGGGCCCTCCCCTCTCGTGCCCACGGTATCCCGCAGCTCACCATCGGGCGAGAGCACCTTCACGTGAGCGGCCTGATTATCGGCGACGTAAATCTGCCCGTCGTCTGCAACGGCCACGTCCGCAATGCGTCCGAAGTAGAAGCTCTTCCCCTCGCTGACGTGCAGACGTTCTTGAAGCTCAAGAGTCCCTTCCGCGATGGTCCACTCGCCTGAGGCAGTCGTCTCGTTCGAGCCGCAGCCTACGAGCCACGTGCAGAGGACGAGTGCGGAAGTGAGAAGAGCGCCGTAGCGGAGCATGAATGAAATGAGGTCTTTGCCGAAGGAGAAATGGAAAGAACATCAGAGATCCTGCGCCACGGCCTGGTACAGCACCGGCACCACGATCAGCGTGAGCACCGTCGCACTGAGCAGGCCGCCGACGATGGCAATCGCCAGGGGCGCCCGGATCTCGGCGCCGGCTCCCAACCCCAGCGCGAGGGGAAGCAGGCCCAGCACCGTCGTGATCGTTGTCATGAGGATGGGCCGGAAGCGCGCCCGTCCGCCCGCCAGAATGGCCTCGCGCAGGGACATCCCCCGCTCCCGCCTTTGGTTGATAAAGTCCACCTTGATGATGGCGTCGTTGACGACGATGCCGACCAGCACCACGCAGCCGGTGAGGCTCATCAGATTGACCGTCTGCCCGGTGAGCCACAGCACCAGGGCTACGCCCGCGGCGGCGAGGGGCACGGCGGCCAGGATGACGAATGGTTGCCGCAGGCGCTCGAACTGGGCCGTGAGGATGAGGTAGACCAGCAGCAGGCTCAGGAGCAGGCTCCAGCCGACGGCCCGCAGGCTTTCGCGGAAGGCGCGGTTGGCGCCGCCCACCTCGCCGCGCACGCCGGTTGGGAGGGTGGCGTCGAGGGTCGTCTGTACGGCGTTCACCGCCTCAGACAGGCCGCGGGCCTCCGACACGTCGGCCACGAGGCGCACCACCGGCGCCTGTCCGGACCGCAGGAGCGCGGCCGGGAGGGTCGTTCGCTCGGCCGTCACGAAGCGACGGAGGGGCAGGCGCCCGTTCGGCGTGTCGAGGTCGCGGCGGAGGAGCGCGTCTATGGAGCCTACGTCGCGGCTGTGCACCACGATGGGTACTTCGTCGTTGACCTGACGCAGCTGAGTGGCCGTGCGGCCCCGGGCGGCGGCCTCCAGGGCGCGGCCCACGGCCTCGGGCGTCACGCCGTAGCGCGCCATCGTCTGACGCTGAAGGTGAAGGTGGTAGGCCGGCACCTCCGCCGCCTCGGCGCGCCGGACTCCGGAGAGCTCGGGGCGGGCGCGGAGGCGATGCAGAAGGGTGTCGACCACGCCACGCGTCTGCCGTCGCTCCTCGGCCCGAAGGTCGATCAGTAGGTCGTTTTCGGCGGGCGAGAGCAGGGCGCCCAGGCGCGTCTGAACAGGACGAGTCTCCACAGTCACGTCGGGCGGAAAGGAGGCCTGCTGGAGGCGGCGGGCGGCCGTCGGGGCGCGCACGCTGTCGGGCAGCATGAGCGTGAGGTCCGCCTCGTACGGCGGGCGCGGGTCCAGCTCCAGCCGGGCCGTACTTCGCTCCCCGAGGTCGGCCAGGACGTGCGTGGCGTTCACCGTACGGCGGGCTCGCTGCGCCACGGTGGCCGCCCGTTGCTCGACGATGGGAAGGTCGGTGCCCGGGGCCATCGTGAGGTGCGCCTCCACCCGGCCCTGGTCGGCGGCGGGCACCACCTCGCGCGGCAGCGTCCAGCCGACCCAGCCCGCGCCTACGAGCACGACGAGCGCCCCGGCCAGCACGCGCCCCGGGTGGTCCAGGCTCCAGTTCAGCGCCCGCTCGTAAGCGGAGAGCAGACGGGGCAAGCGGGAGGTCGTCCGGTCGTCGTCAGCGGGGGATCCCTCGTCGGTGCGCACGATGAGGGGGACGACCGTGAGGGCGACCAGGAGGGAGGCCAGGAGCGCCGCCACCACCGCCAGCGACTGGTCCCGGAAAAGGCGTCCGGCCAGTCCTTCCACGAACGTGATGGGGAGAAAGACGGAGATGGTGGTGAGCGTGCTGGCGGCGATGGCCCCGGCCACCTCCTCGGCGCCCTGCCGCGCGGCCTCAACAGGGCCGAGCCCCTCCTCGCGCAGCCGCACCACGTTTTCGACGACGATGATGGCGTTGTCGACCAGCAGCCCCACGCCCAGGGCCAGGCCGCTGAGGGCGATCATGTTGAACGAGACGCCCAGCAGCTCGAACCCGATGAGCGTGAGGGCAATGGAGAGAGGGACGGCCACCGCGACGGCCAGGAGGGGACGGAGGCGGCGGAGAAACGCAAAGAGGACGACGATGGCGAGGAGGCCGCCCAGGAGCACGGCCTGCACGACCCCGCCGATAGCCTGCTCGATGAAGACGCTTTCGTCAACCACCACGTCGAGCTGCGCGCCGGACAGTTCCCGTTCCAGCGGCCCGAGGGCCTCGCGTACTTCGGCGGCCGCGCGCACCGTGTTGGCGTCGGGCCGGCGCTCTACGAGCAGGAGGAGGGCCTCCCGCTCGTTGTAGCGGACGAGCCCGCGGCGTTCGGCCACGCCCATCTTGGTGGTGGCCACGTCCGAGAGGCGGACGGGCTGCCCCTCATCTCGGGCAAGGACGGTCTCCGCCACGTCGTCCGCGCTTCGAAACTCCCCGCTTACCTCCACGGCGTACCGGAAGGGGCCGCGGCGGATGGTGCCGCCGGGCAACGACACGTTCGCGCGGTCGAGGGCCTGCTCCACATCGTCCAGGCCCAGCCCGAGGGCGGCGAGGCGATCCTCATCGACCTGCACGGTGACTTCGCGCTGGTACCCGCCGGTCACCCGAACCCGGGCCACGTCGCGAAGCTGTTCGAGGCGACGGCCCACGACCTCGCGCCCCACCTCCCGGAGGCGCGTTAGGTCCTGCGGGGGCTCCTGCTGAGCGGCGACCGGGCGGGCCGATGTCGTGTCGCCCTGCGCCCCCCGCAGCGCCAGCATCATGATGGGGCGGTCGCTCGGGTCGACCCGGAGCACGACGGGCTGCTCGGCGGCCTCAGGCAGGCGGTCGCCGAGGCGGTTGATCTGCTCGCGCACGTTAAGCAGGGCGCGGTCCAGGTCCGTATTCCAACCGAAGCGCAGTTCCACGAGGCTCCCGCCCAGCTGGCTGCGGGCTGTCACGCGCTCCAGCCCCTCCGTGCCGGCCACCACCTCCTCGACCGGCTCGGTCACCGTCTGCTCCACCCGCTCGGGGGGCACGTCGGGGTAGGCGGTCCACACCGTGAGGGCGGGGTAGCCCAGGTCGGGTAGCAGTGCCACCGGCAGGCGCACGTACGCCACCGCCGAGAGGGCGACGAGCAGGGCGGTGACCGCCCCGACGGCCACGGGGCGGCGGAAGCAGAGGCGGATGAGAGCGCGCATAGCGCAGATGCAGACTGCCCGAAAGGGGGAAGGGCCAGCAACGTATGGACCACTAAGCGCCTTCACAACTTGCTCACCCCGGAGCAGCTACGGCCAGTTCACCTCGTAGATGCCGATTTTGCGCTCGTCGGGAGTATGGTTGAGCAGGACGTATAGGCGATCCTTTTCGTCGCGTGCTAAAATGCGGCCCGGAAGACGGAGACGAAGTCGTTTCGGAGACTCCGCTTCCCCGAGAACAGCGAAGTGCTGCTTTTCACTCTTCGGCCACCCCTGCTTCTCGAAGAACGCTTTCGTACGATTGACGAAGGACTGGATGACTACGCCATTGTCGAGAAGAGACGTGTGACTCACGGCCGATGCGCTGGATAGGGCCTCGTAGAAGGCATCCGGAGCGTCCTGAGCCATCTTTCTTGTAATTTCCTGTTCTGGAGACCTGAAGGCTGGGTGGTTGAAGGAAACCGTAGCTGCCATAGGGGTCCCCTTTTTCGTTAAGTCGTACAGTTGAACATCGGGTACGAGACGATACCCAACAGCTGCAATCGAATCAGAGTTAACATCCACCGTGTGTTGCTGTGCCACATACGCCCCATTCTGGTAGAGGGGAGGGAATGAACCGAATGTGCTCACAACGTTGAAAGTGGAGTCAAGTATTGCCATCGATGCCTCATCGGGGGGGACCTGAACCGTTTGTTGGTTTACCGAAACCGGAAAAACGTAACCGTCCTTCCCGATTGTGGAAAGAGAGTACATTCCGGAGTGGGTGTAGCCTTTCGACAAGTGATAGGTTGTTCGGTATCTGCCCGCAGTGTCAAATACAGCAAGCCCCCGCATGCGGCTCTGGAGGACGACAACTTGATTCCCGTCCACCAAAACGGCGGCGGGTCCCCGCAGCTCTCCGGGCCCATTTCCGGGGCGCCCAATATAGGATCTGATTTTCCCATCGGCCGTGACGGCCGCAACCCGCTCCATTTTGCGGTCAGCGACATAGAACCGAAAGGGATTTAGCGCAACGTCACACCCAGCAATGGTACCAATAAACCGATCATCACTTTCTTGAATCTCCAGCGTGTCGATCAGTTGGACCGCGCTTGTCTCGCTGAGAGAGGCGACATCCGGGTCATTCGTTCCACATGCTGAAAGGAGAAGAAAAAGGACTAATCCAGCCGGGAGGATTGGCGTTTTCAGGCGCACGATCCATTTGATCTGTGAGTGTCTTCAAGAAAAGCCACGGGACCCGTAATCAAACGGGCCCCGTAAAAGCAAAATAATCTACGACCGCTAATTTTCCTGTCGAGATGATTACTGTTTCTCCTCCTCAGGCGTAATTACAATCTCGCAGTAGCAGTTTGCTTCAAACCCACCGCAGTACACGGGAGGGAGAGTGTTACTACAGATTTCGTCCTGTGCATTCGTATTTGCTTTGACGTCTTGAGGAGCGAGCGCCTCCGTAGCAAATAGTCCTCCAGCCACGACAAGGCTAAATGCGAGGAAGGCTGTGCTGAGAATGTTGAGGGTTTTCTTGTGAATACTCATGGCGGATTGGGGATTGAATTTGATATACGGCGATTAGAGGCTTTTTCAGTAGCGCTCGTAAGGCGCCACTTTGCTGCGTTAGGAGTCGGTCGGGGTGGAAAGTTGGCTCACGTGTCGACGGCGCTTCTCGTCGGAAAGAGAAGAGACAGTGGGGTAGAAGACCGCCTTCGTCCCGTCGCTCGACAGGAGCGCGATGGCCGGCGTGGTGTCCAGGTCGAAGGCGCTTCGGAACCAGCCCGTCGAATCGAGCCGGGTCCGGTACGGGGTCGAAAAGACATTCAGATACCGCCGAGCCGACTGGCGGCTCCGGTCCTGTAGAACGTTTACGGCCCTCACGCCCTCCACCCGACGGGCCGCTCGGTGCCAACCGTCCATGGCGTTCCGATTGGAATAGCACTGGTGCGGGCTGTAGACGAAAACGGCCACCGCTTCCTCGGCACGACGTGGCAGCTGGGTGCTTGTATGGCCTTCTCCCTGTAGGAGAACAGGAAACCGTTCCCACGCGATCTCGGAAGGGGAGATGTTGGGATCATTAGTAGATTCATTGTCGGACCCCCACCACAGGACTGCACTGGTCAGCAATACGACAACGCCGAGACCGAATTTGAGAACCACGTGCTTCATCGTAGTCATGATGCTCGGTTTAACAAGAACTCAGATACAGATGAGCTAATGTGTACCGCTCAAACCAAGGCGTCGCACAATGTCCTGGGGGTCCCGAGTCTGTGTACGCTTCGCCGAAAAGCAGATGACATCTGAGCTTTGTTTTACACTTGCACCATATAGTTATCGTATGGGGGGGGGGCATCATCAAGTAAATTTCATTTTTCTGAGCGGTATTCATCTCTGGTATTCGGGGACGGCGGCGCTACCGTTCCTCCCGATATCGCCGCCGATACTCCTCCATTGTCATCCCCGTCTCGCGCTTGAACCCCCGAATGCCGTTACTGTCGCTCGAATACCCGACCTTTCGGCACACCACATAGACCGGATCGTCCGTCTCAATGAGGAGGCGCCGCGCCTCGTCGATCCGCGTCTGCCGGATGTATTTCCCGAGCGGCATTTCCATTTCCCGTCGAAATCGCTTGCCGAGGGTCTCATAAGACACGTCAACGACCTCGGCAGCCTCCTCGGCCGTATCAATCTTCCCGATGTTCTGCTGGATGTGCGAGGTGACTCGCTCGATGCGCTCATCCCACGTGAGATCAGACATGACAGTACGTTGCGCGTAATGTCGGGAGATGAAGTGAGTAGATGAAGTGATTGGTCATGTCGTCTACCTCAGCCCCAGTTCGTGCACCGTGCCGACCTCGACTGGCGCGTCGTGGGCGAGGGCGAAGTGACCATCTACAGCGATCGTGTCGCCCGGCGCCACCCCGTCGGTGATCTCGACATACTCGCCCGACCGGGTACCCGCCTCCACGTACGTCCACTGCGCCCGGCCATTCTCGACGACGAAGACAAGGTCGCGCCCCTGCCGTACCAGCACCGCCTCGTCGGGCACCACGAGGCGGTCGGGGAGGCGCCGCGTTTCGATGCGCGCCTCGGCGTAGAGGCCCGACACGAGCCGGCCGTCCGGGTTGGGGATCGAGAGGGTGACGCGACCCGTGCCCGACTCGCCGTCGACCTGCGGGTTGACGGCCCATACCGTGCCGGTCACCCAGGCGGTCGAATCGGCTGTAGAGCCCAGAGCGGGGACGTGCACGCGGGCCGTCGCCCCGTTGTCGACGTGCACCACATCGCTCTCCAGCACGTCGACCTCCACCTTCATTCGGTCGTCGCGCAGGAGCGTGGCGACCTCGGCTCCGGCACTCACGTACTGCCCCTCCTCGACGGCCAGGTTGGCCACCCGACCGGCAAAGGGGGCCGTGACGCGCGTCCGCTCCAGGTTGAGTTCGGCCCGCTCGACGGCCTGCCGGGCGGCGGTGAGACCGCTCACGGCGGCCTGGGTGGCCCGACGGTCGGAGGCGGCGCCGTCCAGCGAGTCTCGAACGGCCCGCACGGACTCGTCGCCTTCATATTTGGCCTGGAACTCGGCCCGCGCCTCCAGCAGATTCGCACGCGCTTCCTTCAGGGCAATGCGTTCTTCGTCGTTTTGGACCCGCACGAGGAGATCGCCCTCGTCCACGCGGTCCCCCTCCTCGACGGCCCGCTCCAAAATGGCCCCGTTGGCCTCAACGTGTAGGCGGGCCTCCTGCCAGGGGCGAAGGTGGCCGTTGGCCCGCGTCCGCAACGGAAAGTCGGCCCGCTCGGCCGTCAGGATATCGACGGTCGCCGTGGAGGAAGGGGCTTCTACGTCGTCGCGGGCGGCGTCGTCCTGGGCCTGACCGGTGAGCGTGGGCCACAGTCCGTACAGCGCCAGTCCCACGACGGCGGTTGCAAGGAGGCCGCCGGCCACCTGCCAGGGGGGCAAGAGGCCTGATGAAGCATCAGATGCGGATTCGACATCTTGGGTCGAGGAGCCGGGGGCGGAGGACGAAGGGGACATATCGAGAGGTGGATCGAGGGAGATGCAGGACCAGATTACCTTTTTGCCACTGCGTCCGGTTCGGGACTACTCCGTTGTGGTCCACGCCAGGCGCCTGAGTCGGGGCACCTCGCGGGTGTCGGACAGGTACAGATTCCCGTCCGCGTCCATCGCAAGGGGCGTCACGTTGAGGGTCGAGGCTGTGTCGACGACTGTGGTTCCGCGGTGGGTGCCGTCCAGTGTGAAGCGCTCGACCGTCAGTTCGAGTCCGCCATCGCTCTCCTGAGCGAAGACGTGTACGAGACCCCGGTCCGTAGGGGTGTGGAGCCCCCAAGATACTGAGTGCATCTGGGCCGCGAACTGCCCATTTTGCATTCGGATGGGAAGGTCTACCCTCTCGGCGTTGTCGATCTCCGTGATTGTGACGGGTACATCCCGTCCGTTCGGGCTCTCGTACGCGTCCGTTTGAGTCCAGGACGTGTCGGTCTGCGTGAAAACACGAAGTGAGCCGCTGTAGAAGCCAGGGACGAACACCAACTCCCCGTCATCCAGAGCCGCCACGCTGCCCGCGAAATAGGGCTTGATCACTCGTTCAAGCTTGTGGTCCGTCGCATGCACGCTCTTCCTCGGAACGAGCCGGGCGTGTGCAGTCGAAAACGTGGAGTCGACCACGTGTAGCAGATGTCCGTTTCCGGCCCCGACGAGCGCGTAGCGGCCATCGGAAAGCGGGACCATGTCGGTGATCCGCCGCACGCCCGGAAGGGAGTATGTATCGAGCAGGTCACCGGACCGCGAAAACGCGCTGATTCGGCCCTGCCCCGGGTCCGCTACGAGAATCCGCCCCTGTGCGTCGACGTGCATCGCCGACGCGCTCTGAAATGCGCCCGGGCCTTGTCCGCGCTCGCCAATGGTGCGCTGAAAGGTGCCGTCTTCGTCGTACACCCGCACGCCGCCGTCCCGTGCATCCACCGCGTAGATGGAACCGGTGCTGTCGACGGTCGCCGCCGCAACCTGACTGTAGAGTTGATGGTCAGGAGCCTCTGGGTCGTCAGAGCCAATCTGGAGCGTCTCGTTGAACCGGACGGCGGGCGCTTCGGAGGCAGGTGGATCGGAACTGCACCCGATCATTCCAGCGAGCACTCCGATCAAGAGGAGAGAAACGAGTCGAATGCCAGAAGACGGAAGATCGCAAGAGAGCATTCGGATGAATTGAAGGAATCAAGAAGAGCGTATCGAGTGCTACATAAGCAGTAAAAACCAAATCGGAAAAACCCAACTCACGGCCTGCTTCCTATCTTTACCATGTCGCGACGGATGTACGGGTTGGAAGAGCTTCTCGGCAATCGTTAACCGGATATCACGGACGAGCTGTGTGGTGCGCCCTGTCGACTGGCTGTGAAACTGTTTCGATTGAAGCTCTTCATTTCGGATACAGTCGTACGGGGTGAGGAATCCCCTACAGACTTTCGCGAACTTGTCCCTGGTCACACGCGTCGATCAGTCCAGATTGTAGACGAATACGGTTGTGTCCCGCACCCCAGCGACCCGAGTGCCTTGCACGTGTACTTTAGAGAACGAATGAGGGAGGGCGACTGAGTAGTTGTATGACCCGTCCGCACCATAACGGTCGAGGAGGGCGGGCGTCTCCCGGGCCTGTTCGTGGTTGGCCACCGAATACACAGAGACCCCACGGTCGGATGCACCTACGCCCTGGGTTTCGACGGGAACCTCCGGAATGCTGACGCGCGCGCCGCCGTCCTCTTCCCGTCGTTGAGGGGATGGGAGGTCGTATCCGTCCGGAAACTCGATGGTCTGGATGCGTTTTCCCTGTTCATCGTACACGTATGCAATGCTGGCCAGGGCGGGGGCGTAGGTGAACGCGGCGTGAGGATGCCGTCCGAACGTGCCGTATAGCGTCATGCCCGTCGGATCGTCTCCGATGTCCCCGAACGTCTTAAGGACGGTCCCGGTGGAGTCCACCTGATAGAAGAGGGACGGATCGGGGCCGATCTGCATGAGGACCAGGTCGTCGCCCATCGGGCCGATGCGCATGGGGCGGTGGTCCGTCCGGAAACGCGACAGATAGGTTCCGTCCTGCCTGAACGCCGATACAGTTCGGGCCCGCGGATCGACGACCCAGATCCGGTCGTCCCGCACCAAAAAGTCCGTGATTTTTCGAACCTCTCCCGGCCCATTCCCGACACCGTTGCCGATCTCGGCGATTAGTGCGCCCGTCTTGTCAAATCGTTTAATTGTCTGGCTCCCGCCATCGAGAATGAACACGTCCTCGCCCTCGATCTTGGCGAGCAGGGGATTGAGCAACCCCCGATGGAGGCGGAGTTGCTCGTCGATCGAGATCTCACGCATCGTGCGCTCTGACAGGGAGGAGGATGGCGAGGGCGAATTATCGGAGCTGCATGACAGGAATAGAAGGAGCCCGAGGACGCTCACTATCACCACCTTGTGTGGTGGGGCCTGCCCTTGATTTCCAATTGGTAAGCCAGCAAGAAGAGGCATGTGAGAATAGAAGGCTCTTTCGTCGACACAAACATGTTCCCCGACAAGAGGGAAGTGGGACCCGAAGAAAAAAAGGCCCCACTTCCCCCTGCGAAGCTATCACTCTTCTACGCGATCACCATCATCTAATCCGTCCATGCATAGGACCGTGGAGCCATCGTCGCACATGAGATAGGAGCACGGATCTGTACTTGTATCGTCACATCCGACGTATTGACAATCTGATCCGCAAGATGCACTGGCTTGCTGAGGAGCTGTAGAGTACCCGAATCCGAGACTTAGAAAAATGAAAACTGATCCTAAGAGGGCGACACGAAAATGTGTCATCACTGAAATGGTCTTTTTTGGTTGGAGTTTGTTCCAATAGCTTTTCCTAGGGTAAAAAAAAAGAGAATGTCAAGCTTAGATTCCTGGTGCCCTACAGCTGGATAAAATGCGTCGCTTAAGGGGAGAGTAGTATGTCTGAAAAGATTATGGGGGACGTCATACTGTAATCTGATTCAGGGATTCTTGCGAAGAGCTCCTTGTCATGCCTTACAAGGGTGCAGAGTGTGTGATTTGTCCGGGCACGGTTCCGTTACTACGCAGTGACACGGTGCGACGTATTGAGTCCAGTGGACGCCATGCGTTTTATCTTGAAGACCATGCCCCTATTGTCTCCTGGCCCTTGTTCGTCTACTATCGGGGCCAGTACAATGTGGGCTCTTTTAATTCTGACGGTCCTTGTACCGACGACTTTAATGGCTCAGGATGCGAAAGCACAGACATCCGTTTCTGTCCCTTCCGTTGAGAAAATCGCGCAGCGCGCAGCACTGGTGACGACTGAACCTCCACTTCGGTCCGGGTCTGCGCAGGACGCGACGCTGGATCGGCGGGCGCGGATAGGGGCGCTCCCTCCACCGGCTTCCCGTTCGTCGGAGGACGAGTCCCCCAATCGGTTCCGCGGGGCTCTCCTCGGCAGCACGTTCGGCGTGGGACTGAGCGCCGGACTGATCCTGATTGCTTCGTGGAGCGACTGGGGGCGTCGGTACGACAACGATTACTACGGTGATCGGGAGCCCCAGGAAGCCACGGGACTTGCCCTCCTGGTTGTTTTGGGGAGTGCGCCGGTGGGGGCTGCGATTGGGTCGGGACTGGCTGACGAAGGGCTCCTGGGCGAGGGGGTCCTGACAGGGGTTCTCGGCGAGTTTGTGGTCGGCGGGACGACGGCCCTCGCCGGAGCGGGGATCGCGTCGCGGGCCGGGGGCAGCAACCGGGGACAGAATGTTGCGGCCGCGGTGGGGCTCTCGGCTGGGGCGGCGGTCGGAGCGGCGCTGGGCGCTACGCTGGTGGGGCGACAGCACGAGGAGGCCCTTTCGTACCGCGACGGGGCGTGGCGGATCGGCCTGCCGTTCCCGTCCGTCCGGCCCGTGCTGCAGGATCGGCCGTCGGTGGGCGTGCACGTGCCGTTGGTCCATGCCCGATTCTGATCGGCGGTCTGTCGACACGCTTCACGGCGAGGGCCGAACTTCTGCCTCGTCTGAAGGTACAGCCTGCGGGTTCGACCCCCGGCCTCGCTCGCCCTTCTCCGAAACGTATCGTCCGCGAATGAACCGCACCACCGTCGACGCCCCGTCCGAGAAGATTGCGGACGCCGCCCATAACATCGACGACCTCTTTCGCACGCGCTGGAGCCCCCGGGCCTTTGCCGACCGGCCGGTGGAGCCCGAAAAAATCCAGCGCATGCTGGAGGCGGCGCGCTGGACCATGTCGTCCTACAACGAACAGCCGTGGCGCTACGTCGTGGCGACGAAGGACGACGACGCGGCCTACGAGGCGGTGCTCAATTGTCTGATCGAGGGCAACCAGGAATGGGCCCGGCTGGCCCCGGTGCTCATGATGTCTTTCGTGAAGACCACCTTCGACCGGAACGACGAGGACAACCGCTGCGCCGAACACGATGTGGGGGCGGCCTCGGCTGCGCTCACGTTCCAGGCCACGTCGATGGGGCTCTACGTGCACCAGATGGCAGGCATTCGTCCCGAGGTGGCCTGCGAGACCTTCGACGTGCCCGACGACGTGGAGCCGATGGCCGGCCTGGCGATTGGATACCTGGGGGACCCGGAGCGCCTGCCTGAGGGGCGCCGGGCGGGCGAGCGCCGGCCCCGGTCGCGGGCGCCGCTCTCGGACTTCGTCTTCGGGGCGGATGGGTGGGGCGCGTCCGCTGATCTCGTGTCGTCGTAGCGCCGATGGGGAACCCAGAGTCCTTGTGACGTCCATTGTTCTGGTGAGGCCGTGATCGCACGCGAGGGATTTGCCGTCATCGCCGTCGTGCTCGTCCTGGCGGTGCTCCTCATTGGGGGCGGGCTGTGGGCGGACACCTGGTGGGTCCGTGGGCCGGCGTGGGTCGTTGCCGTAGGGGGGCTCGCCTTCACCCTGTACTTCTTCCGCGATCCGGACCGCACCCCGCCCGCCGACGCCCGGGACAACGGCCTGCTGGCCCCGGCCGACGGGCGCGTGGTGGCGGTGGTCGACGAGCACGAGCCGTTGTACCTCGACGGACCCGCCCAGCGGGTGTCGATCTTCCTGTCTCCGCTCGACGTCCACGTCAATCGCGTGCCGGCCCGCGGCGTTGTTGAGTACGTGCAGTACCGCCCCGGCGACTACCTGGTGGCCTGGCACCCGAAGGCCAGTGAGAAAAACGAACGATCGGAACTGGGCGTCCGCCATCCGAGTGGCACCAAGGTGCTGTTCAAGCAAATTGCCGGGGCCGTGGCGCGTCGCATCGAATATCACCTGGCCGAGGGAGACACCGTCGCGGCGGGCGACCGGTTTGGCATTGTGAAGTTCGGCTCCCGAATGGACGTGCTTGTGCCGCCGCAGGGGTCGTTGACGGTAGAAGAGGGAGAGAGGGTGCGGGCCGGCGAAACCGTGATTGGGTGGCTCCCGCACGGTCCGTCGTCGCCCGAGGGCCCCGAGCCCTCGGACCCGCAATAGGAGGCTGGCCTCTGCGTTTGCTCGCCCATGTTTTTCCACACCGCTCGCCCGTCATGAATACGCCGTTCTCGGGGATACGGGCCAGTACCCCCTCGCCGCCGGACGAGTCCTCGCGGTCGGGACGGATCCGGCGCCGACTGAGCGCCTACCGCGCCGCCCGCCGGGAGAAGCGGAGCCAGCGCCCCCCGCCACAGGTGGCCGTGCCGTCCTTCTTTACGCTCCTCAACCTGTTCTGCGGCTTTTTGTCGATCACCCAGGTGCTGGAGGGCGCATTCGTGATGGCCTGCTGGCTGATTGTGGCGGCCGGGTTTTTTGACCTGCTGGATGGGTTGACCGCGCGCCTGACCAACGCCGAGGGGCCGTTCGGTGTGCAACTCGACTCCCTCAGCGACATTGTCTCGTTTGGCGTTGCCCCGTCGGTGCTCGTCTACGCCTACGTGCTGGGGGGGTACGAGCCGCTTGGCATGATCGTCGCGGCCCTGCCGGCCCTGTGCGGCAGCGTCCGCCTGGCCCGCTACAACATGAACGCCGAAACCAACGATATGGAGGGCTTCGAGGGGCTCCCCATTCCCGGCCAGGCGATTGCCATTGTCGCCCTCATCCTTGCCGGCGAGACATCGACCTGGGGCGCCTATTTTGCGCTCGACAGCCTCCAGGTTATGATGCCCGTCGTGGTGGTGCTGTCGGTGCTCATGGTGTCGAGCATTCGGTTCGACGCGATTCCGGCGCCCACGATTCAACACATGCGCGCCCATCCGAAGAAAACGGCCGCGTACGTGCTGGCCGGGATTGTCATTCTGGGCGGACAGGCCCTCGGGCTGGTGCTCGTCCTGGCGGTGTACCTCGGCGCCGGGGTCGGGCAGGCGGCGTACCGTCTCGTGGAGGCCCTCGCCACGCCGGCGCCCGACGAATACGTAGACTGAACCGATGTCTTTGCTCGCATACTGGTCGCATCCCCCATACTCCAATGTACAAAGCCACCATCGCCATCACCCTTCGCCCCTCGATTCTCGATCCGGAGGGGAAGACCGTGCACAATGCCCTCACCAACCTGGGGTACGAGTCTGTGGAGCAGGTGCGCATGGGCACGCGCGCCGAGCTCTGGATTGAGGCCGACACCGAGGCGCGCGCCCGTGAGATTGCCACGGATGCCTGCGAGGAGCTCCTGGCCAATCCCGTGACGGAGAATTTCGAGATTACGATTGAGGAGGGCCGCCCCGATGCGGCCCCCGCCGCCTGAGGGGAACGGTGCGCCCACCCTTTCATTCGGATACGCCTTGCAGTCGACGGACAGTTCAGCTCAACGCATCATGATGCCTACAAACACGGTCGTTTGTGCCGCCGCGGAACCAGAGGTAGAACCGGCGCCGCCGGAGGTCGAAGAGGTCGAGGAAGAGGACGAAAGCTCGGGCACCGACGAGCCCTGGACCGTCATTCTCTTCAACGACGAGGTCCATACCTTTGAGGAGGTCATCGGCCAGATCATGAAGGCGACCGGCTGCGCACGAGGGAAGGCCGAGGACCTGACGTGGACGGTGCACAACGAGGGGAAAGCAACCGTCTACGAGGGGTCCTTCGAAGAGTGCTTCGAGGTGCAGAGCGTCCTGAAAGAGATTCAACTCGTCACGGAGATTCGGGGGTAGAGAGGCGTCGGGGGCGCGGCGACCCGCAACTGTTCGGCTTTTCCCTACAGCCGGGTGCGCCAGTTCGCGTGGGGGCGGAGGCGTGGCCATCGTATCTTTTTCTAGGGCCGGTTTGGCGAACGAGCATGGACGCCGATCGGCCCACCCGACCGTTCCGCTCCCATCTACGATCCGTCATGAACTCGTCTCGCCCTCCCTTCATCGAACTGGCAGAGATGTACCTGAATCTCGACCAGGTCGCATTTATCCGAAAAGAGGAGCATGCCCACCTCGGGTCCGTGGTGGCGATTCACTTCGCAACGCCCGCGCAGGAGCCTCTCTACATCGGGGCCCACCACGCGGAGGAGCTTCCGGCCGTGCTTGGGACACGGTCGGCGGCGACGACGTGACCGCCGCGCCACGCCCGTTTCATGGTCCTCTCTCCGTCCACCCGAAGCCATGAGTCGCCGAAAAGAACAGCGAAGCAAAAAAGACCTGCGCCGGAACGGCTCGACCGCCCGCACGGCGCTGGGGTTTGCGATCGTGGTCCTGGCCCTCGCGTTTGTTGTGATCCTCTTTCTGCTGACGTAGACCGAGGGCCCGTCCCGCAACACAAAAACGGGCCGCTCCCGACTGCGGAAGCGGCCCCTTTCGACCCTACAGCGTGTACGGAGGCAGGTGCTCGCCCCCGCGTGCGTGAATTACGAAATCGCGATCTGCTTCGGCTTGCTGACCTCGGCCTTCGGGACGTTGATTTCGAGCACGCCGTTTTTGAACGAGGCTTTGATGCCTTCGTCGTGGATGGATTTGGGAAGCCGCACGGTGCGGTAGAACGAGCCGAACCGTCGCTCCATGTGGAGCATGTTGTCCGACTCCTGTCGCGTCTTCTCCTGGCGCTCGCCTCGAACCATGAGGCGGTTGTCTTCGACACGAATGGTGACGTTCTCTTTCTTCAGGCCCGGCAGGTCCATCTGCAGGTGGTACGCGTCGTCGGATTCGGTGAGGTCCATGCGCGGCGTCCACATCGACGTCTGGGCGTCGCTGGTGTCGTTGTCCCAACCTGTGGGGAAGAGGCCCTCAAAGACGCGGTTGACTTCGTCCTGGAGAGAGCGAAGAGAGCGGGAGGGACGGCGGGTGAGTGTGTTCATGGGCATCGGAGTATAGGTCGGTGAATGGAGTCGAATATGGGAGACCGGGGACGATGTCCCGGGGGCCCAGTGTACACCGTTCGGGGACGAGGAGGGCGGAAGAATTGGTGCAGAGCGGGGTCAGTCATTCGACAAAACCCATGTCCGCCGGACGCGTCGGCTAATAGCGGAGGAGGGCCGCGATGGGCGCCCCTTCGGGCAGGGCCTCCGGCGCGTCGACGTAGACCGTGCCGCCGGTCTGCAGGGTGTGGGTGACGGCGGCGTTCAGGAGCTCCGTGTCGCCGGGTTCGCGGTGCGGGTGGACCTCTACGGTGTACCGGTCGGGGGCGTACTGGCCCCAGGCCGCGGTCGTGTCGGGGGCAAAGAGGGTGTCTACGCGGCCGTCGAGGGCGGCCAGGAGCACCGAGCCCACGTTGGCGGCGGACCGGTCGGGGGCGGTGCGGAAGCGGTCGAGCGCCTGGCGGTAGGGGGCCCGCGCCTGGGGGGCGACGAGGGCCCATCCGCGCTCGTGGAGGGCGGTCGTGTCCCAGTCGCGGTCGGCTCCGTGGTGCAGGGCGGCGTCGATGTCGTCGTCCCGCAGGTCGTCGTACTGGTTCACCTTTCGGTAGAGGCCGCGCAGCGATTCGGCCCCGGCCAGCACGAGCGGGGACGGCGTGGCGTCCTTGGACAGCACGTCGCGCACGCCGTTGTCGAGGGTGCGGAAGAAGCGGAGGAGGCCCTCCTTAACGTAGGCCCGATCGCCGGCGTCCTCGTGGCCGTAGTAGATGGCGGCCCGGCGGGACGGATCGCCGCCGGCTCCGGGGGACGTTTTGGTGTGGTACCGGACCGACCGGATGGGGTCATCGTACTGGAGGGCCTCTTCGAGCGAGGTGGGCACGTCGAGGAGGGGGACCGACTCCATCGTGTACCGGGAGGCCCGGTACAGCTGCACGCCCCCGGCCGACAGAGCGAGCACGTAGAAGCGAAGGTCGGGCTCCAGGTAGGACCAGATGGGACGCACGTGGTAGCGGGTGTCCACGGCCACAAAGGAGGGCGGCGAGAAGGGCAGGCGCTGCACGACGCTGGCCTCGGGGCCTTCCGGGGCCAGCAGGAAGAGCACGCCCTCTGCGGGGGACGCCCAAAAGTCGGTTTCCTCCAGCAGGGCCGTGGCCGGGGCAAACAGGGCGGCGGGGTCGTCGGGGGGGAGACCGTATCGGTCCATCGTGTCTTTGGCCTCGTCCACCAGCGTTCGCAGCTGGAGCTTGGCGTGACGGGTGCGTTCCCAGGTGGCCTTGACGGGAAGCCCGATGGTGACCCGCGGACTCGAGGTCGTGTCCAGTGTGCGAAGGAGGGTGTGGCGAAGCTGGTCGGACGCCAGAGAGGGCTCGTGGAGCATGGGACGCTAGACGGGAGGAGAGAGAAGGGGGGCGGATCCCACAGAATACCACAAAGGGGCCGCCTCAGGGGGCGTCCTGGGCGCGTCTGGGCGTCGGGATTTGTATCACGAGCAGGGGGACTTTCGACCCATCGCGAGGATCTCTTCTGCGGGCCGGAGCCAAGCGCCTCGACGGTCGGTGCTGGGCCGTGCGCGAGAGGGCGGGGCTCGCCCCAGCGGGAGGTCGGGGGGCAGAAAAGACCGACCGGGCACACGTCTCACCTTGCCCCCCGACTGCTCCAGAAGTGAAGGCGATTGAACCGCCGCGTCCCGATCGTACGGAGGCCCCTCTGTTCTCAATAAGACGCCGTGCAACGACCCATGTCCCCCCCCGCCGTACAGGACGCCCCCGTCACCGCCCGGCCGGAGTCCCTCAATGACGGGCCGGAGGACGACGGTTGGCAGCGCGCGCAGCGGCACTACGATCGTGCCATCCGGGCCTTCCAGACGGGGGGTTACGAGGGGCTCTCATCCCAGCACCGGCGGGCCGTGCTGGAGCGGCTCCGGACGGAGCGGGCCCGGCTTCTCTCGTCGGCACAACGGGGCGCGCCTACGCCTGACGGGGACGAAGGCCCGCCTCCGGGTCCGGCAGCCACGACCAGTCCGGCAGCTTCTCGCGGAGGGAGCGTGCCGTCAGTTCGAGACTGACGTACGCGGTGGGGATGAGCACCAGCGTCACGAGCGTGGAGGCGATGAGCCCGCCGATGACCACGCGGGCCAGGGCGGCCTGAATTTCGGCGCCGGCCCCGAGGCCCAGGGCCAGAGGAACGAGGCCCAGCACGGTGGTCAGGGTCGTCATCAGAATGGGGCGCAGGCGCAGGCGTCCGGCCTCGGCCACGGCCGGGAGCAGGTCCATTCCGTGCTCGCGGCGCATGAGGTTGATGTAGTCGACGAGCACGATGGCGTTGTTCACCACGATCCCGATCAGCATCACAAAGCCCATCACGCTCTGGATGTTGACGGTGGTGTTGGTGAGCACGAGCGTGGGGAGGACCCCAATGAGCACCAGGGGCACGCTAAACATGACGACGAACGGGTCCAGGAAACGCTCAAACTGCCCGGCCATCACCATGTAGATGAGCACGAGCGCCATGATGATGGCGATCAGGAAGTCGGTTTGCGCCTTTTGCTGCTCGCGATACTCGCCACCGAAGGTGATGGAAAAGCCCTCGGGGAGGGTCAGGTCCGCCAGGTTGGTCCGGGCGCGCTGCACCACCTCGCCCAGCACCGCGTCGCTGTTGAGGGTGGCCGAGATGTAGGTGACCCGCTGTCCGTTGATGCGCTGGATTTCGGTTGGGCCGCGGCCGCGCTGGGTTTCGACCAGGGTAGAGAGCGGGACCGATTCGCCGGACGGGGTTCGGATGGAAACGTTGTCCAGGTCCTTCACGGACAGCCGGTCTTCGGGGCGCAGGCGGACGGTAATGGGGAATTGCTCGCCGCCCGATCGGTAGGAGGCGGCCCGGCTGCCGCCCACGTTCGTCTGCACGGCCGCGGCAACCTCCTGCGTGTTGAGGCCGAGCGACGAAATCTTGTCGCGGAGGAAGCGAATGTTCTGCTCGGGGCGGCCTTCGCGCCGGCCCGTGCGAGCGGAGGCGACGCCCTCAACATTTTCGAGGCGGGACTGGATGCGCTCCGAAAGGGAACGGGCCTTCTCCAAATCGTACCCCCGAAGCTCCACCTGCAGGGCCTGGTTTCCGCCGCCCGAGCTAAAGACGCGCCGCAGAATCCAGAGCCCCGACTGGGCGTCCACCTGCACGTCGGCGCCCGGGACGGTGCCCAGGATTTCCGAGCGAATGTCGTCGGCCAGTTCGAAGGTGTTGGCCGACCGTTCCCCGGCCGACTTCAATCGGATCTCGACCTCCGCCCCCCACGGCTGCACCTGCTTGGCAAAGTTTTCCATGTCCTCTTCGGGCAGGAGCGGCTTTACGTTCCGCTCCAGCTCGTCGAGGTACTCCATGACGACGGCGATGTTGGTGCCCTGGGCCATCTCCAGGTCGATGTCGATCTGGTTGGCGTCGGTCTGCGGGGCAAGCTCGATCGAAATGAACGGCCAGAGGGCCAGGGACCCGACGAGCAGGACGACGGTGGCCCCGAATACGAGCCAGCGGCGGGGCAGAATTTGCTTGATCAGGTTTGAGTATCGGTCCTCCAGGCGGGCAAATGCGCGCTGGAACCACGACTTTGAGTCGTCCTGGTCGATGGTTTTCTCCCCGGCGTCGAGGGTGAGAAAGCGGCTCGCCATCATTGGGACGAGGGTGAGGGCCACCAGAAGCGAGCAGACCAGGGCGAAGACCACCACCAGCGCCAGCGATTGGAACAGGGCGGCGGTGGTCGTGCGGGCAAAGACGAGGGGGAGGAAGATGACCGAGGTGGTAAGCGTGGAGGCCACGATGGCGCCGGCGACTTCTCGGGTGCCAACCGAGGCGGCCTCCTTGAGCGATCGCCCATTCTCCTCCCGTTGTCGGATAATGTTCTCTAAGACCACGATCGCATTGTCGACGATCAGGCCCACCCCCAGGGCCAGCCCGCCAAACGTCATCTGGTTCAGCGTCAGGTCGTTGAAGAAGAGGAGGGCAAAGGTCGCAATGATCGAGATCGGGATCGACAACGCAATGATGAACGTCGTCGACCCGTTGCGCAGGAAGAGATACAACACCAGAATGGCCAGGAGGGACCCCCAAATCGCCGAGTTCTGGACGTTGTTGATCGACTTGCGAATGAAGTCGCTCTGGTCGCTTACGACCGTGAGATGGACGTCCGACCGCGTTTCATTGAGGCGGTCGACCTCCTGCCGGATGTTGTCCGCGACCGTCACGGTATTGGCCCCGCTCTGCTTCTGAATCTCGAGCCGGAGCACGGGAACGCCGTTCAGCTCCGCAATGCGGTCCAGGTCTTCGTATCCGTCTACCACCTCGGCCACGTCCTCCACCCGTATGGGCGTCTGGTCGATTCGGGTGACCACGGTGGTGCGGATCTCGTCGAGCGACTCGTACTCCCCCTGTGTGCGCACGTAGAGGTCGCTAAGCCCCTCCTTCACGTTTCCCCCCGGCAGGGCCACATTCGACTGGCCGATGGCCTGCTGCACCTGGGCGGCGGACAGGCCGTACGACTTCAGCCGGTCCCGGTCAATATTGACGCGGATCTGTCGGTAGATGCCCCCCTGGATGTTGAGGGTGCCGACGCCGGGAATCTGCTCGAACTGCTTGCCCAGGTTGCGCTCCAGCAGCCGCGTGAGCGACTCCATGTCGCGGCTCGACTCCACCGCGATGGAGACGATCTCCTGGCTGTTGGGGTCGAATTTCCAGATGCCCGGCGCTTCGGCCTCCACGGGCAAGTCGTCGCGAATGCGGTCGAGGGCCGCGCGCACGTCATTGGCGGCCGCGTTGAGGTCGGTGCCCTGCGCGAACTCCAGGTTCACGCGGCTGGCGCCCTCCTCCGAGCTGGACGTCATCCGCTCCACGTTGGGGACGCTGGAGACGGCGTTCGACACCGGGTCGGTGATGATGCTCTCGACCTCCTCGGGCCCCACGTTCGGGTAGTTGGTGTACACCGTGACGCGCGGATACTCGATTTCCGGCAGAAGGTCTACCGGCAGGTAGTAGAAGCTCACGCTGCCGACCACGATGATGGCGAGGAACATCATCGCCGTCGCGACGGGCCGTCGAATGGAGAGGTCAGAGAGCGACATGGGCGTAGGCAGTCAGAGGCAGTAAAGACGGGGCGAGCAGGGGGCGCTACGGCTGCGTGGCGGCCATGGAGGGCGCGCTGCTGTCGGGCGACGGGGGGCGACGGGCCGAGGAGGTGGTGTCCTCGGGACCGGCGTCGGACCCGAAGCGCTCGTCGGCGAGGCGCTGCTGGCGCTTCATCACGCGGTTCAGGAGGTCGGTGTCCTGGAGTCGCTGAAGCGCAAGGAGACGGGACCAGGGAAGGGGCCGGACGCGCGCATCGACCCGCTCGCCCGTGTCGTTGTCGAGCAAGTTTTGGCCGACCGTAATTACCCAGTCGCCGGGCTCGACGCCCCGGATGCCGGCGGTCTGCTCGCCTTCGGCCAGAATTTCGACTTCGCGGAAGGTGGTGGGCGTCGGGGGCGTGAGGGGCGGTGGATCGTCCTCGTCGAAGGAGTCGGGCGTCTCGACCGGAATTTCGGTGCCGAGGGTGGGCGCCACGAACACGCCGCGGGTGTTGGAGGTGGGGTCTTCGTACAGGGCGCTGAGGGGCACGATGGTGGCGCGCTCGCTTTCGCCGTACGCCACGTCGACCTCTACGAACATTCCGGGGCTGAGCACGCCGCCTTCGTTGGGCACCTCAATCTCGGCCTCCGCGCTGTACGATTCGTCGTTCAGGAAGGGCGAGATGCGGGTGACCGAGGCGGTGAGCACGGTGTCTCGCTGCGGCACGTTGATCCGGGCCGTTTGTCCCTGCTCAATGCGGCCGAACATGCGGTCCGTGACCTGGACAATCACCTTGACGACGTCGAGGACGCCCATGGTGTAGATGCGAGTGTCCGGGCCCACGCGCTGCCCTACCTCCACGTTGCGCTGTCCGACGTACCCGCTGATTGGGGCCCGCACGACCGTTCGGTCGAGCATGGTTTGCTGTTCGTCAAGGGTCGCCTCGGCCTGTTCGACCTGCGCCTGCGCCTGCTCGTAGGCCGCCTCGGCCTGTTCGACCTGGGCACGGAGCGACTCGAGCTGCTGCTGACTCTCAAAGTCCTGGTCGGCCAGTCGCTGGGTGCGTTTGAGCTGCGACTGGAGCTCCTTCAGGTTGGCCTTTGCGCTCTGGGCCTCGGCCCGGGCGGTCCGCACCGACGCCTTCGCCTGCCGCACCTGTTGCTCGTAGGTCACCCGCCGGAGCCGCACGAGCGGCTCGCCCGCCTCCACGTAATCGCCCGTCTGCGCTTCGACCGACACCACGGGCTCGCTCAGCTCCGGATAGATGGCAATCTGATTCCGGGCCTGGACCGTGCCGCTCATGCGCTCCTGCAGGGGCAGGGTGCCGTCGCGTGCCTGCACGGCCTCGACCGAGGGAGTCGAATTCTCCGACTCGGCGTTGCGGCCGGAGGGGCCGCCCTGATCGCTCGAGGACGAGCCGCAGCCGGCGAGCAGGAGGGCAGCACCAGTGAAAAGAGGAAGGAGCCGAGACATTAGGACGTCGGGCACAAGTTGAGGAATTGAATGATACGGTACGACCGGCCCCGAGCAGTGTGTCTGCCGATCGCAGGCATGACGACATTGTTGCGGTCGGAGATACAGAGGCGACTGAATCAGTCGAGTCAGGCACCAGTCATACACATGCATCGACAGGGGTTTCTGCCCCGGAGATCAATGGCATCCGCAGGGAAACGGGATACACCTCGACGCCGTGAGGGCGCTGTTGTGTGCGCCCGGGGGCTCACGGGCCTGGCCGTTGATGCTCCCCGGACTGCTGACGTCACTCCCTTCCACGATCCGCCCCCGCATGTCTGACTCGTACCGCACCCTTCGGGAATCGGCCGTCGCCGAACACACGGTAGAGGGCTCCCGCTTTCTGGCCGAGGCCGTCCGGGTCACGACCCGCGACGCAGCGGAGGAGCACGTGGCGGCGGTGCGGCGGCGCGAGCACAAGGCCACGCACCACTGCTCGGCCGTTCGGGTGGGGCCCGAGGGGCAGACGTTTCACTACGACGACGATGGGGAGCCCAGCGGCACCGCCGGGGCACCCCTCCTGCGCCAGATCGACGCGCGGGACCTCACCAACACCCTCGTGGTGGTCACGCGCTATTTTGGGGGGACGGAGCTGGGGACCGGCGGGCTCGCCCGCGCCTACGGCACGGCGGCGGCCCGGGCCCTCGACGCGGCGCCCGCTGAGGAGCGGGTTGTGCGCGTGCCGGTGCGGATCGAGTACGCCTACGACGACACGACGCCGGCCGAACAGGTGCTTCGCCAGTTCGACACGACCGAGATCGACAGCCGCTACACCGAGGTGACGAGGCGAACGGTGGGCGTGCCCCGCTCGGAGGTGGACGCGTTCGTGGACGCCTTCACCAATGCGCTGGGCGGGCGGGGAACGGTGCTGCGGCGGGGCGCCGAAGAGGGGGAGGAATAGAGGGGACGGACGGGTGCGCCCCCTCCTCGGCCCCGTGCCCGGCTATTTGTACTGTTCCATGGCGGCCACGGCCAGCTCGTCGGCCATGTTGTTGAGCTCGTTGTCGGCGTGCCCCTTCACCCACACCCAGTCGATCTCGTGTCGCTCGGCCTGCTTGAGCAGCGCCTTCCAGAGCCCCTTGTTCTTTACGTCGTCGTTGGAGGCCGTCTGCCAGTCGTTCTCCAGCCAACTGTCGAGCCACCCCTGATTGAAGGCATTCGAGAGGTAGGCGCTGTCGGTGTGGAGCGTGACCCGGGCCGGGGCGTCGAGGGCGCGCAGGGCCTCCAGGGCGGCGGTGAGCTCCATGCGGTTGTTTGTGGTGTAGGGCTCGCCGCCCGTGAGGCGCTCGGCATCCTCGCCCATAATGAGAATGGCGGCCCAGCCGCCGGGGCCGGGGTTTCCGCTGCAGGCACCGTCGGTGTAGATGGTCACGTCCGTCATAGAGAAAAGCGTCCGGTCGAAGGCCAATGGATCGTCCAACGTACGGGCGAACGACGGGTGGGTCCACCGGTGCGACGCCAAGCCATCGTGAAAACCTTGGCGTGGACGGCGTGTATGAGTACATTGCGTACATCTTTTCTCCCTGCGACGTAGCGTCCTGCGCGCCCATGAAGTTTGTCGACGAGGTGGATATTACGGTCCGGAGCGGAGACGGGGGCCAGGGCCTCGTGGCGTGGCGACGGGAGAAGTTTGTGCCGAAGGGCGGGCCGGCCGGAGGCGACGGGGGCGATGGGGGCGACGTGTACGTGGAGGCGGACGAGAACCTCTACACCCTGATGGACCTCCGCGATACGACGCAGGTCCACGCCGAGGACGGGGAGAACGGCGGCAAGCGCGAGCGGACGGGGGCTACGGGCGACGATGCCGTGCTGCGGGTGCCGCCGGGGACGGTGGTGAAGGACCGCCATACGGGCGCGGTGATTGGGGAAGTGGTCGCGTCCGGCGACCGCCTGCGGGTGGCCGAGGGGGGGCGGGGCGGACACGGCAACGCGTTCTTTAAGTCGAGCACGAACCAGGCCCCCCGCCACGCCCAGCCGGGCACGGACGGCGAAACCCGGGAGCTGACCCTGGAGCTGAAGCTGATGGCCGATGTGGGCCTGGTCGGCTTCCCGAACGCCGGCAAGAGCACGCTCGTCTCGTCCCTTTCCGCCGCCCAGCCCGAGGTGGCCGACTACCCCTTTACCACGCTGACGCCCCAGCTCGGAATGGTCTACGTCAGCGAGTTCGAGACCTTCGTGATGGCCGACATTCCGGGCATCATTGAGGATGCCCACGAGGGGCGGGGGCTCGGGCTTCGGTTCCTGCGTCACATCGAGCGGACCTCGGTCCTGCTGTTCGTCATTCCGATTACGTCGAAAGACCTGGGGGGCGAGTACCGCAAGCTGCTGCGCGAGCTGGAGGGCTACGAGGCCGACCTTATGAAGAAGCCCCGCGTGGTGGCGCTGTCCAAGATCGACGTGTTGGCCCCGGATGAGCGTGCGCTCCTCCCGGACGAGGTGGCCGATGCATTTCCGTCCGACGTCCCCCTCGTGCCAATTAGTGCCGTGGCCGACATCGGGCTCGATCGACTCACATACACACTTTTCGACAAGGTGAAGGCCGCCCGTGCGTCGGCCGAGGCGTCTCCTGCGACGACCTCCATCTCCTGAGTTTCTGCGATCCCCGCTTCGTGTAGCATGAGGCTCCCGCTGGACGACCAGAACGACTCCTCGTCCCTTGACCCCGACCGGGAGCGGCGCGCCCTCGTTGGCTTGTCGCTCGTATCGGGGATCGGGGGACAGCGCCTTCGGAGCCTGCTGGCCCATTTCGACGTCCCGAGCGCGGTCTTCCGGGCCTCGCGCTCCGCCCTCACCACCATCGACGGCATTGGGCCCCAGACGGCCGATTCCATTCTTACCTTCGACGACCGGGCGGCGGTGGAGGCGGAGCTGCGACGGGCCGACGAGCTGAACGCCGAACTCATCTCGCCCTGGGACGACCGGTTCCCGAACCGGCTGCAGGAAATCTACGACCCGCCCGCCTTCCTCTGGATGCGCGGCACCCTCCCGGAGCACGAGCAGCCCCTGGTGACCGTCGTGGGGACGCGCCGCTGCACCGACTACGGCCGGGCGCAGGCCCACCACCTGGCCGGCGAGCTGGTGCGCCGCGGCTTCACAGTGGTGAGCGGACTCGCGTACGGGATCGACGCGGCGGCTCACAAGGGGGCCCTCGACGCGGGCGGGCGGACGATCGCGGTGCTGGGCTCGGGCCTCGGGCGCATCTATCCACAGAAGCACACGGGCCTGGCCGAACGCATTGCCGGCAGCGGCGCGGTGCTGTCTGAATACTGCCTCGACACCGAACCCGACGCGCCCAACTTTCCTGAGCGCAACCGCATCCTGAGCGGCCTCGCCCTGGGCACGCTGGTCGTGGAAAGCTACGCGGAGGGGGGCTCGCTCATTACGGCCCGCCTCGCCCTGGAGCAAAACCGGGAAGTCTTTGCGGTGCCGGGGCCCGTGACCAAGGACACCAGCAACGGCACGAATCGACTCGTTCAGCGCGGGCACGCCAAGCTGGTGATGGGGGTGGAGGATGTGCTGGAGGAACTGCCGGAGGTGACCGTCGAGGACCCGGAGACCGTCGACGCCGACACGGTCCGAGGCATAGCCCCGGACCCGACCGACGACCTCTCGGAGACGGAGCAGGTGCTGTACGAAGCCCTCTCCGACACGCCCGTCCACATCGACGCGCTCTGTGAGAACACTGGTCTCTCGCCCGCCGTCGCGCAGGCGACGCTCCTTGAGCTCGAGATGGACGGGCTCGTGCGGCAGCTGGCCGGGAAGCAGTTTCGACGTGCCTGAGGGACCGGTTGGGCGATGTCCCTGAGCGGCCGCGTCCGAGGCCCCCACCACTCGCCTGTGTCGTCCACAGGCTTCTTTTGCAAACAATCGACGCCCCATGCGTGCCGAAGCCCTCCGCGCCCATTTTCCACACGTCGAGCATCAGACCTACGTGAACCACGCGGCGGTAAGCCCGGTGAGCCGCCCGGTGCGCGAGGCGGTCGATGCCTACCTGGCCGAGCGCCACGGCGCCGCGCCGGACGCGCCCATCGAAAACTTCGACGCGGTGCTGCCGATGATGGAGGAAGCAAAAGCGCGGGCCGCTACGGTGCTGGGGGCCACGCCGGCGCAGGTCGAGTTCGTCCCCAATACCTCCACGGCGCTGAATGTGCTGGCGCAGGGGCTCGATTGGGCCGAGGGGGATCGCATCGCCGTGCCGGACGGGGCCTTTCCGACGAACGTGTATCCCTTCCTCAACCTGGAGCGCAAGGGGGCGACGGTCGACTTCATCCCGACCGACGAGGGCGCCTACTCGCTCGACGACATCGAGCGCACCCTTCGGCCCGAGACGCGGCTCCTCTCGGTCTCGTGGGTCCACTTCCTGTCGGGCTTTCGGGTCGACCTGGAGGCGGTCGGCGAGCTGTGCAGGGCCCACGACGTGATCTTCTGTGTCGACGCCATCCAGGGCCTCGGCGCGCTGACGCTCGATGTGGAGGCGGCCGGGATTGACTTTCTGGCGGCGGGCGGACACAAATGGCTCATGGGCCTGCAGGGCGCCGGGCTCCTGTACTGCGACGAGGCCCTGCAGGACCAGATTCATCCGCCCACCGGCTGGCTCCACGGGCCCGTCGACTGGGAGCACCTGGACCGGTACGACCTCACGTTCCACGACGATGCCCGACGGTTCCGCACCGGCACCCTGAACACCGCCGGCGTCGTCGCGCTGCACGCGGCCCTCGGGCTATACCTCGACCTCGGCCCCGAGGAGTGTGCGCAGCGGGTGCTCGACCTTTCGGCGACGCTGGCCGACGAGCTGGCGGCCCGCGGCCTGACGCGCTACGGCACCGACGACCCGGCCCACGCCAGCGGCATCGTCACCGTGGCGCCCGACGAGCCGGAGGCGCTGTACGAGCACCTGAAAACGCACGACATCACCGCCGCCCTTCGGAACCGGAAGGTTCGCTTCGCTCCGACGTACTACAACAACGACGCGGACCTTCGCGCCGTCCTCGACGCCGTCGACGAATTTTCCAGCTGATCCATGCCCGACGCCCCGGACACATTCGATGCGTCCACCTACGACGCGGACGTGACGCGTGACGAAAACGTGGTCGAGGTGACGGTGCCGGAGACGGTGGCGGCGGGCCGGCGGCTCGACAAGTACCTCACGCGCTTCTACCCCGAGGCCTCGCGCACCAAAATTCAGCGCTCCATTAAGAAGGGGCACGTGAAGGTGAACGGGGCGGACGCGAAGAAGTCGCGCACGGTGGAGCCGGGGGACGAGATTGTGTTTCGGCTCGTGCGCAAGCCGCCGATGCAGGCGGAGCCGGAGCCCATTCCGCTCGACGTCGTGTACGAGGACGACGCCCTGCTGGTGGTGAACAAGCCGGCGGGCATGGTGGTGCACCCGGCCCCCGGCCACCGCAGCGGCACGCTCGTGCACGCCCTGCTGCACCACGTGGAGGGGCAGTCCGTCGCCGCGGACGACGCGCCGGGGGCGGCCGACGATTCGGAGGTGGGGCTGTCAATGGTGAACGCCCTCCCGGAGGCCCCAAACCATCCGGTGGTGCGGCCCGGCATTGTGCATCGGCTGGACAAAGGCACCTCGGGCCTGCTGGTGGTGGCCAAGCGCGACCGAGCCCACCAGCCGCTCGCCGAGCAGTTCAAGGCCCACACCGTGGATCGACGCTACCGCGCCCTCGTGTGGGGGCACCTCGATCCGCCGGCCGGCCGCATCGAAGGTGCCATTGGGCGGGATCCGAATCGGCGGCAGCGCATGGCCGTGGTGCCCGAGGAGCAGGGCAAGTGGGCCGTCACGCACTATGAGACGAACGAGCACTTTGCCCACACGTCCGTCGTGGAGTTCCGACTGGAGACCGGCCGGACCCACCAGATTCGGGTGCACACCAGCCACCGGCACCATCCGATTCTCGGGGATCCGAAGTACGGGGGAGACACCATTCGCTACGGCCCGCAGGACGGGGCGCGCCGCGCCCATTTTGATCGGTTGTTCGACCTTCTCCCGCACCCGGCCCTGCACGCGTATCGCCTGGGCTTTACGCATCCGACCACGGGGGAGACGCTCCACTTCGAGGCCGAGCCCCCGGCCGACTGGCAGCAGGCCCGGCAGCGCCTTGCGGAGGACGGATGAGGGGCGGTCCGAGAAGAAATGCCCGGGATATGCGCCGGAAGAGGAGGGAGGGGACGAGCAACGACTGAGCGGAACGGGGAGTCCCCCGCGTTTCTTGCGGGTCCCTTCTCGATTCTCCCCCTCCGGTCTCCATGCTGGTCTCCCTCATCGTTCCGACCTACAACCGAGCGGCCCTGCTCGACGAAACACTGGCAAGCGTTGTTGCCCAGACGTATCCCCACTGGGAGTGTATCGTCGTCGATGACGGGTCGACCGACGAGACAGCGTCCGTTGCCGCCCGGTACGCGCCCCGCGTTCGGTACCTCCGGCAGGCGAACGCCGGCCCGGCCGCCGCCCGCAACCGCGGCGTGTCGGAAGCACAGGGGGACGCCCTCATGTTTCTGGATAGCGACGATCTCCTTCTGCCCGACGCCCTCGACCATCTTGTGGGCGCCCTGCAACGACGGTCCGAGGCCGGCATCGCGTACGGCGGATTTCATGTCATGCACGGCGACGGGCGGCCCGGTCATCTGCCCGGGGCCCCCCTGCTTCCGTCTTTTCAAGGCCCATCCGAGACGGCCGATCGCGGGGAGGCATACGGGCTGGCGGTAGACGACGATCTGCTGCCCGATCTGCTACAGCACGACGTGCTGGTCATGGGCGCGACGCTCCTCCGACGCCCGGTCCTTGAGGCCCTCGGGACGTTCGACACCTCGCTCGACTACATGGAGCACTGGGAGTTTTTTCTGCGGGCGGCCCGGCAGGGCATCCCGTTTGCCGCGACCCGCGTCCCGGTCCTGCGCATCCGCATGCACAATGGGAACCTGAGCCGAGACTTCGAGGGAATGCTACGGGCCCGTCTTGCGCTCATTGATCAGTACCTCCCTGACAATCACCCCAGGGCCGCCGCCCTTCGTGTGGCCGCCCGGAGCAACGCCCAGGCGGTGCTCGGTGTGTGCCTGTGTGCGATTGGGGCTGTGGAGCAGGGGCTCCGCCACCTGCGTCACGCGCTGATCTATCAACCGATTGCGACGACGGCCTACGACACCATTACGGAAAAAACCTGTCAGGCGGCGCTCGGCGCTTCGCTCCCCGAGCGTCGGCTCGATGCGTTATTGGCCCAGGTCGGAAACGGTCCCCACGCCCGCTCACTCAAGCACATCGTCTGGAGCCGATTCTATCGCATCCGGGCGCAGGGGGCCGAACCGACGACTCCATCGGGGCTTGGGGCCGGCGCACTGTGGGTCCGATCGGCCTGGCATCTTCTCTGTGCGGTGGCCTTGCGCCCCGCCCTCGGACGCCGATACGTCGACCGCGTCCGTGATCGTCTGCGACACTCCCTTTCCCCATCGCACGTATGATCCGCTCTCTTCTCCGCACCACGGGGCGTCGCCTGCTGGGTCCGAGTGTGTTCGACTCGCTCGTTCAGTTCCGTCGACGTCCTGTTCGGGGCCCCATCGGGGCATCAGACGAACGGGCCCGGTGGGTCTTTGTCGAGCCACACTACGACGATGTTGCCTTTTCGTGTGGCGGGACGCTGGCGGCGGTGGTGCAGCGCGGGACGCCGGCGGAGGTCCTCACCGTCTTTACGGCGGACCCAGCCCCGACTGCCCCCCTGTCGCCCCTCGCCCAAGCAGTGCACGCCGAGTGGGAAGCGGGCGAACGCCCGTACGAGCAGCGCCGACGGGAGGCGGCCCACATGGGCACTCTCCTGTCCATTGAACAAACTACGCTCGATCTGCCCGAGGCCTTGTACCGCATGCCCCATCTGACCTCGATCGACGAGGTGATGCGGCCGCAGCACGCGCCGGAGGAGGACCCGTCGTTTGCCGTCGTACGCGAGGCGCTGGAGGCGGCCCTCGGCCCCGAGGAGGCCCTCACCGTCGTCGTCCCGCTGGGAGTGGGCGGGCACCTCGATCATCTGCTCGTCCACGCCGCCGTTCGCGCCCTGGCGGCCGATCGCCCGATGTGGAAAGTGTGGTACTACGAGGACTTCCCGTACGCGCTCGACATCCCTGCGCTGAAGGAACGGGTGCAGGCCCTTGGGGCGTCGTTCCGCCCGGCCACAGTCGACATTGCCGACACCCTCGACGCCCGCGTCCGCTTGTCGGCGGCGTATACCTCCCAGGTGCGCGCCATTTTCGGAACGCCCGACCATCTCCGATCGGCAATCAGCAGGTATGCCGGGCGTGTGGGCACCCCCAGCCACCCGCGGGAGCGGGTCTGGACGGTGCAGGGACGAGCCGAGAACGGGAGGCACCCGGGTGATCCAGAGGCGACGAGCCGAGACACCAAACGCTGACACGGCCGAGCGCTCCGCCGGTTACCTTTTATTCAACACGCACATCCTTCCAGCCCCAGTTCCCATGGCGTATTTCCCTTCTGATGCTTCCCCCCGAGTGAGTGTTGGAATGCCCGTCTACAACGGGGCGGACTACCTGGAAGAAGCGCTCGATTCGATCCAGGCCCAGACGTTTCCGGACTTCGAGTTGATCATCTGCGACAACGGGTCCACCGACGCGACAGAAGCGATCTGTCGCCGGTACGCCGCGCAAGACGACCGCATCCGCTACGTCCGCAACGAACGCAATCTCGGGGCCGCCAAAAACTACAACCGGACGCTCGAGCTGGCGCGTGCGCCGTACTTCCGATGGGCCTGCCACGACGACCGACTGGCGCCGCGGGCCCTGGAGGCCTGTGTCGACGTCCTCGATACACACCCCCGCGTGGTGCTCGCCTACCCCCTCACGCAAATGATTGACGAGGAGGGGCGCGAGATCGAGAATCCCGGCTGGATCCGGCACCTTCACCTCGTCGATCAGTCGGCGTCCGAGCGATTTGCCCGCTACCTCCAGGCGTACCTCTGGGGCGGAGACGGCGGTCAACTCTTCGGGCTGATGCGCACCGACATGCTCCGCGCCACGATGCAGCACGGCGACTTCCCCTCTGCCGACCTCATCCTGATCGGGGAGTTCACCCTGTGGGGGGACATCTACGAGGTGCAAGAACCTCTCTTTATTCGCCGCCTCCACGAGAAAAATTCCATCTACGGAAACGACCAGGAGATCGACAAGATCTGGGAGTGGTTCGACCCGGATCAGAAAGACCGGGTGCAGTGGCTGGAGTGGCGCTGGCTCAAAGAGCTGGTTCAGGGCATCCGACGGGCCCCTCTTTCCGGCGGCGAGCGGCGGCGCTGCCTCCAGGCCCTCGTCCGCATTTACCTCCGTGCGCACGGACGGAAGTGTGTGAAGGAGGCCCTCTACGTGGCAAGCGCCCGCCTGGGCGTGACCAGCAAAAATCGAAAACAGAAAGTCGTGGGCCTCAACACAATGTACAAGATCGTCTAAAGCAGCGCCTAAATGAACGATCTCCATATCTCATTTCTCTGTAACCCCCCGTCGCTATGAAAGCGGTCATCTTTGCCGGAGGCTTCGGCACCCGTCTCTCCGAAGAAACGGCCATTCGGCCGAAGCCCATGGTGGACATCGGCAACCAGCCGATCCTGTGGCACATCCTGAAGATCTACTCCGCCCACGGCATCAATGACTTCGTCGTGTGCTGTGGGTACAAGGGCGAGGTCATCAAGGAGTACTTTGCCGGCTACCGCCACCAGCGGTCGACCGTGACCTTCGATTTCGTGAACAATCGCGAGACGGTGCACGACAGCCGCTGTGAGCCGTGGCGTGTGACCCTGGTCGACACGGGGTTGAACACGATGACGGGCGGCCGCCTCAAGCGGGTCCAGGAGTTCGTTGGGGACGACACCTTCTGCCTCACCTACGGCGACGGCGTGAGCGACGTCGACATAACGGCGTTGGTCGACTTTCACCGGCGCCAGGGCAGGCACGCCACCCTCACCGCCATCCAGCCGCCGGGACGCTTCGGCGTCTTTAACCTCGGGCACGGCGACACCCGCGTCGACGCGTTCCGCGAGAAGCCGCAGGGCGACGGGGCGTGGATCAACGGCGGGTTCTTTGTCTGCGAGCCCGACGTCTTCGATTACCTTGAGAATGATCAGACCGTCTGGGAGCAAGAACCGCTTATGGGACTCGCCCGCGACGGTCAACTCTCGGCCTTCCGCCACACGGGGTTCTGGCAGCCCATGGACACGCTCCGCGACAAGAACTACCTGGAGAAGCTGTGGACAGAAGAGCATCCCCCGTGGAAGGTATGGGACGAGATACCCCTCCGCCCCTCCCCGGTCACGACCAACGGGCAGTAGCCCGGCCCCCCTCACCCCCAATCTCCTTTCTCCATGTACCAAGCGGACGTAGCCATTATTGGCGGTGGCATCATAGGGCTCGCCACGGCCGATCACCTGACCCAGCGCGACCCCGGCCTGCGCGTCGTGGTCCTTGAAAAAGAGGAGGCGGTGGCGAAGCACCAGACGGGCCGCAACTCCGGCGTCATTCACTCCGGCATCTACTACACGCCCGGCTCGCTCAAGGCCCGCACCTGTCGTGAGGGGAAGGCCGCCCTCGAGGCGTTCTGTGCGGCAGAGGACATCCCCTTCGACCGCTGCGGAAAAGTCATCGTGGCCACGGACGACGGCGAGCTGCCGGCGCTGGAGCGCATCTACCAGAACGGCCAGGCCAATGGCGTCGAGTGTGAACTCATCGGGCCGGAGCGCCTGCGCGAGATCGAACCGCACGCCCGCGGCGTCCGCGCCATCCACGTTCCGGAAACCGGCATCGTCGACTACACGGCCGTGAGCCAGCGCCTCGCCGATCGGATGCAGGCGCGGGGCGGCCAGCTCTGGCTGAGCGCCGCCGTTCACGGCCTGCAGCCCCGAGCGGACCGCGTGATCGTCCAGTCGGCTGCCGGGGAGGTGGAGGCGCGGCACGTCATTAACTGCGCCGGCCTCTACTCCGACCGCGTCGCCGAGCTGAGCGGCACCGACCCCGGCGTGCAGATTGTGCCGTTCCGCGGTGAATACTACGAGCTGACCCCCGAGGCCCGGCACCTGTGCCGCGGGCTCATCTACCCGGTGCCCAACCCGAATTTTCCCTTCCTCGGCGTCCACTTTACCCGCATGATCAACGGCGGGGTGGAGTGCGGCCCCAACGCCGTCCTGGCCCTGGCCCGCGAGGGCTACCGGTGGACGGACGTCGACGGGGGCGAGCTGGCCGAGGCGCTCCTGTATCCCGGCTTCCAGAAGCTCGCCGCACGCTACTGGCGCACCGGCCTCGGCGAAATGTGGCGCTCCGCTAGTAAGCGAGCCTTCGTGCGGGCCCTCCAGGCGCTTGTGCCCGAGATTGAGGCCCGGCACCTGCAGCCGGCCCCGGCGGGCGTGCGCGCCCAGGCCGTGACCCCCGACGGCCGCCTCCTCGACGACTTTCTCCTCCGCGACGCGGGCCGCGTCCTCAACGTGTGCAACGCCCCGTCGCCCGCGGCCACCGCCTCGCTCAGCATCGGCGCGACCATCGCCGATCGCCTGGCCGAGCGCCAGGCCGTCCTCATGCCCGCCTGACCGGGCCTCATCACCCCCTTTCCCGCCACTCCCATACTCTCATGAAGGTTCTTGTTACCGGAAGCCAGGGCTACATCGGCTATCGTCTCGTCCACATGCTCCACGACCGCGGCCACGAGGTGATCGGCCTCGACACCGGCTTCTACGCCGATGGCGAGCTCTACCCGCTGCCCTCGCCCGAGGGCGTCCGGCAGATCTGGAAAGACATTCGCGCCATCGAGCCCGCGGATGTGGTCGGCGTCGACGCCATCTGCCACCTCGCCGAGCTGTCCAACGACCCTCTCGGCCAGCACAACCGCGAAAACACGTTCGACATCAACCACAAGGGCACCGTGCGCCTCGCCGAAATCGCCAAAGCGGCGGGGGTGAAGCGCTTCGTATACACGTCCTCCTGCAGTGTGTATGGCATTGAAGACGGAACGGGCCTGAAAACCGAAGCCTCCCCGGTGCACCCGCTCACGGCCTACGCCGAGTGCAAGGTGCTGGTGGAGCGCGACCTCGGCGCGATGGCTGACGACACGTTCTCCCCGACCTTCCTCCGGAACGCCACCGCGTACGGCCCGTCGCCGCGCCAGCGGTTCGACATTGTGCTCAACAACCTGAGCGGCTACGCCTGGACCGAAGGCGAAATCCGGATGCGCAGCGACGGCACGCCGTGGCGCCCCATGGTGCACGTGCTCGACATCTGCCAGGCCATCGCCTGCACGCTCGACGCGCCCCGCGACGTGGTCCACAACGAGATCTTTAACGTCGGGGCCTCCGAGGAGAACTACCAGGTCCGCGAGATTGTCGAGACCGTCGCGTCCACAATTCCAGGCTGTGAGGTGTCGATGGGCTCCAGCGACGGCGACGACCGCAGCTACCGCGTCTCGTTCGAGAAAATTGCGACGCAACTGCCCGGCTTCGAGCCGAAGTACACCCTGCGCGACGGCGCCGTGCAAATGGCCGCCATCTACAAGCAGATTGATCTGGACCGCGACACCTTCCAGCACCGGTCGTTTACGCGGCTGAAGCAGCTGAAGCACCTCATCGAGACCGACCAAATTGACGACCGCTTCTTCTGGACGAACGGCCAAACCCATGCCATCCCCGCTAAAGTAGCGGCCTAAGCCTCCGACTCCATGATCTTTACCGAACTCCCGCTTCCCGGCGCCTACGTGATTGCGCCGGAGCCGATTGGCGACGCCCGCGGCTTTTTCGCCCGCATGCTGTGCACGGAGGAGATGGCCGCGCACGGCCTCGACATGAACATCGTACAGATGAACGTGAGCTACAGCGCCGAGCGCGGGACCCTTCGCGGCCTGCACTATCAGGCCGCCCCGCACGCCGAGAACAAGATGGTGCGCTGCGTGCGCGGGGCCCTCTACGACGTGCTGGTGGACCTGCGCCCCGAGTCGCCGACCTATCGGCAGTGGGCAGGTGTTGAGCTCACCGCCGACAACCGCCGCATGGCCTACGTGCCAGAGGGATTTGCGCACGGCTTCCTTACGCTCACGGACGACTGCGAGGTGATGTACCCGGTCACTGCGGCCTACGCGCCCGAGGCCGAGCGCGGCCTCCGTTACGACGACCCGGCGTTTGGCATCGACTGGCCCGCGCCCGTCCGGGTCCTCTCGGAAAAGGACCGGTCCTGGCCGGCCTTTGAGGCCCAGCCGACCGTGAAATGACCCACGCCCGTTCTCGCTCCAATTTTGTAGCTTCATGATTCGCGTCGGTGCTGCCCTCTACACCCGACCGGTCGGGGAATGTCCGACTCGCGTCGGCATGGTCGGGGCCGTTGCATTCCCCTTTCGGAACGGCATCGCGCGGCCGAGACTCACGGCCTCCATCACGTCCCCCGCATCGACCGCATGACTGCCCCTGATCGTTTGTCCGACTCTTCGTTGCCCCAGCATGTCGTCGGCGTCGTGCCGGCGGCGGGGGAGGGGACGCGCATCGCGCCGCTCCCGGGGAGCAAGGCCCTGCTGCCGATTGGCACGCAGGCGCTTCCGGGCCACGAGGGCCCACGGGTCCGCGTGGTGTCGCAGCACCTGCTGGAGGCCCTCACGGCCGGCGGCGCCGAGGCCGCGTACTGGGGACTGCGCGACGGGGCGTGGGACATCCCGGCGTACTGGGGCGACGGGCATCGCGTGGGGCTGCCCTGTGCGTACCTCATGGTGCGCCATTCCTACGGGGTGCCGTTCACCATCGATCAGGCCTACCCGTTCGTGAAAGAGGCGGTCGTCCTGCTCGGCTTTCCCGATATTCTGTTCCATCCCCGGGACGCCTTTGCGGTCCTCCGGCGCGAGCTGGCCGACCGCGGGGCGGACATTGTGCTCGGGTGCATGCCGGTGGACGATCCCACCACGGTCGATGTGGTGGACATGGACGCCGAGGGCACCGTGCGGGCGATTCACGTGAAGCCGGCGGCCACGGCCCTGCGGGACGCCTGGTGTCTGGCCGCCTGGGGGCCGCGCTTCACCCACTGGCTCCACGAGCGCCTCGCCGCGATTGTGGACGACCCGGTCCGCCGGGCCCAGGTGGATGCGCACGAGCGGCACCTCGGCCACCTGTTTCAGGCCGCGATGGACGAGGGCCTGTCCGTCCGCGCCGTGTCGTTCCCCGACGGCCGGTTTTTCGACCTCGGGACCCCGGAGGCGCTGGCAGATGCTGTGCCGACCGGCGGCCTCCTCAACAATTCTCCAACCTTATCGGGCTAGTCTCCCGGTTCTCCACCTCCCTTTCCGATTCCCATGATTATTGTAGACAGTGCGCTCAAGAAGCGCGAAGAAGAAGGCACTCCCATCCGCGTCGCCATCGTCGGGGCCGGGTACCAGGGCCGCGGCGTGGCCCTTCAGATCCTGACCGCCATGACGGGGATGCGCCTCGTGGCGGTCGCCAACCGGACCCTCGAGAAGGCCGAGGAGGCCTATGCACAGGCGGGGGTCGACGGCGTGCAGCACGTACACAGCGTGCCCGCCCTCGAAAACGCCATCGCCCGCGGCCACTACGCCGTCACCGACGACGCGATGCTGGTGTGCGAGGCCGAGGGAATTGACGCCATCATTGAAGCCACCGGCACCATTGAGTTTGGGGCGAAGGTGGCGATGGCGGCCATCGAGCACGGCAAGCACCTGGTGCTCTCCAACGCCGAGCTCGACGCCACGCTCGGTCCCATCCTCAAGGTATACGCCGACACGGCGGGGGTTGTGATGACGGACATCGACGGCGACCAGCCGGGGACGATGATGAACCTCTACCGGTTCGTGGACGCCATCGGCTACAAGCCCGTCCTCGTCGGCAACATCAAAGGCCTCCTCGACCACTACCGCACGCCGGAGACGCAGCAGGCATGGGCCGACAAGCACGGACAGGCTCCCTACATGGTCACCTCGTTCGCGGACGGGACCAAGATTTCGGTGGAGAATGCCGTGGCGGCCAACGCCACTGGGTTCCCCGTCGGTCGGCGGGGCATGTACGGCCCGCGGTGCGACCACGTGATGGAGGCGGTGGATCTCTTCCCGGAGGACGAACTGCTGGAGACAGGGCTCAACGACTACATCATCGGCGCGGAGCCGGGGCCGGGCGTGTTCGTGATTGCCTACAACGACCACCCCGTGAAGCGCCAGTACACGTCTGTTCTCAAGATGGGCGACGGGCCGTTCTACGTGTTCTACACGCCCTACCACCTGCCGCACCTGGAGGTGCCCCTCACCGTCGCCCGCGCGGTCCTTTTCCAGGACGCCGCGGTGACCCCGGCGGGCGGCCCGGTGTGTGAAGTGCCGGCCCTTGCGAAGCGTGACCTGAAGGCCGGCGAGACGCTCGACGGCATCGGCGGCTTCCACGCGTACGGCTGGATCGACAACGCCGACGTGATGCGCCGCGACAACCTCCTGCCCATTGGCCTCTCCGAGGGCTGCGTCCTCACGCGCGACGTGCCGAAAGACCAGGCGATTTCGTTCGACGACGTGACGGTCCCGGACGGTCGCCTCTGCGACCGGCTGTACGCCGAGCAGAAGGACCACTTTGAGAAGGCGCCGATCCCTGCATAGCGCCACGCAGCGCCGATGATCGAGCACCTCTAACCGATGTTTTGCATGACGACGTCCCCGGCACGCGCGAGGGTGCCCTCCATCCCGACGAACGGAGCAACAGGTTCGATTGCACTCGTCCTCTCCGCGGATGAATCGTTTGGGTTGCCCCTGGGCGTGACGCTTTACTCCGCCCTTCAGAACCTGCGAGCGGGTTGGGACGCCGAGGTCTTCGTGCTCGACGGGGGGCTGTCGGCTCAGACGCGCGATCGCCTGCGTCGGGTGGCGGACGGGCAGGGGGCCGCGCTCCGCTTTGTGCGGCCCGCGCTCGACCGGTATCGCACCCCGCGATTGAAGACGCAGGAGCGTTTCTCCCCAATCAACTACGCGCGGATTCACCTCGATGAATGCCTTCCCGAGCGGGTGGAACGAGCCGTGTACCTGGATGCGGACCTGGTGGTAGAGGGCGACCTGAGTCGGTTGTGGGAGGTCGCGTTTGGGGACGCGGTGCTGCTGGCGGTGCAGGATCAGATGATTCCGTTTGTTTCCGCCACGATGGGGGTGCAGCGGTGGCAGGCCCTCGGGCTCTCTCCCGAGGCCCCGTTCTTTAACTCGGGCCTGATGGTGGTACATGTGCCCCGGTACCGGGCGGAAGCGGTTGGGGCGCGCGTGTTCGACTACCTGCTGCGCTTCCGAGATCAGTTGAACTTGCCTGGCAATCAGGAGGGCTTCAACGCCATACTGGCGGGGAGGTGGAAGCCGCTGGACACGCGGTGGAATGTGGTGCACGGGGTCTACGACCCTGCCTGGTGCCGCCGAACAGAGCGAAATGAGGGATACCGCATTCCGTCCGGGGCCCTCACCGCCGACCCTCACGTCATCCATTTTACGGACAACTCGAAACCCTGGGATCCGGCCAGCCACCATCCGGCCCGGAATCGATTCTATCGCTACCTCCGGCACAGCGGGTTTTTGACGCGTCCCGAATATCTGGCCTGGCGGGCCCTCCATGAGGGGCGCCGGGCCTATCACTGGCTGCGTCGCGCCAGCCGCCCCCTCCGACACCTACTCGGGCTCCGGAAAGCTGCGCGACCCGATGCTCTCCCTTCTTAAGCACGTCTGATGATGACCCGATCCCCTGTATGCTCCTCCTTGTCCTCCGCCACCTCCTCCGGGGCGGAGTCGCACCCGCCAACGCCGGACGACGCCCGTCCCAATGGGGAATCCGCGGGGCCCTCGCCCGAGGCGCCCATCGTGATCGTGACGGCCGGGGACGACGGCTTTGCGATGCCGATGGCCGTTACCCTGTCGTCGGCCCTCACCCATCTCCCCCCCGAGCAGGCCGTCCAGATTATCGCCCTCGACTCCGGGATGTCGGCGGACCACCAGCGGCGGATTGCGTCGGTCGTCCGCCGGGCCCACGACCGGGCCACCCTCGACTGGCACCACCCCGATGTGTCCTCGATCGATCAGATTGATCTGCAGGACATGGACCCGCGGTTCAACGCCTCGATGTTCTACCGCTTCCTCATTCCCGACGTGCTCCCCAAGACGTGCAATCGCGTGCTGTATTTGGACAGCGACGTGGTGGTGGAACGGAATCTACGGCCGATGTGGCGTACGCCCTTCGACGGGAACGCCATTCTGGCCGTGCCCGAGCGCATCGTCTCGTGTCCGGAGGCGGGGGTGGCGGAGTGGGAGCGGCTGGGGCTGGATCCGGACGCCCGGTACTTCAACTCGGGCATCATGCTCATTAACCTCGCGGCCTGGCGGGCAGACAGCATCCACGGACAGGCCATCAAGTACCTGCTGGACCCGTCCAATCACTTCTCGTATCCGGGCGATCAGGAGGCCCTCAATGCGGTGCTGGCTGGACGGTGGGGGGCCCTGGACCTGCGGTGGAACGTGACGCACCTCCTCTACGACGAGGGGGAGAAGCCGAAGATGGAGGCGATGCTGGGGCGCGACCTCGACCCCGTCGCCCAGGATCCCTTCCTCCTCCACTACACGTCCGATCGGAAGCCGTGGGAGTCGTACTGCGACCACCCGATGGAGGACCGGTTCCACCACTACCTTCGGCGGAGCGGGTGGTTCTCGTCGCTCGGATACCCGTCCTGGCGGGTGGGACTTGCGGGGCGGCGTGGCCTGCACCACCTGAAGACGGTCACGCGACCCATTCGGCACCGGATCGGGCTGCGGCGCCGGTAGGCGGCACGCGGGGCGGGGTTATCCCGCGAGCCGGGTTCGCGCCTGCCGCACCACGTGGCCGATGTGCTTGCGAAGCTCGAAGGGGGCGGGCGGCCGCGTGAGCAGGTTGAAGAGCTGACGGGTGCGGAGGGGCAGCGGGCGGGAGGCCCGATACGTCCGCGTCGTCACGATGCGCGGGATGCGGTCGTACAGCACCTCGGCCCACCGCTCGGCAATCCGGGCCGGGGTGAAGTCGCGGGCCCGTTTCTGGGCCTGCTCGATCATCTGTCGGTACCGATCCCGATCCCCGAGCAGCCGGTCGATGGCCTCCATTGTCTCGTTCAGGGAGGCCACCTCCACGTAGTCGAGGGCATCCTGTCGGAGTTCGCGGTAGGCGTACTCCGGCCCGAGGAGGGAGGGAACGCCGGCGTGCCAGGCGTTCACGAGCTTCGACGCCGGCTTTTCGCAGCGGAGGCCGCCATCCCCAAACGCAGGCCGCACGGCTAGATTCAGGTCGGCGGTGCGGTAGTCGTGCCAGGAGGGCACGGCGCCTTCGGTTTCGGCGGAGGCAATCTGGAAGGTGAGGCCGCGGTCGGCCAGAAAGGCCGTCCAGGTGTCGGATCGATAGTCGGCCTCGAGGCTGCCGTAGCCACCCTTAAAGACGATGTTCTCGATGCGGGAGCCCCGGGCGGGATCGCGCGGCAGGAGGCCGGGTTGCGGCCAGTGGGGCACGAAGAAGGTGTGTCGCTCGTCGGCGAAGCGCCCGTTCTGTACGATGTCGGCGTCGCCAAGGGGCGACCGGAACCCGAAAATGTCGGCCCGAATGGTGAGGACGAAGAGCGATCGGTGCCGCCGCTCATACTGGTGGTGGAACTGCGTCAGCGCCTCGGGCTCGGGAAGGAGGGCGACGATGCCCTCGGTGGGCAGGTCGGCCGAGAGGGTGACCTCGTGCCCGGCGTTTCGAAGGTGGAAATAGGTCTGGAGGAGCCAGGCCCGCCGTCGCTCCTGTCCCTCCAGGCTCCAGAATGTGTGGCTCGACAGGTCCGCGTCGCCCGGGTCGGGAAGCCCTTCGGCGTACGGGTAAAAAAAGGTGACGGGAAGCGAAGGCATGCCGGGAGGGGGGCGGAGGGCCGTTGGGGGAAACAGGGGAACGGCAATTTACGCCCGCCGCCCCGCTAATGCCTCCATCCGTTGACCGAGAAAAGGGGGAAGGTTTGGCGCACATTCCCGCCCCGGTCGTCTTTCTCTTCCCCCGGTCCAAGTGGGCGGACGGCCTCGGCCCTCCCGGCGCCCGATTCACTGCACGACGGTCATCTTCCTGGTTTCGCGCTGCGACCCCGCCTGCAGACGATAGAAGTAGACGCCGCTGGACAACGTGCTCGTGTTGACGGTCACCTCGTGCGTGCCGGGCTGCTTGGTCGCCTCCACCACCGTTTTGACTCGTTGCCCGAGCATGTTGTAGATCTCGATCCGAACGTCCGACGGCTCGGGGAGCGTGTAGGTGAGGGCGGTTTTGTCTCTCGCCGGATTGGGGCGGTTCGCTCCGAGGGAGGCGCCATTCGACTCTGTGCTGCCCTCGACGACAAACACGGCGTTCGGGGCGAATTGAACCGAGGAGGAGGGCGACTCGCTGTTTTCCAGGAGGTTGGTGACCGCTACCGGCTCGATCGGTGTCGGGGCGTCCCCACGGGCCGCCCGGAGGGTGATTCGATCCCCGGGTTCCGCGTGGGGCCGGTCGGAGGGAACCAGGGACGTGGCGCCCGGGATGGAGAGGACCGCGGAGCCGTCCGAGACGGACGCGTCCCCGACGACGGTGTCCTCGACGTGGGCGGAGACGACCGTGCCGTCCTCGAGCGACGGGGCCTCCAGAATGAGGGTGGCGTCGTTGGCCACGCCGGTGGGGGGCGAGGACGTCTGGCCGGCGGTCGTCGTCGAGGAGGAGGGAGCGGTCGGGAAGGTCAGCGTCTGGCTGGCATCCACGTACACCCGATAGCCCGCCCCCGGCTGCATCTCCCCAATCTCATTCACCTGAACGGGACCGCCGGTGATGTAGGCGTCCCCGGACTGATCCTTCACGACGACGAGGGCATCGTCAAGCGACGAGAAGGCGTCCTCTACCGGCAGCGGCTGGGCGGGCAGGAAGGGAATGTAGTTCCAGCCCGGGGCCAGCTCGAGGGGGGCGTCGGAGTCGAGGCGCTGCCCGGTCACGGAGAGGGAGCGCGATTCGGTGGCGTACACCTGATAGGCCTCCCGGGGCGTCCAGCGCGTGAGCGTGGTGACGCCGTGCTGCGGGCTGTACACGTCGCCGACCTCGTTCTTGACGACCACGATCGCATCCTGTGCGTCCCCGAGCACGGCCTCCATCGACGGATCGGTGGGGGTGAGGGGAAGGGCGACCAGGTTCCAGCCCGGCTGCAGATCGAGGGTATACTCAATCGTCTCGCCCGGTGCGGACGCGGAGCGCTGGAGATCGTCCCCGTCCACGGGGGCACGGCCAAACTGATTGCTCTCCCACTCGAGCGACAACTGCTCCCCGCCGTCGGCCTCGAAGTAGTCGACCGTAACCGGATGGGTGCCCGCCGACAGGGTCACCGTGCCCGACCGTTCGCGCGGCTCGTGGGTCCCATCGTTGTCGACGACCGGGGTGCCATCGATCACGAGGCGGGAGCCGTCGTCCGAGTTGAGGTAGAAGGTGTACTCCCCGTCGGCCGGCACCTTGAGGTGGCTGGTGAAGCGCAGGCCGAACTCATTGTCTCGCTGCGCCGGCGCCAGGGTGAGGGCCTCGCTGGTGCCCTCGTCGACGGGCGTCAGTGAGTCGTAGTCCGGCAGTTCGGTCCAGGCCCCCTCGTAGTAGGCCCAGTCGACGTTCGTGTCGGTCGAGTCGGGGTCGTCCGTGGGGGGAGGCGAGGAAGCGTCCTCCTCAACGGTGATCGAGATCTCGTCGGTCGCCGTGGTGCCGTTGGATCCCTCGGCCTCGGCCCGGAGGGTGTGCGTGCCGGTGGGGACCTCCTCCCAGGAGGCCGTGTACGCGGGATCGGCGTCGGTGGCGATGGCGGTCCCGTTCGCGAAAAACGTGACCGCCTCCAACTCCTCGTCGGGGAGAGAGGCCGAGGCTTCCAGGGCGATTGCCGACGGATCGGTGAACGTGGCGCCGTCGCTGGGTTGGCTAAAGGACACGCTCGCCGAGGGCTGGTCGATCGGTGGGTTGTCCTTGTAGGGAGCCACGCGGCCCGACCAGTCGCCCTGGGGCCAGGCGCTCGCGGCCCAGTCGGCCAGCGGGCGAAGGACCTCGTCGTGAGACACTCCGTATTCGCCCCAGTTCTGCAGGGCGGTCCAGAAGTGGTCGGCGTACGTGACGTTGTTTCCGATGCCCCCGCTAATGTTCTGCGGGACATGGGACTCCGGCTCGATGCCGATGCGGTCGGTCCGACGTTCCCAGTTCGAAAGGGGCTCGACCGTCATGCCCTCCACCAGCATCCGGCCCGCCACGTTCAGGACGCGACGGTAATCGTCGTCGTCCATCGAACGGAGGGCGCTGGACCAGGTGTGCTGGCGGTCGATAAAGATCGGCGACATGTGCCGGAGGTGCCAGCCTTGCGGCTCCTCGGAGTACCGGTCCTCCGGAATGGTCTCGGCCACCTGCAGGGCCTTGAGGTACGAGAGCGTGTGGCGCCAGGTGTTCTCGGTGCCCGTGTTGTCCAAGAACATGTAGTGGTAGCGCCAGTCCTGCGGTTTAATCCGGGTGCCGATGCCGGAGCCCGGATTCATGACGACCTGAAGTTGATACCAGACCGTCGAGTACCAGTTGAAAAGAAACGTATCGTTCCCCTTCACGGCCCGCCCCTGAATGTGGGGGGCCAGGTCGAAGAGGGTGCGGGCGTCCGAGAGCCACTGCAGCGGCTCGGCGCCGGGGCCGTAGAGGGACTGGGCATCGTCCTCCCACTGGTCCACATGCATGAGCTCAAACGACTTGACGAGGGCCCACTGCATGCGACTCAGTTGCGCATCTCCCCACTCATAGGGCGCGCCGTCCTGCACCGATTGCCCCCGGAACTCGTTGTAGTCGGGAGAGCCTTCCTCCAGTCCCTTCCAGAGTTCCTTCACGGCCCGTCTCACTTTTTTGACGTTGCCTCCGGACCGAATGCCGGGGACTTCGTTCTCGTAGTAGTTCCAGACGTAGTGATCGGTAAAGTTCGACCCGTAGGCGTCCATCGGGTGGACGATGGGCAGCCATTCGTTCCAGTCCGGCATTTGGACGCCGACCGGGATTTCGCGGGTGTTGATTTTGCCGGTGATTGGGTCCGCCGAGGGGGTAATGCCATTCGGGAAAAGGAAGTCCTTGGTGGTCCGATCCTCATCCAGGGCCCACTCCGCGCCGGCCCCGGCGGCCCAGTATGTGGAGGGGGCGTCCGAGAACGACTGCCCGTCGCTCCGGGGGGCGCCGTCGCTGCGGGTGCCGGCGGCCGTGGGGCCCGGCTGGTAGGGCGGGTTCCACGGGCGGCCGGGCGGATCGTACGATTGTCCGCCCTCGGTGGTGAGGGAGATGGAGCGAATGTAGGCGGCGATGTCCTCGCCCTGGGATCGAGACAGGCCGTGGAAACGGGCGCGCTGGACGATCGACTCGTTGGAGAAGGCGAAATACTGGAGGTCGTAGCCGCTCTTGGTGTGGCAGTCCGCGCAGCTGGCCCGAATCGCAGGGCCGTTCCAGCCGTCAATGAGAAGGTCGCGCTCGTGCCACAGGGTTTCTCCCTCGGAGGCACTTGCGCCCTGGGGCGCCGACCAACGGCCGGGGTCGTCCCAGGAAAATGTCGTGCCCTCTACGCGATCCGTTCCGCTGCCGTCGCGAAGCTCCAGCCCGAGAACGCGGTAGCCGGTCGACGGATCGCCCACGGCGCCGGGCTTGGCGTAGTTGAAGCGAAACGAAAGCGTGTTGGTCTCCTGAAGGGATCCGAGGGCCGAGATGGGGATCCGAAACCGAATCGTGTGCATGGGCCCGGACACGCACTGCGTACTCGCCTCCGGTTCCTGGCACGTGACCACGCTGTTGTTGATGTCGACCCAGTCGCCCCCGTTCAGCCGAATGGAGGCCTTGTCCGTATCGTACCCTCGAAATCCGGGATAGCCGATGGAGTAGGCCCGCACCCAGAGGTGTTCGACGGAGGCGGGATCCGAGGCGTTGAGGGTGACGGTTTCCGTGTACCCGTCGGGGCCAATGACCTCGATGGGGAGCGTGATGTTGTTGCTGTCACTCAGGGTGAAGGCCGAAAATTGGAAAGCGGCCACGCACACCAGGAGGACCAGCATGACGGGGACGGGAAGCCATCTCAGGGGAGATGAGGCCGTATCCGACTCCGAAGAGCGAACGTGCCGGGCGAAGCGGGACATCCCCCACCCCAGAAGAGGGACAAGGAGGAGACTGCTCCAAATCGCAACCTGAGGGGGGGCGAGCAGCAGGGGATACAGCCAATCGTGCATGAATGGGCTACACTGTGGGTGAAGGGGACGAACCGCGACGGATCCGACGCTCACCCGGACGTTGCTCTCAAGAGGCGTACCAGAGATCGACGGTTCAATTGCTCCACCAGAATGAGGTGTGGGGCGGGTCTGTAAAGTTCACTCACCAGGTGATTTAACCCGTCGGACTGCACCGTTGGGGGATCAAACTGTAATGGGCGTCCCAGTGGAGAGATAAAGATATACACGCGTGACCGCCCGGAGAGACTCGAAAAGACCCGGGTTTGTGGGTTGGATGGAGGAAATTCCGTAATCTTCTGGCGGTACGCTCTCGCTCATGCTGCCAGTGAGAGATAAAACTCCTCGTTCTGTAAAGGAATGATGAGGTTCGTTTGGTGTGAATAAAAGAAGAGTATGCGGTCTAAGCGAGGGAGTCCCGGGCCGCCCGCCGCGGAGAAAGCTACCTGTATGGGAGAAATGATCACGTTTGTTTGCAGACGTGGTCGCTCGAGCAAACAGAATCCGGGAGGGGCGGCGGCGAGGACGCGGGGCAGATCTTTTGGAGCACCCGGTCGATGCCCAACAGCATTTGGGTGGGAGAGAAGCGAGCCTCGGCGGCCCGTCGGCCCGCGGCGGCGACGGATCGGGTGCGATCGGGGGCGGCGAGCAGGTCGCGGAGCGTGGTGGCCAGGGCGGACGCTTCTCCGGGGGGCACCAGCCAACCGGTTGCGCCGTGGTCGATGATTTCGAGGGCGCCCCCGGCCCGGGTGGCCACCACGGGGCGTTCGGCCAGCATGCCCTCCACGATCACGCGCCCAAACGGCTCGGGCGAAACGGAGGTGTGAGCCACCACGTCGCAGGTGCGCATGAGGGTGGGCACGTCCTCCCGAAAGCCCAGAAAGTGGACCCGGTCGCTCAGCCCCTGTTCCTCGGCCTGCCGGCGGAGAGCGGCTGCGTACGCGTCGTCACCATCGAACAGCGCATCTCCGACCAGCAGGATGTGGACGTCGGGCAGGGTCGCGACCGCGTCTAGAAGAACGTGCTGCCCTTTCCACGGCGCCAGGCGACTGAAGACCCCCACCACGGGCGCCGCCCCCAGCCCGAGCTGCTCGCGCTGGTGGGCCCCCTCGGCCGGCCCCACGGCCCGGAAGGGAGCAGGGGCGATGCCGTTATAGACGACCGACGTGGGGAGTCGTCCGCCCGCATCTGTGAAGGTGCGCTGGGTGGCCTGCGAGTTGGCAATGACGTGGGACGCAAACCGATTCGCCCCCCAAACGGCCAGGCGTCGGGTCGTCGCCGTGAAGTGCTCGGGCGAGAGGAGATCGTGAAGGTTCCACACGACGGGCCGAGCTGACCACCAGCCCGCCAGCCCGCCCATGAAGAGCGTCTTCTGAGTGTTTGCAAAGATCAGGTCGTAGTCGCGCGCCCGATGGGCCAGGCGACGCACGGCCTGCGTGAGGCCGGGGAGGGCAGACAGCAAGGCCCGGGGACCGGCCTCTTTTCGGACGGCGTGAACGGATTGGCCGACCTCCATCACCTCCGCTGAGACCCCCTCGGCCCGGAGACGCTCGAGGAAGGGACCATCCTCAAACAACACGACGTGGCTCGTGTCGGCGTAGGCCCGCGCCACGTCGAGCAGGTACAACTCGCCGCCGCCGAGGGCACCGGACTGGTCCAGAAATAGAATGCGAGGGGGAGACATAGGGGATCGTTATTTCAGAACGTCGGCGTAGACGGATCGGGTACGCCGGGCGATGGCGGGCCAACTGAAGTGCTCGCGGGCATATTGCCGGCATTCCGCGGACGAAGGAAAGAGCGACGGCTGATCGAGGGCCGCGGCCAGTTGGGGGGCGAATGACGGGTCCGTCGCCGCCGGGAGGATGAGGTTGGGGTCCAGGGCCCGAACGGTTTCGGGGAGGCCGCCCACCGGCGTCACGAGCACCGGCGTGCCGGCCGCCAGTGACTCGACGGTGATGAGGCCAAACCCTTCCAGCGCGACCGTCGGGACCACGGACAGGTCGGCGGCCCGGTAGGCGAGGGCCAGGTCGGCGTCCGGGACGTATCCGAGCAGGCGCACGTGACGCTGTAGCCCCAGATCCTCGATGCGGGCGGAGAGAGCACCGTGAAGGGGGCCCTTGCCGGCGATGAGAAGCAGGACCTCGGGATGGGTGCGGCGGACGGTGCGCATCGCGTCGATGAGGGATTCGAGGCCCATTCGCTGGGCCAGGCGCCGGACGGAGAGCAGGAGGGGGCGGTCCGTGGGCCATCCCAGTTGGCGTCGGGCGTCCCGGCGCGTCAGCCCCGTGTCGAAGCGGTCCGGGTCCACCCCGCCCGGCACGATCGACACCCGGTCGGGCGGCACGCCGTACGACTGACACAGCACGTCGCGAAAGGCCGAGGAGAGCACGATGAGCCGGTCGGCCCGCCGGTACACGTAGCGTTCGAGGGCCGCCTTCAGGACCGATCGGGAGCGGGAGCCGCCTTCGGTGCTCGACTCGGCGGCCCAGGGCCCGTGGAAGTGGACCACCAGCGGGCGGTCGCCGATCAGGTCGAGCCCCGGGGCGGCGTACAGGGCGAAGTGCGCGGCCACGACCGAGGGATCGTGCGTATCCAGGACGCGACGGATGGCCTGTCGTGCGTGGTAGAGGCGACGGGGCAGGGGCGCCTCGGGGCGCGAAAATGACTGGACGGCCCCGCCCGACTGGGCGGCCACGGACGGCGACCCGGCAACGAGCCCGTGTACGTCGACGCCGACCGCCGGGAGATGCCGGGCAAGGCCGTGATACATCTGGTCCAGGCCGTTTCCGGACTGTTCGGGCAGCCAGCCCATTCCCAGTTGCAGAACCCGCATCGGATCGGACGCGAAGGCCTCGGTCGGCGGAGCGGCGGCGGAGGAGGGCAGGGAGGGAGTCATGGGGCACCTCACGCGGAGGCGGGGGGGAGCGACGGCGATGAGGAGAGGGCGGCCCGGCCCGACGCCACGCGCTCGTACAGGGTTTCGTGGGTGCGGGCAATGGCCGCCCACGTGAAGGCCTCGGCTCGCTGTCGCCCCTTCTCCTCCCAGGAGCGTCGAGCGTCTGTGGAGGTGAGCAGGTGGGCCAGTGTAGCCCCGAACTCGGCATCCTCGACGATCGCGCCGTACGCTCCGTCATCAAGGACATACTCTGCCCCTCCGTTGGGGGAGCACACGACCGCCGTGCCGCTCGCCATTGCCTCGACGTACGGAAGCCCGAAGCCCTCGTACACGCTGGAGGAGGCGAATACCCATGCTTCGCGGTACAGGCGGGCGAGGGTTTCGTCGCTCGGGTGGGCGAACACCTCAACCTGGGGGTGACGGCGACAGGCGTCGCTTACCGTGTCGCTCACCATCTGGAGGGTGGCGTCCGGCACGGCCGGTAGCACCCGTTCCACGAACGTGTCGAAGAGGAACGCCCCTCGCTTCCGCCCCGCCCAGGTTCCCACGAAGAGGAGGCGGGGCGCCGAGGCTTTCGGCCCCGGATAAAAGCGTTCCGGGTCGACGCCGTTATTGACGAGCTGGTCGATGCCGTAGAGGGAGGCGGTGTGCGGGCCGATGCTGAGCGGGAGGGTGGCGAGGCGAGTCGCGATGTGTTCGAGCGGATAAATGAGTCGCTGGGCCCACCGTCGTTTCCAGGAGGAGGCAGTGCGGGCCTCTTCCAGGGCCGATCCGTGCATGGTGCGAACGGTGGGGAGTCCTCGACGGACGAAAAACCAGTCGTCCCCGTGCAGGTGCAGCACGTCGTGGTCCCGAAACGACACTGCATTCAGCAGGAGGGGAAGCACGCCCCACCGGAGCACCGACTGCTCGTGGAGGGCCGGGAGCGAGGGGAAGAGGTGCGTGTGCTCGTACAGGGCATCCGTGGGCGCCGGGGTCAGGCTGAACACCGTCACGTTGTGGGCGGTGTGCGTTGTGAGTGCGTTCGCCAGACGGTGCACCACGGCCTCTACGCCACCGACTTTGCGGTCGGGCTCGGGAAGGGTGGTGTGAAAAAGAGCAATGTTCACGGTTAGTGGGCCGTGTAGGCGGGCTGAGGAGAAGAGGCGTCGGGGGCGAGGGCGGCCTCGGTCGCTTGTTGGTGTTGGTGGTGCCGGTGGGCCGCCAGGGCCAGGGCCAGGAACGACCAGAGCACAGCGCCGGTCTCCTCGATCATCTCGCGTCCGAAGAGCAGCATCGTGAAGTAGCCGATCGCGACGGCCATCACAATCAGGGCGAACTGGTCGTTGGGGGCGGGGCGGGCCAGGAAGACCGCGTTGTACAGCAGCCAGAGCAGGCCGCCGAGGTACAGGGCGCCGCCAAACCAGCCGAGCTGCCAGAGAATGGTCACGAAGCCACTGTCGTACAGGGCGCTCCCAATCCCCATCCCAATCGGGTTGAAGAGCACTTCCCCCGTCACCTGCTGGTACATCGTCTGCCGTTCGGTGAGGCTGTGGTCGTTCTGGAGCGAGCTAAATGATTCGAGCCGCGCGCCCGTCGTTTCGGCAATCTCGCCCGTGATGGCAATGGGCACAATGAGGATGCCCAAGACGACCATGATCGCGACGAGGCGGGTGCGGAGGCGGCCCGGGAAGCGCCACACGAGGGCGCTCATCCCAACCATCCAGCCCCCCCAGGCGCTCCGGACGAGTGACAGGAGGAAGGCAATGTACCCGGGCACCGCCGAGAGCGTCCCGAGGGTGGATCGGGCGTCGAAGACGAGCAGGAGCCCGGCCCACAGGATCGTGGCGAACGGGCCGGGGGCACTGAGGGTGCTAAACACCCGCACTTCCATGGGTTCGGCGCGTCCGATGGAGTGCATCCCCGACCGCTCCATCCAGAGCGCGTCCCACGGGGGGAGCACAAAGAACTGAATGAGGCCGTAGACGCCCATCACCAGCGTGCCGCCGATGAAGGTGGCCCGCACCACGCGCCGGTATCGGGGATACTGGCGCCAGTGGGCCATCACGTGAAAGCTCAGAAGCAGGGGGCAGAGCCAACTGAGCAGGGCGACGGTGGCGGGAAACCCGCCCACCTTTGGCAGCCCCACCAGAAACCCGTACGCGACGGCGATGAAGCACAGGGCAATGGGGGCGAAGAAGGTGTGGCGGAGCTCCCGTCCAAAGCGGGGCAGGTCAAACAGGGCGATGCCACTCACGACAAAGGGCGCGAGCAACACAAAGGCCTGATTGGGCGGCGTAAACGTCCCAATCTGGTAGTCGATGAGTCGTCGCACAAAGGGCGACAAAAACCACACCCACCAGGCGAAGCCCAGGTAGAGGGCCGGGTTTGAAAGGTACAGCCAGAACCCGATGGTGACCGTGAGGCCGAGGTAGGCGAGGTTGAGGAGCCGAAGCAGTTCTTCGTGCTGGCTCTGAAACAGGAGGGCGAACCCGCAGAGGGAGATCAAGATCACGCCGCCTGCGAGGAGCGACGCCCGCCTGTCGTCGCGGGCCGTGTCGAAAAGCGTTTGGAGGGCCATGAGACGTTAGGAAACCGGAGCGCGGGAACGGGGGGAAGGGACCGAGGGCGAAAGGAGGGACTCCATTCGCTCTGCGAGGCGGGGCCAGTCGAATGTGGACTGATAAAGAGCCTGCCCGGCCTCGCCGATGTGCTCCCGCAACGCCGGGTCGAGTGCGAGGCGGCGGACCTGTTCGGTAAAGGGGGCGGGGCGGCCCAGGGGGACGGCGAGAAACGCCGTGCCCGCCGATGACTGCAGGGCCGGCCCCGTATCCGGGCCGAGGGTGGTGACGACCGGACGTGCGTGCTGAAGGGCCGCCATGACGGATCCGCGTCGCGCCGACAGACCCTTGCGGAAGGGGGCAAGGTATAGGTCCATCGCGGAAAGGTAGCGCGACACGAGCGGGGCCGGCTGGGGGCCTACGGCCACCAGCGGCACATCGGGGCCGAGGGAGTCTCGAATCTGATCGCCTCCGGTGCCCACGTGCAGCACCCGCACGGGCAGGCCTTCGTCGAGAAGACGGAGCATGGCGGTGCGAACCAGATCGAAGTCGCGGGACTCATGCGCGCTCCCAAAGAGCCCGCACACGATGTCGGAGGACTGCAGGCCCAGCTGGGTGCGGTCGGCCGTGCGGTGGGCGGGCGTGCGGTCGATGTTGGATCCTACCGGCAGGTGGTGGAGGGGCGTGTTGGGAAACCAGGCGCGAAATCGGTCGACCCAGGGCTCGATTGAGAAGAAGATGGCGTCGGCCGCCGATCCCAACGCCCAGAGCTGCCACCGCTGCCACGTGGTAAAGAGGGCAAACCGCCAGTTTTCCACGGGGACGAAGGGCTCGTGCACCATGAGCGCCACCCGCATCTGGGGGTGGGCGGTGCGGAGGGCGGAAATCGTCCGGGGGAGACTCAGGTTGAGGCCCCACCGTCCGTAACTGAAGGGATTGTACTGGAGCACAAGCCAGTCGGGCACGTCGGAGGCGAGGGGCTCGGCGAGCGCCTGGATGCCCGCACGGGACGCAAGGTCGAACGCCGGCGTGACCCGACAGCCCGGCACCGGGTCGGCATCGGGGGAGGCGGTGAGAATGCGCACGTCGTGCCTCGGGGCCAGGGCCGCGCCCAGGTGGGCAGTGTGGTCCCCAATGCCGTCGTAGGCCGGGGGCAGCGCAGGAAACAGAAGGTCGATCCGCATTGGCGGAAGGTGAAAGATGCACCGAAAAGGGGGAAACGCAATATGCGGCTCTCCCTTCGATTGGGGGCACTCCTTTGGATACTGCCGGATCACCCTTTCGGATGAACCCCAACGGGAAGGCGAAACGCGACAGGGACGGGCCAGGACAGGCTCCTCTGCCCCAGGCAGTTGATGCCGTTAGGTCCTTCCGGCAGGTGGGAGCGATGCGGTTCTGGCATCGGGGCGGCGCCACCGGGAGCTACCTGGAGCGCCATTCTTGGGGACTCTATAAGGTTATGCGAGGCGGGCGTAGTCAAACGCCGTCCGGAGCGCCGATCGGAGGTACTTGGGGTGGGCGAGCTGGCGCCCCACGCGGTACGGGGTTCGCCACGTCGCGGCGGACCGGGTTGCCTGGAGGTCCAGGCACCAGTTGGTCGTTCGGTGAAAGGCGGCGCCGGGACTGAACCAATCGGTCCACGCCGTACGGGCCCGGGCCCCCATCTCGAGCGCGTCGTCGGCGCGGGCGGTTAGGAGGGCCGGCAGGGCGCCGATGTCGGCCTCCGGCACGCGAAGGCTGAACTGATCCCAGTCGGGGCCGTCCGGCGGCACCCAGTCGTCGGCGATGATGACGGGCGCGCGTCCCATCCGCATCATTTCGAAGAGGCGGATGCTGCTCACACCGCGGCCCCGCGGACAGAGCACGAAGTTGCTCCGGCGCGCCACATCGACGTACTGCGTTTCCAATGCCTGGCGTGTGTCTTCGGGAAGGTCGGCGTACGGCCAGTACGGCGAGGTGTCGAAGACAAACTGCGCCGGATGCGAAAGCCCTGCCAGCGCCGCCCGAATCGGGTCGGTGGACAGCTGCCCGATGAACGAGTAGAGGTAGTCACGCGTGGTCGGTACGGGGGCCTCGGCCAGGAACGATTTGTCGAACACGTCGAGGTAAAACCCGGAGCGGGTCCGCTGAGGGTCGTACCAGCGGCGGTTGATGGAGGCGTAGATGCCGGGGAGGAACGGGACCGGAAAGTCGTGCCGGCTAAAGAGGAAGCATCGGTCGCGGTGCGCCCGGTAGACGGGGTGGCGGCGCACCTCCAGGTAGTGCCGGGCCGGATCGCAGTTTTCGACAAACAGAATGATGTCGGCGGCCGCCGGGTCGTCGGTGAGGCGGTGGGCCCCGAAGCGGTCCGCGGCGGCCGATCGTTGCATGCGTTCCAGGTCGTCGAACGCGTACGGCCACGGGGTGCCTGAGCGGGCCGCGACGGACAGAAGGTGAACGGAGGCCATGAGGGGGAAGGGTCGATCAGTGGTAGCCGTACAGGGCAAGCTCGGCGCCGGCAATGCGCTCCGCCTCTTCAATTTCGGCGTCGGACCGCCGCTCGTGCTTGCCGATGGACCCGGCGTGGGCCGTGCCCAGTCGCCGGAGGAAGCTACGGCTTGGCTCCAGGTCGAGGTGCTCGAGGATGCGTCGCCCGTGGACGTCCGGGGCCTGCACAAAGTCCTCGTACCGGAGCTGGAGCACCCGGCCGCTGGCGGCGATTTCGGGGGAGGAGAATACGGTGTGACAGCGGCGGGTCATGTACGCCCACATCCAGATGGCCCGCCCGTAGGGACTGGCAGCCAGGAACTCGTCTTCCCGGCCCGCCTCGACCCACCAGGGCACGTACCGGTCGCCCACTTTCCGGCCCAGGCGCATTTCCGCGCCCAGCAGGTGCGTGAGGCTGTCGTCGGTGAGCACATTGTAGGTCCGCACGAGCGAATTGGCACAGTCCCGCCCATCGCGGTAGATGTGGATCATTTTTGCCTCGGGCAGGGCGTCGCACACGAAGTCGGGGGCGAAGGCCAGGAACGGCTCCTTGTAGATCAGACGCTGCTGCGAGCGTCGCCCGCGGACGGCGTCGAGGAGTCCGGAAAGCCCGGTGGGGGCGTTCACCCATTTTTGCAGGGCGGCGGCGCGCGAGTGGAAGCGGCCCGAGGACATGTAGTCGTCGAGGCTTCGCTCGAAGGCCACCGTGAGCGCGTCGTAGAGGGCGGGGGGCAGCGACTCCGCGTTCACGATCTGCGGGATGGAGACGGGCAGGAGCGTGCCGGTCATGCACTCGACATCGGGGAGGCCCGCCAGGGTCTCCATCAGGAAGGTGGTGCCGGAGCGGGGACAGCCCAGAACGACATCGTACCGATGCTTAATGAGGGCGCGTCCGGGCGAGGAGGGCCCGTGCTCCGAGTGAGGGGCAGCCGTCGTCGTGTTGCCTGCCGGGGCGGCCGCGTGGCCGTTGCGGGGAATGGGCATGGAGAAACCGAAAGGGGAATAGAGACACGAAATCCAGCCGAGCATGCGGGCTGCGTGGAACGTCACGATACGACGCACGGGGGCCGGGCAGGCAGGAGGTTTGGCTTCCCTCTCCTCAACCCTGCGATACAGTTTGACCGCCGCAGGGCCGGGGGGCTACTTGAACCGGGGCAGGTACGGGGAGAGCAACAGCAGTCGTTTGTGGACACGTGCCTGCACGGCCCGACCGGCCCTCAGCAGGACCGTACTCGCCGGAGCCACCAGCCGCTCCTGAAGCAGGGTCGCGGGCCGAAGGAGGATCGACAACTGCGGGCGCGTGCGGACTGCGCGGAGCAGCCGCTCCAGTCCCAGGGCGAGGACCAGGACGAGGCCGAGGACCCCGACTGTGAAGACGAGGCCATCGTAGCCTGTGGAGAAGACGCGACCGACGAGCACATTCAGCACGATGTTGCCCAGCGTAAACGAGAGAAGCGAGGCGCGCCCGAAGGTGAGCAGGGGCGACCCGGGGGACAGCGACGTCCGTCCGTACGGCACGAGGTGAAAGAACAGGAGGCACAGCCCGAGGGCCTGGAGCAATCCGAGGAGGTAGTACCCGATGTGGTAGGAGTCGCGGTACTCGTAGTAGTCGAGGTACGAGTACAGGACGGCGGAGGGGGAAGACTGCAGCATGAGGAGGCCCACGCCGCCCGCGCAGACGGCCAGGAGGAGGCCGACGTGGAGGTGGAACCGGGCCGAGAGGGTCTCGGGCCGCCGGAGGCTGTTTCCGACCCACATCCCCGCGCCAATGAACGTGAGGCTGTAGGGAATCATCTGGGTGCCAAGCTCCAGAATGCCCCCAAAGCGGCCCACAGGAAGGGTGGCGAGTGCGTTAAGCAGGGGGCTCAAGAGCCAGAGTCCGAAGCAGACGCCCAGGGTGAGCCCGAGCCCCATCCGGTCGCGGAGCGCGAGCAGGGGAATGGCTACGAGAAGGGCCACGGTGTAGAATTTCAGGATGTTGCCGTGGTGGCCCCCAAAGATGAACACCAGTGCCTGGAGGGCGTGGCTCCAGTCGAAGAGGCCGAGGACCCATCCGGCGAGCACCGTCAGTACGTACCCGAAGTAACACTGCAGGCTTCGCCACAGCAGCGTGGGCACGACCGGAGAGAGGCCGGACGCGGCAATTCGCCGGGCGTAGACCAGTTCCAGCATCATGCCGAACATGAAGATAAAGGACGGCGCGGCCGCACGGGTGAGGCTCCGCAGGGCCGTGTACTCGAGCCCGGAGAGGTGATCCAGGACATTGAAGTCGTTGAAGGCATGAGCGGCAAGGGCCAGGGCGATGGCCAGGCTGCGCAGCACGTCTACAAAGAGATAGCGGCGGCGGGTGCTCATCGAAGAGGGGGGGCGGAGGGAGAGCGGCGGCTCGCTAGAGACGTGTACAGGGCATCGTGGCGGTCGAGGAAAGCATCCATCGAATGGTGGGCCTGCACGTGTTCGTAGCCGGCCCGTCCCCGTCGAGCGGCGGCCGTCGGGTTTGTGCACAGACGGTGGAGGGCGTCCGTCAGGGCCGCGTCGTCGTTGGGCGGCACGAGGTGCGAGAAGGAAGGGTGCGCGTATTCGGGCAGTCCCCCCACCCGAGCGGCCACCACGGGGCGGGCCCGGGCGGCGGCTTCGAGGGGGACGAGGCCGGCCGGTTCGTGCCACACCGAGGGCACGACCACGGCGCGCGCCCCGTCGACGAGAGCGTCGAGCGCCGGGCCGTCCACCCATCCGTGAAAGGTGACCCGATCGGCGAGCCCAAGCCGTTCGACCTGCGTCTCCAGGGCGGCCCGATGGTCCCCGGTGCCGGCAATGTCGAGGTGGACCGGGCGGGGGAGCTGGGCAACGGATCGGAGGAGCCAGTCGACGCCCTTTTCGGGAACGAGCCGGCCGACGAAGAGGAGACGCGGCGGCCCGTCCGTTGGCAGCGGGCGCGGCGCCGGGGGCCCGGCGGGGCCGGGAGACAGCACGACCTGGAGGTCCGAGGCCGGATACCCGGCGGCCACCATTTCATCTTTCAGGTACTGGCTCACCGTAAAGGTGGGACGGCCCGGAATCATGGACCTGTTGTCGGCCATCCGTTGGAATCCGTCCCACACCTTGGCGGGGCGGCGGCTGCCGCAGCCGTCGACGTAGTGCCCAAAGAGGCAGGCGGGCAGGCTCGCGATGCGGGGGCAGGGCGTGCCGGTCCGCTTCAGGTAGCGCGAGCCGCTCGGGCACGCGGCCCCGTTGTCGTGGACGGTGCGGAGGAGGGGGAGGGACGAAGCGGGGGCACTCGGCACGGACTTGTGGAGGTGGAGCACGTCGACCCCGCGTGCCTCCGCCTCCGTGTAGAGGGTTTCTACATCGGGCACTCGGACGCGGGAGGGGCCCGGCGCGCCCTGGAGGCCCCAGTAGGTGACCGTGTGCCCGCGCGCGGCGAGGGCGTCGCCAAGGCGGGCCACGTACGTTTCGATGCCGCCCTGGCCGTCCAGGTCGCGGACGAAGTGGCCAATGTGCATGGGGGTTAGGCGACGGAAAGGGGAGCGGGGCGGAGGGGGTGGCGCCGGAGGTGCTGCAGCCGGTCGCGGAGGGCGTCGACGTTTCCCGTGGGCACGATAAAGCCGTTCACGCCGTCCTGGACGTACTCTTTCATGCCGGTGTCCTCGGTGACAATCACCGGGACGCCACAGGCCAGGGCCTCCATCGGGGCGTACCCGAAGCCGTCCTCGTAGGAGGGGTGGACGAACACGTCGGCCCGCTGCAGGGCGGGCAGCGGGTCGCCGGGCGCCATGCGGAGGCGCGGCTCGCGGGCCATCCAGCCTTCCATGAACTGCTTCATCTGGCGGGTGGGCCAGCCGCCGACGACGGTGAGCTCGGCGGGATCGGGGAGCGTCCGGAAGGCCTCCAGGAGCACGGGCAGGCCCTTGGTGATGTCGACGCGGCCCACGTAGACGACCCGGAAGACGCCGTCGTCGGGGCGGTTGGTGGGGGGCACAAACCGCGAATCGGGGCGGAGGTAGGTGCGCTCCAGCTTGGACGCAGGAATGCCGGCCGCGAGGAAGGAGTCGCGCGTGTAGTCTGAGTGGACGAAGATCCGGTCGGCCGCCGCGTACTCGGCGAGGGTTTTCCGTCGCTGCCAGTCGTTGAGCCAGGAGGCGCCGCGGAGGTCCCAGGCGGCCTCGGCCTGCGAATGAAGCCGTCGCACGTTGTCGACGTGGCTGTTGACGGCGACCAGCTCGAGCGTCTCAAACCCTATCGAGCGCGCCCGACGGAAGCTGTGGAGGGACTGCCCAACAAACCCCATGAACCGCTCGGCGGGGGCGTCCAGCGCGGCCGCGACCCGGCGATCGAAGAAATCGTTTTTCACGTAGCTCGACCATCCGAGGCTGTAGCGGAGGGGCGTCCATCGATGCAGCCACTGGTAGGAGCGATCGGACAGGGGCCGTCCCCGCGCGCCGTCGGAGGGGGCGGGGGCGGGGTTGAGGTAGTACGCCAGTCCTACGCCCTCGTCGGTCTCGCGGACGAGGTGGGCAAAGTGTTGGCCGACGCCGCCCTGGCCATACGGCGATTGGCAGGCAAGTACGCGCATTGCAGCGAGGAGATCGGAAGGGGGGAGCTGTAAGGTCGCACGCGTCGCGCCTGGCGGCATCAGTCATTGCCAGGGGCCGGGGGGGAGGTTCGGATCATGTGCCGTCCACTTCTGCCGGGCGGTCGGGCATCACGACGAGGTCGAGAGCATGCGTGTCCAGCGCGCCCACAGTCGGCGGGGCAGGGAGCGGAGGCGGGCGCGAACCCCCAAAAACATGGGGGTGAGCACGGCGAAGTGCCGGTCGTAGCGATACCGCCACCACTGGAGTGCCCAGTACGTCCGTTTCACGGCCAGTTGGCAGGCGGCCCCCCACGAGAGCGCGGCCCCCACCGGGGCGTATCCGAATTCGTCCATTTCGTCGGCACAGACCCGCTCGATGATGGCGATCTCCGACTCGCTCAGCTGGCTGCGCCATTTTTCGGCTTCTGTCGGGCTGATGGGACGTGTGGCCGTCTGGTTGTAGGTGGACGCCGCCTCGTCGAGCATGAAGCGATCGGCGTTCTGGTGGAAGCGCAGCATCTCGGGCTCGTACGCCGTCTCTAGGAAGCCGCAGATGCGCCCCAGGGTGTGCTGGGGGGCGCCGACAAGGTCTTCGTACCGCACCTCCATCCGCTGGTCGGCCGGCACCGCACGGGCGAGCCAGTCGCGGCCGTGCGTCATGATTTTGTGCCGGTTCAGGGCGTTGAAGGTGGCGTCGGAGCTAAAGAACGAGACGCGCTGCATGGAGGCGACGCCGCCTCGGGGATCGCGCACCACGTGGAGGAAGCGCGCGTCCGGAAACATGTCGATGAGGATGTTCGAGTGGTAGATGTTGCCCGGGGTTTTTTCGCCCCATCGGGCCTTTCCGTAGTGGGCGGCCCACCGGGTCAGCAGCACCTGATACGGTCGCCGGAAGTCCTGGGGCCCGTCGAGGATTTCGGCCCGAACGGACGACAGGTCCAACTCCCGTACCTTGGGCCGATTGGCGTCGAGGAAGCGGTCCACAAACGCTTCGTACTCCGCGGCGGAGAGCTGCGGCTCGGTCCACGCCTCGTACGAGATTTCCGTTTTGGTAAACCCGTAAAAGTAGTTGATCTCGTCCGGGATGGCGATTTCGGAGTGCGCGTTCAGCAAGAGCCGAAGGAGCGTGGTGCCGGACCGGTTGGCACCGACGATAAAAATAGGAGCAGTAGACATCGGGTAAAGGGGGTGTGGCCCTCGCTAGAACAGGGAGCGGAGGCGTGGGCGCCAGCGACGGAGTCGAGCGTGGAGCCCGGAGAGGAAGGGATAGCTGATCTCATATCCGCGGTGCGCTCGGTGCTGCCAGCGCTTCCAGTGCCAGTACGCCGCTTTTAAAACGATCCGGCCGTATATCGTGAGTGCAGGGTCGGTCAATCGCTCGTACCCAAGACGCTCCATCTCGGCCGAGCAAAGCGCCTCGACAATCTCGATCTCGGTGCGCGTCAGCTGTGTTTTCCATTTCGAAAGGCTCTCCTGATTCACCGGATTCCGTATGGCGGGCGTGCGGATGGTGGAGGGCATGTGGTCGGCCGCGGTCTCGTAGAATCGGAGCATCGCGGGCTCGTACGCTTCGTGGAGGAAGTGACAGATCGTGCGGAGCGTCGCTTCGGGCGCAGAGACCAGGTCCTCGTACGAGACGTTCAGTTGTTGGTCGGGCGAAAGGACGTCCTGAAAGGCGGTCGCTCCTTCGCGAATCGACCGTCGCCAGTTCAGGGCGTTAAATACAGTTTCGCCGGAGTAGTACGCAATCGAGTTCATCGAGCGGGTGACGGCGCGCGGGTCGCGGACGACGTGGATGAACTTCGCCCCAGGAAACATGTCGTTGAGCACGTCCACGTAGAACAAGTTGTGCGGCGTCTTTTCGCCCCATCGGGCCTTGCCGTGTTGCCGACACAAATGCTCCAGGACCACCCGGTACGGGCCCCGAAGCGTACGCTCTGGGTCCTCTGCGATCTGGGCCTCCAGGCGGTCGAGATCGGTTGCAAAGAGGTCGCGCCGCGCCTCCAGGTACTGCCGCACGAGGCGACGATACGTGTCGTCGGGAACGGGGGACGTCCAGGACTCGACATCGACCGTGGCGTTGAGGGTCTGAAAGTATTTGAGCTCCCGGGGGAGGAAGAGGCGAGAGTGGGCATTCAGCATCAGGCGCAGGAGGGTCGTTCCTGAGCGGCTGGCCCCAACGATGAAAAACGGGGTCGACATGTCTGGGCGGAAGGAAGGGGGCGGGC
>NCRC01000071.1 GCA_002894685.1 Salinivenus lutea
ATCCGCACCTCCACCGTCTCTACCCGACTCAGGTGCGGCGTCCCATCCAGGTCCACTTGCTCAAGACGGAAGCGGTGCGTCCCCGGGGCCAGTTCCTCCCCCACCGCGTAGCGGTAGGTCGTCGCCTCGTTCGTAGTCCCATTCGGGGCCTCGCTCTCCACAAACCCGAGGTCCGTCCACGCGTCCTCCTCAGTCTTTCGCTGGACGTGGAAGCCAGCGTTGTTGGACTCTGAGGCGGTCTGCCACGTCAACTCGACCGACGACCCGCTCGACACCGCCTCGAAGCGCGCCATCTCCACCGGCAGCCCCGAACTGGTCCGGACCGGGACAAGCTGGTATCCATCATCGCTCCCGGCGGTCGCGGATTGTCCCAGCACCCCCTCGTAGTTAAACATGCCGTTGGGGATCGTCGCCCCGATCACGTCCGTCTCGTTCTCGCTCTGCACGCGGTAGGTAAAGGGCGTGCCCGCTCCGTCCTCCACCGTGTAGTCGGTGTCGCTGGTCAGCGTCCCCCCCGTGGCACTCGGATCCTGAAACGACACGCCCTCAATCCGG
>NCRC01000072.1 GCA_002894685.1 Salinivenus lutea
ATCCGCACCTCCACCGTCTCTACCCGACTCAGGTGCGGCGTCCCATCCAGGTCCACTTGCTCAAGACGGAAGCGGTGCGTCCCCGGGGCCAGTTCCTCCTCCACCGCATAGCGGTAGGACCTCGCCCGGTCCGTGGTGCCGTTGCCGGCCTTGCTTCCGACAAAACCCAGATCGACCCACCCTTTGCTCTCGGTCTGGCGCTGAACGTGAAACCCGGCGTTGTTCGTCTCCGAAACAGTTTGCCAGCTTAGCTCCACCGTCGAGCCGCTCTTCACTGCATCAAACGTCGCCAGCTCCACCGGCAGCCCCGAACTGGTCCGGACCGGAACGAGCTGATAGCCCTCGTCGCCGGAGGCACTCGACTGACCGAGGACGCCTTCATAGTTGAAGGAACCATCCGGAATCGGCGCTCCGATGACCTCCGTCTCGTTCCCGCTCTGCACGCGGTAGGTGAAGGGCGTGCCCGCTCCGTCCTCCACCGTGTAGTCGGTGTCGCTGGTCAGCGTCCCCCCCGTGGCACTCGGATCCTGAAACGACACGCCCTCAATCCGG
>NCRC01000073.1 GCA_002894685.1 Salinivenus lutea
CGGGCCGCCGTTCCGGCTGATTGCGGCGCTGCCGGACGGTTCGGTGGAGACGTTTGAGCCGGCGGAGGTCGTGCCGGTCCAGCAGGCCCGTCAGGAAGGGCCCGGGACCGAAGTGACGGCACGGGGGACGGTGACGCGGGCCTATGGGGCGTACGTTCGGCTTCAGGACGTGAGCGGGCCCACCGGCGCCTCCGGCCTGATGGTTCGGCAGACCTCGGGGAGCCTGAGCGGCGATTTTCAGCAGGACATCGAAGACGATGTCATTACGCAGGGCACGACGCTTCAGGTGAGCGGCACTCTTTCGGAGGAGGACGGCCTGCTGCGGATCAACAACGACGCCCTCGACGACTACGCGGTGCAGGGGCAGGGAAGCCTCCCGAGCCCGCAGATGGTGTCGTTTTCGGATCTGCAGTCGCCGGATGGAGAGGACTACGAAAGCGAGCTCATCCGGATTGAGGGCGTGTCGTTTCAGGATCCGAGTGCCACGGGGGGGACGCTGACCAGCGACACCGACTACACGGTGGAGGACGGAGCGGGCACGCCCTT
>NCRC01000074.1 GCA_002894685.1 Salinivenus lutea
TCGAGGGCCTTCAGGGCCGAGCCCTGCACCACCGGCACCTCGTCTCCCGGAAACTCGTACTCGGTCAACAGCTCGCGGACCTCCATCTCCACCAGCTCTATCAGCTCCGGGTCGTCGACCAGGTCCGTCTTGTTCATGAACACCACCAGGTAGGGCACCCCCACCTGCCGCGCAAGCAAAATGTGCTCCCGCGTCTGCGGCATCGGACCGTCGGTCGAGGCCACCACCAAAATCGCCCCGTCCATCTGCGCCGCCCCCGTCACCATGTTCTTCACGTAGTCCGCGTGCCCCGGGCAGTCGACGTGGGCGTAGTGGCGGTTCTCCGTCTCGTACTCGACGTGGGAGGTCGCAATCGTTATCCCCCGCTCCCGCTCCTCCGGCGCGTTGTCAATCGACTCGAACGTCTTGGCCGCCGCTCCCCCTACCCGCTCGGCCAATACCTTCGTGATCGCCGCCGTCAGCGTCGTCTTCCCGTGATCGACGTGCCCGATCGTTCCTACGTTTACGTGCGGCTTCTTCCGGTCAAAGGCTTGCTTGGCCATGGG
>NCRC01000075.1 GCA_002894685.1 Salinivenus lutea
AGAGCTGGTGGAGATGGAGGTCCGCGAGCTGTTGACCGAGTACGAGTTTCCGGGAGACGAGGTGCCGGTGGTGCAGGGCTCGGCCCTGAAGGCCCTCGAAAGCGACGAGGAGCACGAGGAGAAGATCATGGAGCTGATGGCGGCGGTCGACGAGTACATTCCGACGCCGGAGCGGGACGTAGACAAGCCGTTTTTGATGCCGGTGGAGGACATCTTTTCGATCACGGGCCGGGGGACGGTGGTGACGGGCCGGATCGAGCGGGGGAAGGTGCAGCTGCAAGATGAGGTAGAGATTGTGGGGATGCAGGAGGAGAAGATGGACTCGGTGGTGACCGGGATTGAGATGTTCAACAAGACCCTGGAGGAGGGGGAGGCGGGAGACAACGCGGGCATTCTTCTCAGGGGGATTGAGAAGGAGGAGGTGTCCCGCGGGATGGTGCTGTCGGAGCCGGGGACGGTGACCCCGCACAAGGAGTTTGAGTGCGAGGTGTACGTGCTGTCGAAGGAGGAGGGGGG
>NCRC01000076.1 GCA_002894685.1 Salinivenus lutea
CCGGGCGGCACCCCGCGGGACGTTTCCGCGGAGGTGACGGCGACCGACTTCGACGGGATGATGGAGGAGGCCCGCGCCCTGGCGCGCATCCACGAGAACGTGGTGGTGAAGATTCCCCTGATCAAGGCGGGGATCAAGGCCCTGCGGGCGCTGGACGCGGAGGGGATTCGGACGAACTGCACGCTGTGTTTTTCGCCGACGCAAGCGCTGGTGGCGGCGAAGGCGGGGGCGGACTACATCAGTCCGTTTATCGGGCGGATAGACGACATCAGCTCCGACGGGATGACGCTGGTGGAGGAGATCCGCCAGATTTACGACAACTACGAGGGGCTTGAGACGGAGATCCTGGCGGCGTCGATCCGCCATCCGACGCACGTGAAGCGGTCGGCCCTGGCGGGGGCGGACGTGGCGACGATGCCGTTTGAGACGTTGGAGAAGCTGTTGGAGCATCCGCTGACGGACCGGGGGCTGGAGCGGTTCCTGGCGGACTGGGAGGAGTACAAGGA
>NCRC01000009.1 GCA_002894685.1 Salinivenus lutea
CCACCCGCCCCTTATGCCTGAGACTGCCCCTGCCTCCACAACCTCCTACTCCGCCCCCGACGACACCGGCCACTTTGGATCGTACGGCGGGGCGTTTGTGCCGGAAATCCTGAAGCCGGTGCTCGACGACGTGAAGGCCGCCTACCAGACCTACAAAGACGACCCGGACTTTCAGGAGGAATTCCGTCGCCTGTCGAAGGAGTACACCGGCCGTCCCACCCCGCTCACGTACTGCGACCGCCTCACCGAGCACGCCGGCGGCGCACGCATCTACGCCAAGCGCGAGGACCTCTGCCATACGGGCGCCCACAAGATCAACAACACGATCGGCCAGATCATGCTGGCCACCCGAATGGGCAAGGATCGCATCATTGCCGAGACGGGGGCCGGACAGCACGGCGTGGCCACCGCCACGGTGTGTGCCAAGTTTGGGGTCGACTGCATCATCTACATGGGCGCCGAGGACATGGAGCGCCAGCGCCTGAACGTGGAGCGGATGGAGCTCCTGGGCGCGGAGGTGCGCCCCGTCACCACCGGCAGCCGCACGCTGAAGGAGGCGACGAGCGAGGCGATCCGCGACTGGGTCTCCAACCCCGAGGATACCTTCTACATCATCGGCTCGGTGGTGGGGCCCCACCCCTACCCCATGATGGTGCGCGACTTTCACCGCATCATCGGCACCGAAACCCGCGACCAGCTGCGGGAGGCCGAGGGGCAGGAGACCCCGGACGCGATTGCGGCCTGCGTGGGCGGCGGCTCCAACGCCATCGGCATCTTCCACCCCTTCCTCGACGACGACAACGTGCAGCTCCACGGCATGGAGGCCGCCGGGCAGGGGCTGAACGGCAACCACGCCGCCACGCTGGCGAAGGGCTCTCCCGGCGTGCTGCACGGCGCCATGAGCTACCTGCTGCAGGACACGGAGGGACAGATTGAGCTGGCCCACTCCCTCTCCGCCGGCCTCGACTACCCCGGCGTGGGCCCCGAGCACGCCTACCTCCGCGACACGGGCCGCGTCACGTACCACCCCGTCACCGACGACGAGGCGCTGGAGGGCGTGAAGCTGCTCTCGGAGAAAGAAGGCATCATCCCGGCCCTCGAAACGGCCCACGCGGTGGCCCTGCTCCCCCAGCTGGCCCGCTCGCTGGCCGAGGAGCGCGGCGAGGACGCCGTTCTTGTCTTCAACTGCTCCGGGCGCGGCGACAAAGACATGGAGACCATCGCCAAGCACGTCTGACTGCGACCGGGAGCCCGGGTGGGCGAGCGCATGTGCGCCGTCGTCCCATACTTCTCTTTCCCTCACACCCCCCTCAGACATGTCCCGCCTCGACGACACATTCGACGCCCTGCAGGCACGCGGCGAAAAGGCCATGGGCCTCTTCCTCACCGACGGCTTCCCCCAGCCCGACGCCACCGTGCCGCTCCTCCACGCCCTCGACCGCGGCGGCGTCGACTTCATTGAGCTCGGCATGCCCTTCAGCGACCCGCTGGCCGAAGGCCGCCCCATCCAGAAGGCCAGCGCCCGCGCGCTCGAGCACGGCGTCACGATGGCCGACACGTTCCGCCGGGCCGAAGCCTTTCGGCAGGACAGCGACACGCCGCTCCTGCTCATGGGATACGTCAACCCGATCCTCCGCTACGGCGTCGAATCCTTCTGCCAGGACGCCGCGGCCGCCGGCGTCGATGGCCTCATCCTTCCCGACCTTCCCCCCGAGGAAAGTGCGCCCCTCCGCGCAGCCGCCGACACGCAGGGCCTGGACCTCGTCTTCCTCATTGCGCCGAACTCGTCCGACGAGCGCATTCGGGCGGTCGACGAGCAGGCCACCGGGTTCGTGTACGCCGTCAGCGTCACCGGTCTCACCGGCAGCAATCTCGACCACGCCCCCACCGTGCAAGAATACCTCCAACATGCCCAGTCTCTCGTAGAGCAGAACCCCCTCCTGGTCGGCTTCGGCATCAAAAGTCACGCCGACGCGATGCGCTTGAGCCGCCACACCGATGGCTTCATCGTCGGCTCCGCCCTCATCAAAAAGGCCGCTGCCCTCTGGGACAATGCCTCGCTCTCCGAAGCGGATCGGCTTGACGCTGTCGCTCAGTTTGCCCGTCAGTTGAAACAGGGCACCCCGACAGTCGCATAGGCTGTAGCGCGCAGTCGGGAGCATTCCACGCGCCCCGCTGTTCGACCTGTGTCGTTTGTCTCGCCGTCCCCGCTCTCCCTCATGCCCCGCCCCGTTCGGTCCGCCCCCACGCTTCTCCTCGCCGCCGCCGTACTCCTGGCCGTCGTGCTGGTCGGATGTGAGGGCGATTATCGCCCCCGCGCCATCGGGAAGGAGGGCGAGGTCACCGTCGTTGTCGACAGTTCCCACTGGACCGGCCCTGTGGGGGACACCTTCCGCGAAACCGTCACGCCCTGGATCAACACCCTTCCCCAGCCGGAGCGCTACTTCGAGATTCGGCACCTCGAGCTTTCGTCCGAACGCGTTTACGACAGCATCCAGGACCTCAAAAACGTGGTCGTGATTGCTCCCCTGAGCGACTCGACCAACGAGGCCAACTTCCTCCGCCGTCGCCTGTCGGACGAGGCCCGACAGGCCGTGATGGACGGGCAAATTGCCGTTGTGAGCAAACCGAACCTCTGGCGACGGAGTCAGCGGGTCTATTTCGTGACGGCCGCCACCCCCGAAGACCTCGTCACCGCCCTTAAGCAGCGAGGCGATTCCATCCGGAGCACCTTTAAGAAGGCCACCCTGGCGCGCATGGAGCGGGAAATGTACGACGACGCGCGCCAGTTCGCCCTCGAGGACACCCTCATGAACCGGCACGGGTTTGCCGTCAATGTTCAGCACGACTTCCAGCTCGCCATCGACACCACGACGGCCTCCTCCGGCTTCGTCTGGCTGCGCCGCCTGCTCGCTAAGACGCGGCGGGAGTTCTTTGTGTACTACGAGGACGACATGAGCCCCAGCGACATCACGCCGGAATGGATCCACCAGACGCGGGATTCGCTCACCCGACGCTACCTGCGCGGACAGGTGGCCGGCTTTGTCCGCATCGACGACCGGCGCGCACTCACCACGGAGCAGACGGAGTTCAAGGGCCGCTACGGGTATGAAGTCCGGGGCCTCTGGCACATGGTCGCGGCCACGGACGACCCCAACGAGTTTCAGAGCGTGGGCGGTGGGGGCCCCTTTGTGACCTACGCATTTTACGACCAGTCCACCGATCGGGTCTATCTGATGGACGGCTCGGTCTTCGCCCCGGACTTTGACAAGCTGGAGTTCCTGCGACAGATGGAGGTGATGGCCCAGACCTTCCGGACGCAGGAGCAAGCGGCCGGGGACGACTCTGCCGTCGCTGCGTCGCAGTAACGCCCCTCATGCCCTTCGTTCCCAGGTCTGCACTTGCCGTCGCGGCGGGCCTTGCCCTCAGCGCCCTGTCGCTCGCCGGGTGCTCGGCCGTTTCCCCCGAGCGCCCGCCGCTCCCCGACAGCACCTTCACCCGTGTGCTCGTGGAAACGCACCTGATGACGGCCCGATCACGCCTCAACACGGCCTTCCCCACGTCCCTCCCCGACTCCATTCTGCAGCGGCACGACGTGCAGCGGGAGGACCTCGACGCCACCCTCCGCTACTACAGCGAACGCCCGTCCGCCTTCTCCTCCCTGTACAACGGCGTGATTGATACGCTGAACGCAATCCAGCAGGACCGCTCGCGGAGCATCTCGCCAGACACAGACCGCAGCGAAGAGGCGGCCCGGCGCACCCGGGAGTCCCTGAACTAATTCCTCTGCGCGCGCCCCTTCTCCGTGAGGGCATAGGTTCCCTCCACGGGGTTCTGGGCCGTGAGATACCCCTCGGCCACCAGCCAGTTAATGAGCGCGTCGATTCGGTGTCGCGGCACCGGCGCGTCGTCAAACCAGTCGGCGCGGGGCGTCCCCTCGGCCGCCCGCTGCAGAATGGAACGGAGGATCGGCTCGTCGTCGGGCGTGACGGCGGGGGGCTCGTGACGGCCCAGGCATACGTCGCAGCGTCCACACTCCTCGGGACCGGCCTCCCCGAAGTAGGTAAGCAGAAAGCGCCGTCGGCAGGAGCCGGCCCGGGCGTAGCGCAGCATATATCGGAGCCGAGTTTCGGCCCGCGCTCGGGCCCGCTGCACGGACGCGTCGTCCACCGGGAGCTTCGACGTTCGGGGGTGCTCAAATTCCAGTTGCAGGGCGGCCCCGGGCGGCTGCCACCGCAGAAGTCCGCGTTCCTCTAGATATTCGAGCCCCCGGTGCACCCGCTTCTCGGAGAGCTCCATGCGACGGGCGGCCGCCGACAGATCCAGCCGCCACCATTCCGTAAACGCATCGGCATGCACGATCCGCAGGAGGGTGTTGAGAAACTGGCCGAGGGCCCGGTTGGAGACCTCCCGCGCCCACTGCCGGAGGGTCCCGGCGGTCTCCTGAAACCGGATGAGCCCGTACTTGTCGCGCTGCGGAAGCACGCGCCACGCCCCCTGACGAGCGATCAGGTCGACCGCGGTGCGCACTTTCGTTCGGGCATACTCGGTGACCTTCAGCACCGCCTCCAGGTTCACGACCAGCGGCCCGTCCGGCTCGCTGCCGATGGGCACCTGGCCCACGCTGCAGATCGCGTCGTACACCGCCTGCACCTCCTGGGCCGTCGGGTGCGAGGCCTCGATGAGCGCTTCCTGCGTCTCGGCATCCGGCTCCCGAAAGAGAAGCACGGCGTGGGCGCGCTTGCCATCCCGTCCGGCCCGGCCCGCCTCCTGGTAGTACGCCTCCAGCGACGACGGAAGGTCCGTGTGAAGAACGAACCGCACGTCGGGCTTGTCGATCCCCATGCCGAACGCATTCGTCGCCACCATCACACGGGTGCGGTCCGCCGTCCAGGCCTGCTGTCGCGCCTCCCGCTCCTCGGACGAGAGCCCCCCGTGATACCCCTCGACACTCACGTCGTCGGCCCGCAGGCGGCGCGTCCATCGCTTCACGCCCCGCCGGGTGGCCGTGTAGATGATGCCCGTCCCCTCCACCGCGTCTACGACCTCCTGCACCTTTGCCCGCTTGTTCTCGGCGTGAAAAACGGACCAGACGAGGTTCGGGCGGTCGAATCCGCGGACGACCTCTTTCGGGTCCGTCATGTCAAGCAGCGTGGCCACGTCCCGCCGCACGGTGGGCGTCGCCGTGGCCGTGACCGCCAGCGTCGGGGGCTCGCCGAGGTGGGCCCGCGCCTCCGGGATGTCCAGGTAGTCGGGGCGGAAGTTGTGGCCCCACTCGCTCACACAGTGCGCCTCGTCCACCGCCAGCAGCGAGACCGGCAGGCGTTCGGCCCGGGCCCGAAAGACCTCGGTCGTGAGGCGCTCGGGGGCCATGTACAGGAGGTCGTAGCGCCCGTGCTCCGCATCCGTCCACCGCTGCTCGATCTCGTACTTCGACAGCGTGCTGTTCATAAACGCCGCACTCACCCCCCGCGCCTGCAGGGCCTCCACCTGGTCCTGCATAAGGGAAATGAGGGGCGACACCACCAGGCACAGCCCGTCCGACAGAAGGGCCGGCACCTGATAGCAGAGCGACTTCCCGCCTCCGGTCGGCAGCACCCCCAGCACGTCGCGCCCCGCCAGAATGGCCTCGATAATGGCCTCCTGGCCCGGCCGGAACGAAGAATATCCCCACTGCTCCCGCATGACACGACGGGCCGCTTCCAGGCCGGAGGACGAATCGGCGGACATAGACGAGGCGGCGGGGGCCGAGTGAGTAGATGCATTTCTTGCACGATGCGTGTTATGTTTGACGCCGGCCCTTGTGTCCGGTGTCTCCACTTTTTTGATCGCTCGGCCCCGCTCGTGTCCATGGCAGCCCCTCGTGTGTCCATCGTCATTGTGTCCTGGAACGCGCGCTCCCTGCTGGAGCGGTGCCTCCCATCGGTCCGGGCCACGGACTACCCGAACCTAGAGGTGCTGCTGGCCGACAACGCGTCCACCGACGGCTCCGCGGCCTGGGTGGCGCGCGAGCACCCGTCGGTCACCATCGTCCGGCATCCCGAGAACTGGCTGTTCGCCCGCGGCAACAACGCCGCGCTCCCCCACGCCACGGGCAAGTACGTCGTCCTTCTGAACAACGACGTCGAGGTCCCTCCCGGCTGGCTGTCCCCGCTCGTCGACGTTCTGGAGTCGCAGCCGGACGTCGGGGCCGTGCAGCCGAAACTCCTCCAGTACGACGACCGCGGGCGCTTCGAGTACGCCGGGGCCGCCGGGGGCTACCTCGACCGCGTGGGCTACCCCTTCACCCGCGGCCGCCTCTTCAACACCATGGAGCCGGACCACGGGCAGTACGACACGGCGCGGGACGTCTTTTGGGCCACGGGGGCCGCGCTGATGCTTCGCCGCTCCGCCCTCAACGAAGTGGGCCCTCTCGACGAACGATTCGAGATGCACATGGAGGAGATTGATCTCTGCTGGCGCCTGTGGCGTCACGGCTACCGGGTACGGGTGGAGCCGGCGAGTCACGTGTACCACATCGGCGGGGCCTCGTTGCCGCAACACTCGCCCCGGAAGACGTACTACAACTTCCGGAACAGCCTCCTGATGCTCTATAAAAACCTGCCCCCTCGGGCCTGGAGACGCACCCTTCCCCTGCGCATGCTGTGCGATGCCGCCGCGGTGGGACGCGCCCTGGCCGCCGGCCACCTCACGGAAGCCGCCGCGATCCTCCGCGCCTACCGCGATGCCGTCCGGATGCAGGGCCACTACCGGTCCGTCCGCCCCGCCCCGGGAGACCGCCCGGTCCGTCCACCGTACCGCGGACTGGTGGCCGTCGACTATTTCCTTCGCGGACGCACGACGTTCGACGCGCTCCCCCCCGGTCGCTTTCAGATGCCGGCGTAGGCCCATCCCGCCCCCCGTAGCCTCAGTCGGCGTCCCCTTCCGTCCGCTGTCGTCGCCAGACGACCACCGCCACGCCCCCCAGGACCACAACCATTCCCCCCACGGAGGCCACGGGCGGCACCTCCCCAAAGAGGACGTACGCCAGCACCGACGCGCCGACGGGCTCCAGCAGTGCCAGCATCCCCACGATGGCGGCCGGGACGTACTGCAGGGCGTAGTTGAAGGAGCCGTGGCCCAGGAGTTGGGGCCCCAGGGCCAACCCGGCGCACAGCCCGTACACGCTCCACGAGTAGCCGAACAAGGGCACTCCCCGAACCACCGCCACGCCAAGGGCTGTGGCGGCCGCCGTGGCGTAGAGGGGCGCAAGGTAGGCCAGCCACGAGACCTTCTGTCGCACCACGCGCCCGATGAGGAGATACAGGCTCACGAGGAGCGCCCCGGTCACGGCCAGCGTATTGCCCCAGAGCGCCCCTCGCCCCAGCGTGACGCTCCCGGCATCGGCCCAGCCGATGAGCACGGCCCCGCCCACCGCGGCCAGGATGCCCCCCACCGTTGCCGGTGTGAGCGTTTCCCCCAGCACCAGGTACCCCAGCACGGCCAAGATCACCGGGCTCGACGTGACAAAGACCGAGGCGCTGGCCACGGTGGTGTGGTACAGCGACTCAATCCACGCGATGAAGTGCAGTCCCAGGAAGATGCCCGCCGCCAGGACGAGGCCCAGTTCGCGCCAGCTAAAACGCCGAATCTCGGGGGAGACCCTCACGGCAGGGGGAAGAAGCACCGCCGCCGCAATCACCGTCCGCCACACCGCGATGGCGAGCCCCGGCACGTCGCCCGCCAGCCGGACGAAAATCGGGGCGAACGCGAAGCTCAGTACGCCCAGCGTGAGGGCGATGTAGACCCGAAGCGGACGCTCAGCCATCGGGGCAAAAGAGGTGGCAGAAAATGCGCCGCGGTCGGCCGTCTTTGTCTCGTCCCGGTTCCATTATCGAAGGCGATCCATCGACTCGACGAGTTCGATGTCGTGGTCAATGCCACGCCGCGCCAGCCAAAAAAAGACGTACGCCACAATCGGAAGCAGGAGCGCGATCGTCTTCCCCCACAGGAGTCCAGCATCTCCCCCAAAATTGAGCTCCGCCGTGAGGTAAAGCCCCCCGTAGTACACTCCCGCAAGCCCGACCGTCAAAACCTGCACCCCCACCACGACCCGGCGTTGCACTTTCCGTTGTTCATAGAGGAAAATGGCGCCCAGGGCCGTTCCCGCCGTTCCCACGAGGAGCCCGATGAGAGACGGCAGGTACCACGCCTGCGTCGCCGCGGCGGTGCTGCCCCAGGGCGTATCGAACCCCCCAAGGCTCCCCAGCGTCAGGGCGCCCAGAAAAAGATAAACCGTTTGGATGCGCTGAATCATACGAAGCGTCGTCGGCTGTAGTGACGGAGAAGGAACCAAACAAGCGATTACCGTCCGGTGCGGTGCGAAACGCGGTCCGCAACCGCCTCCGCAAACTCGGTGGTGGAGGCCGATCCCCCAACATCCGCCGTCAGGCACTCTCCCTCCTCATACATCTCTTCGATCACGTCCGCAATCGTCACGGCGGCCGCCTCCTCATCGAGATGACGAAGCATCATGACCGCGGAGCGGATGAGGGCCGTGGGATTGGCCACGTTTTGCCCGGCAATATCGGGGGCACTCCCGTGCACGGCCTCAAAGACGGCGTACTCGTCGCCAATGTTTGCGCCGGCCGTCACGCCCAGCCCCCCCACGAGGCCCGCCGCGAGGTCACTCAGGATATCCCCGAAGAGGTTGGTGCTCACGATGCAGTCGTAATCGCCCGGGTTCATGACGAGCTTCATGCAGAGCGCGTCGATAATTTCGTTATCGAACGCAATCTCGGGATAATCCGCGGCGATCTCCTCTCCGATGTCCAGAAAAAGGCCCGATGTTTTCTTGAGAATGTTGGCCTTGTGGGCAAGCGTTACCCGATCGCGCCCATACGCCTTCGCGTACTCGAAGCAAAAGCGGATGATGCGCTCCGATCCGCGCCGCGTGACGCGAGCGATGGAGTCGGCGATCTCCAGCCGCTCATCGAAGTACTCGATGCCCGAGTAGAGCCCCTCCGTGTTCTCTCGGAAAATAATCAGGTCCGTGTCCTCAAACGGCGTGTTGAGTCCCGGCAGGGTCGTACAGGGACGTACGTTGGCGTACAGATCCATTCGCTGGCGGAGCTGCACATTTACGCTGGTGAAGCCGCCCCCTACCGGCGTCGTGATGGGCCCCTTCAGAGCGACGCCGGTGGACTCGATAGAGTCAACGACATCGGGGGGCAGCGCGGGCCGGTCGTGATCCACCGCCGATTGGCCAATAATCCGGTGTTCATCCCAGGACACGTCTACGCCAGCGGCCTCAATCACCCGAACGGTCGCCTCGGTAACCTCAGGACCAATGCCATCGCCGGGAAGAAGAGTAATCTCGTGAGCCATGCAGACTGATAGTCGAAGTGAGCAAAGAAACGCACTCCCACAAACAAAAAAGCCCTGCCGGGAAGCAGAGCTTTTTTGTTCAGGGAAAACCGGACACCCACCTAATTCGGGGGGTTTTCGCGGTTCGAAGAGTAGTTAATCCGAAGGGCGCCCGCCTCGCGAAGCTCTTGTTGAACCTCGTTTACGACTTCCATCTCCGAGCCGACGTCCACCTTCAGGGACGCGATGAGCCGGGGCTCATTCTGGAGCTTGTTGTACATGATTTGACGAATCGCCCGACGATTATCAATCAGGGCATCGTCAATTTGGATTGCCGTATCGCCCTCATTCTCTCCCTTCTTCAGGGGCCCAATGTGGATTTTAGAGATTAGCCGCTTCTGTTCAATCTTCGTCAGTGCCTCGGCCTCCGGGAGCTGCGTCCGGACCTTGATGTCCTGCTCCCGCAGCACCGTAGAGACCATGAAGAAGATCAGAAGCATAAACACGATGTCCGGCAGCGAGGCGGTCGTGAATCCCGGCTCGGTATCGGACGTCCGGCGTTCGAAACGCTGTGAAGCCATAACAGTCAGTCGTCGTCAGTCGAAGAACATGCTGGGGACCACCGGCACCCATACCCACAGAGGGGTCAGTCCCCGGTATCCGGCTCCGCAATGGAAATCTGAGCCTTGAAGGCTTCTCGAATCAGGTTCTCCTCCTGGGGCTCCAGGGTGGACCGGTAGGCCTCATAGCTGTCGTAGGTCTGGTCCAGCACCTGATCCCCCTGGGGGGTCTGGCCGGTGCGTGCGATCTGATCCCAGATTTCGCGGTAGGCCATCCACACCTCATCGAGCACCTGGATGTAGGTGTCGTAGGGGGTTTGAGCGTCGGTCTTGATCGAGATCACCGCATCGTCGGGACTCACGGAGAGATCGGGCTCCTCCCCGAAGTTCGTGACGTGCGCCTTCACCCGTTGGCGGAGTTGTCCAATATTCGCTGGTTCGTCCTCGACGAGGAGATCGCCCTGGGAGTTCACCAGAATATTAAAGAGGTTCCGCTCCTTAACGGGGGGCGGCTCTTGGTCTTCCAGCTTTGGCGGAAGGGTCATCCCGATTCCAGTGTCGACGTTAATCGTCGTCACCAGGAGGAAGAAAATCAGGAGGAGGAAGGCAATATCGGCCATACCGGCCGTCGGGATCTCTCCCTCCTCGCGGTCGTCGCGTCGTTTTTCGAGCAGGCCAGGCATAAAAGTTCGGACACCGGTGAAAGAAGTCGAACAGGAAACCAGCAGGACGCTACCGGAAGAGGTTCCGAACGCCTGTCAGGAACATCCCTACGAGTGTGAGGCCAAACATCACCACAAGGGTGAAAATGGCGGCCTGTGCCCAGGTTTCCATTGTGAAGCCCAGGACAGCGACCAGGACAATGGGAATCACCACAATGGCGACCCCCAGCGGCCTCACTTTGCCGTATGCAAGGCTGCGGAGTCCCGAAATGCCCATGCCGAGTATGCCGAGCCCGGCAAGGCCTATGGCCGCGTAGATTGCGATCGGAAGAATGACGTTCATAAGTATACCCTCGGTCTGAAACGGTCAGCGGTAAGGGACACGTCCGGCGACGGACGTGCTACGAGCAAGCGCGGCACTATTCTTCGCGCTCTCCGATCGTTTCGGGAATGGCCTTCTCTCCCGTCACCGAATCGCCTCGCTCGAGGGCCACGAGAGCGTCGATCAGCTCAATCGAGGCATCCTCCATTTCCGCAACCAGCCGGTCAATCTTCGAGACCGCATAGTTGTAGAAGAACTGAAGAATCACGGCCACAATCAGGCCAAAGGCGGTGGTCAGGAGGGCCACCTTAATTCCGCCGGCCACAAGGCGCGGGGAAATGTCACCGGCGCTCTCAATCGCATCGAAGGCCTGAATCATCCCAATGACCGTCCCAAGAAATCCGAGCATGGGGGCTACGCTGATGAACAGCGACAGCCACACCAATCCTCGCTCCAGAAAGCTCATTTCGATGGACCCGTAGGACACCACGGCCTCCTCGACGGCGTCGATGCCCTCGTCGGCGCGCATCAGGCCGGCCTGGAAGACCGAGGCGACGGGGCCGCGGGTGCTGGCGCACTCCTCTTCGGCCGCCGGAATGCCGCCCTCGTCCAGCGCCTCTTTCACGCGCTGGAGAAAGGCCTGCGTGTTGATGTCTGCGAGGTTGAGCGAAATAATTCGCTCAAAGGCAAGTGCCAGCCCAATGATCAGGCAGATAAGCACGGGCCACATCCAGGGACCGCCCTCATTGAATCGTTCGACGAGGGCGTTGATGGCGCCCCCACTACCAGCTGCCTGCGGCAGCAAGAGCAAAACGTGCGCGGTCAGCTTGTCCAGAATCACCATAGGTGACTAATCCTCAATCGTGTCTGTTATCGGAGAAAGACCAGGAAACCAGCGCGGCCCGCTCGAGGAGCAGCTCCGAACGTGTGGCCGCATACCCAACCGGTGGGGCGAGCGACGAACGGGGCACCGAGGGGTGCTCTACTGACTCCACGGTGGAAGCCCCTCGTTCTATCCGACCCGCCATAAGCCGTCCGCTGGGCACATACGACAAATTCGTATTCCCAGTATATGCAGCCCGAGATAGCTTGTCAATGTGCCTCGTGGTGCGCCCGTGCAGCTCATTCCGTCCGTCCGTTCCGAACGGGGTAATTGCGCGCCCGGCGCTCCGCTTCGCTCCAGGCGCCCCTCGTTGCATCGAGGACGGGATCGCTCCCGTTCCGAATCCGAAGGGCCACCTCGGGCCCGAAGAGGCGCTGCCCCAGTCGCCCTCGCACATACGCTTCGACTCTCGCTCGTTCTATCGAATCGGCCGGAGGGGTGGGACCGGAGCCTGCCCGTTCTCGACGGACGAAGCGAACAGCGCTCCGATACACGGACGGCGGAAGCTCGTACGATTCGACGAACGCGTCGGGGCGCCCGTCCCAGACGCTCCGAAGCGAGTCGGCCCGCCCATCAATCCAGCGTCGCGCAAACGACTGAAGAAGTCCCTGCGCCTGCACGGAATCAAGCACCGAGGAGCGGGGGTGCCCCAAGGGGGCAACTCGGCGGTCCGGCACAATCCCACCCCCACCGATCACCAGCCGCCCGGCGTCGGTTCGGTAGCGTACGGAGTCGGGAATCGCCGTCGTGTCGATGGCCGCTGCGGACTCGGTCCACGGGTGGGATGTCGCCCCCTCCTCTGGGCGTTGTACGCGCCGTCCCGAGGGCGTGTGATACCGGGCGATCGTAAGCCGGAGGGCACTCCCATCCGGAAGGTCGTACTGCCGCTGCACAAGCCCTTTGCCAAAAGTGCGCTGCCCCACCAGAAGAGCGCGGTCGTGGTCCTGGAGGGCGCCCGCAACGATTTCGCTGGCGGAGGCAGACTGCCCGTCGATGAGAAGGATGAGCGGGCGATCTTCAAAGAGTCCTTCCTCCGTTGCGTACCGCGCCCCGGCATACTCGGAATGGCGACTCCGAGAGGTCACAATGAGCTGATCCTCCACCAGAAATTCGTCTGCGACCCGCTCGGCCATCGTGAGCAGCCCTCCGGCATTCCCCCGGAGATCAAAGACGAGCCGTTCCATCCCCTGGGCGTCGAGGCGCCGGAGCGCGCGTCGCAGCTCCTCGTGGGTCGTCCGGGCGAACCGCGTCAGCCGGACATAGCCCGTGCGGTCGTCGATCATGTAATTGGCCGCCACCGTCTCCATCGGCACGGTGCCCCGCGTGATGGTGACCTGCAGGGGCTCGGGGCGGGTGGGGCGTCGAAGGGTCACGTCCACGGTGCTTCCTTTCGGCCCCATCAGGCGAGAACGGATGGTTTCGTCCGTCCACCCCACGGCGGACGTTTCCCCTACGCCCACGATCCGATCTCCGGCCCGCAGGCCCGCCTTCGCACTGGGTCCGCCTGGCGTCACCGACGACACGAAAATGGTATCCTGCCCCTGGGGACCGTCAATCCGCTCGTACGTGATGCCAATGCCCTCGAATTCCCCTTGAAAGACATCCTCAATGTGGCGAAGTTGCTCCGGCGGGAGATACACAGAGAAGGGGTCCAGACTGCCGGTCATCTTCCGGAGGGCATCCTCAGTGAGCCGGCGTCCCGAAACTGAGTCGACGTACGAGCGCTGGATCGTGGCAAAGGCGTCCGAGAGGACCCGGAGATCCTGCGACGGGGGGCCGTCCTGCCACAGCGTGCTCCCCCACTGGCCCAATACGAACCCGATCAAGACGAGCGGAAGGGCCGCCAGAAGGCGGGAGGTTGTGGACTGCATCGAACGGCAGGGGCCGGGGCGTGCAAGCTCAAAACGGGGAATCACATGTTGTATCTGTGTCTCGGGGGCGGGATCCTTCGTCACTCTTTCCTGATCGCCCGGAATCGAGAACGGGGGCCAAGCCATTGAACGACTGCGCACGCTCTCTCAGGCCCCCGGTTTTTCCACATGAACAACGACGACATTGCCGCCGTCCTCGAGGAAACGGCCGACCTCATCGAACTCACCGACGGCAATCCGTATCGGGCCCGCGCCTTCCGGCGAGCCGGCCGCGCGCTCAGCGATCTGGACGGGGCGGTCACCGACCGTCTCGAATCGGGCACCCTGACGGACGTCGAGGGAATCGGCGACGGAATGGCCGACCACGTGACGGACATTGCCCAGTCGGGCACCTTTGCGCTCCACGACGAGCTCCTGAACGCCATTCCCCCGGGGCTCCTCGACGTCCTGCGCGTGAACGGCCTGGGCACAAAGCGCACCCGTCGGCTCTGGAACGAACTGGGCATCGCGTCCCTCGACGAGCTGGAGGACGCCGCCGAATCCGACCGAATCACGGGCCTGAGCGGCTTTGGCGACAAGACCCAACAGAACATCCTGGACAACGTCCGGCGGCTCCGCTCCTACGAGTCGCAGTGGCGCTACGCCGAGGCCTGGAACGCCGTGCAGCCCGTCCTGCGCGCGCTGCGCACCCACGACGCCACCACCCGGGCCGAGCCCACGGGCCCCCTCCGCCGCGCCCTCGAAACCGTCGAGCGCGTCGACCTTCTCGTGGCCACGGAGCGGCCGGACGCCCTCGCGGCCTGGGCCCGGGAGACGCTTCCTTCCGACGTCGAGCACACCGATGACCGCCTGACCGGCACCCTTCCGGAGGGCCTCCCGCTTCGGGTTCACCTGGCGTCCCCCGACCGCTTTGGCACCGCCTGGTGGCGCACCACCGGCAGCCCCGAACACTGCGCGGCCCTCGAAGAACAGACGGGATCGCCCGGTCGCCACGCGGAAGAATCCACGCTCTTCGACGCGGCCGGGTGCTCGTTCATCCCTCCCGAGCTTCGCGAACACCGGGGCGAACTCGCGGCCGCGACCAACGACACGCTTCCCTCCCTCCTCACCACCGAGGACCTGCGGGGCTCCCTGCATAATCACTCCACCTACAGCGACGGCGCCGACTCCCTCCGCGACATGGCCGAGGCGGCCCGCCGCAAGGGCCTTGGCTACTTCGGCATCTGCGACCACAGCCAGTCCCTCCGGATTGCCAGTGGGCTCTCTCCCGACGAGGTCCGACAGCAGCAGGAAGAAATCGAACAGATCAACCGCGAGTACGCCGAGAACGACGTCGACTTTCGGGTCTTTGGAGGGATTGAGAGCGACATCCTCCGCGACGGCTCGCTCGACTACGAGGACGAGGTGCTTTCATCGTTCGACTTCGTGGTGGCGAGCGTCCACACCGGGTTTAGCATGACGGAGGCAGAAGCCACAGAACGCGTCTCCCGGGCCGTCCGAAACCCCTACACGCGCATCCTCGGCCATCCCACCGGGCGTCTGCTGCTCTCGCGAGAGGGCTACCCGCTCGACCACGAGCGCATCATCGAAGCCTGCGCCGAGGAGAACGTCGCCATCGAACTGAACGCCAACCCCTACCGGCTGGACCTCGACTGGCGCTGGGTGCGAGAGGCAACCGATCGGGGCGTGCTAATTTCGATTAACCCCGACGCCCACGCGACCGACGAGCTCGAGTACGTGCGCTGGGGGGTCGCGGTGGCCCGGAAGGGGTGGCTGTCCCCCGATCAGTGCCTCAACGCCAAGTCCCGATCGGCCTTTGCCAGCTGGCTGGCCGATGCCGACGCATAACGTTCTCGTCGCCCCGCCCGACCGTCCCCCTCCGTGACTCGTCTGTCCCGCGTTGGCCTCGTCCTCGCGACGGTGCTGTTTTTTGCCGTTGCGATCTGGTGGGGCATGCTCCGCCCGACGCCTCCCCCCGACCGCTCCCGGGTGGGCGGATTGTCGGACTCCGTAACGGTTGCGGTGGGTACGGATGGTGGTACGTCCATTCAGGCCCACACGCCGCGGGACGCCCTCACCGGCCTCGGATACGCCCACGGCCTCCAGCGAGGCTGGACCGTCACCCTCTGGCGGCGCACCGCCCTCGGCCGGTTGAGTGAGTGGTTTGGGTCCGGCACGCAGGCCCTGGACCGTCACGCCCTTCGCCTCGGCCTCGGGCACCATGCGCGGGCGGCCTACCGTCGCCTGCCGGACTCCACGCAGCGGCGCCTTCAGGCGTACGTTGAGGGCCTCAACGCCGCCCTCCGGTCCGAGTACGTACAGGAACAGCCCCCCTTCGTCCTCCTCAATCAGTCCCCCACGCCCTGGGAGCCCTGGCATCCCCTCGTGGTGGAGCGACTGCTGGCGTGGGTGAGCACGGAGCCCATTGCGCCCCCGGCCCACGCGCCGGACGCCGTGGTCGACTTCCACCGTCTCGACCGGCACTGGCGACGCTGGCTCCACCTCCACGGGTGGGACCGTAGCGTCATCTGGGCCACGCCGGCAACCTCCGACACGCCGGCGACGCTCTTTCAGCGGCACGTGCTCGGGGCCTCGGCCACGCCCACGCTTCAGGAGGTGCATCTACGAAGGGGCCGCGGCCGCTCCCTCCGGGGCGTTACCGTCCCGGGCCTCCCCCTCCTTCCCACCGGCACCGCCAACGGACGAGCCTGGGGATTTTTGCTCGGGAGCACGGCGACGCTTCGGTACGGGCCCCCCGACTCCACGGCGCACCGGGACTGGCACAACCGCATTTCGCCCCGCGGCGGCGCGGAAGAGCTCGTGTCGGTCCACCGGTACGGCACGGCGCTCCCCCTCCGCCCCCCCGCCGACACGGTCCCCACACCCGACTCGCTCTGGGCCGTGGAGTGGCCCGGGTTCTCGAGTCAGACCGACCTTCCGGCCTGGCTGCACGCGGGCGGTCTGGTGCCGTCCCCTCGCGCCCCGTCGTTTCGCCTCTTCGACCCGGCCGGGCTTCGGCTTCCCTCCGACGCGCCGCCCCAGGTGATCGGGACGCCTCCAGTCGTTGCCCCGGCCGGCCCCGACTCGGGCCTGGTCGTGGGACGGTCGCACTGGAGCCGACACCAGGCCCGCAGCCTCACGGCGCAGTGGGCGGGGGCCGCAGACATGCAGGCCCTGAGCACGAGCGATTCGAGCACCTGGGCTGGCGAATTGCTGGCTCGTTTTGAGGACGACCTCCAGCCCTTCGCCGAGGCCGCGCCGCCCGCCCCCCAGGCCCTCGCCTACCTCCAAAACTGGGATCACCGGTACGATCGCGCAAGCATCGGGGCCTCCCTGTTTGAGCACTGGATGCAGGCCTATCGGGACGAGATTGGGCAGCTGCCTTCGTCCGCCTCCGCCCCGCCATATTTTGCCTCCCACCGCCGGCGGCAGGCCTTCCGGCAGGCCCTCGACACGCTCAGCGCCCGCTACGGGGCCGATGTGCGGCGGTGGCGATGGGAACGAGTGGCCCGTCAGCGCCGCTATTTCCCGGTATGGTCCGCCGACTCGCTCGTGGCCGCCGACCGTTCGTCCCTCGCCGAGACGCGCTACGCCCCCCTTGAGCGTCCAGGCCGCGGGCATCCCTCTGCCCTCGCCGGCGGGCGCTCCCTCGTCGATCCGGCGTCTACCGCTCCGTCCCCCACCGCCTGGAGCGGATGGGTGTCGCCCCGGGACACGAGCCTCACCGCTCGCCGCCTTCGGTTCGACCCCGAAGGCTTCTTTGCCCGGGCCCTCTTGACGTCGGACCGTCCCCCCGCCCGGCGCCTCACGGTCCCCGAGGGCGGCACGTCGACAGTCCTCGTGCCCGCGTCGTCCCCGTAAGGGTGCGATCGGCCTACGCCTGATCCATTGCCTTGCCCCGCCGCTTCTCGATCAGCGTTTCCACCACGCCGGGGTCCGCCAGCGTGGACGTATCGCCAAGGTCATCGTACTCTCCCGCGGCAATCTTGCGTATGATGCGGCGCATGATCTTGCCGGAGCGCGTCTTGGGCAGCGAATCGGTGAACTGGATGTGGTCGGGCGACGCGATGGGGCCGATGCGATCGCGCACGTCCTGCACCAGCTCCTCCCGGAGGGTTTCCGTCGGATTTACGCCGCGGACCAGCGTGACGAATGCATAGATGCCCTGGCCCTTCACGTCGTGCGGATAGCCGACCACGGCCGCCTCGGCCACCTGGTCGTGCGCCACGAGGGCGCTCTCCAGTTCGGCCGTCCCAATGCGGTGGCCGCTCACATTGAGCACATCGTCAATGCGGCCCGTGATCCAGTAGTACCCGTCCTCATCGCGCCGGCAGCCGTCGCCCGTAAAGTAGGTGCCCGGGACCTGTGAGAAGTAGGTGTGCTCAAAGCGCTCATGGTTCTTGTAGACGGTCCGCATCTGTCCGGGCCAGGAGTCGGCAATCACGAGCCGGCCCTCGGCGGCCCCCTCCTTCACCTCACCGGCCGCGTCCACGACCTGCGGCTGCACCCCAAAGAACGGCTTCGCGGCCGCCCCGGGCTTCTGCGGGATGGCGCCCGGCAGCGGCGTAATCATGATGCCGCCCGTCTCGGTCTGCCACCACGTGTCGACGATCGGGCAGTTGCCGTTGCCCACAACGTTGTAGTACCAGCGCCAGGCCTCCGGATTGATCGGCTCGCCCACCGTGCCCAAGACGCGGAGCGACGACCGGTCGGTGCTCTCGACGTGCTCTTTTCCATGGCGCATGAGCGCCCGAATGGCCGTCGGCGCCGTGTAGAAGATGTTGACGTCGTGCTTGTCCACCACATCCCAGAGGCGCGACGGGCCCGGATGGGTGGGCGTGCCCTCGAAGAAGACCTGCGTGGCGCCGTTGAAAAGCGGGCCGTAGACGATGTAGCTGTGCCCGGTAATCCAGCCCACGTCGGCCGTGCACCAGAAGACGTCGCCCTCGTGGTAGTCGAAGACGTACTCGTGGGTAAGGCTCGTGTAGACGCAGTAGCCGCCCGTCGTGTGGAGCACGCCTTTGGGCTTTCCCGTGGAGCCGGAGGTGTACAGGATGAAGAGCGGATCCTCGGCGTCCATCGGCTCGGGCTCACACTCAGCGGAGACCTCCGCCGCGGCCTCGTGGTACCACACGTCGCGCCCCTCGGTCCAGTCCACGTCGCCGCCCGTGTGCTGCACGACGAGGGTCGTGTCCACCCGGTCGCATCGCTCCAACGCCTCGTCCGCGTTGTCCTTGAGCGAGACCCGATCCCCGGCCCGCCGCCCCTCGTCCGCTGTAATCAGCAGGTCGGACTCACAGTCGAGGATGCGGTCGGCCAGCGAGTCGGGCGAGAAGCCGGCAAACACCACCGAGTGGATGGCCCCGATGCGGGCACACGCCAGCATGGCGTACGCCGCCTCCGGGATCATCGGCAGATAGATCGTCACCCGGTCGCCCTTCTCCACGCCCTGGGCCTTCAGCACGTTGGCGAAGCGGGAGACCTCGCGGTGCAGGTCGCCGTAGGTGATGTGTTGCGTCTCCTGCTCGCGGGGATCGTCGGGCTCAAAGATGAGGGCCGTCTGGTCGGCCTTTTCCGGCAGGTGCCGGTCCACGGCGTTGTAGCAGGCGTTCGTGACGCCCCCTTCGTACCAGTTGATGTCGACGTGGTGGGGGTCGTAGCTCACGTCCCGCACCGTGTCGAAGTCCTCGAACCAGTCGATCCGCTCGGCCTGCTCGGCCCAGAAGGCCTCCGGCTCATTCACCGACCGCTCGTACATCTTTTCGTACGCCTCCATGGACCCAATGTGGGCCTGTTCGCGAAAGGCGGCGGACGGTTCATACACGTCGTCACGGCCGGAATAGGCAGCCGTTACTTCAGGATCTTGCTCAGACATGGGAGAAACGAGTTGGACGAGAAAACAGCGTGCAGAAGAGCACCCGGACAAAAGGGTACATCAAACTACTCCTCCGCCCACGACAAATCAACAGTGGGAGCGCTTTCATCTCTTCGTTCTCGGTCCGGGCGCTCCGCCCGCGGGACGGGACGCCGGCACGAGCACGGCCGGACAGAAGCCTCGCACCGCATTGCAGCAGTAGATCGCATCGGCCGACCGGAGATCCTCGGCTGTGAGTTTTTTCTCCCCTGCTCGCTCCTCCGTCTCCAAGACGTACGCCCGGTACACCCCGCCCAGGAGCCCGCACTCGACCGGCGGCGTCCAGAGGCGCCCGCCCTGCTCCACAAAAATGTTCGTGTACGTTCCCTCCGTGACGTGCCCCTGCTCGTTCAGCAGGATGGCCTCCTCGCACCCAACCGCCCGGGCGGCGGCCCGCGCCTCCTCGTACACCCCGCGATGCGTCGTTTTGTGGTAGAAGAGCGGATCCTCGGCGTCGGCCCGCAGGTCCGACACCACAACCCGCCAGGGCGTCGGCCGCGGCTCCCCGACGGGATCCACCGATACGTCCACGGTTCCCCAGCGGTCGAGCGTCACGCGCACCTTCTGTGGTGCCGACTCGGGCCCGGCGCGAAGGCTCGCCTGGATGCGCTCCCGAATGTGGGCCTCGTCGAAGGGGTAGCCGACGTATTCCGCCGAGCGGGCGAGACGGGCCAGGTGCCGATCGAGGAGCGCCACGGTGCCGTTCTCGGCCCGCAGGGTCTCGATCAGCTTCAGCGGCTTGTCGTCTCTCGACTGCCCCGTGTCGGGCGAGGCGGTCAGAAACCGCCCCTTGAGCTGGCACTCCTCGTACTCGGCCTCCGGGTCGGAGTCCCACACCACCCCGCTGCCCACGCCCATGCGTCCCTCCGCCCCGCCCAGCACTGCCGTGCGGATGGCCACGTTAAAGACCGCCGTGTCTCCCGGCCCGGCCATGCCGATGGCCCCACAGTAGACGCCGCGGGGCCCTGGCTCCAATGCGCGGATGATGCGCATGGCCCGCCGTTTGGGCGCGCCGGTGATGGAGCCGCAGGGAAAGAGCGCCCGAAGCACGTCGGCGAGGCCGGCGTCGTCCCGCAGGCGCCCCTCCACCGTCGAGGTCATCTGCGTGACCGAGTCGTACGACTCCGTCTCGTAGAGCGAAGGCACTTGCACGGACCCCGGGCGGCAGCAGACCGAGAGGTCGTTGCGGAGGAGATCCACGATCATCAGGTTTTCGGCCCGGTTCTTCGGATCGGTCCGAAGCGCCTCCCGCAGCGCCCGGTCCTCCTCCAGCGTCCGCCCCCGCCGGATGGTGCCCTTCATCGGCCGCGTCCACACGCGCTCCCCCTCTCTCCGAAAGAACAGCTCGGGCGAGCAGGAGAGGACCTGCGAGTCGCCGAGGTTGAGGTACGCGCCGTACGGGACGTGCTGGCGATGGCGGAGGCGGCGGTAGAGCGCCCGGGGATCGCCGTCGAAGCGAAAACGAACGGGCGCGGTGTAGTTGATCTGGTAGACATCGCCCGCCTGGATGTGATTGCGAATGGTGCGGAGGTCTTCCGTGTAGCGTGCACGGTCCCGGTCAAACACAGCGTCGGAGACCGTGCACTCCGTCGTGAGAACTTGAAGCCCGTGCTCGACCTCCGTCGGGGCCCCCCGCTGCGGATTCTCGTACACCCCAAACCAGGCCAGCGGGCCCGCGTCCACGGACGGCGGCTCCAGATCCAGGAAGGCATACCCGGCCTCGTAGCTCATGTATCCGGCAACGTACGCTCCCGCCGCCGTCACACGCTCCAGCTCCTGCACCAGCGCAGGAACGTCCTCCACCGACGCGGCCGACAGCACCCGCTCCGGCGCCGAAAAGCACCAACTGGTCCGGTTCTCGTCGTCTGGACGCGCCGTGTCGAGAAGTACGGTGCCGGGACGATCCAACACCTCAGGGTTCAGCATGCCGCCGTCTGACTGGGCAAAACCAAAGAAATACGACGTTGGATCGTACGCGGCCCCGGGGCGTCGCGTTGAGCCTCAATGCGCCGACGTCGTTACATATTGCGGCGGTATTCCCCCCCGACCTCGAAGAGCGCGTCCGTGATCTGCCCGAGGGAGCAGTACTTCACCGCGTCCATCAACACGTCAAACGTGTTTTCGCCCGCGCGGGCCGTCGCCTTGAGTGCCGCCAGTGCCTCGTCGCGCTTGTCGGCGTAGCGGGTCTGGAATGCCTTCAGGTGGCGGAGCTGGTGTTGCTTCTCCTCGTCCGAGGAGCGCATGAGGTCGACCTCCTCGTCCTCCGGCGCCTCGTCGTCCTCATCCCGGGTAAAGGTGTTGACGCCAATCACGGGCTTCTCGCCGGAGTGCTTCTGCTCCTCGTACTTCATCGACTCCTGCTGAATCTTGCCGCGCTGGTACATCGACTCCATCGCGCCCAGCACGCCGCCCCGATTGTTAAGGCGCTCGAACTCGTGCAGCACCGCCTCCTCCACCAGATCGGTCAGCTCCTCGATGATGTGGGAGCCCTGGAGCGGGTTCTCGTTCATCGTCATGCCCAGCTCCTTGTTGATAATGAGCTGGATCGCCATGGCCCGCCGCACGCTCTCCTCCGTGGGCGTCGTGATGGCCTCGTCGTAGGCGTTGGTGTGCAGCGAGTTGCAGTTGTCGTAGATGGCCATCAGCGCCTGCAGCGTGGTGCGGATGTCGTTGAACTGAATCTCCTCCGCGTGCAGGCTGCGGCCCGACGTCTGGATGTGATACTTCAGCTTCTGGCTCCGCTCGTTGGCGCCGTAGAGCTCCTTCATCGCCACGCTCCAGATGCGCCGCGCCACCCGCCCAATCACGCTGTACTCCGGGTCCATGCCGTTCGAGAAGAAGAACGACAGGTTGTGCGCAAAGTCGTCGATGTCCATCCCCCGGCTCAGGTAGTACTCGACGTACGTGAAGCCGTTGGCCAGCGTGAAGGCGAGCTGCGTGATGGGGTTGGCCCCGGCCTCGGCGATGTGGTAGCCGCTGATCGAGACCGAGTAGTAGTTGCGCACGTCGTGGTCGATGAAATACTGCTGGATGTCCCCCATCAGCCGCAGGGCGAAGTCCGTTGAGAAGATGCAGGTATTCTGCGCCTGATCCTCCTTCAGGATGTCGGCCTGGACGGTGCCCCGGACGACGTGGAGCGTGTCGGCCTTGATCTCCTCATACGTCTCGCGATCGAGCACGCCCCACTCCACGAGCTCCTCCCCACTCGTCCCGAGCAGGCCGAGGCCGCTGCCGTCGTGTGTCGGCGGCAGGTCGTCCTCGCGCCCGTCGGGGCCGTACGGCACGTACTCGGGCCGGTCGTCGCCGAGCTTCTCCTCGATGACCGCCTCGGCCTCGTCCCAGCGCCCCTCCTCCTTCAGGTGCTTCTCCACCTGCTGGTCGATGGCGGCGTTGAAGAACATCGCCATCAGCATCGGCGCCGGGCCGTTGATCGTCATCGACACACTCGTCTTCGGGTCGCACAGGTCGAAGCCCGAGAAGAGCTTCTTCATGTCGTCGAGCGTGCAGATGGAGACGCCCGCGTTGCCGACCTTGCCGTAAATGTCGGGCCGCTCCGCGGGGTCGCGGCCGTAGAGGGTGACGCTGTCGAACGCGGTGGAAAGGCGGTTCGCCTCGTCGCCCTCGGCCACGAGGTGGAAGCGGCGGTTGGTGCGCTCCGGCGAGCCCTCGCCCGCGAACTGTCGCGTCGGCATCTCGCCCTCCAGCTTGAAGGGAAAGACGCCCGCGGTGTAGGGGAAGTATCCCGGCAGGTTTTCGGTAAGCGCAAACTCCAGCCGTTCGCCGGGGTCGTCGGTCTTCGGCAGGGCCACGCGCGGTATCTTGGTGCCGCTCAGGCTCTCGCGATAGAGGGGCACCGTAAAGTCGCGGCCCCGGACCGTGTAGGTAAACTCGTCCTGCTGGTAGTCCTCCGCCAGGTCGTCCCAGCCCTCCAGGATGTCCTTGCAACGCGTATCGAGCTTGTCCCACCAGTGCTCGGCCATCTCGTCGAGGCGCCCCGCGAGTTGCTCCTGGTCGGCCGGCGCCCAGTCGTCGACTTGCTCGCGAGCGCCTTTGGCCTCGCCCCACTTGCGGGCGTACGTGACCTGTCGCTCCACCCAGTCGTGGTATTCTTCGCAGGTCTCCACGATCTCGCCGAGGTACCGCTGCCGGTCCGGCGGAATGATGGCGACCTCCGCGGGGTCCGGTTCGGGCACGGCGTCCGGATCGTAGGTCTGGGTCCGCCGGTCAAAGTCGAAGTCGTCGTTCAGGCGGTCGAGCAGGCCCAGATACAGCCGCGTGACGCCCGGGTCGCCGAAGTGGGAGGCCATCGTCGGGTAGACCGGCATGTCCTCCGGGTCCTCGTCGAACCGCATGCGGTTGCGCTGCACCTGCTTCCGCACGTCGCGCAGGGCGTCCTCCGACCCGCGCTTCTCGAACTTGTTGATCGCCACAAAATCGGCGAGGTCGAGCATGCCGATCTTCTCCAGCTGCGTCGGCGCCCCGAAGTCGTGCGTCATGACGTAGAGCGACAGGTCCGTGAGGTCCACAATCTCGGTGTCGCTCTGTCCGATGCCGGCGGTTTCGAGAATGATGAGGTCGAAGCCGGCGGCCTGACAGACGCCAATGGCCTCTCGCAGTGCCTCGCTGGTGGACCGGTTGGCCTCCCGCGTGGCGAAGGACCGCATGTACACGCGGTCGGAGGTGGGGCCGTACATCGCGTTCATCCGGATGCGGTCCCCGAGCAGGGCCCCGCCGGTCCGTCGTCGCGTCGGATCAACCGACAGCACGGCGATCTCGACGTCATCGAAGTCATTGAGGAAGCGCCGCACAATCTCATCCGTCAGCGTCGACTTGCCGGCGCCGCCGGTCCCCGTGATTCCCAGCGTGGGAACGTGGGAACGTTCAACGTTCAACGTTCCCACGTCTACCGCTTCGGGACTGCCATCCCCCCGTGGTTCACCATCACTTCGGGTCGGGTCGGTCGCTCCCTCTCCGGAGGCCGCCCCGACCACAACGGCTGCCTTCTCCGGCTCCGGCGCCTCCACCCGCGTCAGGTTCCGGGCCACCACTCGCGAGTCGCGGGCCGGCACCTCGTCGGGAACCTGAAAGTCGGCGTCCACAACCGGATAATCGCACGCCTCCACCATGTCGTTGATCATGCCCTGCAGCCCCATCTCCATCCCCTCGTCGGGCGAGTAGATGTGAGCGATGCCGTAGGCCTCCAGCTCCTCTTTCTCTTCCGGAACGATCACGCCGCCCCCTCCGCCGTAAATCTTGATGTGCCCCGCCCCCCGCTCTTCCAGCAGGTCGTACATGTATTTGAAGTACTCCATGTGCCCGCCCTGGTAGCTGGACACCGCAATGCCCTGCGCGTCCTCCTGGATCGCGGTGTCTACAATGTCCTGCACCGAGCGGTTATGACCGAGATGAATCACCTCCGCACCGGTCTGCTGCAGGATGCGGCGCATGATGTTGATCGCCGCGTCGTGCCCGTCAAACAAACTCGTGGCGGTCACGAAGCGGACCGGATGCTCCGGCTGATAACGATCGGGATTCATGGGAACGGGCAACTGATGAGACAAAACGGAGACGAGCAGGGGCCCCTCGGCCAGAGTGAAGCGCTTCCATCGGGTATACGAGCGGAGAGGAGACACGTTGCACTCCGCTCCTCTCCCCTGCGCCCCTCCTGTCGCCCTCGAGGGTCCGGAGACTCGGTTCGGAACGGAGGGCGGGCGACTCGTTCAAGGAATGGAGTCACAGTCGAACCAAGCGCACTGCCCCATGAAACTGGTTGTCCCCGGCGGAAACGGATTTATCGGGAGCGACATCTGCCGCATCGCCGTCCGAAACGGTCACGACGTTGCTGCCTTCGGGCGCACGGGCCGTCCGGACATCTCTCCGGCCCAGCATCCGTGGGTCTCGGAGGTCGAGTGGCGCGCCGCCGACGTCCTGGAGCCCAACACGTGGAGCGATTTCCTGGACGGGGCCGACGCCCTCGTCCACTCCGTCGCCACAATCCGGGAGCGTCCCAGCGACGGCATCACGTATGATCTCGTAAACGCCCAATCGGCCTTGCGGGCAGCAAAGGCCGCCGTCGCGGCCGACCTGGACGCCTTTGTCTTTCTGTCCGTGCGCGACAAGCCCCCCGTCGTGCCGCAGAGCTTCCTCGCGTCGAAGCGGCGGGTGGAGCGACAGCTCCCCGACCAGTTCCCCTCCCTCCGGTTTGTCAGCCTGCGCCCGAACCTCGTGTTCGGCGCTCGTCGGCCCGGCACCGGCACCATGGCCGCCGTCCTGAACCAACTGCCCGGCGGGCTACACGGATACAGCGCCCGGGCGGGTCGACCGCTTCCCGTCGAGCTCGTCGCGGCCGCCGCCGTCCACGCCGCCACCACCGACACGCTGTCGGGCATCCTGGACGTCGATCAGATCGCCGACCTCGGGCGCACCAGCGGACTCGTCGACCTCGAAGCGGTGTCCGAGCCCTCGCTTACCCCCCTCCTCGCCGGACTCGGCAGCACCGCCCTGGCCGGGTGGCTCTGGCGCCGGTGGCAGTCCTAGGGGGACGACGCCTCCGCGCTCGGAACCGCCACGGAGGTCCAGTAGTCGTCCCAGGCGGCAAACGACACCGTCCACCGCTCCGCATCGCCCACCACCGCCGTGGCCGTCTGGGCCTCCGCGTCGACCGTGAGTCGAAGCGTCTTCGGGGAGAGACGAAAGCCCGACCGCCGCGCCTTCAGGGGCGCCTCCTTCAGGGTCCAGAGGAGCAGGAGCGTGCGGTTGCGGTCGTACGGCAGCGCGTCGAGAAGGGGACGCTCGTCGGGATGCAGGAGGAAGCGCGCCACGTCCGGGTCGCGGGGCTTCAGGCGCTCCACGTCGCTCCCCACCCGATGGGGCGCCGCCGCGGCAAGGGCCCGATCGCCAGAGTGGGCAATCGACAGGTGCCAGTCGGTTCCCACGACGTCCACCGCTCCGTCGTCGGCCCGCCGCAGGGGCACGTCGGACGGGCGGAGGGAGAGCTCCGTCGCCAGGAGCCGACGCGCCACCGCGCGGCCCGTCAGGAAGGCCCGGCGCCGCCGCTCGGACCCAAACTCCTGGAGGCAGTTCCGTTCCTCGTTCGAGAGCCAGGCCCGCCAGCGTTCCGCCTCCTGCGCGTCGTACACCCCGCCCAGAAGCACCACGCTGGACGACAACCGGGCCGCAAGGGGCGGAGAAACCATGCCGAACCGCGAGGGCGAATGAGCACCACTAGGTCTTGATCACCCGGCCGCCACCGGCGCGCCGGCGTCGCCTCCCAGCGCCCGAATGACCCGACGCTCGAGCGTGTTTTTTAGGTGGGCGACCTCCGCCTCCGGGGTGTCGTCAATGTACATGGCGTGGACGAACAGGCGGCTCCGGTCGTCGCTGAGCTCTAGGCTGAGCGTGCCGGGCGTCAGGGAGATCAGATTGGCGAAGAGCGTGATTCCCAGATCCGACTCTACGTCGAGCGGCACCGCAATGATGCCGGCGCGCATCCCGAAGCCGGGCGTGGCCGCCTCGTACGCCACCCGCAGGCTCGACAACACCAGCTCCACCACGAAGACCCCGACCAGGGTGACCTGGTGCCAGAGCCGGGCATCGTAGCCGGCCTCGCCCAGCAGCGGCTGCATGATGAGCAGCACCAGGTAGCCGAGCACAAACCCGAGGGCGAAGTTACTGAGCGTGAACGCCCCCTGCACGGCCGTCCAGATCAACGCGAGTAGCAGAGTCAGCAACAGATTCTTCATGGCCCGTTACGGCTTCAATGTAGGCAGAGGAGTTCATGAGTTCGTCGGCCGATTGCTCGGCCATTTCGTACACCGGCCCGGCAAAGACACTGATGAAAATCGTCGCGGCCGCCAGCGCCCCGATGGACAGATACATCACGCGGACGGCGGTGGGCGTGCGCCCGGCGTCGACGTCCTCGTCGGTGCCGGGGAGAAACGCGTTCACCCACACCTTCGACATCGAGTACATGGTGAAGAGCCCCACCGCCATGGCCACCGCGACAATCCAGTACGCGCCGGCCTCAAGTCCGGCCTTCGCCAGAATGAGCTTCGCCCAGAAGCCCGACAGCGGCGGGAACCCCGCCAGCGAAAAGGCGGGAATGACGAAGAGCACCGCCATGAGCGGGTGGGCCGCGTACAGCCCCTTCAGTTTCTTGAGGCTGAAGGTCCCCTGGAGCTGGTTGGCGGCCCCACTGACCAGGAAGAGGTTGGCCTTCACGATGATGTGGTGCACGATGTAGAACACCGCCCCAATCAGCGCCAGCGGCGTAAAGAGGGCCAGCCCCATGATCATGTACCCGATCTGGCTGATAATGTGGAAGGAGAGGATCTTGCGGAAATCGGTCTGAATCGCCGCCGCCAACACCCCGCTCACCATCGTCAGCCCCGCCGCCCATAGCAGCAAGCCGTGCGTGAACCCGACGTCCTGCGTGAAGAGGAGCGTGAAGACCCGGATGAGGGCGTACACGCCCACCTTGGTCAGCAGCCCCGCAAAGAAGGCGGACACGGCGGCCGGGGGCGTGTGGTAGGAGGCCGGGAGCCAGAAAAAGAGCGGAAAAAGCGCGGCCTTAATGCCAAAGGAGACCAGAAAGAGCATGGCGACCACTGTGACGAGGCCCTCCTGCTCCACCTGCGGAAGCGCCATCGCCAGCTCGGCCATGTTCAGCGTCCCGGTCAGGCCGTAGATCATCCCCACCCCGGCCAGGAAGAAGAGCGACGAGACGAGGTTGATCACGACGTACTTAATGCCGCCCGCGAGCTGCTCATCCGTGTTGCCCAACACAATGAGCACGAACGAGGAGATCAGCATCACCTCGAACCACACGTAGAGGTTGAAGAGGTCGCCGGTCAGGAAGGCCCCGTTGATGCCCACCATGAGCAGGTTCATGAAGGGGTAGAACCCGAAGCCAACGCGCTGGGCATCCACATTGGGAATGGCGTAGATCGCCACCGCCACCCCGATGAGGGCCGACACGATCAGCATGATGACGCTGAGGTGGTCGGCCACCATCATGATGCCGAAGGGCGCCGGCCAGCCGCCGAGGCCCGTGGCCTGGATGCCCTCGTTGCCAATCCGGACGAGGAGCGCAATCGACGCGGCGAGGATGCCCGTCATCCCAATCAGGTTGAGCGCCTTCTGCAGCCCCGGACGGGTCCGCAGCGCCAGGGTCGCCACGGCGACGACGAACGGAATCAGAAGCGGCAGAAGCAGCAGCGTATGCGAATCCATGCAGCTGGGTAGGGGTCAGAGCAAAACAGTGCGACGGCGCAGCGGGGCCTCTACGTGCTCGGGTCCGGCCCTTCATCCACGAAGGCCTCCGCATCGACGGTCCCCGTGGACTGCTGGGTGCGGTACAGCAGAACGAGCGCAAATGAGAGCATGCCAAACCCGATGACGATGGCGGTGAGGATGAGGGCCTGCGACAGCGGGTTGGCAATGCCTTCCGGAGGCACCTTGTCCGCGGACGGGATGAGGGGCGAGGCCCCCTGCGTCACCCGCCCGACCGTAAAGATGAGCAGGTTGATGGCATTCGAGAGGATCACGACCCCGATGACTTTACGGACCAGGTCGCGCCGCATCAGAAGATAGATGCTCACGGCAACCAGGCCGCCGATCACAAAGGCAAGAAGCGTCTCCATCGTACTGAAGCGTGATGCGACTCGTGGCAAACGGTGCGGGCCCTACGCCGACTCTTCGGCCTCGGCCGGCAGGGAGGCCGGATGGGGCTCCTGCGGAAAGAACTGCACGCCCGATTCGTCCAGCTCGTAGACGATCATCAGCGTAATGCCGATGACGATCAGGTAGACCCCCACGTCGAACAGGATGGGCGTGCCCACCTTCACCCCGAGGGGCTTGGCCCAGAGGCCCTGCAGCATCGCCCCGCCCTGAAACAGCGGAATGACGGCGCTGAGCAGGGCCGTGGCCAGCCCGGCCGCCAGCAGCGCCTGCGGGGTTGTCCGGAGAGCGCGACGGGAGGCCGCCGTGCCGTACGCCATCGCGTAGAGGGCAAAAGCCGTCCCGGCCACCAGTCCCCCGATAAACCCGCCGCCGGACTCGTTGTGGCCGCGCAGCATCAGGAAGACGGAGAACAGCAAGATGAGCGGCACGAGCAGGCGCGCCGCCGTACGCAGGATCAGGGAGTTTCTCATGATACCTCTTCAGCCGGTTCGGAAGAAGCGGAGGCGACGGCGTCGGGCTCGGCGGGGGCATCGGTCGCGGCCCCGCCCAACTCCTCCGGGGTGAGGGCCCGTCCCAGCCCCAGCATCGCATAAATGCCCATGCCCGCAATCAGCAGCACCGTAATCTCCCCCAGCGTGTCGAGCGCACGGAAGTCGACCAGGATGGTGTTCACAATGTTTTGCCCCTCGGCCTCCACGTAGCTGTTTTGGGAATAGTACTCGCCCATCGGGTTAGAGAACGGCACGTGGAGCACCGCAAGCACGAGGGCCGTGACCGTCCCCCCCACCCCAATCGCGATCGCCCCGTCCCGCACCGCCGTCCCGGGAGACAGCTGCTCGCGGACGAGCGGCATGGTCGCCAGCACGAGCACAAAGAGGATCACCGTGAGGGTCTCGATCAGGAACTGGGTCATGGCCAGGTCCGGGGCGCTGTAGGCGAGGTACAGCAGGGCGATGCTAAACCCGGACACCCCCAGCGAGATGACCATTGCGAGGCGGGAGCGGAAGAAGATGGTAGCCGCGGCCCCGCCCACCACCAGCCCCCCCAGGATCCACTCCTGCACGGCAATGCCCGCCACCGAGGGCGACCACTGGAGCGCCCCAGTGTGGACGGCGGCGGAGGCAACCAGCACGAGGAACGTGACCAGGATGGTCGAGAGGTAGTTGCGAAGGCGCCCATTTTGGAGAAGGCGCGTCTGCCACGCCCCGAACGCCATGAGGCCGTTCACGACGTGATCGTAGCCGTTGTCGAGCCCGGTCCCCAGCCACCGCTCGAAGGCCCGCCCCGGCGCGCTCGTATACATCGCGTTCCACCCGAAGTACGTCGCCACGCCCCCCGCCAGCGTCAGCGCACTGAGTCCCAACTCCAGGTTCAGGCCGTGCCACAGGGCCAGGTGTGGGGAGACGGACGCGCCCAGGACCGCCCCCACGGACGGGCCGAGGACGGCGGCGTCGAGCACCCAGGGCGCCAGGCCGAGGCCCAGGCTAAAGACGGCCAGCACCGCCGGCCCAAACCAGAGCCCGGCCGCCGGCCGGTGCGCCTTCTTCGTGACCTCGTTCAGCGACCCCCAAAAGGGACGCACCGCCAGCAGGCCCGCCGAGGCCACGAGCGCCACATTCGCGAGCACCGACACGACCGTCACCGCCGCCACGGCCGGCCCAAAGTGCAGGGCAGCCGCGTAGATGAGTTCTTTTCCGACAAACCCGAAGAGCGGGGGAATCCCCGCCATCGACAGGGCCGCAATGCCCGCGGCGGCCGCCGTAATCGGCATCTTGGATTTCAGTCCGCGCAGCTTCGTGATGTCCCGCACGTGCAGCTCGTGGTCCACCGCCCCCGCCACCATAAAGAGCGCCGCCTTGTAGAAGGCATGGACGAGGACAAACACGAGGCAGGCCGTCACGGCCGCCTCCGTCCCCACCCCGAGCAGCATCGTAAGCAGCCCCAGGGCCATGATTGTCGTGTAGGCCAGGATGCTCTTCATGTCCGTATACTGCAGGGCCAGCCACGCACTCAGCAGCATCGTCGCGGCCCCGATGCCGCCAACCAGCACCACCCACAGCGTCGTGCCCGAAAGCACCGGGTGGAAGCGAGCGAGGACGTAGATCCCTGCCTTCACCATGGTGGCCGAGTGGAGATAGGCGCTCACGGGCGTGGGCGCCTCCATCGCGTTCGGCAGCCAGAAGTAGAACGGGAACTGGGCCGACTTGGTGAACGCCCCCGCCAGCACCAACAACAGGATGGGCACGTAATAGGCCGAATCGCGCAGGGCGTCGCCCATCGTCAGGAGGGCCGAGATCTGCAGGGTGCCGGTGACCTGCTCCATGAGCAGGAAGCCGACGAGGAGGGCAAGCCCGCCCGCCTTGGTCACCAGAAGGGCCTGCCAGGCGGCCCGGCGGGACGGGGCCTCGTCGTGGTTGAAGCCGATCAGCACGAACGAGGCAAAGCTCGTGAGCTCAAAAAAGATGTAGAAGGTAAAGAGGTTGTCCGCCAGGACGAGCCCAATCATGGCGGCCATAAACATCGACAGGTAACTAAAGAACCGCCCCAGGTGGTGATGCCCCTTCAGGTACCCTCCTGCGTACACAAAGATGAGGGTGCCAATGCCGGCAATCAGGAGCGCAAAGAAGAGGCTCAGGCCATCGACATAGAACGCCATGTCCACATTCAGGCCCGGCACCCAGGACACCCCGACCTGCAGGGTCTCCCCGGCCGCGACCGGCCCAACGAGCGTGGCCAGGTACCCCGTAATGGCGGCGGGGAGGAGGCCCAGGATCCATCCGGTGGCCCGGCCGGTCCGGGGGACGATCCAGGGCGCGAGCAGCGCCAGCCCGAACCCAGAGAAGACGACGGCAAAAAGACCCATGGTGCTCAGCATCATTCACGAAAGGACGACAGAAACGCGGGCGCCGGTTCGTCAACCGGCGGGGGACGAACCGGACGCGGAATCATCCGTGGGCCAGAGCGCGTCGTGCATCTCATCAATCACCGTACCGTCCCAGAGGTGCACGTTGAACTCCTCCCCGCCGTAGTACGACGCCCGCCCAATCATGTGGGCGGCCACCGGCGCTGTCAACAGCAGAAACAGAATGAGCGCTGTTCCTCGGGCGGCAATGCTGAGCGTAGGATAAAAGCACATGACCCCACTCGCCACGAAGGCCGCGCCGAGCGTTCCGGCCTTCGTTGAGGCGTGGAGTCGCATGAGCGGGTCTGGGAAGCGCACCATGCCCACGCTGGCGACCACAACGAAAAACGTTCCCAGGGTGAAAAACAACACCCCGATCACTTGCAAAATCATGAGCTACGGGGAATCAGAGGAAGGGGTTTGGGGGGCAGTCTGATACTCCAGGTACCGGGCAAACGCAACCGTCCCCAGGAAGGCGATGAGCGCCAGGACCAGCGCCACCTCCAAAAAATTGGGTTGCCCCATCACCACGGCGTACGTCAGCATCAGAGCCACCGCCTGGTAGGCCACCAGGTCGAGGGCAATGATGCGATCGGGGAGGCTCGGCCCCCGGAGCAACCGAATAAACGACAACACGAGCGACAAGCCAAGGGCCGCGAGGCACCCGCTTAGCACCCAGGCCGCCATGCCGCTAAGTTCGATCATGGGATAACGCGCAGCAGAAAAACAAAAGGGAGCCGCTCGCGCGACCATTCAACCTCTCCCTGACAAAGAGCACGAGGAAACTAAGGGACGCACCGAGAAGTCGCATCCCCTTCACCGAGACCTCAAAGGGCCGCGTCCCCAATGCCAATGACGGCCATCGCCCGCGAACTCCGACGGAGCCCGTCCCAAACGTCAAAAGGGTGGCGGCGCGTGCCACCACCCTTGACGTGGAACAAGAGGGAAGAGCCAGGCTCTTCTCTACGGGGCCTACGCGACAATGGCCTCGTAGTTGTCCGCCACGGCGTCCCAATCGACCACGTTCCACCACGCGTCGATGTAGGTGCCGCGCTCATTCTGATAGTTCAGGTAATAGGCGTGCTCCCACACGTCCAGCCCGAGAATCGGGGTGTGGCCCTCCAACAGGGGATTGTCCTGGTTGGGGGTGTCGGTCACGGACAGGTCGCCGCTGGGTTGTGCAACGAGCCAGGCCCAGCCGCTCCCGAATCGCCCGGACGCCGCGTCGGAAAAGGCCGACTGAAACGCGTCGAAGGAGCCAAACGCTTCCTCAATCGCACCGGCAAGGTCGCCGCTCGGCGTGCCTCCGCCGTCGGGGGACATGACGGTCCAGAACAGGCGATGGTTGTAAAAGCCTCCTCCATTCTGGCGGACGGCGGTCTGGACGTCGGCCGGGAGGTTGTCAAGCCCGGTCAGCAGCTCCTCGATGGAGTGCTTCTGAAGCTTCTCGTGTCCCTCAAGGGCATTGTTCAGTTTGCGGGTGTAGCCGGCGTGGTGCTTGTCGTGGTGGATCCGCATCGTACGTTCGTCGATGTGCGGCTCCAGGGCATCGTAGTCGTAGGGCAGCTCCGGAAGATCAAAAGCCATGGGTGAAGGGGGGTTCGTGGACAAGACCATGAGTTGACGTTCCCTTGGCAAGCCCAGACATGAATATACTCGGGCACACCCTGCAAGGGAATGATTGCGTAGCAGGTACGGAAAGGGATGCCCCCCCATTTTGTTCTTTTCTCTCGCGCAACGATCTGGTATTCGCCCCACCTCCAAAGAGCGGGGTTTCGTGTGCCTTCGACGTCGCCCAGGAACGCCCTCGCGCCCCTCCCTACCGGACAGTTCGCATCTGGGCGCGATCCCACCGCCCCCTCCCCCTCCGTCACGTCCTCGCACACTGCGATGCGGCGCGGGGATCACACGGGAGAAGGGCGGGGCCTGCTGCCCGCACCACGAGCACTCTCGGAGCGGATCGTTTCCGAACTGGCCGCCAATGGCAAAGAGGCCGCGGCTCGGGGCCCGAAAGACTCCCGTGCTATTACGGGGATGGCTCGGCGGATCGGGCCCGCGCCTCCGGGAGCGGGTCGCTTGGCGCTACTGCGTAACGCCCTCAATATCCAAAATAAAGGACGAGCCGAAGGCGGTCGCGGGCGTCTGATAGCCCGGGGCCGCCCCGCCGTCCAGGACGTGGCCCACCGCCGCCACCGCCGTCCGGGCCGTCAGCGTGTAGGCCTCCGGTCCCTGCAGGCGCGCCGAGTGGCGATCCCCGTCGGGATTCCGCACCGACGCCCACACGACCGAGTGCCCCTGCCGGCGCGCCTCCGGCGACGGCCCTGCCTCGAGCCACCCGACGAGCCGGCGCAGGAGGGCCTGCACGGGGGCTGCCCCGAAGAGGGGCTGCACGTGGCGACTGGCCCGCAACAACCGACGCCCGAGGGGCGGCAGATACGTGTAGGTTGTGATGTTCGGAATGCCGGTGCTGTGCGCCGCCGTGACGAGGTCGCCCCACGGGATGGAGACGACCGTCCGCGGATGATCGCCGAAATCAACGGTCCGGGACGTCCATCCCGACGGAACCGACACGAGCCGCCCGTCCCGCCGGACGAGGCCCCCCTTGCCCAGCTGCCCAACCGCCGTCTTGACCGTGCCGGTGGACCAGCCCCCCGTGCTCATGAAGGCAATCTCAAGCGTGGTGGCGGACGGCATCCGCTCGTGGAGCGCCGCGGCCATGCAATCGGTCGGCACCACATCGAACCCAACGCCCGGCAGGAGCACAACCCCGGCGGCCTTCGCCTCCCGATCGCGCCGCGCCAGGGCGCTGAACACGTCCAACTCTCCGGTGATGTCAAGGTAGTGCGTGCCCGTATCCAGACAGGCAGCAACCATGGGGGCGGCCGTGTCGGCAAAGGGACCCGCGCAGTGAAGCACCGCGTCCACCTCGTCGAGCACCGCCCGGAGTCGCCCGTCCTCGCTCAGATCCACGGGCCGATGGGGAAGCCCCAATTCGTCCGCCAGGGGACGGAGGGCCTCCGGGTTTCGACCGGAGAGAATGGGCTGATGGCCCTGCTCGACGGCCCGACGGGCGATGAGGCGGCCCGTGTACCCGTACGCTCCGTACAAAAGGTATGACATAGGGAGTGGCGTTCAATTTGTGAAGGACAGAAGAGGGGACAACTTCGACCGGAAGCTCTTGGAGACGCTTGGACGGCACGCCGGGGAGACAAAACCGACGGTCAGGAAGAGGATCGCTCCCCAACGTCAGAAATACCCCTGTCTCCGCTTGATGCTCCGTGCGCCCCGGGCTACACTGCCGGGGACCCATTCTTCCCCCAAGTCCTCCTTCCCATGTCGCCCCGCGGCCTGTGTCTCCTGCTGACTGTGATGCTCGTTTACGGGTCGGCCCCGGCCGTTGGTCAACCCGAGCAGGGCGCACCCCCGACCATTGGCGTAGGGGTTGCCCTGAATGCAGCGGCGCCCTCCCTCTCCGAGCCCACCGCCGCGGCGGCCCCCGTGGGGCTCACCGTCCCCATCACCTTCGGACAGGTGCGCCTGGAACCGCAGGTCGGCTATGTTCGACAGGCCCAGTCCGAGGCGGCGCAGTCGGAGACGACCTCGGCCCTCACGTTTGGCACCGGGGCCTTCTACCGCGCGGATTTCGGACAGACCCTGCTCCTGACGGGCGCACGGATCGGGGTTACCCGCGAGGTGGAGAGCCTCGAATCAGCGAGCGCGCCGGAGCAGCGCCTCGCCGCCATCAACCTGTTCCTCGGGCCCGTCGTCGGGGGCGACTACTACGTGAGCGACCACTTCTCGGTGGGCGCGGAGGCGCGGTTCTACTACATCAACCTGGGCCAGCCCGAAAACGCCCCACCGGAGCGCTCCGCGTCCGTGCTCCGGACGGGGGGAGCGGCCTTTCTTCGATTCCACTTTTAGCGAACGGCGCCCCCGACGCCCCCGTCCTCCGCCACGGATCGAAGCCCCAGCTCCACGGCCCGCATCTGCAGCCGCATGCCCACCGCCGGGGGCACCGGGCGTAGGTCGAAGGAGCTCAGGAGCCCGTCGATGTCGTCGCCTCGCTCCAGCCGCGCCCGCACCTCTGGGAGGCGGTCCCGCAGCCGCAGGTACTCGTCGGGATGGCCAGGGGTCGGATCGTCGTTCCGCACGACAAAGAGGGGAAGCTCCGTGACCAGGGCGAGGGGATCTCCCCCACGCTTCATCACAAACTCCATCGAGCTGTCGTGGAAGCGGCGGGCCATCGCCTCGTCCCCCTGCGCCCGAAAGTATGTCCGCATCGCATCCCCTCGCGGGGTCGTCTGAAACCCCGGTTCGAGCCAGAAGAAGCCCTTCTCTCCCTTCCGATTGTGGTCGTGCATGCGAAGGCCCTCGGCCCGCACCGCCCGTCGAAAGTCGTCGCGAAGCGACTGCGTGCGAAACGTCCAGGGACGATTGATCAGCAGCAGCCCCCCTTCCGCCACCGACATCCCGTGCAGGTTGGCGTGCAGTGCAAACGGAGCGTGCGAGCGAAGGAACGAAGCGACGTGCTGGTTCTCGGGCCGCATGTCCGGGTATCCGTATTCCAGGTCGCGCCCCGGCGCCTCCCGTACCACGTGCTGCAGGTAGGCCGACAGGTCGGGCCACTGCTCAATCCAGGGACGATTGCGCGCCTCCCCATCCGGGTTCACGTGCGGCACCACAACAAACCGGTATCGCCGAAACCACGGGGCCATCAGGTCGCGGTGGTGGAGGGCGCGGAGAATGAAGCACCGGAGCGCCTCCGGCCCCACCGGCTCGTCCGCGTGATGGCCCGCCACGAGGCTGACCGTTTGGTCCCCGTGCCCCAGTACCGCCCCGTAGAGGGGGCGCCCCTCCTCGCTCGCCCCCAACTCGTGGAACGACGCCACGTCGGGATGCGCCGCACAGGCCGATTCGATTGCCTCCCGCACGACCTCCTGCGTGCGGAAGCGAGGCGGATCATCGACGAGACTGGTGAGCGCGAGAGCCATAGCAGAACACGTAGGGTCCGTGGAACGATGAACGAGGGTCTCAATCTGTCTGCCAGAAAAGAGGGTATGCGGGCCTTATCCCCCTTTTTCTGTAGTCAGGACGAAGAACGTGTTGACTTTCCCGTAACTATAACGCTATAATCAAGAAAGAGTCCCAAGTCGGTTCCTATCTCGGCGTGTGCCTTTCTCGGCGCAGGGCGAAAACGGGGTCGCCACTTGGCCACGGCCAGCACATGTATTCTTCGTAACACCTTGCAGCACAATGGACGAGCGACAGACAGGAACCGTGAAATGGTTCAGCAACGAAAAGGGCTACGGATTCATTGTCCCCGAAGGTGGGGGGGAGGATCTGTTTGTCCACTACAGCGAAATTGACACGGACGGATTTAAGAGCCTCGACGAGAACGACCGAGTGGAGTTCAGCGTCGGCCAAACCGACAAGGGGCCCAATGCCCAAGACGTGGTTGTCATCGGCTAGCCCCCGTCCCTCATGTGATTATTTTGGAGCGCCCCTCCTGTTCGGGACGGGGCGCTTCTGTTATATGTGGGCCGCGCTCGTGCCCGCCAGACACAATTACCGCTGAAGGCTCCGGACCTGAAGGAGCCGGTCGGTGCCGCGGCTCGGGTCTTCGTAGTACACAAACGTGGTGTAGACGTTGTCCCGACGCCTCGACTGCGTGCGGCGCATCTCTTCGGTCAGCGCTGCGTCCTCCGAGGCGTAGAAGTACTGGTACTGCCCCTGTTTCAGAAGCACCTCGCCCTCGTAGCGGCCACGCCCGGCCACCCAGCGCATCTCCGTTCCACGGGCGGGCGTCATCCCCGAAAAGCTCCCGGCCACCGTGAGCCCTCCCTGGACGGGCTGTTCGTTTGGCGGCACAAAGGCGAACGTGGTCTCCACGTACTCGGCCGTAAGGGCAGGATTGGCACGCCCCCTCACCGCATTGCGCACAACGATTTGCCCGTTGAGCAGCGCCTCCGGGCGCCCCCCTGAGAAGCGGGCATAATCCGGCTCCAGGAGCACCCGAAACGGGGACGACGTGCGGTCCGTGCGCTCAATTCGTCGTCCGCCCTGCAGAACCCCCAAGTCCACCGTGTAATCGGCCGTGAGGGGGGCAAAGGCGCGACGGCGATCCATCTCGAACTCGAGTCGCGGTTGGCTTGCAAGACGCGGGCGCTCCTCACACCGAACGTCGTCGAAGCGCCCGTTGCGCACGAAGCAGGCGGTGTACCCGAACGGGTCCCCCCGCAGACTCGAGGGCGGGTCGAACTGAGCAAGGGGGCGCACGGACAGGAGCTGTTGCCCCGGAATGGGGAACGTTTCCAGTCGGGCCTCCAGCGTCCCTTCCCCCTCGGTCACAAAAAACGCCTGCTCGAACAACACCGAATCGCGCCGCCCGCGCTCCGTGACCTGCAGCACGTAGTTCCCGCTCGTCCGGAAGCGGATGTCGTCGTTCGGAAAGCGGTAGGTGTAGTGGGTGTACTCGACCTGCGTCCCCCGCGACGATTGATACTCCACCAGCGCATCGTCGGTGTACGACTCCAGGGCGCGGCTCGGCGCAAGATCCTCTTCCCACTGCCGGTTCGCATGCTTGAATCGAACCGTGAGCGGACGCCCCTGTGCCTCCATCAGATCAAACTCCAGCGTGAGCTGCGGCCCCTCCCGAAGCGACGTAATCGGCAGGCGGCGCTCATCGTCGCCCGGGTACAGCTGAATGGTGCGAATGGACCGGACGGGCGGAGCCAGGTCGGGGCCGAGGGACTGCACCTCGGACTGTCGCGGCTCGCCGTCCGCCCCCTCCTCCTCCGTCTGGTTCGAGGACGCACACCCGCCGAGCCCAATGAGAAGCCCCCCACACACCACGCAGAACAGGAGACGAACCTCCGACAACATCATGAAACGGCCGGTGCGGCAACGAACAGTGTAGAAGCGACGCTACCCGATGAACCCGAGCGGTCCCCGCAGGTTCACCGGCGCGCAGAAACGGCATGTCTTCCGACGTCACTCCCCCAACGCAGGGCGCCCGTCGCCCCACCGCTGGATGGAGCGCGCCCAGCCCCTGGCCCCCATTCGACGGGCCCGTTCCGCCCCCGCCTCGGCCGTCCGCTCCGCAACCTCCGACCGACCGGCCCGGGCCGCGGCCTCCGCCTGCCAGGCCTGGGCCTGCACATCGGCGGTCTGACGCCAGGCCCGGGGCCACGAGGCCGTCGGGAGTCGGAGCCCGTCCCACACCGCTGCGGCCGCCTCGTACCGGTGCGCCTCCTGCCACCGGAGGGCCCGCCATGCATCCACACCGGGATCGCCCCGCCACGAGCGGAGCCTCCGCGCCTGCACGTGGGCCGAATCGCCACTCGTGAGCACCCGCACCACCTCGGGCCGAGACGCCACGGCGGCCCGAAGGCGCCGGTGCACCCGCTGAGACGGGGCATATCGAGGCGTTCGGGCCGCGGCGCGGCGGTACAGCGCCCGGGCCGTGTCCGGCTCGTCCGTGAGCGCGTGCGCATCGCCCCGCAGCCGGAGGAGACGGGCCGGCATCGGGGTCATCGAGAGGGTGTCGAGCTGGTGACGAGCCGCCGCGGCCGCCCCGGTCGCCAGCTGCAGGCGGGCCAATGCCGCGTGGGCCTCCACGGACTGGGGCGCCTGCCGCAGTGCCGCCCGCAGGTGCTCCTGCGCCTGGCTGGTGTCCCGTCGCCGCTCCGCCCGGCGCGCCGCCTGCACGTGTCGACGGGCGGGCGGGACGTAGTGCGGGCAGTCGGTCTCGAAAAGAGACGGCCGGGCAAACTGCCGCGAAATCACACTGTAGGTGGAGGCCGCTACGATTCGTCGATCTCGAATGTATTCGACCCACTCTTCCGCGAGCTGGCGCAACGGCCGGCCATACACCGCCTCAAAGTTGCCCCGGGCGTATACGGCTTTGAGTCGGGAGGGGCCGTACGCAGACAGAAGGTACGCGGCAAACGACCCCATCGTCGCGTAGGAGACGGCCCCTCGCCCCGTCCAGAACCCCCACGGCGAGAGGCGCTGCGTCAGCGCGTCGGCCCGGTCCTCCACCGCCCCCGCCGAGTCGGCCGCCCAGGCCGTAGCGATCAGATCGTGCGGCGTCGGCCCGGGCGTCGGCGCCTCCAGGGCCACGGCCCACCCCTCCACCAGCCCAGGGGCCCACGACGCCTTCAGCAGCGGGAGGCCGTAGGGGCGCGACCAGACGTGGGCCAACTCGTGCCCCAGGCTCGCCTCGGCCCGCCGCTCCAGCAGGTGCACCTGGGGCCGATCCAGCCACACCGGCGCCACGCTCGTGGTGCGGGCCCCCGTCAGCCGCCCCTTCACCTCCGGCGACGGATAGAGATAGCTCTGGATGCGCTCGTCCCCTGGCGGCTCCGACGCCAGACGCCGCCGGAGACGATCGTAGTGCATCTCGTGATCGGCCGCCAGGGCCGCTACCGCAGCCGAATCGAGACTCGACGGCTCGTAGTACAGGTCGAAGTGCTCCGTCTGGTAGTGTCCGCCCAGGGCCGATTGCAGTCCCTCGGCCGTCGTGTTCATCCCCAGCGGCCCAGCGTACCCGTAGGCCAGAGCGATCAGCACGAGCGACCCGACGAGCCCCGCTCCGCCCCGCCCTCCCCGGAGCCACCGGCCCACCTGCACCGCCGCAAAGGCCCAGAGGAGCGTCAGCCCTCGGAAGACAAAAAGGCCGTCCCGGATGGCGAGCTGCTCGTCGTAGATGGGGCCGAGCACCCCACCAAACACGTGATTGTACGTGTAAAACTGCGGGTGCCCCCCAAGGTCGTACAGCGGGCCCAAGACGGAGAGAGACACCCCTACCCCCGCAAGCAGGGCAAACGGTCTGCGTGGCGAACGGGCCGTCAGGGCGTAGGCCAGCCCAACCGCAAAGACAACGGTGACGACCGGAAACAAAAGGTAGAACAGAAGCCCCTGTCCCAGGGTGCAGTTCGGGGCCCAGAGCTGCGCGATCAGTAGCATCCCCAGGGGGAGCAGCCCCGCTCCGACCTGACGGGCCAGCACGCCCCAAACCGACCGCCCCCCGGCCACAAACGAGCGGGTCGCGCCCCACCCCGCCACGAAAAACGACACAAACGCCACCACCGCGGCCGATTCCGCCTGCAACACATTCAGAAGAGGAATCGGCCACAGTGCAGCCCCCAGCAGCACGTACGCGGCACACACACGAACCATCATATCAGCCGAGCCCCGTCCCCAGACGGCGAGGAAAAAGGACTACAGGAGCGTAAAGGACACCCCGACCGAAATCGTCTCGCGGAGCTGAATGGCGTCGATCGTCGTCTGATCGTAGAGGGCCGTGAATTCCAGGTTGGTCGTCAGCCAGTCGTTGACGGACAGAATCACCTCGTTCTCCCACAGCACGTCCGGGGGCTCCTCCAGCTGGTTCACCGCAAAGAAGGCGTTGAGGTCGGAGCGGTACCGAATGTTTTCAGTCAGCCGCGCGTCCAGCGACGACGCAAACTCTGCACCCGCTTCCACCCGGGCCAGCGCCTCCGAATCCACCCCGTATAGCTCCCGGAAATCCTCCTCGACGACAATCGTTTGCTTCGACGCCGCACCCAGGCGCAGGGTGAGGATCTCTGCGGGCTGATACGTGAGACCAATAGACTCGGTCAGAAAGGCCGGCGCGAAGAACGAGGAGGTTTCAAACGGAGGCTCCTGCTGATCGAGCCGCGGATCTCCGGGTTCTACCTCTCCCTCAAAGGGATTGTCGTCCCCGTAATCAAACCCGGAGGCAAACTGGGTACGAAGCTGGCCCGCGACTGTGGGATTGAACACCCGAAAAAAGCCGTCTCCCTGGTATCGGAGGCTCGACTGGTAGCGGATTTGATCTTCCGCTTTTCGAAGAGCCTGATCCTCTTGATTGAGCACGCCAAAGGCAAGGCGTACTTCGTGCAACTGAAGCCAATCCCCCTGACGCTCCTGGGCCACGGCCCCCGTCGCCGCCGAGATCGACAGCGAGTTGAGCCCGCCCCCTTCCTGCCAGTCTTTGTAAGCCGCCTGCGAGACGTTCAGGCGCGCCGTGGCATCGTACGTCCACCCCGTATCCGCCTCCGTACTGTCAGGCACCTTGGGGGCCTCTTGCTCGTCCGAGAACACAGGCTCCACGGGACGTTCGGGTTGGGCCCCTGCCAAATGGAGCCCTCCCCCGAGCAGAGCAATGAGGAATGTAAGGAGGGCAAAGCGCAGAGAAGAATCCATAGGAATCGGTTGTTGCAAAACCAGAATGCAGCCGGCCCGTGGTCCCCTCGGCACGGGACCACCGAAAACAAAAAAGGCTATGCCAGAGGGACATAGCCTTTTTGGGCCATCGAATGGCCGTACAGGAGAGGTCGACCGTCACTGTCGGTCGGTTAGAGATCGTTGTTCTTAATCTCCTGAATCTCCTGGCGCATTTCGTGGGCAAGCTTCTTCAGCTCCATCAGGCTCTTGCGGGCACGGGTTCCGGCCGCCTTGTTGCCTTTCTCATAGAACTTCATCAGGTCCTCCTCGGCGCCGTCCACAAGATCGGTCAGCTGGCCGTAGCGTTCTTCGAATGTGCTCATACGATTTAAGAGTTGAGTGTAAAAAGGACGCGAGTCGGTTAAGAGTCAGAGGAACATAATACCTCCCTGAACCGCTGTCAAGCCGGATTCGGGTGGGGAGGTGCTCCTGTGGGACCGAGGGTTCTAATTTGTCAAAAGGTTCAAGCCGCAGAGGGGTCCCGCGACTCCGACGGCACGGAGGGCGTGATTTGGGTCCCCGTCGGCCCCTCCTCGTCCAGGAGCCCGCCGAGCGTCGTGACCAGCGTCGGCAGCCCGGCCTCAACGAAGCGCCGGACAGCGGGGGGCTCCGACACCTGCTCGTCGTCCACCGCATCCACCGGGGCCGTCGACCGCACGCCCTCCGGCCCGGGAAGCCCCGCCTGCTCCGCGGTGCTCAACGTACAGGCAACCGGATCAAAGTCGTCGGCCAGGGCCGTCGCCAGCGCCACAATCACATCGGCCGGCCACACCTCCTCCACCTCCCCGTCGTCGACCAGGCCGGACACGACCGGGATCACGCGCTGTTTGATCAGAGGCACCAGCCAGCTGGCATTTTCGGCCCGGAGCCCCTCCTCCGCGTCCCGCCGCAGGAGGGTGCGATCCACCCCCTGAATGCCCACGGTCGACACGACCTCGTCCGTGAGGGCCGCTACAATCTCCTGGTTCGTCTCGCGGACGGCACGCTCCACGAGGCGGCGCTGATCGGCAGTCTCCACTTGAAGCACCCCGTCCGTCCGCTCCGGAAAGTACCCCTTCGACTCCAGCGTTCGCTCCACCTTCTCGCCGCTGCCATGGACGAGAAGCACGGGCGGCTCCCCCGCCGGCGCCTTGGCAAAGTGCTGTGCCAGCGACTTCAAAAAGAGCTTGTCGCCCAGGTGGTGACGGTCCAGATGCACCAGGTAGAGGGATTGCATGGCGGCGGGGGGAGTCCAGAGCAGAAAGCGGCAGAACATGAGATGGGCGAAGTAAAATGCATAGCCCCCTCGCTCGATTCCTCCCCGTACGCCCCGTGCCCGGAAGTCCAGAAAACTTCTCGACAAACCGCCCCCGGTCGTTGACGGACCCGGGCCCGCTTCTTTGTTTACAATGGCTTCGGTGTTCGTCCGCGTCGCCCCCGCCGCCGCACTGCTCTCCACCCCCACGTCCGTATGCCCGACATCTCGCACCTTCACTGCCACACGCAGTACTCGCTCCTCGACGGCGCCGCCGGCATCGACAACCTGCTCGAAAGTGCCGACCGGCGCGGGATCAACTCGGTCGCCATTACGGACCACGGCAATCTTTACGGCGTCCCCGAGTTTTACACCACGGCGCAGGACTACGATGTCGACCCCATCATCGGGTGTGAGTTTTACCTCACGCCCAGCGGCATCGACGACAAACAGGATTCGACCCGCTACCACCAGGTGCTCCTGGCCAAGAACCAGACCGGCTACGAGAACCTGATGCAGCTCTCCTCCCTCTCGTTCACGGAGGGCTTCTACTACAAGCCGCGCATCGACCGCGACCTGCTGCGCGAGCACCACGAGGGCCTCATCGCGACCACCTGTTGCCTGCAGGGAGAGGTGCCGCAGGCCATCCTCAACCAGGGCGAGGAGCGGGCCCGCGAGCTCTTCGAAGAGTACCTGGACATCTTCGGGGACGACTACTACATCGAGCTGCAGGACCACGACATCGACGATCAGCACACGGTCAACGAGGTGCTGATCCGCTGGGCGAAGGAGTACGACGTGGAGGTCGTGGCCACCAACGACGTGCACTATGTGGACCAGCAGGACCACGAGGCGCAGGACATCCTCCTCTGCCTCCAGACCGGGGCCGACTACAACGACCCCAACCGGATGCGCTTCAGCAACGACGAGTTCTACCTGAAGAACTCGGAGGGCATGATGGAGGCGCTCACGGGCATTCCGGAGGAGTTTCAGCGCGAGGCGCTCGTGAACACCAACAAGGTGGCCGACAAGTGCAACTTCGAGTTGCCGATGGGGGACCTGCTGATGCCGCACTACCCCATCCCGGACGGGTTCGACGACATGGACGAGTACCTCCGGCACGTGACCTTCGAGCGGGCGAAGGAGCGCTACGGCGACCCGTTGCCGCAACAGGTGGTGGAGCGCCTGAACCACGAACTCGGCATTATCGCCGACGAGGGATACTCCGGGTACTTCCTTATTGTGCAGGACTTTACCGACGCCGCCCGCGAGCTCGACGTGCGGGTGGGGCCGGGCCGGGGCTCGGCCGCCGGGTCGTGCGTAAGCTATTGCCTCGGCATCACCGACGTCGACCCCATCGAGTACGACCTGCTCTTTGAGCGCTTCCTGAACCCGGAGCGCGTGTCGATGCCGGACATCGACATCGACTTCGACGACCGCGGGCGCTCGAAGGTGATCGACTACGTGGTCGAGAAGTACGGCCAGGAGAACGTCTGCCAGATTATCACCTTCGGGACGATGGGGGCGAAGACGGTGGTGCGCGATGTCTCGCGGGTGTTGGATGTGCCGCTGGACCGCGCCGACGAGATTGCGAAGATGATCCCCGAGGGACCGGGCGTAGACCTCGACCAGGCCTTCGAGGAGAATCCGGACTTCCGCGCCTTAAAGGATTCGGACGATCCCGACGTGCGCAAAATGATGCAGTACGCCGAGGTGCTGGAGGGCTCGGTGCGACACACGGGCGTCCACGCCGCCGGCGTCATCATCGCCCCCGGCGAGATCAGCGACTACGTGCCGGTCTCCGTCTCGAAGAGCAAGGGGGAGAAGGTCCTCACGACCCAGTACGACGGCGACTGGGTCGAGGAGTTTGGGCTACTGAAGATGGACTTTCTCGGCCTCAAGACCCTCACGCTCATTGAGGACACCGTCGACCTCGTGGAGGAGACGCGGGGGGTTGAGATCGACATTGACAACCTCCCGCTCGACGACGAAAAGACGTTTGAGCTCTTCCAGCGGGGCGATACGGTCTCGATCTTCCAGTTCGAGTCCACCGGCATGCGGGAGTGGCTCCGCAAGCTGAAACCGACGGAGATCGACGACCTCATTGCCATGAATGCCCTCTACCGTCCGGGGCCCATGGAGAACATTCCCACCTACATTGCGAGGAAGCACGGGCGCGAAGAGGTGGAGTACCCGCACCCCCTCCTCGAAGACATCCTGGAGCCGACCTACGGCATCGCCGTGTTCCAGGAGCAGGTGATGCAGATGGCCCGCGAGCTCGCCGGCTTCTCCCTCGGCGAGGCCGACATCCTGCGCCGCGCCATGGGCAAGAAGAAGGAGAAGCTCATGCGCAAGCAGCGCGAGAAGTTCGTTGCGGGCTGCAAGGAGGAGAACGACATTGACGAGGAGGAGGCGAACGAGCTCTTCGATATCATCAATGAGTTCGCCGGGTACGGCTTCAACAAGAGTCACAGCGCGGCCTACTCGCTCGTCGCCTACCAGACGGCCTACCTCAAGGCCCACTACCCGCCGGAGTTCATGGCGGCGGCGATGACCAACGAGATGGGCAACACCGACAAGCTCTCGAAGGTGCTGGAGGAGGCCCGCAGCATGGACCTCGAGGTGTTGCCGCCGTCCATTAACGACAGCAAGGCGTACTTCACCGTTCAGGACGGCAAGATCCGCTTCGGCCTCGCCGCCATCAAGAACGCGGGCGAGAAGGCGATCGACAAGATCATTGAGGCGCGCGAAGAGCACGGTCCCTTCGAGACGATCTTCGACGTGACGAAGAACGTAGACCTGAGCTCCGTCAACAAGCGCACGCTGGAGGCCCTCGGCCAGGCGGGGGCCCTCGACGACCTGGAGGGCCATCGGGGGCAACTCGTCGAGTCCGTCGGGATGGCCGTGGAAGAAGGGCAGCGGTACCAGACCGAACAGATGCGCAACCAGACGAACATGTTCGGGGAGGGACAAAGCGGGTTCGAAGCGGATCCCTCCCTCCCCTCCATCGACGCCTGGCCCAAGTCGAAGCGCTTGAAGCACGAGCACGAGGTGCTGGGCTTTTACGTCTCGGGCCATCCGCTCGACGAATACCGCGCCGAGGCCGAGGCCTTCGCCACGGCCCGATTCGGCGAGCCCGACCAACTGGAGCAGGTCATCGAACAGGCCGCCGGGGGCGACGGGCGGAATCGGGGCCCCGTTCGCACGTTCTGCGGCATCATCACCGAGGTCAACCGCAACACCACAAAGTCCGGCAAGCCCATCGCCTTCGCCACGATCGAGGACTTCACCGGACAGGGCGAGATGGTGTGCTTCTCCAGCGTCCTCGACCGCATCCAGCCCTACCTGGAGGTGGACAACGTGGTGCTCGTGAAAGGCAACGTCGAGGTGCGCGGCGGCACCGTGAAGGTGATCGCCAAGGACGTCATTCCCATGTGGAAGGTCCGCGAGCAAATGGTGCAGGAGGTCGTCCTGCACGTGGACCTCGACCAGGTGATGCCGAAGGAGCTTCGGGAGTTCAAATCCCTCTGCGAGCGCACCACCGGCAACTGCACCCTCTATTTCGACGTGGACGCCCCGGAGCTGCGGGGGCGCGAACGCCTTCGCAGTCGGTCGTACGTCATCGAACCGACGGCCGAATTTATGAACGGCGCCCGCCGCCTGTTCGGGGCCGATAACATCTCGTTAAAGGGAAATTGAGGCCAGAGATTTCCTCTGTTCTCTTTTTTGCATTTCGGTCTCGACCCGCGGGAACGCACCCCGGCTTCGGCGGTGATCTTATGAAGATCACGTTCGTGAACTGACGCGCCGCCCCATGCACCTCGCCTTATTCGACGCTTCCCTCGGCACCCCTCATGCGAGCCGCAACTTCAAGCGAGAGCTGGATGCCTCTCTCTCCATCTTTCAGGTCAACCAGGGCGAGATGCCCCCGCCCGTAGGCGCCCCCGACACGCCTTCCTTCGATGGGGCCATCATTAGCGGGTCCCAGTCCTCTGTCTACGACGACCGCCCCTGGATTCAGGAGTTCAGCCGGTGGGTCGAAGGCGCCATTGCCGACGGCCTGCCCCTCCTGGGCGTATGCTGGGGCCACCAGCTGCTGGCCCAAATTCTGGGGGGCACCGTCAAGGGCGGCGAGTACGAGCTTGGCTACGTGCGGGTCAACCAGGAAGCCGAAGACCCCATCTGGGCTGGCATCCCGGATCCGTTCACGGTCTTCGCCACGCACTCCGACCACGTGGTCGCCCTTCCGCCCGATGCCACCCTCCTGGCCACCAACGATACGGGCATCCAGGCCTTCCGCCACGAACAGGTGTACGCGGTGCAGTTCCACCCCGAGTACGACCGGCAGACGGCCGAGGCGATGATCAACTCGAAAGACCTCCCGGCCGACGACCTGCAGGCCGCCCTCGACACCTGCACTCCCGAACACGTGGCCGCGGCCCAGGCCCCGAAGCAGCTGTTCGATAACTTTCTCGATCACGTAGCGTCCCGGGACCCCCAATCGTCCCCTGCACTCGACGCCTAAGCGTCTTCTTCTCACCGTCGATACTGCCATGTCTCTTCCGTCTCTTACCGAAGCCGACATTCGCGAGCACACGGCCGGCGGATCGTTTGAGCGAGGCCAACAGTACCTCGCCGACGGCGCCGTACACTCCCTGGAACGAACCGGCGAGCATACGCTCCGCGCCAAAGTGCAGGGGAGTGACGTCCATCCCTACCTCGTGTCCATCCGGTTTAACGCCGAGGAGGTGACCAACGTGCGGTGTACGTGCCCGTACCACGAAGGGTCGTGGTGCAAGCACATCGTCGCGGCCCTCCTCAAAACCCTTTCGGTTGACGAGCTCCCCCGCGGCGAACCGGCCACCGTCGCCGACCTCACCGACGACCTCAGCCGCCAGGAACTCGTCTCCCTGATCGAGCGCCTGGTGGAGCACGATCCCCGCCTCATTGACCAACTCGAACGGGAACGGGCGCGCCAGACGGAAGACTCGACCTGATCCGTCGGGCATCGCCTCGCGGGCACTGGGCCGTTGATGCGCCGCTTCCCATGCACACCTGCGCCATTGTGAATCCGGCCGCCGGGGGCGGGCGCGTCCGGCGGCTCTGGCCCCGCCTGCGGCCCCTGCTCCACTCTGCCTGCCCTCAACTGACGATCCGCTGGACCTCGGGGCCCGGGTCGGGGACGGCCCTGACGCAGCAGGCCATCCGCCAAGGCGTCGATCGGGTGGTGGCGGTGGGGGGAGATGGCACCTTCCACGAAGTCGTCAACGGCCTGGCGGGGACCCGGTCGTCTCGCGAGGCCCCGGTGTGCGCGTTCGTGGCCTGCGGCACCGGGAGTGATGCGCGGCGGGCACTTGGCCTTCCGGCCGGACTGGACGGGGTGGCCCACCTTCGGACCGCCCCCATCCGGCCTGTGGACCTCCTCCACCTCCAGTACACGACGTCGGACGGACGCACGGCGTCCCGGGTTGCCCTCAACGTCGCCTCGTTTGGGCTCAGCGGCGCCGTGGTCCGGTGGGCCCAACGCGGACGCGCCCTGCCGCTCCCTCCCCGGCTCCGTTACTTCGGCGCCATCCTGGTCGCCCTATGCACCAACCGTCCCCGTGCCGTCGCCCTCACGTTGGACGGGCGCCCCCTTCCCGTCGACCGAGTGTGGGCCGTCGCGGTGGCCAACGGTCCCACATTCGGGGCGGGGCTCCAGATCGCCCCGTCGGCCCGAATCGACGACGGGCAGGTAGACGTCACCGTCATCCACGATGAGCCGGTCCGTGCTCTCCTTCGGCACGCCCGGCGGTTTTACCGCGGCACGCACGGCTCGCTCGACGGCGTCACGATGCACCGGGGCCACACCCTCACGGCCCGGCCGGCCGGCTCCTCCCCCGTGTGGCTGGAGGCCGACGGCGAACGCCTCGGCCGTCTCCCCGCCCACATCGAGGTCCGTCCGCGGGCCCTCCGCGTTCAGGCGTAAGGGCCGTCCGCCGGCGCATTTTCTGCCACCGGCACGGCGTACGTCTGCACCGGCTCCGCCATTCCTTGCACGCGGCAGGGCGGCCGCGCCTCGGTGTCAATCGACGGGGCCAGGTCCTCTTTCACCGCCTCCGAAATGAGGATGTCCGCGTCGTGCGTGCGGGTCATCTCCTCGATTCGCGAGGCGAGGTTCACGTGGCGCCCAATCACGGTGAACTCTTTCACTTCCAGGCTGCCCATAATGCCGGCCACGACGGGCCCCCGATGAACGCCCACGCTGAGGTGGAGAGCCGGGAGCGAGGGGTCGTCGAGCCGACGGTCGAGGGCCTCCACCTCTCGGTGCATCTGCAGCGCCGCCTGGACCGCATCCGTCGACTGCCAGGGGTTGTGGTAGAGGGCCCCAAAGAGCACCAGCAGCCCATCGCCGATGAATTTCGACACGAAGCCGCTGTGCGCGTCGGCGGCCTCGTCCATGCGCTGGAAGTAGGTGTTGAGGAGCTTCACGAGGTCCGCCGCCTCCATCTGCTCGCTCAGCGCCGTAAAGCCGCGCAGGTCGGCAAAGAGCATGGTCACCTCCCGCGACTCGGCAATGTCGAGGGACTCCTGTTCCAGCACGGTGTCCACGACCCGGGACGGCGCAAACCGATTGAAGGTGCGCTGCACCTGCTCCAGTTCCTGGTTGGCCTCCGCCAATCGACGGCGCAGCACCTGAGTCCGCCGGTAATAAAACCAGAACGCGGTGCCGAGCCCCGCGATCGCGGCAAGAAGGAGGAGAAGGTCGGTCGACGCCATCTTATTCGTCGAGGGTTTGCAGGACGTGAAGGCGGGCAAGGGCGTTGGTAAGCGCGATGGAGGCGACCGCGTCGATCGTCTCGTCGCGGGTCAGGCCCTGGGTGTGGCGACGGGCCGCACGCTGAATGTGGCCGGCCTCGTAGCGGATGGCGGCCCGCGCCAGTTGAAGCAGCCCCGCCTCCCGGTCCGGCTCGACGGCTCCGGCAAAATGATCGACGATCGCTTCGGCCTCCGAGCGTGCGGTTTCGGTTCGCTGGACCAGGAGCCGGTAGGCGGTCTGTTCGAGGGCGGCGGCGTGCAGCCCCCGCGCCACCACGGCCAGCATCAGGAGCTTCGTGCGCAGCGACAAGGCATACTCATGGTGAAGCCACTGCGTGGTAAGGTCCTGCAGCACATATCCGATGCTCGTTCCTTCCAGCGTGCCGGTCCACGCGGCCAGGGGGCCCGTCACGCGATCGGCCGACAGGGGCGGCACTCGGGGCGACAGGCGCTGCCACCCGCTCAGCAGCGGCCCGACCACCGGCTGGAGCAGGTCAAAATACCAGCTCGCGGTCATGTCCTCCAGCCGGTGATTGACGGGCGCCGATAGCATGGTGCTGGTGCGGTTCACGAGCGTCCCGAGCACCGCCGCGCCCACCACTTCTCGGATCGCGGGGGCCGACAGGCCCTGCTCGTGGAGGTCGTCCGCCGAGGCGCCCGCGTGCGCCTGCAGACGCCCCTGGGACACGCGGATGGCCAGTCGAAGGGCCGCCTCCTCGACGGGGTCCCGATCGCCGAGGTACATCTCTCCCTCCAGCCGATCGAGGTCCGCCTTGGTATAGCCCGCCATGCGCAGGAACGACCAGAACGTGCCGAAGCAAAAGCGACAGGCGTTGTCCCGCGCCACCACGAAGCAAATGGCCGACACGAGGTCCGCGTCGATATGCTCAACCGTGGGGGCCGACAGAAACAAAAACGGATGGTAGAGCCACGGGTGGGGTGCCAGGTACGGCACCACATTGGGCACAAGCCCCGCCCGCCGCCGGAAGGTCCGGCGCAGGGGCGTGCTCTCGTGCGCCTCCACCAGGGGGTCATCCCAGTCCGACGCGTCCATCATGGACGCCCGGTACGACGGAGGGGACGAGGTCGTAGTCATAGCAAATGCAAGCGGACGCAGGACAAAGGACCAGAACGACGCCATCGGGCGCGTCGGAGACACGGCGGCCGGGCCGGGATGTTTTCACGGCTCGGGCGTGGGGGCCGACTCGGGGCGTCGCCCGTTCGCATCAAGCCTCAAGGGCGGGGCCGCGGCCCCACACACGGCACCTCGAACACGGACCTTTCCGCGCAATCTTTTCGTTGGAAACGCATCTTCACTCCACGAACCAACCCGCCGGCGCGCATGAGCACACCGCACCTGGATGACGACGGCCGCGTGGTGACCCTCGACCTCCACGGGGCGACGGTGGATGAGGCCATCGACCTGACGTACCGCACCCTCCGGCTCGCCGAAGAGCGCGGCCGGTCCCGCCTCCGCCTCATCCACGGCTCCTCGACCACCCAGGCCGGCGAACGGCGCACAATCAAAAACGCCCTCCACGACCTGCTGGACCGCGGCGAATTGGGCACGCACGCCACCAACGTCATCCGTCAGCGCGACACGCTGGTCCTGGCCCTCGACGTCACGGCCGCCGGCGACGGCCCCCCGATTCAGCTGCACGAGGTGCAGCGGTAGCGCCCCTCGCCCCTACGCTCGTTCCTCCGTTCCGCCCCCGTCCCGCCCCTGCCATGCCCCCTCGCATCGGAATTACCACCAGCTACGACGACGGCACGCAGTCGCTGGACCGTCGGTACGTGGCCGCCGTTGAGGGGGCCGGGGGCACGCCCCTGCCGCTGCCCATGCTCGATGAGGCCGCGACCTACGACGACCTCGCCTCCCTGCTGAGCGGGCTCGTCATTGTGGGCGGACCGGCCGTGACCGAAGGCCTCGTCGGCCCCTTGGCAGACGAATTGTCCCCGCCGTCGGACCGCCGCGCCGCCTCCGATCGGGCGTGGCTGGCCCGTGCCCGGCGCCGCAACCTGCCCGTTCTCGGGATCTGCTACGGCATGCAGCTCCTGAACGCCCGGGCGGGCGGCACCATCTACGGCGACGTGGAGCGCCAGCGCGACGAGGCGCGCGCCCACAGCCCGAAGCGCACCGGCACCGCCCACGACGTGAGGCTCTCGGCTTCGTCTCGGCTGTCCGACCTGCTGGGCCGCGAGTCCCTCTCGGTAAACACCCGGCACCTTCAGTCCGTCGCCTCCGTCGGCGATGACTTTTCCGTAACCGCCCGGGCCCCCGACGGGGTGATCGAGGCCATTGAACACGACCGCGAATGGATTCTGGGCGTCCAGTTCCACCCCGAGCGCATGGGCGATACAATGGCCCCCCTGTTTCGCGCGCTCGTAGAGCACGCCGCCTCCCAAACGGCGCCCCGGTCCCCCACCCCCACCACGAACTAACCCGCCACGCGGCGGCCCGCCGGTTCCCATGCCCCGCCTGTTCACTCCCCGTCCGTCTCGACTCGTCATCGGCCTGGCCGTGGGGAGCCTCGTTGCGCTCCTGCTGGCCGCGACCGTGCGCATGGAGCCGTGGGGCCAGACGATCCCGATGCCGTTCCGCTCGCCGGTGTCCCTCTCGTCGCTTCCCCTCTCCCCGGACGATGCACTCGCCGAAGATGCCTCGTCGCGCTCCCTGCGCTCCCTCGCCCTCCACCCGGCCCGCACGCTCCAGCCGTACTTTCCCCCCGGCGCCCCGACGAGCGGCACCGCCTCGCCCTCCGTCCTCCGCTCGTTCCACGACTTGCTCGACCAGTTTGCCCGGCGGCAGGGGGTCGACGACAACTTCACGGTCCGCGTGATTGACCGGCGCTCCCACGAAACGCTGGAGGTGCACACGCTGACAGACCTGCGCGCACAGTACCGATCCGAGGGCACGGCGGACTGGGAAGAGATCGACAACCGGCGGCGCACGGTCACCGACCGGCTCGTCGACAAGTACGAGGCCCGCGGCATCCCGCTCGACGACATTATCGTCCGCTGGGGACGGGCCGACCAGGTCCAGCGTGCGCACGAGCGGGGCGCCCCCTACGCGGACTACGAGATTCAGCTGGCCCGCGCCCTGGACCTGAGCCTCCTCGCCACAGAAATTAGCACCGTCGAGACGTTCAACCAGGACGACCTCGTCTCGGGCGCCGGGGCGCGCAGCCGCTACCAGATGATGCCCTGGATCCTCCAGCAAAAAGGCGTTCACCAGTACCGGCTGTACACCAAGGGCGGCACGCCCATTTCTGTGAAAGAGGAACAGCACCCCCTCCTCGTCCTGGAACCCGCCTTCCTGTTGTTGCGCGGGTACGTCAACGCAGTCGGCCACGAAATCCCCGGCCTGTCCGCCTACCACACGGGGCCCGGCAACATCTTCAAGCTCTACCGGCACTACTACACCAAGTCCGAGCACTTTTCCGCCGCCTCCACCGTGGCCGACGCCTACATCTGGGCCATTACCGACGGCTTTTCCACGGTCCGCGAACACTCCACCTTTGGCCCCTACTCTCGCGGCTACGTTCCCTCGCTCCATGGTGCCCTGCAGGCCCAGAGCCGCGGGCGCCCGGACTCCTCTGAAACCATACGGGCCGCCCGCGTGCAACTGCGTCCGGGGACCAGCGTGACCCTCGATGTGCTGCTCACAACCCTCGCCCGCGCCAGCGACTCCACCGGGCGCGCGCTGCAGTGGGGCCCGACGGCCCAGGGGCCCACCCTCTACCACCGCTTCCGCGCCCTCAACCCGCACCTGGACCTCCCGGCCGAGGCCTCGCCCACGGGCGGCGTGCCCGCGGACGGCAATGTGCGCCTCATCTCCTCCACCGAGGGCAAGACCGTGCACGTCTTCCTCCCGCTTCAGGCCCCCGACCTCCTGCGCGCCGCGGGGCTGGACGTGATCCGCCCAAACGCCACGAAGCGGTTCGACGCGTCCACCTACCGCCCCCCGACGGAGGCGCAAATCACCCGCTGGGACCGGCAGTACGCGGCCCTCGTGGACGACATCGGCGAGTTCGGGTTCACGCCCAAAAACCGGGAGCGACTCTTGTCCCTCCGCGATACCTTCGCCACCCTGGCCGAGGAAACCCCCTCCGCGTACCGACAGCGGCAGCTCGACATCATCCAGACGCACCGGCGCCTCTGGCTCTCCGGGCCATGGGAGGACCTCTCGGACCTCACCATGCGCGTGTCGGGCCGCGTCCCCACACAACCCCCCACGGACCTGCCGCCCCTGGATCTCTCGCCCACCCAGTATCCGCCCGTCCTGCCCGAGGTACCGGAGTAGGGGCCGGATCGGGGCCTCGGCTTAGTCCTCCTCCAGAAATTCGCCGCGGGTGATGCGTTTCCGAAGGTCCTGGAACGACATCATTTTCTGCTGAAGGCGCTGCATCCGCTCCTCGTCGCCCGCCCGGGAGGCCGCAAACGCCTGCTCGCGGACCGCGTCGATGGCCTCGTCGACCCGGTCGAGCTTCAGGAACTTCATCGCGCTCTCGGCCGCCTCGTACGGCCGCTCGTTGAGGCGGGGGACGGGAATGTCTTCCCGCTCGGCCCAGTTCTTCGACGCCTCGTGCTCGTCCATCATCACCGCCGCGGCGAGGCGCTGCAGCTCGTCGCCGTGCGCCCCCGAAAGGATGCGCTGCGGCTGCATCTGGTCGTTCTGGTACATCTGCACGAGCGTCCGCACCAGCTCGCGGGCCGGCCCTTCGGTAAACTCGTCGAGCGCCATGTGCCCCAACACGTGCGAGACCATGCGGGTGCCGTGCTCCAGCATCAGGCGGAGAAGCACCTTCTCTTCCGGGAGCAGAGAGCGGGACGACGCGTCCGGTGCCTCGTCCGAGGGGGGCGCGTCCGCCTCCTCGTCCGGCGGAGCGGACGGGGGCGGCGCCCCTTGGGTCGGGGCGCCCGCCGGCTGCGGGGCCCGCTGCGGATTCGCTTGTTCCTGCCGCCGGGCCTCCCGCTTCCGACGGCGTTTGTTCTGCTCCTCCAGCTGCTCGCGTTCCTCTTCAAGCATCCGGAAGAGGTCGGCGTCCGGGACGCCCGCCACCTCACTCGTCCGCGTCACGTACTCCCGGCGCAGGTTGGGGTCCGGGATTTGGGCCACGGCGGCAATAATCTGCTGCTGCACCTCCACCCGGTCCTCGGGCGTTTCCAGCTCCCCGGCCCGTCGAGCGCGCTGGTACGAAAAGGCCGGCAGGTCCTGCCGGTGCTCGTCCACGTATTCCTCGAAGGCGTCTCCCCCCTTCTCCTGCACGAACGCGTCCGGATCGCTTCCATCCGGCAGCTCGACCGCATAGGCCCCCATGCCCTGCCGCAGGACACGCTTCAGCCCCCGCATGGCGGCGCGCCCCCCCGCCTCGTCCGCGTCGTAGAGGAGCAGGGCGCGCTTTGCGTAGCGGTCGAGCGTCTCAATCTGCCCCTCCGTGAGGGCCGTGCCGCTGGACGCCACGACGTTTTCGACGCCCGCCTGCGACAGACTGATCACGTCCGTGTAGCCCTCCACCAGCAGCACTTCATCGGTCTGCCGGATGCTGCGCTTGGCCTGGCGGAGGCCGTACAGCACCTCCTTCTTGTGGTAGACCTTCGTCTCGGGAGAGTTGATGTACTTCGGCTGCTCCTTGCTCTCATCCAGGATGCGTCCGGCAAAGCCCAGCACCTTGCCGATGTGGGAGAAGATGGGAAAGATGACCCGGCCGCGGTAGCGGTCGTAGTAGCCGCTGCCGTCGTTGCGCGCCACCAGAAGCCCCGCCTTCTCCAGGATCTCGGGATCGAGCTGCTCGCTCTCCGCGGCCGTTCGGAGGGCGTCCCACTCGTCGGGCGCGTAGCCCAGCCCAAAGCGCTTGATCGTCTTCGGTTTGAAGCCGCGCTCCCGGAGGTAGTCGAGCGCCGGGCGTCCGCGGTCGGTTTGCGTGAGCTGGCGGTAGAAAAATCGCGCCGCGAACCGGAGGGCGTGCAGGATCGACTCGCGCTCGTTGGCCGCCTCCGGATCCCCCTCCTCCTCGGGCAACGGGATGCCGTAGCGCTCCCCCAGGATGCGCACGCTTTCGAGAAAGCCGACGCCCTCAATCTCCTGGATAAACTTGAACACATCGCCCCCATTCCCGCACCCGAAGCAGTAGTAGAGGTTCTGGTCCGGGTCGATGCTGAAGGAGGGCGTATCCTCGTTGTGGAAGGGGCACAGCCCCTTGAACCGCGACCCGCTCCGCTTCAACTGCACGTAGTCGCCCGCCACATCTACGAGATCGGCCGCGGCGCGGATCTCGTCGATCTTTTCGTCGGGGATGGGCATGGGGTGGAGCGAAGGACGGGCAGCCGGCGCGAGGCGTATGTATGGACCGGACGCCGTTCAGATCCAGCCGGCTACACGTGGGCGCCGGGCCCGGTCACAACCTGAGACTGTTGCTGATCCCCCTCGTCCTCCACCGGCCCGACGTCGGGCTTATCGGCACACTGGCACGAGGCCAGTCCCGTGCAAAGAACCAGGGCAACGAAGAGAAGGAGCCGCTTCATGAGCTACGCGTTGGCTGTCCGGAGGGATGAGTGCCCGTAGAATAGCGGGCACGGCCGCCGGTCGCAAGGACCCAGGGCGGGCGCCGCCCCGGATCCAAGCATTTTTCCGTCATTTTTCCGGTGGACGGCCGATTCGGCCTGGTGTCGCCTTTACAATGACGGCGGCGCTTGCCAGCTTCTACAGTCCAGAGTCAGACCTTTTCGCTTCCCTCATTTTTTCGGAGCCTCCGCTTTTTTATGACCGATCTGCGCGAACGCATCCACACCCTCGCCGCTCAGGGCGACGACGTGAGCCGCGGCCCGGCCGGCAATGCCGTCGCCGACCTCGTTCAGGCCCTCAACGCCGGCGAGGTGCGCGCCGCCGCCCCGGCCGACGACGGCAGCTGGACCACGAATGCCTGGGTGAAGGAGGGCATCCTGCTGGGCTTTCGGATCGGGCGGATGGTGGACTACTCGACCGATCAGTTTCCCTTCTTCGACAAGAACACGTTTCCCGTCAAGCCCCTCCAGAAGGCCGACAACGTCCGGCTCGTGCCCGGCGGGTCCGCGATCCGCACCGGAAGCTACCTGGCGCCGGGCGTCGTGTGCATGCCCCCGATGTACGTGAACGTGGGCGCGTACGTGGATGCGGACGCAATGATCGACTCCCACGCCCTGGTGGGCAGTTGCGCCCAGATCGGCCAGCGCGTGCACCTGTCGGCCTCGGCGCAGGTGGGCGGCGTGCTGGAGCCGGTCCATGCCGCCCCCGTCATCGTGGAGGACGACGTGTTTGTGGGCGGCAACGCCGGAATCTACGAAGGCTGCATCGTGCGGGAACGCGCCGTCCTCGCATCGGGGGTGACGCTCACCTCGTCGACCCGCCTCTACGACCTCGTGGAGGAGACGGTCTACACGGCCTCCGAGGACGACCTGCTCGAGGTGCCGGAGGGAGCCGTGGTGGTGCCCGGCTCGCGTTCGGTGGGCGGCGACTTTGCCGACGAGCACGGCCTTTCACTCTACGCGCCCATCATCGTGAAGTACCGCGACGCCAAAACCGACGCCGCGACGGTGCTTGAGGACACGCTTCGGTAGGCTCTCTCCGCGGCTCGCGCCCGGCCCCACGCCCGTATGTAGACACGAAAGTCTCTGGAAAACGCACGACGCGGGGCCAATGAACCTGCGGTCCATCGTCTCTCCTCCTACCTTGGGTACTCTCTGTCTTTTGCTCGCACACAGCATCCCTATATGGATCCGCAGTTGATCGTCGTCCTTGTCATTCTGGGCATCACGGTGAGCCTCATCGTCACCGAGTGGTTCCGGATTGACCTCGTGGCGATCATCGCCATGCTGGCGCTGGTGTGGGCCGGCAGCATTAGCCCCGAGCAGGCCCGGTCCGGTTTTTCGAGCAATGCCGTGTGGGCCGTCATTGGCGTGATGATTATGGGACGGGGACTGGCGAAGTCCGGCGTCACCGAAACCATCGCCCGCTTCATCCTGCAAATCGCGGGCGAGGGGCGTCGCCGGATCCTCTCCACGGTCTCGCTCACCGTCGGCGTCATGTCCGGGTTCATGCAAAACATTGGCGCGGCCGCCCTCTTTCTGCCGGTCATGATGGGAATCTCGAAGCGGCAGAAAATCCCCATTTCGGGCCTCCTCATGCCGATGGGGTTTGCGGCGCTGCTCGGCGGAACCCTCACGATGGTGGGCACCAGCTCGCTCATCATCCTCAACGACCTGTTGTCCACGCAGGGCATCGAGCCGTTCGGGTTGTTTGCCGTGACCCCGATCGGGATCGCGCTTCTGCTGATGGGGATCGGCTACTTCGCGGTGCTCGGCCCGTCCGTCTTCCCCTACACGAAGCAGCAGAATCACACCACCTCGCCGGGCAAGCGCCTGCTGAACGTGTGGGGACTCTCGGATTCGATCTACACGTTTTCGCTCCCGGCCGACAGCCCCCTGGTGGGGCGGAGCGTGGAGGAGTCCGAGATGGGAGCGGCCTACAACGTCAACCTGCTGCGGGTCACCGACCCGGACGGCACCGAATACACGATGTGGGAGGATCTCGATTTCACGCCCGGCCAGACGATCATCGTGCAGGGACGGGAAGAGGACGTGATGCCCTTCGCCCGCGTCCACGATCTGGAGCTACGGGAGGAAACCGAGAAAGCGCAATCCAGCTCGTCCTCCGGCTACCTGGAAGTCGTCATTCCGGCGCGGTCGAATCTCGTGGGCAAAACCCTTCGCGACGTGTCCCTTCGCGAAACGTACAAGGCGCAGGTGGTGCTCCTCTTTAGCGACAGCGAAGTGATTGAAGAGGGCCGCGCGGACCGGCCCATCAAGGCCGGCGACACCCTTGTCATTCAGGGCAACTGGGACCACCTTCGGTTTTTCGAGGAGAGCGAAGACTTCATTACCGTTACGCCCTTCCCCGACGACCCCAAGATTCCCGAAAAGGCAGGAATGGCCGTCGCCGGGTTCCTCGGCGCCATCGGCCTCGTGATGGCGCTCGACCTGTCCATTTCGATCGGGTTTCTCACCGGGGCCGTGGCCATGATCCTCGGCGGCGTTCTCACGATCGAAGAGGCCTACCGGGCCATCGAGTGGAAGGTGATCTTCCTCATCGCCGGCCTCATTCCCATCGGGATCGCCATGGAGTCCTCCGGCGCGGCGGCCCTGATTGCGCAGTCACTTGTGACGACGATAAGCTCCGTGCACCCCTTCCTCATCCTTCTGGCGCTCGGGGCCCTGACCACCGTGTTCGCCCTCTTCATGTCGAACGTGGCCGCCACGGTGCTTATGGTGCCGCTGGTGCTGGAGCTGGCCGGGATTGGCGGCCTCAGCTCGCGGGTGCTGGTGCTACAGGTGGGCGTCTGCGCGGCGAACTCCTTCGTGCTCCCCACCCACCACGTCAACGCGCTCCTCATGACGCCCGGCGGCTACCGCGTCCCCGACTACCTGAAGGCCGGAAGCCTCCTCTCCGTTCTCTTCCTCCTGGTGTCGACGACCGTGCTGTACACGCTGTATCTGTAGAGACCGGGCGCCGGGGGGCGACTATCCGTCGTACCGGGCGTCCGGGACCAGCACCACGCGGAAGCGGGCGTCGTTGTTGATCATCCGCTCGTAGGCCGCCTCCGCCTCGGAGAGCGGGTACGTTTCGATCATCGGCGTGGTGTCCGTGAGGGCGCTGAAGTCGAGGGTGTCCTCCGAGTCGTCGGCCGAGCCGCTGGGCCAGCCCGAGACGGACTTGCGTCCCTGAATGAGCGCCATCGGCGACACCTCGACGGGCTCGCCGGTCGCGGCCACGATCACGAGCGAGCCGTCGCGCCCCAGCCCGCCGGTAATGCTGGTAATGGCCGCCGAGCTGGGCGCCGTGGCCAGGATGACGTCCGCCCCACCGTGCGCCTGCAGCGCCTCCGCGGCGTCGGTCGAAGAGGCATCAATGAAGTGGTGCGCCCCCAGATCGTGTGCCAGGGACTCCTTGTCGGCACTCGTGGAGAGCGCCGCCACCTCGGCCCCAAACGAGGCCGCGTACTGGATGGCCAGGTGCCCCAGCCCCCCAATGCCCTGCACGGCCACCAGGTCGCCGGGGCCCGCATCGCTGTTTCGGAGGGCGTTGAACGTGGTGATGCCGGCGCAGAGCAGGGGCGCCGCGTCCACAAACCCGAGGTCGTCGGGCAGTGCGGCGACGGCCTCCTGCGGTGCGCACAGGTACTCGGCGTACCCCCCGTCAAAGGTGATGCCCGTGACCCCGGCGTTCTCGCAGTTTACAAAATCCCCGTCGCGGCAGGCCTCGCACGTGAAGCAGTGGCCGCCGTGCCACCCGACGCCCACACGCTCCCCCTCCGACCACGCCTCCACGTCCGCTCCCACCGCATCGACCACGCCGGCCACTTCGTGGCCCGGCACCCGCGGGTAGTCGATGCCCGGAAACGTTCCCTCTTTTACGAAGGCGTCGCTGTGGCAGATGCCACAGGCCTCGACGCGCACCCGCACCTCGTCGGGGGCGGGCTCGGGCGTCGGCAGATCGGCCAACTCGAAATCGGCACCGGCACTTGGAACGCGGGCAGCTTGCATGCGACTCGGACGTTTTGTGGATGAAATGATGTGTGTAACAGTAGGGACCGTGGCACGGGTCGTCAACCCGAATGGGCCGACCGTTACGGAAACCCAACAGTCACTCTAAGGGAATGTGCCGGCCCGGAGAATCGGGATCTGGATCGTGTCCGTGTGCGCCGATGGGCCCGGTGCCTACTCACTCTCCCTACGCGGCTTTCGGGCCACGAGGCGGCCGTAGCGGAGCACCCCCAGGTGCTGCGCACACCAGATGCGCGGCACGGTGCGGGCGAAGACGCGCTCCGACTCGGTCGGGTTGAAGAGCAGGCGGCGGGCCGCGGCGTCGGTGAGCAGGGCCCAGACGAGGCGGCGGAGCACCACCGTCCAGGTATGTCGCACCTGCGCGGTCCAGTCATCGACCCGCTCGACGCGGAGGCCCGCCGCGGTGACCGTGTTGCGAAGGGCCGTCGGGGTGGGCAGAGCGGCCAACCGTCCCTCCTCCACGATGGGATCCAACAGGTGCCGCCGGGCCCAGCCTGGGGCTCGCGGGGCCGCCATCCAGACACAGGCCACCAGCCGTCCGCCGGGGCGAAGCAACCGGGCCGCCTCCTCCAGGGCCGACGCCGGCGGGTCGATATGGGTGAGGCTCTCGACGGCCATCACGGCATCGGCATCTCCCGCCGGAAGCGAATTGTCCAGGATGTCCCGCAGGCGCACGTCCGGCGCCGGGCCGTCCCCGTCGGGCGTCCGTCGCCGGGCGTACGCGTACTGGGCCTCCGACACGGTAAAGCCCGTCACGTGGGCCCCGTACGCCTCGGCCCAGAGGCGCGCCGGGGCCCCGTAACCGCACCCAATGTCGACGACGCGGTCTCCACCGGACAGACCGGCATCCCGCGCCACCTCGTGTACCAGACGACGCACGGCCTGCGTCGGGGACGCGTCGGGATCCAGCCAGAGGCCGTGGTGCACGTGCTCCCCCCACAGCTGACGGTAGAACCGGTCGAGCCGATCGTAGTGGCGGGCGGCAGCGTCGGGGGCGGATGCGCTCATGGGGACGCGGGACGAATTCTGGCGACCGTGCTTGATTCGCCGAGGACCTGGCGTTTTGTTTCGTGGAGACGATTGTCACGAATCCCCACCGCGCATGGCTCCCGATTACGCCCCCGAGACCCGAAAGGACCGCATCACGAAGCAGTGGGTCGCCTTCGCCCCCACCCGGAGCGAGCGCCCGCACCGGACCGACCGCGATGCTGCCTCCGACGCCCCCGACCACGAGGCCCCGGTCGAGGGATGTCCGTTCTGCCCCGGCCACGAGGACATGCTGCCGTCGGTGCTGTGGGAACTGGACACTGCCCCCAACCGCTCCTGGTGCACCCGGGCGGTGCCGAACAAGTTTCCCGCCCTCACCGCGGGCGCTCCCGCACCGGCCTCCCCTTCCTCGCCCCTCTATTCGTCGCGGCAGAGCCGGGGCCGGCAGGAGGTCATCATCGATACGCCGGCCCACCACCGCTCGCCGGCCCACTTCTCCGCCGACGAAATGGACGCGCTCCTCCAAACATACCTGGCCCGATACCGGGCGGTCCGGGAGGCGGACGACGACCTTCTCCCCATTCTTTTCCGGAACCACGGGCCCGCCGCCGGCGCCTCCATCGACCATCCCCACAGCCAACTCATGGCCCTGCCGTTTGCCCCTCCGCGCATCCGGCGGGAGGAGGACGCCGCCGAGGCCCGTCACGACGAGCTGGGCCGATGCCCGTACTGCGCCATGATCGACGCCGAACTGGAAACCGAGGAACGCCTCGTCCGGGCCACCGATGCGTTCGTCGTGTTCGTGCCGTACGCGGCGCGGGAGCCGTACGAGATGTGGATTCTGCCTCGCCGGCACACCCCTGAACTCGGACGCATGACGGAAGCCGAGCGCCAGGCCCTTGCCCCCGTCCTGCAAGATGCCCTCTGGCGACTCGATACCTGTCTCGACGACCCCGACTACAATTACTTTTTCCGCACGGCACTCACGTACAATACGGACGCCCCGCATCTGCACTGGAGCCTTCGCATCCGCCCCAGACGCTCCGTAGAGGCCGGCTTCGAGCAGTGTACCGACGTGCGGGTCAATCCGTCCATCCCCGAGCGCGACGCGAGCGTGCTGCGGGAGGCGGACTGAGCGCCGTCGCTCCTACAAATAGAACCGGCCGGAGGCCCCATCTGGGACCCCCGGCCGGCTCCTGAATTCCTAGCGGGCAGCCCCCCGCCGGGCACAGAGCTACCCGATCTTGTAGAAGCGTTCGCGGGTGATCTGACCGTCCTCGTTCCAGGTACGGACGGACACCTGCTGCTGATCGACACGCCCGACGCCCTCAAGCGTCATCTCGTTGTGCCATTCGGACAGCGTTTTGTTGTTCTCCGCGTCCACGGCACGCGCCTTGATCTCGGCCGCGTGAAACTCCTCGAGGGCCCCGACGAACTGCTCTTCGTACTCGCGGTTGGCCTCCTTGCCAACCCGCTGTTTGTCTTCTTCTTCCATGACCACGTCCTCGGCGTAGAATTCGTCGAAGGCCTCCAGAATCTTGCCCTGGAGAATCATGTCGTTCAGCTCTTGATCGCGCTTATTGATGTTGCTCATGGCAGTGGTGCGTTGGTGATGAGAAGATCGTTCAGGTGCTGCGTGCCCCCGTCCGGGGGCGCCCCCCGCGCCGAGGCCGTCCGGCCGCGACGCGGTGTATGCTGTTTCAACACTTTTCGTTACAACATACAATTTAGTCGGCTGAGTCTGCGTCCTCGTACCCAGCGTAGATGCCCTCACAGATGCGGGACAGGTGCCGAAGGTCGCGGTCCGAGACACGCCCCCCGAACCACTCCTGCACCCCCTGAATTGCGGGATGCATGTCATCGAGCACCTGAATGCCCTTCTCCGTGATGGTGTGGATGCGCATGCGGCGGTCCTCTTCGCTTCGGGACCGTCGGACCAACCCCCGCCCCACCAGCTTGTCGATGAGGCGCGTCACGTCCGGCGACGGGTCAATCATCCGCTCGATGATCTCGCATCGAGCGTGGCCGTCCGGGTGCACCCCCTGCAGAATCCGCAGGATGTTGTAGTGGCTAAAGTGGAGGTCGTGCTCCTGGCACGCCGCCTCAATCCGCTGGCGGGCATGCGCCGCCGCCACGAACAAATTCAGCATGGCCTCCTGCGCAGGACTCTCGAAGGGGCGCGTCTGCTTGATGTAATCGCGGAGGGTTCGTCCCATGGTGTCGGCTTTCCTTTGCTTATTTCCGTGTTGGGACACATAAATGCGGCCCCTCCCGTTCCCGACTGCCGACCGAATTACGTCCTCGTGACATTTTGGTCCGGGATACTTTGAAGGATGACGGGGTACGAGAGGTGTGTTGCCGTGCTGCCGTACTGTCCCTCCGCCGTCGTCATGATTTTCGCCTCCCCCCGCACCGTTGCGTTTCCGCTCCTGCTGGGGGGCCTGCTGTTGAGCGCGGTCCTTGGTCGGGGCGCGGCGCATCCGCCGTCCTCCTTTTCCACAGTGCCCCCCGACACGCTCGAACAGGTGCGTCAGGAGGTTTTCGAGGCGACGAACGCGGAGCGACGGGCGGCGGGTCGGAGCGCCCTGTCTGCCGATCCGGGCCTTCGGGACCTGGCCTGCCGCCATACGCGGGACATGCTGGTGCGCGACTTTATGGGTCACGAAAACCCAGACGGCGTGGGGCCCGGCGCACGGGCCGGTCGGTACCACCGGCGCCTCATCGGAGAAACCGGAGAAAACGTCCTGTCACGCGTCGGCCGCATGGACCAGTCGCCGACCGCCCTCGCGGAGGAACTGGTTCGCCGGTGGATGGACAGCCCGCCCCATCGGAAAAACATCCTCCGACGGGGCTTCACGCACCTCGGGGTCTGTGTGATGCAGGACGGCGACCAGCTGCGGGCCACACAGAGCTTCGCCCGCGTCCGCGGCTGGATCTCGCCCCCGCTCCCCTTCCACGTACCCGCGGGCCGCTCGGTGCCAATGACCGTATCGGCCCGCCCCAGCCATCGCCTGACGGCCTCCCGGTACGACCTGTGGTCGCCGACGGAGAAACGGACGGTGTCGGGGCCCCGAGCCCTGGCCGGGAGCCTCCACGTGCCGGACACGACCGGGACGTTTCGCGTGCGATTCTACTTCCCGGAGTCCGACCGGTACGCGGTGCACCTCGGCCCCGCCCTCTCCATCGAGTCCCCCTCCACGTCGTCCCGCGCCTCTTCGTCCACGCCCCAATGAGGAGAACGGGGCGTCGGGGCTCCACAGGCGCACCCGAAGTCGGGGTGGGGACGGCAGTCCACGGAGCAAAAACGCGCCCGGGCAGCGCCGGAAGATGAGCCCGGATGGGTAACCTTGTTGTAGTGTGGGCCGTACTGCGGGTGATTCCCGCCCCCCTTGCCCCCGCCCGTAGGCCTCATGCCCGTCCCCCGCGCCTCAGTCCCGCTTCTCCTCGGGAGCTGCTCGGTTCTTTTCTTTCTCGTCGTCGGCTGCGGAAGCCCGGCCCAGTCGTCGCCCGAGGACGCGTCCGCCTCCGTCGCCATCCCGGTCGCGGTCGCGGCGGTCGAACAGGGCGTCGCGACCGCGCAGCTCAGCAGCACCGCCGCCCTCGAAGCCGAGGACGAGGCGACGGTCGTGGCCCGTGTCGAGGGAGTCCTCACCGAACTGCTGGTGGAGGAGGGCCAGTACGTCACGGCCGGCCAGCCCCTCGCCCGGCTCGACGACGAGCGCCTTCGCCTGGAAGTGCAGCGCGCCGAGACCGCCCAGCAGCGACTGCGGGGCGTCTTCGAGCGCACCAGAACGATGTACGAAAAACAACTGGTGAGCTCCGACACCTACGACCAGGCCAAGTCCGACTACGAGGCGCAAACCGTCACGACGGATCTGGCGCGGCTGGAGCTGACCTACGCCACGATTCACTCCCCCATCGCCGGCTGGGTGTCTTCGCGCTACGTCAAGGCCGGAAACATGGTGAGGCCCAACGATCCGACGTTCCAGATCACCAGCCTGCGTGCTCTCCGGGCCGTGCTTCACCTTCCCGAGCGGGAGCTGTCCAAAGTGACGGTCGGGCAGCCGGCCACGCTGCACCTCGACGCCCTGCCGGGCCAGACGTTCGAGGGCGAAGTGTCCCTGCTCAGCCCCGTCGTCGACCCCGAAACCGGAACGCTCCGCGTGACGGTCACCATCCGCGATCCGTCCCGCACGGCCAAGCCGGGCATGTTCGGGCGGGTGACGATCCAGCACGACCGGCGCGAGGGGGCGCTCCTCATTCCGAAGGACGCCGTCGTGGAGGAGGACAACGAAACCGCCGTCTTTGTCGTCCGGGACACCCTCGCCCTCCGTCGCCCGATCACCACCGGATACAGCGACGCCGCCCGGATCGAAGTGCTCGACGGCCTGCAGGACGGAGACCGAGTGATTGTGAGCGGCCAGGCCTCCCTGCGCGACTCCACTCGGATCGAGGTGGTCCAGTAGCCTGGACGTGCCGTCCGCGCCCTCCCCTCTCGCTGGCTCTCAACACATGTCCCTCGTCGATCTCGCCACCCGCCGCCGCGTCACCATCGCCATGGCGACCCTCGCCGTGCTGCTGTTCGGTGGGGTGTCCCTCTCGCGCCTGAACGTCACCCTGCTGCCGGACCTCGCCCATCCGGCGCTCACGGTGCGCACCGAACTGGAGGGCGCCGCGCCGGCCGAGATCGAGAACCTGGTCACGAAGCCCGTCGAGGAAGCCCTGGGCGTCGTGAAGAACGTGGAGGAGATTCACTCCGTCTCGCGCACCGGGCAGTCCGACGTGGTCCTGGAATTTGCCTGGGGGACGGATATGGACCTCGCGAGCCTCGACATGCGCGAAAAGCTCGACGCGCTGACCCTGCCGCTGGAGGCCCGCCGCCCCTCCATCCTGCGGTTCGACCCCTCGCTCGACCCCATTCTTCGGTTCGGGCTCGCCCACGACACGCCCGCCGACGAGACGCTCCTGGCCGACGCGTCCGGGACCGTCGCCGACGAGCAGATTGTGCCGGCCCTCGACGAACAGCGGCTGAAGGTGCTGCGCCGCCACGCGGACGAGGAGATCAAGCGTACGCTGGAGTCGGCCGCGGGCGTCGCCGCCGTCAAGGTAAGCGGCGGCCTGGAGGACGAGGTGCAGGTGAATGTCGACCCGGCCCGCCTCTCACAGTTCGGCCTCTCGATCGACGACGTGACGCGTGTTCTCACCGCCGAGAACGTGAACCTCTCGGGGGGCCGCCTGGAAGAAGGCACGCAGCAGTACCTCGTCCGCACCCTCAACCAGCTGGAGAGCGTCGAGGCGTTTGCGACCGTCGTGCTCTCCTCGACCGGCGCCGCGCCGATCTACCTCCGCGACGTGGCGGACGTGCGGATGGGGCACCGCGAGCGCCAGACGATTACCCGAATCGACGGGCGCGAAGCCGTCGAAATCGCCATCTACAAGGAGGGCGACGCCAACACCGTCGCCGTGGCGCAGGCGGTCGCGGCCCGGCTGCACGAGGTAGAGGCGGCGCTGCCGGACGACCTCGTGCTGACCAAGGTGTACGACCAGTCGGTCTTCATCTCCCAGGCCCTCGACGAGGTCGTGAATGCGGGCCTCATTGGGGGGCTGCTGGCCATTCTGGTGCTCTACCTCTTCCTGCGCGACCTGCGCACGACCCTCATCATCGGACTCACGATTCCGGTGTCGGTCATTGCCACGTTCAACCTGATGTATGGGGCCGACCTGTCGCTCAACATCATGTCGCTCGGCGGGCTGGCGCTCGGCATCGGCCTGCTGGTCGACAACGCCATTGTGGTGCTCGAAAACATTGCGCGGCACCGCGAGATGGGAAAGTCCGTCCTGGAGGCGGCCCGGGCGGGGGCGGGCGAAGTCGGGACTGCCATTATCGCCTCCACCCTCACCACGATCGCCGTGTTCGGCCCGCTCGTGTTTGTGGACGGCATCGCGGGCCAGCTCTTCCGCGACCAGGCGCTCACGGTCACCTTCTCGCTGCTGGCGTCGCTCATTGTGGCGCTGACACTAATTCCCATGCTGGCCAGTTTGGGGGGTAGCGGGGAGCGGACTGCCTCGGATCGACGAATCCCCTGGCCCGCCCGGCCCTCCTGGGCCCGCCGTCGCGTGCGCATGCGACGGGGCGGAATGCTCACCTCCGTCTGGCACACACTCAGCTACGGCCTCGCCCTTCTCCCATGGGGCCTCGGCATGCTCGTCACCGGCCTCGTGTGGGGCGTGGGGCGGGCCGCAACCCTGTTCGTGCGGTTCGTCCTGGCCCGGCTGGGGAGAGGGCTCCTCGCGCCGGTTCAGTGGGCGTTCTCCCGCGGCTACGAGGCGATCGCGGCGCGCTATCCGCCCCTCCTGCGGCGCGCCCTCGCCCGCCCGGCCCTGGTCCTCACGAGCGCCTTCGGGCTGCTCGCCGGGTCCCTCCTCCTGGTGCCCCACCTGGGCGTGGAGCTCATTCCGCCGGTGGCCCAGAACGAGTTTACCCTCGAGCTGCAGCTCCCGCCCGGAACGCCCCTCGCCCAGTCCGACGCCACCCTGGCCCGGCTCCAGGCCGCCGCGGCCCCGCTGCCCTCCGTCGCCACCACCTTCGCCGTGGCCGGCACCGGCACGCGCATGGACGCCACCCCCGACGAGGGGGGCGAGAACCGGGGCGAGATGCACGTGGAGCTCTCGCCGACGGGCGGGCCGCGCGCCGAGGCCGACGCCATCGACGCCCTCCGCTCCGTCCTGGATCGGGTGCCCGCCGCCGACTACCGTCTCCGCCGCCCCGCCCTCTTCACCTTCGACACCCCGATCGAGGTGGAGGTCGCAGGCTTCGACCTGGACCGCCTGAAGACCGCCTCCACCCAAATCGCCGAGGCGCTGGCCGCGTCCGATCGCTTCGCCGACGTCACGTCGACGATGGAGCAGGGCCACCCCGAGGTGCAAATCCACTTCGACCGGGACCGGGCCGCCGCCCTGGGCCTGTCCGTGCACGCGGTCGCCGACCGCGTGGTGCAACAGGTGCGGGGCGATGTGGCCACCCGCTACTCGTGGCGCGACCGCAAGATCGACGTGCGGGTGCGGGCCGCCGAGGAGACCCGCGCCTCCGTGGAGACGCTCCGCCAGCTCGTCGTGAGCACGGGAGCGGGGCGCCCCATTCCGCTCCACGCCGTGGCCGACCTGCAGGTGGACCTCGGCCCGAGCCAGATCCGCCGCACGGCCCAGCAGCGCGTGGCGCTCGTCACGGCCAACCTGCGCTACGGCGACCTGGGCGGGGCAGTCGACGAAATCAACCGCGTCCTCGCCGCCACGCCCGTCCCCCCCGACCTCACGACCCGCATCGCCGGTCAGAGTGAGGAGATGACCGACAGCTTCCAGTCGCTCCTCTTTGCCCTGGCGCTGGCCCTGTTCCTCGTCTACCTCGTCATGGCCTCGCAATTCGAGTCGCTGCTGCACCCGTTCGTGATTTTCTTCTCCATCCCCCTGGCCGCGGTGGGCGCCATCTGGGCGCTCTGGCTCACCGGGAGTTCGCTGAGCGTGGTCGTGTTCATCGGCCTCATCCTGCTGGCCGGCATCGTGGTAAACAACGCCATCGTGCTCATCGACCTGGTGAACCAGCTCCGGGCCGAGGGCCGGTCGGTGTCCGAGGCGCTCGTAGAGGGCGGCCGCCTGCGCCTGCGCCCCATCCTCATGACGACCCTCACCACCACGCTGGGCCTGCTGCCCCTGGCGATGGGCTTCGGAGAAGGCGCCGAGCTGCGCGCCCCGATGGCCATCCCCGTCATTGGCGGCCTCATCGTCTCCACGCTGTTAACGCTCATCGTCATTCCGGTGCTCTATAAGGTCCTGACGCCCCCGGCGCCGCCCGCCGCCGACTCCGCCTGACCCCACCCGCTCGCTGTCATTGCCCGGAGTTTTTTTTGACTTCCAATAACAGCACTATCTCCACCGCCGAATGTCCCTCTCCCGCCTCGCCCTCCGCCGCCCGGTCACCACGACGATGGTGTTCGTGTGCCTCGTGCTGTTCGGCGGCCTGTCGGCGCGCGTCATCCCGCTGGAGCTCTTCCCGGCGTTCGACGTGCCGGTGCTGTGGGTCAACATCCCCTACCCCGGCTCCACGCCCGACGAGGTGGAGCGCCAGATCACGCGCCCCGCGGAGGAGGCCCTCGCCACGCTCCCCGACGTCAAGCGCCTCACCTCCTCGTCCCGAGAAGACCAGGCCAGCCTGCAGCTCGAATTTGCGTTCGGGACGGACACAAACCTGAAGGCGATCGCGGTGCGGGAGAAGCTCGACGGCGTGCGCGACCAGTTTCCCCGCGACATCGAGCGGATGTTCGTCGGCCAGTTCTCGACGAGCGACATCCCCATCCTGCAGGTCCGCATCTCGTCGGAGCGCGACCTGAGCGGCGCCTACGAGTTGCTCAACCGCAAGGTGAAGTGGCGCCTGGAGCGCATCGAGGGCATCGCGAAAGTCGACCTCTACGGCGTATCCCCCCGCGAGGTGCGAGTGGAGCTGCTGGCCGACCGCGTGACGGCCCACCGCGTGGACCTCCCGCGGCTGGTGAGCACGCTCCAGGGAAGCGGCGCGTCGGTCACGGCTGGGCGCGTCACCGATGGCGGGCGACGCTACACGGTTCGCCCCGCCACCGAGCTCACCACGCTGGCCGACCTCCGGGACCTGGTGGTGACCGACACCGGCATCCGCCTGCGCGACATCGCCACGGTGTCGCTCGCACAGCCCGAGCGCGACCACGGCCGCCACCTCGACGGCACCTACGCCGTGGGCCTCAGCGTCTCGAAAGAGGCCGGCGCCAACACGGTCGCCGTGGGACGAGCCGTGGAGGCCTCCATCCAGTCCCTGCGCGACGACCCGGAGATGAGGGGCATCAGCGTGTACGTGATGGACAACAGCGCGGACGGCATTACGTCGTCGCTGTTCGACCTGCTCATGGCCGGCCTGCTCGGCGGCGTCTTTGCCGTGCTGGTGCTGTACCTCTTCCTGCGCCGCCTCGCCACCACGCTCATCGTGGCCCTCGCCGTGCCCATCTCCATCCTGGTCACGGTCGGCGTGCTGCACGCCCTCGGCCTCACGCTGAACGTGATGAGCCTCATGGGCCTCATGCTGGCCATCGGCATGCTCGTGGACAACGCCGTCGTGGTCGTCGAGAACATCCACCGCCATCAGCACCGCGCCCCGGCCGACCAAGTGGAAGCCACGATGCGGGGCGTGTCGGAGGTGGCCCTGGCCGTGACCGCCGGGACGCTCACCACGGCGATCGTCTTTGCCCCCATGATCATCAGTCAGGCCGATCAGGTGTCGCTCTTTCTGAAGCACGTGTCGATCTCCATCTGCGTGGCGCTGGGCGTGTCCCTCCTGATTTCGCTCACGGTGGTGCCCCTCCTCACCTCGCGCCTCCCGGCGGGCGGCTCCGCCCCCGTGGGCGCGTCCCGCTGGCTGCAGTGGCTCACCGCCCGCTACGGCACGCTGCTCGACGGACTGCTGCGCCGGCGCGGCGTGGCCGGGCTCCTCATTCTGGGCACGCTGCTCAGCGTGGCCGTGCCCGGGGCACTCGTGACGCAGGACTTCTTCCCCAACGACAACTCCGAGCGCGAGCTCCGGCTGTTCTACCACCTCACCGACACCTACACGGTGGACCGCGTGGAGGCGACCGTCGACCGGGTCGAGGACTACCTGTTCGCGAACCAGGACACCCTCGAAATTGCCTCCGTCTACAGCTACTACCGGGCCGACCACGCCAACAGCACCATCCTGCTCACCCCCGAGGGCCGGCGCACGGTCGACGACATCGAGGCGCAGATCCGGGCGGACCTGCCAAAGCTGCCGATTGCGCGCCCCTCGTTCACCTGGGAGAGCGGCGGGGGCGGCGAGTCGATTCGGGTGACGGTGCGCGGCCCCTCCAGCGAGATACTGGCGGACCTGGCCGACGAGGTGGAGCGCCGCCTGTCGGTCGTGGACGGGCTGCAGGACGTGCGCTCGGAGGCGCGGCGGGGCGAGCAGGAGGTCCGCGTGGTGGTGGACCGCGACCGGGCGCGGCAGTACGGGCTGTCGAGCCAGCAGGTGGGGCAGACCGTGAGCGCGGCCCTTCGCGGCCAGCCGCTGCGCCGCTTCCGCACGGCCACCGGCGAGGTGGAAATGCGCCTTCTGTTCCAGGAGGCCGACCGACAGACCGTCGACCAGCTGCGCACCCTGTCGCTCCAGGACGCCACCGGGCGCCCGGTGCCGCTCGCGGCCCTGGCCCGGCTGGAAACGGCCCGCGGCCCCCGCTCCATCGAACGCGAAAACCGCACGACGACGGTGGGCGTCACCGCCGGCCTCCGCGACCTCACCCGGGGCGAGGCCCAGGACCGCATCCGGGGCGTGCTCGGCAGCATGGCCCTGCCCACCGGCTACGCCTGGGGCTTCGGCGAGCGGGTGCAGCGCGAGGAAGAGCAGCAGGCCACCCTCCTGCTCAACCTGCTGCTGGCCCTGGCGCTCATTTATCTGGTGATGGCCGCCCTCTTTGAATCGCTCATCCACCCGGCGGCCATCTGGACCTCCATCCTGTTCGCCATCGTGGGCGTCTTCTGGTTCTTCCTGGCCACGGGCACCGCCTTCTCCATCATGGCCTGGATCGGCGTGCTCATCCTCATCGGCATCGTGGTGAACAACGGCATCGTGCTCATCGACCACGTGAACCTGCTGCGACGGGAGGGCCTGCCCCGCCACGAGGCGCTGGTGCGGGGCGGGCGCGAGCGGATGCGGCCCATCCTCATGACGGCCGCCACCACGATCCTGGGGCTCATCCCCCTCTGCCTCGGCACCACCCAGGTGGGCGGCGACGGCCCGGCCTACTTCCCGATGGCACGGGCCATCGTGGGCGGACTGGCGTTCTCGACCGTCATCACGCTGCTCATCCTGCCGGCCATCTACCTGTTCTTCGACGACCTGCGGACGTGGGGACGCGACCTGGCCCGCGCGGCCCGTCGGTAGCGCCCGCCGCGGCTCAGCGGGGGGCCCCGCTCGTATCCGACGCCACGACGACCTCTCCATCGTGCGTCCGGGCCGCCGGGGGGCCCTCGTTGAACTGCATCGCCTCCCACGCCACGGCCGTGGTCCCCGCCCGGCCGCCCCGCAGGCGCAGGACGACCAGCCGCCCCCCGGATGTCACCGGCGCCGTCCCGGCCACGGCCACTGAGAGACGCCCCGGCCGCGTCGTGTTCGCGGTCATCCGACGCCCCTCCGCCAGCGTGCCCCGCGCCCCGACCGTCACCGTGTCGAGCACCGCCGGGTCGTACCGCAGGTCAAACTGCCACGAGAGGACCTCCCGCCCCGCGAGTCCGTCGGCCCGAATCGGCACCTGCACCGTCTCCGACGGGGCGATCGTCGTGTCCGGGACCCGCACCGTCGGCTGCGCCTCGGCATCCGGAACGGCGAGCCCGCCGGCGACGAGCAGAAGGAGAAGGCCGGCACGGACGGCGAACGCGAATCGGCGTCGCGGAGACATGCGACTGGAGATCTGTGGAGGCGACCGGGCCCCTTCGTGAAGACATCCGCCTCCAGGGCGTTCCCCGGGGGCCCCGTGCCCCACGGACTCAGAGCGTCCAGACGGCGTAGGCGGCCAGGACGAGCGCCCACACGGCCCCGGCCACAAACATCCACGTGAGGCCGCCCCACGCCAGCACGGCCCCGGCCACGAGCGGCCCGCCCGCCTGCCCCACCCGCAGCACGGTGCCGTTGAGCGAGAGAACGACGCCGCGGGACGCCTCGGGCGCCACGGCGCTGAGGTGCGAGTGCTGGGCGGGCTGGTTAAATCCCTGTGCCACACCAAACAAAAAGCCGCACCCGCCCACCGCGAGAGCCGAGGGCGCCCACGGCATGAGCACCAGCGCGCCGGCCAGCCCCACGAACGAGACCGCCAGCAGGCGGGGCAGCGAGAGCCACATCGTGACCCGTCCCAGCTGCGTGGCCGCCAGCCCGCTCCCCACCGAGAGCGAGGCCAGCACCAGCCCGCCGGCCGTGGACGGGGCCGCAAAGCGGGTGCTCAGCAGCTCGGGCACGTAGGTAAAGACGACGCCGAACAAGAGCGTGAAAAAGCCCGCGTTCAGGAGCAGCAGGCCCACGATGCGGCGGTCGCCCAGGGCGGCCCGGGCCGCCGCCCGATAGCTCGCCCAGTCGACCGTGCCGCCCCCTGTCGGCACCTCCATGCCCAGCGCCACCGCAAGGCCGACCGGCAGGGCGAGCAGCGGCATCGCGAACGGCCAGTACCACGCCACGGCGGCGAGTGCGCCCCCGAGCAGCGGATACACGGCCGTTCCCACACTCAGGGCCGTCGAGTTGTACCCGATGAGCTGGTTTCGGGTGGGGCCGTCGTAGAGCGTGCCGATGATGGTGATGCTGAGCCCCACCAGCGGCGCGGCGGCCATCCCCTGGATCGCCCGCAGGCCCAGGAGCAGCTCAAAGTCGCGGGCAAACGCACAGGCCGTCCCCGCCACGCTGAACGCGAAGATGGTGGGCACGAGGACCCGCTTGTACCCCCACCGGTCCGCGAGCACGCCAATGACCGGGGCCGACAGGATGCCGGGCAGCGAGTACGCGGTGACGACCCAGCCCACCTGCGCCGGGGTGATGCCGAACACCTCCACCATCCGCGGGAACGCCGGCGACACGCCCGACACGTTGCCCACCGCCACCATGGTGACGGCGAAGCAGAGCCAGAGCGAGCGGTCGCGGGGGACGGTGACGGAGGGGGGCACGGACGCGCCGGTGGGGATGCATGTGAGACAACAGCGACCCTGGGAAATTCAGACCCGCCCACTCATGTTGCATCTGCGTCAAGTAGGATCCGCGACGATCCTGGAAGAATTCAACACCTTGGCGGTCGGACCGGCACTTCGGGGACCGGACGCCCCGCGCATCAGACGGCACTCAATCCGCTAATCAAGCGTCTCCGAAGACATAGAAGATGATAGCGGTTTAAAGAACTATAGGTCTGAATACCGACGAGCCGAAATGTAGTTGTAGGTTTCCAAATAACGAAAACGCTCAGCTGAAATGGGCAGGAAAACATCCGACAGGACCTGACCCGAAAGGAGACCTTCGCCCGTCGAAGCTACCATTCGCACGCGTCGGTACTCTCGGTTCACGGAGCCGAACCTGCTCGGCTGAATACATTCAGGAGTGAGCAGCGCCCATTTTCAGCTGTAGCGAATGGTTATATGTCATCATTTATGAAAAAGTCGCGTTGGGTTTCATCCTGGTTACTATAACACCTATCCAAGAATTTGTCAAAGTGTGGTACGGCGAATGCAATCTTGCCGTGATCTGGGGAGTAAACAAGTCCTTTGTGTATGAGTTGCGCTCTGGCCGGATAAATAGAGGATGTTTCTCGATCAAGAACATCAGCGACTTCTGAGATGTCTTGAGGCCCGGAACCGAGACTTCCTAGAGCCCTCATGAACTTACGTTCAAACGTAGTTGCACGATCTATTCTGACCTTGAAAAAGCTTGAGTCAAGAGATCTAGTCATTTCTTCTTTAGCAGCCTCGGCCTCTGATAGCGTTGGCTGTTCGCTGGATGCCTCATTCCACAAAGCCATACCATACTCTTGTATGAAATATGGATATCCATCAGTCGCATCGAGGCCTATTTGCGCAACTTCATCATCGATTGTCATCCCTTCTTCAGCGGCAGGCTCAACTAGTGCTCTCTTAGCATCCTTTGGTTTTAAGGAATCTACAGGGCGAAAATCGAAAAGTCGCTCCGCGTACGATTTTGCCTCACCCGCTAAGCCAGCAATCTGTGGAAGGCCTGCACATACAACTACTAAGGGTAGACCTAGTTGAGACACCCTATGACAGCTTGCTATCAAAGCTGAAAAGTCATCTTCTTCCAAATATTGTGCCTCATCGATAAATAGAGCAATCGGAATTCCAGCACCTTCGGCTGCCTCACCAGTTGTAACAAATAGGTCTACTAAATCATCTTGTAAGTCACCGCTATCAGCAACTCCTAGCAACGGCTCTACATCAAGCTTTAGATCGGGCCCCTCCGGTATTGAGACGACGAATGATTTCAACGCTCGGAGACCTTTCTTGACTAACTCAACGGCTTGCGCCTTACGGCTCACTTCCAAAAGAAGCTTTCTAACTAGCTTCGATAATACTACTGTAAAGTCGTCTGTCTCTGCCACTTCTACATATCTGCTTACGTAGTCATGATCAGCATAAATTTCCTCTAGCTCATTTAGAATTACATTTTTTCCAACCCCCCTAAGCCCATAGTACATGATGGAACGCGGTGAATTTCCAAGGCTTACTCGTCGGGCTAAAGACTCTGCAGTTTTAATGTCTTCATCCCTGCCTGCTAGTACCCTGGGTTTTGTTCCAGCACCGGGGCTAAAGGGATTACGCGCAGGATCCATAGGCTTAAAGTTAGTGCTTATCCAGGAAGACAGATAACATATCTTATGCCGAACCAATCCGTCATATCCAAAAAGCGGATCGGTATAAGATGAATGGATGGGTTCTATAATCGCCTTCATCCCAACGTGTTTACGGAGCAAGAGGGCGTGTTATGCCGATCGGATCCACATATCCGTGATATGACGACCGGCGGTGCGGATACAGCGCGCGCCTTCACCGTCTCATTCAAATCGACATCCGCAGTGCGATGACCCACCCCTACCCTTCCAGACCGTCAAGATAAACCGGATGAGGAAACTAATCCGCACGGGCTACCGCTCGGCCTTCAGGGCCAGGAGGCGGTGGGGACGCAGCGTGAGCAGGCCGCCCGGCTCAATCGGCCCGCCGGGGTCTTCGCTCAGGGCCAGCTCGGGGACGAGGTGCCAGTTCTTACAGCTTACGTCCTCCAGCTCGTTCGTCTCCTCGGGCAGGGTGAACTCGACGGGGGCGTCCCCCTGGTTCATGAGCACGAGGAACGAGTCGTCGCGGCGCGGGCGGCCCTGCGGGTCGGGCTCCAGGTCCATGCCGCGCAGCAGGTAGCCAAAGGCGCGGAGGGAATCGTCGTGCCAGTCGTCGTCCGTCATCTCGTGGCCGTCGGGGTGCCACCAGAGCACATCGCCCGTGCCCTGGTCCCCATTCGCCGGGGCCAGGAAGTGCCGGCGGCGGAAGCTGGGGTGCTCCTTCCGAAACTGCGTGATCTGCTTTACGAACTCTAGAAACTTCTCCTCCCGCTCGTCGAGGTCCCAGTCGTACCAGGTAATCTCGTTGTCCTGACAGTACGGGTTGTTGTTGCCGTGGCGGGTGTGGGAGAGCTCGTCGCCGCCGAGGATCATGGGCACGCCCTGCGACAGCATAAGGGTGGCCATGAGGCTGCGCTTGCGCCGCTCGCGGCACTCCACGACCTGCGGATCGTCGGACGGGCCCTCCACGCCGCAGTTGGTGGAATGGTTGTCGTCGTGGCCGTCGCGGTTGCCCTCCTTGTTTTCCTCGTTGTGCTTGCGCTCGTAGCTCACGAGGTCCTGGAGCGTAAACCCGTCGTGCGCCGTCACAAAGTTGATGGAGGCGAAGGGGCGGCGACCGGAGCGTTCGTAGAGGTCGCTGGAGCCGGCCACGCGCGTGGCCACCTCGCCCGTAAGGCCGTGGTCGCCCGTCCAGAAGCGGCGGAGGGCGTCGCGGTACCGGCCGTTCCACTCGGCCCACTGCCACGGGAAGGAGCCCACCTGGTAGCCCCCTGGGCCAACGTCCCACGGCTCGGCAATCAACTTCACCTGACTCAGGATGGGGTCCTGCTGCACCACCTTAAAGAACGAGCCGAGCATGTTGACGTCGTACAGCTCGCGGGCCAGGGCCGAGGCCAGATCGAACCGGAAGCCGTCGACGTGCATCTCGGTCACCCAGTAGCGCAGGCTGTCCATGATCATCTGGAGGACGTACGGGTCGCCGGGGTCGAGCGTGTTGCCGGTCCCCGTGTAGTCCATGTAGTACCGGTCGTCGTCCGGGTTGAGCTTGTAGTAGGTGCGGTTGTCGACGCCGCGGAGCGAGAGGGTGGGCCCCATGTGGTTGCCCTCGCCGGTGTGGTTGTACACCACGTCGATGATGACCTCCAGGCCCGCATCGTGCAGGGCGCGCACCATCATCTTGAAGTCGCGCACCGCGGACACCGGGCCGTTCGAGGAGTATTCCGGTTCGGGGGCGAAGTAGGCGAGGGTGTTGTAGCCCCAGTACTCGCGAAGGCCTTTTTGCAGAAGCTCGCGGCGGTGCAGCTTCGCGTGGACCGGCAGGAGCTGGACTGTGGTCACCCCTAGGTTTTTGAGGTGCTCGATCACCGGTTCGCACGCCATGCCCAGGTAGGTGCCCCGCAGCGACTCGGGCACCTCGGGGTGTTTCTGCGTCATCCCCTTCACGTGCGCCTCGTAGATGATGGTGTCCTCCCAGGGGATGTGGGGCGTCTGGTCGTTGCCCCACGCAAAGGTTTCCTCCACCACGGCGCCGAGGGGGGCGTAGGGGGCGCTGTCGGTGGTGCTGTACGACAGATCGCGCTTCTCGCTGTCATTCACGTCGTAGCCGTAAAGGCTGTCGTCCCAGCGCAGGGGCCGGCCGATGGCCTTGGCGTAGGGGTCGAGCAGCACCTTGTTCGGGTTGAAGCGGTGCCCGTTGGCCGGGTCGTACGGGCCGTACACGCGGTAGCCGTAGAGCTGGCCGGGCCGCAGGTTCACGACGTAGCCGTGCCACATGGGGCCGGTCCGCTCCGGCAGTTCGAAGGTGGCGGCGGGCGCCGTGTCGTCCGGTTTGTCGAAGAGGAGAAGCTCCACCTTCTCCGCGTGGGCGCTGTGGAGGGCAAAGTTCACCCCAATCCCGTCCCACGTGGCGCCCCGCGGGTAGGGCTTGCCGGGCCGAATCTGCAGGCCCTTCCGGTTCGATTGATCGACCACCGAGGACGACGGGGACGAGGAGGCATCCATAAAGGTAAGCATACGCGTCAGCGAGAACAGGCGAGAAGGGGACGACCCCGTGTAAGAGGCTCCGGGTCGCATGGCCCCGCACGTTGAAAGAAGAGGACCGGTCACGGTTCGGTGAATCCGCCTGGCGCGGCCGGATGTGGAGAAGGCTTTCGTAAAATGCGCGCCACGGGCGGAAAAAGACATGGCGGAAACGCTCCCTCCCCCCCGCCAAATGGCGCAATTGGTTGGGATTTCTGCCCCCTGGTGCGTAGCGTGTATCGTGTCCGATGGGTGCTGATTTGCGCTCGTTCTTCTTTCGCCGCCCCCCACGCCTCCATGCCTCCCTCCAATTCCCTTCCGTCCGACTGGTCTCGCGTCGTCATCACGTCGGTCGCCCCGACGGTCGACGGGGGCGACTGGCCCATCAAGCGCGCCGTGGGGGAACGGGTGCAGGTGACCGCCGGGGTCATCGTGGACAGCCACGAGGTCCTCGCCGTCGACCTCGTGTACCGCCACGAGGACGCGAGCTCGAGCCACGTGGTGCGCATGTCGCCCGAGGGCAACGACGAGTACACGGGGGCCTTTACGGTGTCGTCCCTGGGCCGCTACACCTACTGGGTGCGGGCGTGGGTGGACCGCTTCGCCACCTGGCAGGATCAGTTTGAGCGGCGCGTGACGGGCGGCGAGGACCAGGCGGAGATCCAGAGCGAGCTGCTGGCCGGGGCGGACCTCCTGCGCGACGCCGCGGGCAACGCCACAGGAACCGACCGCGAGACGCTCGAGGCCCACATTTCGGCGTTCGAGGACGGCGACGTGGAGGCCGCCCTCGGAGAGGACATTTCGGAGTTGGTGCACCGGCACGCCCCCCACTATCAGCAAACCACGAGCGACGACTACGAGGTGCTCACCGACCCCAAGCGGGCACGGTGCGCCGCCTGGTACGAGTTCTTTCCCCGATCGACGCACGACACTCCGGGCACGCACGCCACCCTCGACGACGCCGCCGAGCGGCTGCCGCGCATCAAGGAGATGGGGTTCGATGTCGTCTACCTCCCGCCCATCCACCCCATCGGCGAGACGAACCGCAAGGGCAAGGACGACGCCCGGACGGCCGCCCCGGGCGACCCCGGCAGCCCGTGGGCCATCGGCGGCTTCCTGGAGGACGGATCCAAGGGCGGGCATAAGAGCGTCCACCCCAAGCTCGGCGGCCTCGATGCGTTCGACCGCTTCGTCGAGAAGGCCGATGCCCTCGGCCTCGATGTGGCGCTCGACGTGGCCTTCCAGTGCTCCCCCGACCACCCGTACGTCGAGGAGCACCCGGAGTGGTTTTACCACCGCCCCGACGGCTCCCTCCGCTACGCCGAAAACCCCCCGAAGAAGTACGAGGACGTCCACCCCATCAACTTCGAGACGGACGACTGGCGGGCCCTCTGGCGCGAGCTCAAGAGCGTCTTCGAGTATTGGATCGACCGGGGCGTTACGACGTTTCGGGTCGACAACCCGCACACGAAGCCGTTTGCCTTCTGGGAGTGGTGCCTGGCGGAGCTCCGCGAGGACACCCCCGAGCTCATCGTGCTGGCCGAGGCCTTCACCCGCGAAAAGACGATGGCCCACCTCGCCAAGCTGGGCTTCAACAATTCGTACACCTACTTCACCTGGCGCAACACCGCCGCGGAGCTGCGCGCGTACGGGGAGGAGCTGTTCCAGACGGACCAGGCCGAATTCTTTCGCCCCAACTTCTGGCCCAACACCCCCGATATTCTCCACGACGAGCTGGTGCACGGCGGGCGGGCCGCCCACAAGAGCCGGTTCGTCCTGGCCGCCACGCTGTCGAGCGCCTACGGCGTCTACGCCCCCCCCTTCGAGCATGTCGACAACCGCCAGCGAGAGAACAAGGAGGAGTACGCCCACAACGAAAAGTACGAGGTGCGGCACTGGGACTGGGACGACCCCTCGTCGCTCCAGTCGTTCATGACGCGCGTCAACCGCATTCGCTCGGAGAACCCGGCGCTGCAGTACATGCGCAACGTGCGCTTCCACGAGACCAAAAACCCGAACCTGCTGGCCTACAGCAAGGCCGCGGGCGACAACCTCGTCGTGGTCGTGGTATCCCTCGACCCGCACGACGCCCAGGAGGGGCAACTCGTCCTGCCCACCGACGCCCTCGGCCTCCCCCCGGACGCCCCCTTCGCCGCCCACGACCTCCTGCAGGACGCCAACTACACCTGGCAGGGCACGCACCAGTACCTCCAGTTGACGCCCGACGCCCCCGCCCATATTTTTCGACTTGCCCGACGCACCACCGACGAGCCCGACCATCCGGTGTACGATCGGCTCGTGCACGCCTGATCTTGGTGGAAAGTTTGAAGGTCAGAGGTTGGAAGGTTTTGCACCTTTACCTTCCTCCGACAACCTTCCACTTTCCAATCTTCTGCTTTCAATCGTAGTCCCGTATGCCCGACGACTTCCTCAGCGATCCCCTCTGGTACAAGGACGCCGTCATCTACGAGCTCCACGTTCGGTCCTTCTACGACTCGAACGACGACGGCTACGGCGACTTCCAGGGCCTCCGCGAAAAGCTGCCGTACCTCGAATCGCTGGGGGTGAACACGCTGTGGCTCCTCCCCTTCCTCGAAAGCCCCCTCAAGGACGACGGCTACGACACGGCCGACTATTTCAAGGTGCTGCCCGTCCACGGCACGCTCGACGACTTCCAGGCCTTCCTGGAAGAGGCCCACACCCGCGGCATGCGGGTCATCACGGAGCTGGTGCTGAACCACACCTCGGACCAGCACCCCTGGTTTCAGGAGGCGCGCGACCCGGACTCGGACAAGCACGACTGGTACGTGTGGAGCGACACGGACGAAAAGTACGAGGACGTCCGCGTCATCTTCACCGACACCGAAGACTCGAACTGGACCTGGGACCCGAAGGCGCAGAAGTACTACTGGCACCGCTTCTTCTCCCATCAGCCCGACCTCAACTTCGACAACCCCGAGGTGCGGGAGAAGATGAAGGAAGTCATGTTCTTCTGGCTCGACATGGGCGTGGACGGCCTGCGACTCGACGCCGTGCCCTACCTCTACGAGCGCGAAGGCACCAATAGCGAAAACCTGCCGGAGACGATCGCCTACGTCAAGGAGCTGCGCGCCGCCGTCGAGGAGCGCTACGGCCCCGGCAAGGTGCTCCTGGCCGAGGCCAACCAGTGGCCCGAGGACACGCTCCCCTACTTTGGCGAGGACGCCGAGGGGAAGAGCACCGGCGTGCAGATGGCGTTCAACTTCCCCATCATGCCGCGGATGTACATGGCGCTCCGCCGCGAGAACCGGCGCCCGCTCGTCGAGATGCTCGACCTTACCGGCGGCATCCCGGACGACGCCCAGTGGGCCCTCTTCCTGCGCAACCACGACGAGCTCACGCTCGAAATGGTGACGGACGAGGAGCGGGACTACATGTACAACGAGTACGCGGTGGACGACCGCTTCCGCATCAACGTGGGCATCCGACGACGGCTGGCCCCCCTCCTGGGCGGCGACCGGCGGCGCATCGAGCTCATGAACGCGCTCCTCCTCAGCCTCAAGGGCAGCCCCGTCCTCTACTACGGCGACGAGATCGGGATGGGCGACGACCCCTTCCTCGGCGACCGCAACGGCGTCCGCACGCCCATGCAGTGGAGCCCCGACAAGAACGGCGGCTTCTCGCGGGCCCCCCACCACAAGCTGTTTATGCCCCCGGTCAACCGCGGGCAGTACAGCTTCGAGTTCGTGAACGTGGAGGACGCCGAGCAGGACCCCCACTCCCTCCTCCACTTCACACGCCGCCTCATCAGCCTGCGCCAACAGCACAAAAAGATCTTTGGGCGCGGGTCGTTGGACCTCCTGCCCGTGGAGAACCAGTCGGTCCTCGCCTTCCTCCGCGAGCACGAGGGCGAGCGCATCCTGGTGGTGGCCAACCTGTCCCGCTTCGCCCAGTCGGTGTCGCTGCCCGCCGAGGAGGCCCTGCAGGGACAGGCCCCCGTCGAGCTCTTTGGACAGACCGCGTTCCCGGCCATCGAAGAAGACGATTACCACCTCACGGTCGGGCCGCATCAATTTTTCTGGTTCAAGCTCGTGCCGAAGGAGGACCTTCAGGCGCAGCACCGTCGGCAGAGCGGCCTGCGCGTTGCCGAAAGCGGCCCCAACGGACAAGAACTGCCCGTCCTGCCCGTGGAGGAGGGACTCCAAAACGTGCTGGTGCCCACCATGGCCCAGGGCCGCGGCCCCGAACAGCTGGAATCGCTCCTCCCCGAGTTTCTGCAGAAACAGCGGTGGTTCGGAAGCAAGGGAGGGCACCTCGAAAATGTCGCCGTCGCGGATGCGGTGCGCCTCCAGAGCGACCCGGCCGTGTACCTCTCCATCCTGCAGGTCACCCTGGCGGAGCGCGAGGCCTTTTACATGCTCCCGCTCATGGCCAGCCCCGAGGAGGACGCGTCGGCAATCCTGGACGAACACCCGAACGCCACCCTGGCCTGGCTCGAAGTGAACGGCACCCGCGAGCGCCGCCTCATCTACGACGCGACGGTGAACCCGGACTTCTGGTCGACCCTCTTTCGCTGGTGGCAGGGCGGGAGCAAGGGCCGGTCGCTCAAGGGCGTCTACACGGCGGACCCGTCGGAGGAGGCGCAGGGCGACACCCCGAACACCATCCGCCTCCTGACCGGGGAGCAGAGCAACACCTCCGCCGTCGTCAATGACGACTACTTCCTCAAAATCTACCGGCGGCTGGAGGAGGGGACCAACCCGGAGAAGGAGCTGCTCGACCACCTCACGGGCGCCCACTTCACATTTGCCCCCCGCCTGCACGGCACCCTCGACTTCCGGCGCCACAACCGGCACTACACGCTCGGCGTGGTCCAGGAGGCCCTGCCGGTCGAAACCGACGGCTGGAACTACGCGCTCACCTGTACGACCCGCTTCCTGAACCGGGTCGAAAACGCCACCTTTCCCCGCGAACAGGCCCAGTCCCCGCCGTCCAACCCCGGCGACGATCGGGCCACGGAGGACGGACGGGATGTCCCGGCCCCGGTGTGGCTGGAGGAGGTCGCGCCCGAGTTCATTTCGCTTGCGCAGGTGCTGGGGGTCCGCACCGCCGAGATGCACCAGGCCCTGGCCGACGCCGACAGCGACGATCTCCGCCCGGTCGACGCCCCCTCGGACGCGGGAACCGAACTGGCGGCCCGCCTCCGCGAGGAGATGCGCGAAACCCGCGCCCTGCTTGCGGACCAGGACACCCTGGACCGTGCGGAGTCCCCGTCGGAGGCCGCCTGGACGGCCGCCGCCGACCGGATCGAGGACCTGGCACGCCTGAGCGGCAGCCACCAGCGCATTCGCATCCACGGCGACTACCACCTCGGCCAGCTGCTCCGCACGGAGGGCGATTTCTACATCCTGGACTTTGAAGGAGAGCCGACGCGGCCCCTCTCCGAACGCCGCCGCCGCGAGAACGCCCTCCGCGACGTCGCCGGCATGGTCCGCTCCCTGGAATACGCCGTCCTCGCCACCTGGCAGGACCACACGGACACCGACCCCGACTACGCCCCCTGGGTCGACGCCCTCCTTCGGTGGAGCGATCGCACGTTCCTCGACGCCTACGCCGACATTGCCGCCGACGCCGCCTTCCTCCCCCCACCCGCCGAGCGCGAGGCCTTCCTCTGGGGCTACCTCTTCCAGAAGGCCATCTACGAAGTCCGCTACGAGATCAACCACCGCCCCGACTGGGCGTGGCTTCCGCTCCGCGGCCTCCAGCGCCTGCTGCAGCCCGAGGACCCGGCGCCCGCCGACCTCCAGGCCTAACCTCCCGCTTCTCTCGTCTCTCCTCTCTTCCGCTCGCGCCCCATGCCCCGCCTCACCGACGACGATCTCCACTACTGGAACGAAGGCACCCACACCCACAGCTACGAGCGCCTGGGCGCCCACCCCAACGCGCAGGGCACCTGGTTCACCGTGTGGGCCCCGAACGCCGATTCCGTCGAGGTGATCGGGGATTTCAACGGGTGGACGCCCGGCGACGACGTGCTCGAGCGCCGCGAGGGCGGGCTCTGGGAAGGGTACGTCCGCGGCGCCCAGCCCGGCGACAAATACAAGTACCACCTGCACGCCAACGGGGAGTGGCTCGACCGCACCGACCCCTACGCCTTCCGGATGGAGGCCCCCGCCCAGAACACCTACTCGGGCCTCTCCGCCATCGTGACCGACCTGGACACCTACGACTGGAACGACGACGACTGGATGGCGACGCGGCAGGGGCCCAGCACCCTCAACCAGCCGCTCTCCATCTACGAGGTGCACCTCGGCTCCTGGCGCCACAAAGAACACGGCGAGTCCCTTAGCTACCGCGAGGTGGCCGAGCCGCTGGCCGACCACGTGGAGAATCTCGGCTTTACCCACGTCGAGTTTCTGCCCCTGGCCGAGCATCCGTACTACGGCTCGTGGGGCTATCAGGTGCTGGGCTACTACGCCCCCACCTTCCGCTACGGCGACCCGCAGGGCCTCATGCACCTCATCGACACCCTCCACCAGCGCGGCATCGGGGTCATCATGGACTGGGTGCCCGGCCACTTCGCCACCGACCCGCAGGGCCTCATCCACTACGACGGCTCCCACCTCTTCGAATACGAAGACCCGCTCATGCGGGAGCACCCCGACTGGGGCACGCGCGTCTTCAACTTCGGCAAGAACGGCGTGCGCAACTTTCTCATCTCGAACGCCCTCTTCTGGCTCGACAAGTATCACGTCGACGGCCTGCGCGTCGATGCGGTCGCCTCCATGCTCTACCGCGACTATTCCCGCGAGGGCGACTGGTCGCCCAACCGCCACGGCGGCCGCGAGAACCTGGAGGCCATCAGCCTGCTCCAGGACACCAACGAGCACGTCTACGAGGAGTACCCCGAGGCCTTGATGCTGGCCGAGGAGTCCACGGCCTGGCCCGGGGTCACCACCCCCACCGAGCACGGCGGCCTCGGCTTCCTCTACAAGTGGAACATGGGCTGGATGCACGACACGCTCGACTACGTGAGCAAAGAGCCGGTGCATCGCAAGTACCACCACGGCGACCTTACCTGGACGCTCTCGTGGGCCTTCTCTGAGAACTACACCCTCCCCCTCTCCCACGACGAGGTGGTGCACGGCAAGAACTCCCTCTGGGGCAAAATGCCGGGCGACGACTGGCAGAAGGCCGCCAACCTTCGCCTCCTCTACGCCCATATGTTCGGCCATCCCGGGAAGAAGCTCCTCTTCATGGGCGGGGAATTCGGCCAGCACCGGGAGTGGAATCACGACCAGCAGCTGGAGTGGTGGCTCAGCGACGAGCCGCTGCACGAAGGGCTGATGCAGTGGCTCGGGGACCTGAACCACTTCTACCAGGAGACTCCCGCGCTGTGGAACGACACGGAGCAGGGATTCGAGTGGATCTCCTACGACGACCGCGAGAACAGCGTCCTCACCTATCAGCGCGCCCACGACGGCGCCTCGGTGCTCTTCGTCCTCAACTTTACGCCCGTCGTCCGCGAGAACTATCGCATCGGCGTGCCCGCCGCGAGCGAGTGGCACGAGCGCCTGAACAGCGACAGCGAGGCCTATGGCGGGAGCAACGTGGGCAACGCCGGCGGCGTCCCCCCGGACCCCATCGGCCAGCACGGACACCCGCAGTCCATTCAGCTCACGCTTCCCCCGCTCGGGGCACTCATCTTAGAACAACCCGCGTAACCGTCCGCCGCGTCGGCGTCCCCCCCGTCTCTCAGCCGGTCTCTCAGAAGGGGCCGCATGCTCAGATCGCGCGGCCCCTTCTGATTTAACGACTTCTGAATACCACCCCGTTGATGGACGGCCGCTCCCTCCTTATTTACAAGTGGTCTAAATAAGCAAAAACCGCCACCGCGCGTCCGTATGAATCGTTCCTTCCCCCGCTCTCCCCTGGCCGCCGGACTCGTGGCCTTCGTTCTTGTGCTCGTGATGCTTCCGGGCTGCTCGGACGACCCGGTCCTGGGCCCGTCCGACGGCACGGAGGAAAGTGGAGGAAGCTATAGCAACATTAACCGCCTCGCGCCCCCACCCGCCGCTGACTCTGCGCAGCAGGGATCGCCCTCAGCCCAAGATAGCGCCGCCGTCAACCCCGAGCGCTTCTAGCCCCACCCTGTAGGCACCTGTCCGCGTACATACTGACTCGTGATCGTCCCGTATGCATTTGCTTCGTCTCGCCCTCCTTTCCGTCCTTATACTTAGTCTAAATCACATTCCTGTATGCGCACAGGATGCCTCAACCGGACGGATTGAGGGACGCATCGTCACCACCAGCGACGACGCCCCCCTCCCCAGCGCAACCGTTGGGGTCGTGGGCGGCGAGCAATCCAGGGGCACGGTGACCGACGCCGACGGGCGGTTCGTCCTCTCCAGCCTGCCGCCCGGCCGCACAACCCTTCAGATCCGGCATGTCGGGTATCTCACCACCACGCGCAACGTGCGGGTCCGGGCGGGCCGGACCCGCCAGATTACGATCGAGCTGGAGAGTGCCACCGTGGAGCTGGCCGGCCTCGAAATTACGGGCACCACGCGCAACGCTCAGTCCGCTATTCCGGGCGCCGCCTCCAAGGTCGACGCCGCCGCCCTGAAGCAGATGGACCCCATCGGGACACAGTCCGCCCTCAAGCACATCCCCGGCATGTACGGCCTCACCGACGACGGGATGACCCAGACCCGCATGTCGGTGGGCATTCGAGGACTCCAGCCGCGCCGGACGCAGCGCGTGCTCGTGATGGAGGACGGCATGCCCATCCAGCCCGCCCCCTACGTCTTCTCTCCGCTCTACTACAACTCGCCCATCGAGCGAATCGAGGAGATTGAGGTCATCAAGGGGTCCTCCACCATTCGGCACGGCCCGCAGACCATGGGCGGGGTCATCAACTACGTCACGAGCCGCCCGCAGCGTCGCTCTCCGGGAGGCACGATTCAGGTTACCCCCGGCAGCAACGGCTACCTGAGCACCTTCGGCGAGCTTGGCGGCTTCGGCACCGACGACGTGCGCCCGCAGGTGCAGCTCCTCTTCAAGCGCGGCAATGGCTTTCGCCAGAACAACGACTTTCGGCAGGTCAACGGGACGGCCAAGGTGCAGGCCACTCTCGACGACAGTCGCTCCCTCTACGTCAAGGCCAACGTCGATTACGAGCGGCTGAACGCCACGTATACGGGGCTCACGCCGTACACCCTCGAGACGGACCCGGACTTCAACCCGAAGGACGACGACCTCTATCAGATCTACCGGGCCTCGCTGGGCGCCATTTACAACCGGCGGTACAGCGACGCGGCGGAGGGCACGACACGGCTCTACGCCAACACGTTCCACCGCCCCTGGTGGCGGGAGAAGGACGTGTTCGTGCAGGCCGAGGCGTACCAGGACCCAACCGTGGACGCCGATCCGGTGTCCCCCAACACGCCCGGCCCCCTCATGCGCGTCGGCATTAGCGACGCCGTCGACAACCTGACCCTGGACGACAAACCCTACTTCGGCAATATTCGCACGTTCTACGTGACTGGGGTGGAGCACTCCGTCGAAATCACGCACGGAATCTTGGGGCAGGAGGCCGACCTGGAGATTGGGGGGCGCCTGCACTGGGAACGATTCGAGGACAACCGGGAGATTAGCGGTGAGGTCGGCGTGCGTGAGGGGGTCTACTATCAAGGCGACGTATCGGACCCCGAGCCCGTCACCATCATCGGCGGAAAGTCGGTCTATGAGACGCGGGCGCTGTCGGCCTACGCTCTCGAGGACGTGCAGTGGGGGCCGCTGCGCCTCTCCCCCGGCGTCCGCCTCGAGGCCTTCGAGCAGTCGCGCATCGACCGCCTCAACGGCAGCCAGTACCGCGACCAGACCAGCGTGGTGGTGCTTCCCCGCCTCGGCTTCAACTGGACCCTCGGCACTGCCGACCTTGGGCCGGCGCTCGGCGAAGGGACGGTCCGTCTGTATGGGGGGGTTCACCGCGGGTACACCCCGCCCTCCAGCGCGACCTTCGCCATCGTGGGCTTCGACCCGCCCAGTGCGACCGGGCAGAGCGACGGCAGCTTTGACCTGAAGTCCGAGAAGAGCTGGAATACGGAACTCGGCGTCCGGGGACGATCGGCGGCCGGACAGTTCGCCTTTACCGGGTTCTACCTCCGCGTCCAGGACCTGGTGGGGGGACGCACCCGCTTTCAGAAAAATCTGGGCGTGGTCGAAAGCTATGGCGTCGAGGCCCGCACCCAGATCAAAGGCGGCGCATTCGCCGGGCCCCTGCCTACGCTGGACGTCTCCTACACCTACCTGCAGTCGGCCGTCGTGCAGGGCACTGTTGCGAGTGCCATCGACGGCGCGCCCGAGGACATCAGCGGCAACGAATTGCCCGCCGCGCCCAACCACACCGCCACGGTGGGCCTTTCGAAGACCTTCTCCGACCTCGGACTCACCCTGACGACCGATCTCAGCTACACGGGGCGCTTCTACACCGACCTCGAAAACCTGGAAACCACCACCAACCGGGGCGAGCGCGGCCCCGTGCCCGCCCACACGGTGCTCGACGCGGGCGCCACCTACGAGTACTCCGACGCCCTCAGCCTCCAGCTGACGGCGAAAAACGTCACGGACAACGTCTACATCGGCTCGCGGCTGCACTCCAACCCCCGCCAGCCCCAGGCCAACCTGAGCACCGGAATCATCCCGGGCTCCCGACGCCAGATTAATCTGTCCATCCAGTACGACTTCTAACCCCTGCGCCCGGTCCCTCCAGACTGGAGCCCCGGGCCTCTATTCGCACTACTCACCAGCAACGTGAACACGTTTATGCGACGTTTCGACTTTCGCTACACGCACATTCTTCTCCTTCCCCTCCTCGCCGTGGGACTGGTCCTGGCCGGGTGCGACAGCACCGGCCCAACGGGCGACGAGGACGAGGATCCGCCGAGCCCGTTTGAGTATTCCTCTACGGACTATGAGGCAGAGACTGTTACCAACCTGCTCGCGTTCGATCTCGGGGTGCGGGCCAGCAATCCCTCCGACAACCCGGAGTCCGTCTTCGACGAGCTGTACACGGGCACGATTGCCGACAAGACGCTTCCGACCTCGGGCATTTCGGCCGAGCAGAGTACCTACGGCGACCTCGACGGCGGGGTCGACCTCTCGTCCCTGACAGACGATACGCCGCTCGCACGGAGCGAAAACTTGGAGAGCACCGACTCTCCCAATCCGGGCTCGCAGGTGACGACGGATGACTTGCTCGGGTTCTACTTTGAGAAGGCCGGCGCCGAGGACCTCACCCGCACCGACAACGGCATCGTGCTGAACCAGTTTGCCGAAAAGATGCTGCTGGGCACGCCGATCTACGGGAAGGGAGCCGCGATTCTGAACGACTTCGCGGACGGAAGCATCTCCGGAGACGCGGCCGCACAGTGGGACGCCGCCTTCGGCTACTTCGGCTTCCCCCGCACCCTGGAGCCGTTCCTCAACTACAGCGGCGGCGAAGAAGGCCTGGCCAGCGGCCCCGCCCAGGACATCGACGGCAACGGGTCCGTCGACCTGACGAGCGAGTACGTCTACACCTGGGCCGCCTACGCCATCGAGCGCTCCGCCGCGGCCGAAAACAACGGGCAGCCCAACGACTTTGCGCGCACCGCCTTCGACGCGCTCGTGCAGGGCCGCGAAGACATTGCAAATGGGGACGATCCCTCCGACCACGCCGCGACGGCCCGCGACGCCTGGGAGAAGGTCGTCGCCATCAACGTGATCCATTACATCAACTCCATGGAGTCGTCCCTGCAGGACGTGAGTGGCACCGTGGGGGAGGGCGACATCAGCGAGGACGCATGGGGCGAGGCCAAGGCCTTTGCCTGGGGCCTCCAGTTCTACAGCAATGAACTCGACGACTCGCAGGTGAACGCCCTCCTTGAGGACATCGGCAACGATCCGCCGTACGACGAGCTGACGGCCGATGAGTACGCCAGTAACCTGGCGGATGCCACCCAAATCCTCCAGGACGCCTACGGCTTCAATGCCAGCAACGTAGAAGCGTGGTAGGGAGCCGTCCGTTTCCAGGAGGATCACACGGCCCCTCGGCCGGTGATGCATCCCCGATCGCCCCTCTTCCGCTCCGGCGGGGAGGGGCATCGGTGTCTGTTTCGTCCCTAGTGTGTTTGTCTCGTGCGCACGCGCGACGCCTCTTTTTTCCCACTTGCCGCCTCCAGCCGCCGGGCCCTCCAGCGGTACTGGCACACGCCCGGCGTCGTGTGGGGGATGCTGGCGATCGCTTGTGTGGGCAGTCGGCTCGCCACCGCCATCTCCTACGTCGAGGACCCCGACAGCCTGCGGTTTGCCCTCAGCGTGGCGGATGCCTACGACGTGGCCGCCCTCCAGCCGCACTTTCCGGGGTACCCCGTGTTTTGGGCCTCGGTGGAACTCGTCTACCTCCCCACCGGGTCGCTCAGCGCGAGTTTTGCGGTCGTGGGCGGCCTCGCGACCGTCGGCCTCGTGTGGGCCCTCACCCGGCTCCGGGGCGTGCGCCTCCGGTCCATCGACGGCGCAATGATTGCCGGCGCCGTCTTTTTCAGCCCCCTGCTGTGGGTGATGGGAACCCGCTACATGCCGGACCTGCTGGGCACGGCGAATGCAGTGGCGGCCCTGGTCCTGCTGGTACAGGCACTGTACGCGACGCGTGACGGACTGGACGAGCGGGCCGCCGCGGCCGGCATTGCCCTCACCGGCCTGCTCGCCGGGCTTCGACTGTCGGCCCTGCCCCTTGTGATCGTCCCCGCGCTGTGGGCGCTAATCCGCTCGCGTCGGCCGGCGCGGCTCGTGGGCATCGGCACGGCCAGCGTGGCGGTCTGGCTCGTGCCCCTGATTCTCGACACGGGCTTCTGGACGCTGGTCGACGTGGCCTGGGGACAAACGACGGGACACTTCACCGAGTTTGGCGGCACGGTGCAGACGAACGCCGACCTGAGTCGCCGCCTCTCGGGGCTGCTGCAGGGCCTCTGGGCCGACGGCCTGGGGGCGTGGTGGCCGGGGCGGCATCCGCTGACGGGCGCGGTGGGGGCGGGCCTCCTCGGACTGAGTGCACTCGGCACCTGGCGTCTGGGGCGCAGGGGGCACTGGCGAAGCCGGCGGGTGCGACTCGTCGTGCTCTGCGCAGGACTCTACGCCCTCTGGATCTTCGTTGGGCAAAATGTGGTCCACAAGAGCCGGCACGTGCTGCCCCTGGTGCCCCTCCTCCTTCTGCTCCCCGCCGCCGGAGCGACGATGCTCTGGCGCCGCCGGCCACGGGGGCCTCGTGCGGCCGTCCTGGGCGTTGCCGGGGCCTACGCCCTCGTGACGCTCGTCCTCGTGGCCCAGCACCGGGACCCGACAGCCATCGCGCAGGTGAAGTCGTTCGTGGAGGAGCACACCGAGCGCCCCGGCCCCACACGAGTGGTGTCCAAGCCCCTCGTCAACACCTACCTGCGACAGCAACGGGTGGACGCCCAATTCCTGTCGGTCGAAGCTCCGGGGGACCGTCGCCAGGTGCGCCACGCCGACACGGGCCGGACCATCGTGGTGGGCAGCTACTCCGCATTCCCCGAGCTTTCGCCGACCCAGACCAAACGGTTCTTCCACAACCCCCACGTCAATCGCATGTGGCCCCGAGTAACGGTTTCTATCTATGAGCACTGATGCCTCTCCCTCCCTCACAGTGTTGGGCGCCGGCCCCGCGGGCCTCGCCACCGGCTTCTATGCCCGGCGGAACGGCCTCCCCGTGCGCCTGCTGGAGGCGAATGACAGCGTAGGAGGAAACGCGCGCACCCTCCGCCTCGGCCCCTTCCGGTACGACACCGGCGCCCACCGCTTTCACGACAAAAACGACGCGGTGACGGCCGACGTGAAGGCGCTCCTGGGAGACGACCTCCGTCGGATTGATGCCCCGAGCCAGATTTGCTGGCGCGGCCGCCGCATCGACTTCCCCCTGGCCCCCTACGACCTGCTCCAAAAGCTCCCCCTCTCGCTCCTCGCGCGCATTGCGTGGGAGCAGCTCTCCATTCCCCGCGTCTCGAACGACGCCGACCACTTCCGGGAGATGGCCCACCAGAGCTACGGGGAAACCCTCGCGGAGCAGTTCCTCCTCAACTACACCGAAAAACTGTGGGGCGCCGACGCCGCCCAGCTTTCTCCGCGCGTGGCGGGCGACCGGCTCGAAGGGCTCGACCTCAAGACCTTCGTGCTGGAGGCGTTCGGCGGGGCGAAGACGAAGGCCCGGCACCTGGACGGCTCCTTCTACTACCCCAAGCACGGGTACGGACAGATCGCCGAGGCCACCGCCGACGCCCTGGGCCGCGACCGCATCCGCACCGGCGCCCGCATCACGAGCATCGCCCACGACGGCAGCCGCCTCCAGCGCGTCACCGTAAACGAACGCGAGACGATGGACGTGGAGACGGTGGTGAGCACCCTGCCCCTCACGCTCGTGCTGCGACTGCTCGATCCCGCCCCGCCGGCGTCCATCCAGAACCTCGGCGCGTCGATCCGCTTCCGACACCTCCGCCTGGCCGTCCTCGGGATCGACCGTCCCCAACTCACCCCGAACGCGTCCCTGTACTTTCCGTCCGCGCACATCCCGTTTACCCGCCTGTACGAGCCGAAGAACCGCAGCCCCAACCTCGCGCCGGCGGACCAAACGGTGGTCGTGCTGGAGCTGCCGTGCCACCGCGACGACGATGCGTGGAACCAGTCGGCCGACGCGCTCCGCGAAGCGGCCCACGCCCTCCTCGTCGCGCAAAACCTGATCGAGGGCGACGAGGTCGTCGCGTTCGACCACCACGCGGTGCCCTTCGCGTACCCCATTCTGGAAGTGGGGGCCGAAGACAAAGCCGAGCAAATTGGCGCCTACCTCGACGGCTTCGAGAACCTGCACCGCCTGGGACGAAGCGCCGACTTCACCTACACCCACGTCCACAACCTCTACGCCCGCGCAAAGGCCCTTACGACGCGTCTTGCGGAGGCCCCCTCCGGCGTCCCGTCCGCCCGGCAGACGTAGCCGCCCCCCGTCCCAGTCCCACGACGGGGCCCCGGGACAGCCCCTCGCTCCGAGGCCCGGACGTCGACCGCCCGGCCCGCTGGGGACGACGGGGCCCTACTCAGACAAAAGATTCGGCTCGTCCGGGTCGTGCGCCTCCTCGTCCACCTGCGCCTCCAGGCGCCCGTCCCGTTCCACGTCCGCCGTGCGGGCCTGGTCGCGAACAGACGAGGCCGCCGGGCCGGTGCCCTCGCTCTTGGCGTCCGATCCGGCCATGGGCACCTGAACAATGCGGTACGTCGGCTCCGGCATCTCCACGCCCGCCTCGTCCAGCGTCGCCTTGACGAGCCGAATCGACTCGCTTTGCACCTTGGCGAAGTCCGTGGTGGACTGATCCACCCAGCCGTGGTAGCGGACGGTCACCGAGGAGTCGCCGAGGGACACGATGCGAGCAAACGGCGCCGGGTCCTCCAGAATGCCGTTCATCTCCGCCAGCGTGTCGGTCCCCAGCCGCTGCACCCTGGACAGATCTTCTTCCGCCCCTACGCCCACCTCAAAGACCACCAGGCGGCGCGCATTGAGCGTGTAGTTGACGAGCACATTCTTGAACACCGTCGCGTTCGGCATCCGCACGTGGTTGCCTTCGAAGGTCAGGAGCACCAGCTCCCGGGCCGTCAGCCGCACCACCCGCCCTTCGTACTCCTCAATGGCCACAATGTCGTTCACCCGAAACGGCTGGCGGATGCTCATGAGAACCCCGGCCAGGTAGTTCTCAATGATGTCCCGAAACGCAAACCCGACGGCCAGCCCGGCCACCCCGGCCGTTCCCAAGAGCGCCCCCACCAGCGACGTGACCCCGAGCAGGTCAAACGTGACAATCAGTCCGATGAGCACCAGCACCACCTGGATGGATCGATAGATGAGGCTCCAAGCCAGTGGGCTGAGCCCAAAGCGCCGGTTCGTCTCCCAACGCCCAATCCAGCGGGCGATGAGGCCCGTGAAAAGAAGAATGACAAGCGCAATGAGCCCCACAGGCAGATACTCGAGGAACCCCGTCCCGTAGTCTTCGAGACGAGACACAACCGGGGCCACGCGATCCGCAAGATCGGTTTCCGCCGTCACGGAATTCTCGACGTAGCGCACGCCCTCGAACTCCTGGGCCAGCCGTTCGGCCTCGGCGGCCGCCTGCGGGTCCACGACGGTGCCCTCCAGGCGGGCCACCCCGTTCCGAACCGTCACCGAGATTCGCCCGAACGCGTCGATCTCGTTGAACGTGGCCTGCAGCCGCGCCTCTACCTGTGCATCCGCCGCCCGGGGGGCCTCCTGCGTCGTGTCCGCCGCCGCGGAATCGGGCCCTGGCACGGCCTGCTGGGCGGCCGCGGGCGGGGCCGCTCCGCCCCACACGAGAATCCCGAGCACAAGACCAAGGCGAAGAAACCGGATCATGGCGGTCGCGGGACGTGGGCCCCGGTTGCGAAGGTGCGGTGTTGCGAATGGCGGCTACGCGGACTCCCCGTAGATCGTGGCGAGGAGCGAGCGGCGCCCGCCGTTGTCGCGGTGCTCGTTGAGATAGATGCCCTGCCACGTGCCGAAGGCGAGGCGCCCATCGCGAATCGGGAGGGACAGGCTCGTGTCGAGCATCGCCGCCTTGATGTGAGCGGGCATGTCGTCGGGCCCCTCCACGGTGTGCTCGTAGTACGGCTGGTTTTCGGGCATCATCTCGTTGAAGTGGCGCTCCAGATCGCGCCGGACGGCGGGCGCCGCATTTTCGTTGATTGTGAGGGACGCCGAGGTGTGCTGGAGAAACAGGTGCAGGATCCCCACCTGATACTCAGCGATGGCGGGCACCTGGTCGCGAATCGTGTCGGTCACCAGGTGAAAGCCGCGCTCCTTCGGCGGAAGGGTAATCTTGGTCTGAGTCCACTCCATGAGGTTGTGGTTGTCGGGTGATTCGAGAAGCCGGCGAGGGGAGATCAGGACTCCGGGCGCACGTCGACCCAGACGGGAAAGTGGTCGCTGGCCGGGGGCGCGCTGGTGTCCCGCTCGGTCGGTCGCCACACGCCGCTATCGTCCACCGACAGGCCCTCGGACGGCAGCACGTAGTCGATGCGCCCGCCCCATCGCGCAGTCGCGTCCGGTGTAAGATCGGGGAAGGCGTTCATGCCCGCGGAGGCGGCCGTGGGCACCACGTCGCCCTGCGTGCGGGGATGGTCGAGGAGCGACCGCACGGCGTCCCGGAAGCGACTCTCCTCGTCGGGATCCGCGTTCAGGTCGCCCATCACCACGAACCGGGCGTCGGCGTGCAGTCCGCCCACCTGCCCCGAATCGTCCTCGATGTAGGCGTCCCCACTCAGGTAATCGGCCCAGAGCCGGATCTCGTCGTGGTTGCGGCGATCGTTGCGCTGGGCCACGCCGTCGAAGCCCGGCGGGGTCGGGTGGCTGGCCAGCAGATGAAGGACGGAGCCGTCCGGCAGGCGCACCGGCACGTCCCAGTGGCTCTTCGAAGAGAGGCGCATCTCGTCCCATTCCGCCTCCGAATACCACGGCTCGCCCGTAGTGGAATCAATCGGCACCGCGGCATCGGGCATCGCGGACCACTCCAGGAGGCGGAAGGTGCGAATCGAGTCGCGAAGCACCGTGAGGTCGTCCCGCACAAACAGCGCCATGCCGTACTGGCCGGGGAAAGTGCCAAAGCCCCAGGCGTCGTTGCCGTAGGCCCGGCCGGCGTCGGTTTGCGAGGCGACACTTCCATCTTCGGGCGACGCGGGCACCTCCGGGACCGTCGAGACGACCCGCCCGTCGTTGTTCAGGTCGAACCCACTGGGAATCCCCGTATTCACGGGCAGCATGACCGGCTGGTAGGTGAGGCCCTCCAGCGAGTCGGCCTGCGGGGAGGACAGGTAGTGGTGCACGAATCGCTGTGCGTTGTGCCCCTCCGGATCGCCGGCCCGGTAGCCTGGATCGCCCGGCTGGTCGTACGTCATCTCGTTGACGAGCAGGACGTCGGGGCGGAGCGACTGAACCTGGGCCGCGGCCGCCTGCAGTCGTGGGTGGTCGCGCCGGCGAAGATCCGCCGTGCGCACGTCCTCAATGTTGTACGTCATCACCCGAACGGGATCTGCCGCCCCCTCCTCTTCCTCCGCACACCCGAACACCAGCCCCACCGTCCCCAGAACCGCGAGAAGTCTTGCACTGCCCGACAACCAATCATTCATGCCAATACCGACAGAGTGAGAAACGACACGACGCTGCAGTTTAGCAACATAGCCTTTACACTTTGCGAACTATCCCCTTCCCTTTGATCAGACTTCATCTTCACTGATTCCTCAACTCGTCCTTCCGCCCCCCATGGCCCGTCTCAGCGAACGGATCCCAACCGTCGCCCTCCTGGTGGGCCTCTGCCTGCTCGTCTCCGGGTGTCTCAAGACGCACATCGTCACGGATCGGACGCCCTCGAGCGAGAAGGCCGAGCTGCTGTGGGCCCACGGGTTCGTCAACGGCCTGGTCCCCCCCGTCAACGCGCCCCTGGACACGGCACCGGTGTGTGGCGAAGCGGGCGTGTCGGAGGTCTATTTCCGACAAACGTTCGTCCAGGGGGTGGCCCAGGGGCTCACCAGTAGCCTCTATGCCCCGCAGCGCTTTACGGCAACCTGCGCCCAGGGCGGCATGTCGGCGACCGTTCTGCCTCCGGTCGATCTCCCCGAGCGTGCGTCCGGGGGCGCCCCTCCGGCGTCCGCAGCCACAAAATAGCCGTCGGCGAGCGCCTTGTCACATCCCGATTCGCTCACCACACTCCTTCGTTCTCATGCGATCTCTCGTCCCCGCTCTTCTCGCCTGCTGCCTTCTCCTCACCGGATGTTATCAGGCCCGGATGACCACCGGCCGGGAGGCGTCGAACACGGTCGTCGAAAAGAAGTGGGCCCCCGCGTACCTCTACGGACTCGTGCCCGCCCGCGTGGATGTCTCCGATGAGTGCACCAACGGCATCGCGACGGCGGAGCGCAAGATGTCCTTTCTGAACATGCTCGTCAGCGGACTGACGCTCAGCATCTACTCCCCGCAGTCCGTGACCGTGACCTGCGCCGGCGGAAGCATGTCCGCCCACATGGCCCCAGCAGACACGCAGCGTCCCCCCGGGACCCCAGCGGACGATGCGGACGCAGGGCAACGGGCCGCGGCGCCCCAGTCGCTCTTCTTGCAGGAGGCCGTGCCGGGTCGCGTCCAGTCCGAGTAGGTCCTCTCGAGGGGAGGCATGCGGCTGGGGCCCCAGCGATGTGGACGCTCTTACGCCGCCCCTTCGGCGTCGACCTGTGCGGTCAGGTGCTCCACGAGGTCGGCAAACGGAACCTCCGTCTGCTCCCCGCTCGCCATTTCCTTCACCGTGGCGGCCTCGGCCTCCAGTTCGTTGTCGCCGATGATGAGCGTGTAGGGGGCGGCCTGGCGGTTTGCCTCCTTCATCTGCGCCTTGAGGGAGCGCCCCTTCAGGTCGTGGGCCACGTGCAGGCCCGCGTCGCGGAGGGCCTGTGTGGTGCGAAAGACCCACCGCTCGGCGGCCTCGCCCAGGGCGGCAATGAACACATCGGGACGGGGCACGCTCGGGCGCTCGGTGCCCGCGGCGTCGAGGGCCAGGAAGAGGCGCTCCATCCCGGCCGCAAACCCGACAGCGGGGACCGGCGCGTCGCTCCCCAGCACCTCGGCCAGCCGGTCGTAGCGCCCGCCCCCGGCCAGGGCGCTCTGGGCCCCGAGGGCCGCACTTTCGAGTTCAAAGGTGGTCTCGGTGTAGTAGTCGAGGCCGCGGACGAGGAACGGATCCTCCTCATAGTCCACGTCCAGGTCGGCTAGCAGGCGCTTCACCCGGTCGTAGTGCGCCAGGCTGTCGTCGCCGACGAAGTCGATCAGTTGGGGCGCTCCCTGCAGGATGTTCTGTTCGTGCTCCAGCTTCGTGTCGAGGACGCGGAGGGGGTTGCGCTCCAGGCGGCGCCGGCTCGTGTCCGACAGTTCGTCTTCGTAGGTCTGGAGGTAGTCGCGCAGGGCCGCCACGTACTCCTCCCGACGCTCGGGCGTGCCCAGGGTGTTGAGGCGGAGGCGCGTCTCAGGAATGCCGAGCGCCTCGTAGATTGCCATCATAGAGGCAATGGTTTCGGCGTCGGCCCGGGCATCGTCGGCCCCGATGACCTCGACCCCGAACTGGTGAAACTGTCGGTAGCGCCCCTTCTGCGGCTGCTCGGCCCGGAAGCACGGCCCAACGTAGTACAGCTTCTGCACGCCGCCGCGCTGATCGAGATGGTGCTGGAGAAAGGACCGCATCACGGGCGCCGTCACCTCCGGCCGGAGCACGTACTGCGTGCCGGATCGCTCGAACGCGAACATCTCCTTCTGCACGATGTCGGTGGCCTCCCCTACGCCCCGCGCCACGAGCTCTGTGGGCTCCAGCACGGGCGTACGGATCTCGTCGAAATTGTGGCGCTCCAGGACCTCGCGCACGGTGGCTTCCACAAAGCGCCACTCCGCACTGGCGGCGACGCGGGTGTCCCCGTCGTCGGTATACGGGTCCGGCAGGATGTCGAAGGTGCCCTTGATGTTTTGAAAAGTACTCACGGATCGGTCGGTTGATGGGTCGAACAGATGTACGGGGCGCTACCCGCGCAGGGCCGCCTCGCCTTCACGGAGGGTCTCGATGATGGATTCCGGAGTGTCGGCCCCGAGGAGACGCTCCCGAAAGCCGTCGCGGCTGACGAGACGGGAAATGCGGCCCAGAATTTTGATGTGTTGGGACTTGTGATCTTCGGGCCCGACCAGCAGAAGCACCAGCCGCACCGGCGTGTCGTCGATGGCCCCGAACTCGATCGGCTCGGCGGTCGTGGCGAACGACGCGACGGTTTCTGTGGCCGCCGACGTTTTGGCGTGCGGGAGGCCCAGCCCCTTCCCGACCCCGGTGGACATCATCTCCTCTCGCTCGAAGATGGCGGTGCGCACCGACTCCAGGTGGTCGATGCCTTGATGCCCCTCCAGTAGATCCACGAGGGCATCAATCACGGTTGTCTTTGAGGTGCCGGGCAGCCCCAACCGGATGCGCTCGGGGCTCAGGAGCTGATTGATTTCCGTGATCTGCGTCGGCGACATCCCTCGGGCGATTCGATGATGAGGCGCAGCGGCGGGCGGGAGTCTTCGAATTCCAGAAAGGGCGAACGGTCCCGTAAAGCCAGGTGTTCGCCGGCGGCCGCTTTTGAAGCAGATTGCACGGAGCCCCGTCCTCCGACTCGGCCGCCCCCCATGCGAATTGGGGACTGTCCCCGGTGCCCCGTACGTTCCGTAGTGGACAGGTCCTCTTCCGGCTCGCTCATCGGCGCCCCCCTCGCTCATCCCCCGCTGCCATGCCTCACGACGACTCGGCGTCTTCCTCCGACCCCCCCGCCCCGGACGCGGAGGCGAACGCCTCCGACACGGCCGAGATGGATGAGGGCTTGACGTCCGGGGAAACGCCCATCTCAAGCCGAAAAAAATTCGGCACCTTCGGGGGCGTCTTTACCCCCACGCTCCTGACGATCCTGGGCGTGATCATGTTCGTGCGGGAGGGCTGGATCATTGGCAACGCCGGCCTGCTCGGCGGGCTCCTCATCATCGGCGTCGGGTTTGGCATCACGCTCTGCACAGCACTGGCGATGTCGTCAATCGCCACCAACATCCGCATCGGGGCGGGCGGGGCGTACGCCGTGATCGCACAGTCGCTGGGGCTGGAGGTGGGCGGAAGCGTCGGCATTCCGCGCTACCTGTCCCAGGCGCTCGCCGTCACGATGTACATCTTTGGCTTCCGGGAGGGCTGGCTCTACATGTTTCCGGGGCATTCGGCGCTGCTGGTCGACGTCTGCACGTTTATCGTCCTCTACGGCATCGCCTACGTGAGCGCCGATTTCGCCATCCGCGTGCAGTACCTGATCATGGTGGTCATCGGGGCGGCGCTCGTGTCCATCGGGGCCGCCGCCGCGACGGGGTCGATGCAGTACGGCCTCGGCGAAATTCAACTGTGGGGCGACTTCGTGGGCACCCCCGACAATCCGGCCGAACCCCAGTCGTTCTGGATTGTCTTTGCCGTCTTCTTTCCCGCCACGACCGGCATCATGGCCGGGGCCAACATGAGCGGCGACCTGAAGGACCCGAAGCGGAGCATCCCCGTCGGCACCCTGGCGGCGATTGGCGTGGCGTTTCTGATTTACGTGGTGCTCGCCATCTGGCTGGCGCGCTCGGCGACGCCGGAGGAGCTGACGGGGTCGTACTACGTGATGATGGAGGAGGCGTACTGGCCCTCTGCCGTGCTGGCGGGCCTGCTGGGGGCCACCTTCTCCTCGGCCCTCGCCTCGCTGGTCGGCTCCGGTCGCATCCTGCAGGCCATGGGGGCCCACCAGGTGGTGCCCGCCTCCGACTGGCTGGCCCACCGCGCCCCCAACGGCGAGCCGCGCCACGCCATGATGGTGACGGGCGGCCTCGTCTTTGCCTCTCTGCTGGTGCGGGACCTGAATGCGATCGCCCCGCTCATCACGATGTTCTTCCTGGTCACCTACGCCATGATCTGCGCGGCGGTCCTCATCGAGCAGAGCCTCGACCTCGTGAGCTTCCGCCCCCGCCTGCGCATCCCCCTCTGGGTGTCGTTCCTCGGGCTGCTGGGCTCCCTCCTGGCCATGTTCATCATCAACCCCACGGTCAGCTTCGTCGCGCTCGTCGTCACGCTCGGGGTGTACGCCGTGCTGGTGCGCCGCCACCTCGACGCCCCGTTCGAGGACGTCCGGAGCGGCCTTTTCGTCGCACTCGCGGAGTGGGCGGCCAAAAAGGTGACGGAGCTCCCCACGATGCAGGAACGCGCCTGGAAGCCCAACCTGCTCGTGCCGGTCGAGTCGCCGAGCGACCTGCGCGGCACCTTCCTCACGATCCAGGACCTCACGTCCCCCCAGGGCTCCGTCAAAATCGTGGGCCTGCCGTCCCACGACAACGTCGACTCGCTCCAGGAGCGCATTGACACCCTCTCCCACGCCTTCCGCGACCGGGGCGTGTTTGCGTCCGCCACGGTCATCGACGCCGGCGGGTTTGCCGACGGGCTGCGGGCCGGCATGCAGGCCCTCCGCGGCGCCTTTTTCCGCCCCAACGTGGTATTTCTGCGGATGCCCGAGGCGGAGACGCGGGAGGACGATTACCGCCACATCATCCGGGAGGCCGACCGGGAGGCGGTCGGCACCCTCCTGTACGCGCCCCACCCGCGGGCGGCCCTCGGCCAGCGGCAGACCATCAACGTGTGGATCCACGACCGGAGCCCCGACTGGCGCCTGTCACTGGAGATCGGCAACCTCGACCTGGCGCTTCTCAGCGGATACAAGCTCTCCCAAAACTGGGACGCCCAGCTTCGGCTCGTCACGGCCCTTCGCGACCCGGACGAGGAGGCGAAGGCGCGCGACTTCCTGGAGAAGCTGATCGACCTCGGCCGCTTCTCCAACGCCACGGCCACGGTGGGGACGGTGCCCTTCTCGGACTACATTCGGCAGGCCCCGCAGGCCGACCTCAACATCTTCGGCCTTCAGCCGGAGCCGGATTTTGAGGTCATCCGGCGGCTGGTGGATGCGACGGACTCCACCTGCATGTTTGTGCGCGACTCGGGGCGAGAGTCCGCCCTGGCGTAGCCGCTTCAGCCGCGGCCCTGCGCCTCCGGGGTTCGTTCAAAACGAGTCACCCCGTCGCGCACGAAGCGGGCCTCCTCCGGCACGAACCGGCGCTCCTCCACCGCAACGGCTTCGTGGTCGATGGTGATGCGGTTGTAAAAGTTGACGGCGCCGGTCGGCTCCCGCCAGCGGTTGCTGGTGGCCGTGCCGGCACTCGCCACCACCAGGCGGTGCCGCTGTACGGTCAGCGTTTCGACGTGCGAGACGTGGAGGTGCCCGCACAGGATGAGGTCGACCCCCATCGCCGCCGCCGTATCGAGCGTCTTGCGGGCCTGGCGGGCCACGTCGTGCCGCCCCACCGACTGGATCTTGGTCAGCTGGTGGTGAAGGACGAGCACACGCGCCGCCGCGGCGGGCACCCCGGCAAAGTACTCCCGAATGGCGGCCCGGTCCCCGTCGGTGATGCGTCCGCCCTTGATCGTGGCGCCGTGGGCCGTGGCGATGCCGAGCACCGCCACCCCGTCGGCCTCGAACGAGGGGGCGAGGTTGTCCGTGATGGCCTGCTTGTATCGGCGGAGGGGCGTCCACAGCCGCCGGACGGGACGCCACCACGGGTAGACGTCGTGGTTGCCCGGCACGACGAGCGTCGGGGGCGCAAGGGCGGCCAACAGCTCTTGTGCCGCGGCGAACTCTCGCGGCCGGGCCCGCTGGGTAAGATCGCCGCTCAGCACCACCAGGTCGACGTCCGGGGCGTTGGCCTCCTGCACCAGCGCCTCCACAATGTCGGGGTGCGCGATGCGGCCGAAGTGGAGGTCGGAGATGTGGGCAATGGTCATGGGGACGGCTACTCGAGCGGAATCAGTTCCCGTCTGGAGGAGCCCTCACGCTACACAGACGGCTTCCGACCGAGGGTTCGTATTGTGTATTCCGTATTGCATATTCCGTATTGCGTATTTCGGACGCCGTTCGTCGGACGGATACGCAACACGAAATACGGAATCTCGCTTTCGTCAGGCCGCAAGGCCTCCGATGGCGCCCTCCCCCCTCTGTGGAGCTACGCTGCTACAGAAGAAGATTCATCGGCTCCTCCAGGTACGACCGGACGCTGTCGAGGAACTGGGCCCCGGTCGCGCCGTCGACGACGCGGTGGTCGCAGGAGAGGGTCACCTTCATGCGCTTGCCGGGCACCACCTCGCCGTCCTCCACGACGGGCGTGTCGCGGATCTCGCCGATCGCCAGGATGGCCGAGTTGGGCGGGTTGATGATGGCGGTAAACTCCTCAATGCCGAACATGCCGAGGTTGCTCGTGGTGAAGGTCGCCCCCTCGAACTCCTCCGGCTCCAGGTCGCGGCTCCGGGCGCGCTCCGCCAGCTCACGCGTCTCCCGCGCAATTTCTGTGAGGCCCTTGCGGTCCGCGTCGCGCACGACCGGCGTGATGAGCCCCTCGTCGATCGCCACCGCAATGCCCATGTGCACGCGGTTGTATTTTCGGATTTCTCCCTCGTCGGGCAAGTACGCCGCATTCACGTACGGGTGATCCTTCAGCGCCAGGGCGCAGGACTTCGTGATGAGGTCATTGAAGGAGATCTTGGCCCGGCCCTGCTCCTCCGCCAGTTCGTTCAGGTCTTCGCGGAGCGCCACGGCGTCCTCCACGTCGATGTCGACGGTGAGGTAGAAGTGGGGGGCCGAGTATTTGCTCTGGGCCAGCCGCCGGGCAATGGTCTTACGCATCTGCGAAATGTCCTCGCTCGCGTAGGGCGCCTCGTCGTCGGGCAGTTCGTAGGTGGGCGCCTCGGCGGTCGGCTGCGGGGCGGGTTCGGGCGCACGCTCCTCCCGTTCGGGAGGGGGCGCCGGCTCTCCTTCTTCGATGCGTGCCTCTACGTCGCGTCGCACAATGCGTCCCTCCGGCCCCGATCCGTCGACGCGGGCGAGATCGACGTCGTGCTCCTGCGCAATGCGACGGGCCAGCGGCGACGCCTTGATGCGGCGGCCCTCCGCGTCGGTGCCCGCCGGAACGGGCTCGGGGGTGCGCTCGCGGAGCTGTCCGTCGCCGGCCGGTTCGTCCGCCACGTCGACCTCCGGGGCGGGCTCCTCCTCCGGTTCTGGTTCTGGTTCCGTCGCGTCCTCCACTGCCGCCTCGGCATCGGCGGCGCCGTCGTCGTCCCCTTCATCCAGCAGGTCGGAGATGTCCTCTCCCTCCTCTCCAATCACGGCGATGAGTTGTCCGATGGGCACCGAATCGCCCTCGCCTATCACCTTCTTGAGCAGAACCCCCTCGTCGAATGCCTCCAAGTCCATGGTGGCCTTGTCCGTCTCCACCTGCGCAAGAATGTCGCCCGAAGACACCTGGTCTCCCTCGTCCATCAGCCAGGCGGACAGAACGCCCTCTTCCATGGTGTCGCTCAGCTTGGGCATTTCGATTGGCGTCGCCATCGTATAGTGTCGGTTTTCAGGGTACGGTTGTCGAAGGAGGGGGCGTGCCGGGCGTGTTCACGCGCCGGTACTCGGGAGTCGTTACTTGGCGTACAGGACCTGCAGGCACTTGTCGACCGTTTCGTCAACGCCCGGCATGTACGCGTCCATGAGGTTGGGGGCGTAGGGGGCCGGCGTGTCGGGCGCCGTGACGCGCAGGATGGGGGCGTCGAGGTAGTCGAAGGCCCGATCCTGCACCTGGTGCGTGACCTCCGAGGCCACGCTCGCGAACGGATTGCTTTCGTCGATGACGACCAGGCGGTTGGTCTTCACCACCGACTCCACGATCGTCTCGATGTCGAGCGGCTTGATGGTGCGCGGGTCGATCACCTCGGCCTCGTAGCCCCGCTCCTCGAGCTCGTCGGCCGCGTCCATTGCGATGTGGTAGCTCTTGCTGTGCGCCACAAGGGTGACGTCGTCGCCCTCGCGCGCCACGCGGGCCGACCCGATCGGGATCGTGTAGTCCTCCGCGTCGCTGACCTCGTCCTTCATCCCGTACATCAGCTCACTCTCGAGGAAGACGACCGGGTCGTCGTCGCGGATGGCGGTCTTTAGCAGCCCCTTCCCATCGTCGGGGATCGAGGGCGCAACCACCTTGAGGCCCGGGAAGGTGGAATAGAGCGCTTCGGTCGAGTTGGAGTGGGTGGCGCCAAGCTGCCCGGCCGCCCCGTTCGGTCCGCGGAAGACAATCGGGACCGTGAACTGGCCGCCCGACATGTACTGCATGTTCGGGGCGTTGTTAATGACCTGGTCGAACGCCACGAACGAGAAGTTAAACGTCATGAACTCGACGATGGGCCGCAGGCCGTTCATGGCCGCCCCGATGCCGAGCCCCGCAAAGCCGAGCTCACTAATCGGCGAGTCGATCACGCGGCGGGAGCCGAACTGATCGAGCATCCCTTTGCTCACCTTGTAGGCGCCGTCGTACTCGGCCACCTCCTCGCCAATGAGGAAGATGTCGTCGTCCCGTTCCATCTCCTCGGTCATCGCGGCGCGGAGCGCCTCGCGGAATTGCAGCGTAGCCATGTCGTTCGGGTGTGGAATTTGGAGTTCGGAATGGAAACATGAGCGGACCGGGAGCGGCCGTCGGGATCGCGCGTCCGTCCGCAATCCCCCCTCCCACGTCCGCAGTCGTTAGGCAATGAAGGGGTAGTCCTCCTGGGTGTACACGTCGTCGTAGATCGCCTCCTCGTCGGGGAAGGGGGCCGCGTCGGCCGCGTCGATCGCGTCGACGACCTTCTGCTCGGCCTCCTCATCGATCGCGTCGATGTCGCCATCGGTGGCGATGCCGCGATCCACGATGTACTGCTGCAGCCGGGCGATGGCGTCCTCGCTCTTGCGCTGATCGAGCTCGTTCGCGGCGCGGTACTCGGCCGGATCGGTGATCGAGTGGCCCTGGTACCGGTAGGTGCGCACCTCCAGCATCGAGGGCTGCCCCTTCCGGGCGTAGTTCTCGACGTGGTCGCTCACCGCCTTGTTGACGCTGAACACATCCATGCCGCTGGCGAGCGAGCAGGGGAAGTCAAAGTTGTACCCGTGCTTGAAGAGGTCGGGCTTGCTAAAGGCCCGGTCGACCGCCGTCCCCATCGCGTACTGATTGTTCTCGCAGATAAAGACGATGGGCAGCTCGTAGATGCCGGCCAGGTTGCAGGCCTCGCGGAACGCGCCCTGGTGCATCGCGCCGTCCCCGAAGAAGCAGAGGCACACGTTGTCCTCGCCCCGATACTTGTGGGCGAAGGCGATGCCGGCCCCGAGCGGCAGGTGCGCCCCCACGATGGCGTGTCCCCCCATCATTCTCTTCTCGGCGTCGAAGAAGTGCATCGATCCGCCCTTCCCCTTCGAGCACCCCGTCGACTTGCCGAAGAGCTCCCCCATGCACTCCTCGGGGGTCATGCCCATGGCCAGCCCCATGCCGTGGTCCCGATAGGCGGTGATGATCGAATCGTCCCCCAGGTCGACGGCGCTGACACTGCCCGTCGAGACCGCCTCCTGCCCGATGTACAGGTGGAGGAAGCCCGAAATCTTCTGTCGCTGATACATCTGCCGGCACCGGTTTTCGAAGCGGCGCTGCAGCAGCATGCTGCGGAGGAGATCTACCACCTCGTCGTCCGAAAACCCGAGCTCGTCGTGCGAAAACTGCCCGGCCGGGTAGGTATCAAACGAGACGGTTTCCTCAATCGGGCCCTCGGGAATGTCGATCGACTGCTGGGTCCAGGGCCCTTCCGGCTCATCCTCGGCGGCCCCGTCGCCCGACAACGGGCTGGAGCGTTTCTTCGTCGCCGTGTCCCCCGACTCGTCGGCGTCGTACCGTTCGAGGGCCTCCGCGATTTCCTTTGCGTAGGTCGGGCCGATGCCCTTCAGGTCTTCCAGGGAGTCGACGTCGCGGAGACCGTCGAGGGTCGTAACACCGGCCTGCTTCAGTCGGGCCGTATGGGGAAAATCGTCCGGGAAGCCCGCCCCCTCATCGGAGCTTCCGTTCAGGCCAGAGGCGGATTCTGAGGCCAAAGAGTCGTCAGCCATGACGAACGTCAAGGTTGGGTGATGGAAAGCGTGTAAGGACGAGCACACCGGAGCGGCAGACGTTCGCCCCTCGTACAAGAATCGACGATGTATACCAAAGAAGCAATTGCCCGTCTGTGATCGTCGCCCCCTTGTATCTTGCCCCCTCGGGGCGGTTTCGATCCGGACGATTCTTTGTCGCCTCCCCACGAAGAAAGCGCTTCCAAACCGATTACGTTGCCATTCGGGCGCCCACCGATTAGGTTTTTGCTGCTCAGGCCCGTGGCCTGCCTCCGCCCACTGTTTCGTCGCTCCCCTCCATCCCCCGTGTCTTCCTCCGCTTCCCCGAGCACCGACGCCCTGGTGATCGTCCCGACCTACAACGAGGCCGACAACATCGGCCCGGTGATGGACCTGGTGCTGGCCCAGCCCACCCCGATCTCCATCCTGGTGGTCGACGACAATTCGAACGACGGGACGGCCCAGGTGGTGAAGGACGCCATGGAGGAGGCCCCCGACCGCATCGACCTTATTGAACGCGGCGGCAAGCTGGGCCTCGGCACCGCCTACCTCCGCGGCTTCCGCTACGCCCTGGCCCGCGGCTACACCTACGTCTGCGAAATGGACGCCGACCTGTCGCACGATCCCGACGACCTGCCGCGCCTCATCGAGCCGGTAAAGAACGACGAGGTCGACCTTGCCATCGGCTCGCGCTACGTGGGCGGGGTCCGCGTCATCGACTGGCCGCTCTCCCGCCTCGTCCTCTCGTACGCCGCCGGCATCTACACCCGCGCCATCACGCGCCTCCCCATCCGCGACGTGACGGCGGGCTTTAAGTGCTTCCACCGCCGCGTGCTGGAGGCCATCGACCTCGACCGCGTGAACTCGGACGGGTACGCCTTTCAGGTCGAAATGCACTACCGCACCTGGCAGGCGGGCTTCCGGATTCGGGAGGTTCCGGTCATCTTCACCGAGCGCACCGAGGGACAGTCCAAGATGAGCAAAGCAATTGTGCGCGAAGCGGCCTGGAAGGTGTGGGAGCTCCGCCTCCGCGACCTTCTTGACCGCCTGTAGCCCCCCTTCCCCGGCGCGCGTGCCATCCCCCGCGTCCCCGACCCGGCCGGTTTTCCCGCGTTTCTAATAGACCGAGTGCTCGCAGGCCCCTACGTTGTTTCGTACGAGTAACGCGAACGCCATCGACTCCTCCGCTCCAAACGCCCCCTCTCCCATGAGTTCTCCTTCGTTCGACGACGTGGCCCCGCCCGCCGGCGACCGCATTACCATGACGGACGGCACCCTCGAGGTGCCCGACCGACCGATCATTCCCTTCATTGAGGGCGACGGCACGGGGCCCGACATCTGGAACGCCGCCCAGCCCGTCTTCGACGCCGCGGTCGAGACCGCCTACGGCACCGACCGTGAGATCCAGTGGATGGAGGTCTTCGCCGGCGGCAAGGCCCAGGACAAATTCGACGAGTGGCTCCCCGAGGATACCTTTCAGGCCATTCGCGAATACCTCGTCGCCATCAAGGGGCCGCTCACCACGCCGGTCGGCGGCGGCATCCGCTCGCTCAACGTGGCGCTGCGCCAGGAGCTCGACCTCTTCGCCTGCGTCCGCCCGGTCCGGCACTTCCCCAACGTGCCCTCGCCGCTCAAGAACCCCGAGCTCGTGGACATGATCACGTTCCGCGAGAACTCGGAGGACATCTACGCCGGGATCGAGTACGAGATGGGCACCGAGGAAAACGAGAAGGTCAAGACGTTCCTGATCGAGGAGATGGGCGAGACGGCCATCCGGTTCCCCGACTCCACGGCCATCGGCGTGAAGCCGATCTCGGAGGAGGGCACCAAGCGCCTCGTCCGCTCCGCCATCGAGTACGCGATCGAGCGCGGGCGCGAGAGCGTAACGCTCGTCCACAAGGGCAACATCATGAAGTTCACCGAGGGCGCCTTCCGCGACTGGGGCTACGAGGTGGCGAAGGAGGAATACGACTCGGAGGACCTGGACGGCGGGCCCTGGCAGGTCATCACGCTCGACGACGGCCGCGAGATCATCATTAAAGACTACATCGCCGACGCCTTCCTGCAGCAGATTCTCCTGCGGCCGGACGAGTACGACGTGATCGCCACGATGAACCTGAACGGCGACTACATCTCCGACGCGATGGCGGCCGAGGTCGGCGGCATTGGCATTGCGCCGGGCGCCAACATCAACTACAACACGGGCCGGGCGCTCTTTGAGGCCACGCACGGCACCGCGCCGAAGTACGCCGGGATGGACAAGGTGAACCCGAGCTCGCTCATCCTCTCGGGCGAGATGATGTTCCGCTACATGGGCTGGGAGGAGGCCGCGGACGCGATCATTGACGGACTGGAGGAAACGATCCGTCAGAAGCGCGTGACGTACGACTTCGAGCGCAACATGGAGGACGCCGAGCTGCTCAAGTGCAGCGAGTTCGGCGAGGCCATTGTCGAGAACATGGGCTAAGCGGCCCCGACGGCACACACCATTGCAACGTCACCGCATCCGGCGGCATCGTGGGGAAACCCCGCGGTGCCGCTTTTCTATGTTCAGGGACGAGTCGATGCTTCAGGCCGCTGGACACCTCTCGTGGGGGACGCGTACCCGCCCCCCAATTTTCATCAGGCCCCCTTCTCTCCTGCACTTCAGTCCGCCGGAGGGTAACCTTCGCGTTTCAACCGATTGCGGCCCGAAACCCTCCCTCCCGGTTGTGCTGTTTCCACAAATGTTTTAACTCACATATACCTTGGATCGAAATGCGCAGTACGACCCTGATCGACGACAACGGCCACATGGTCACGGTAAAGGCCCCAGACGACCAGCCGGCCAACGACCCCAAGGAGGACGACCACCACGACTTCTTGACGGACCACTGGATGGACGTCGCGGCGGCCTCCTTCCTGGGCTTCAAACGGCACGGCATTGGCACCGTGGTCGTCACCAAACGCGACCCCGCCGAGGGCCGGGTCCACGAGGCCGTGGGCATGCACAACCTGATGTACAGCCCCGCCGCGGGCGGCTGGCTCAAGCAGCAGGCCGAGCGCCTCCCGGACGACTGGCTGGACACCCGCTTCCAGTCCTACGACCCAAACGAGTCGGCCCTCGTGGTCATGGCGGACGACGACGGCTCGTTCCGGGCCTACGCGGTGAACGGCTCTCCCGCCCCGCCCCGCAGCTACGAGCTGGTGAATGCGCGGCAGAATTGACCCCGCCCGGCGCGTCCGGCCGCTGCGTCCTGGGCCCCCTACGCAGCCGCCCCGGTGGCGTGCATGCCGGCCGCGTCCTCAAAGAGCGCGTCGTAGGAATCGATCTGTTCGGGCCAGTCCAACCGAGCGGGCATGTCGCGGAGGGTGTCGGGGGGCAGCGGGCGCTCCGCTCCGGTCACAATCTCCCGGAGAATGTCGAAAAGCTCGTCGGTGTCCTCGTACAGGATGGGCGCGTGGAGGAGGGGGCGGTGGTGCGTCTCGGGAATGAGCTCGGGATAGCTAAGCCGGTTGGGCAGCAGCGGATGGCACCCGCAGTAGATGGCCTCCTGAATGGCGACGCCGAAAAACTCGTGCCGCGCCGTCGACACCACCATGTCGGCGCGGTGGAGGAGGCGACTGTACGCGTCGAAGTCCTCGGCGTAGCCGTAGTGGAGAATGCGCTCGGCGTACCGCTCGAAGGCCCGGTCGAACGCCGCCGGCGGGTCCCGAAAGTGCTCCCCCGCCAGGATGAGCTCGAAGTCCGCCCCCACGTCGTCGAGCCGGTTCATGACCCGGAAGAAGGCCTCCGGATTCTTGGCGTAGTTCCAGCGCTGATTCCACAGCACGATGGGGGGACCCGACCGATCGGAGCGGCGGGTCCGTTCGCCGGCGTGGGCGTCGTGGGCCCCCAGGTCGAGCCCCGGGTGCAACACCGTGCTCTTCTCACGCAGGGCGCGCACCGTGTGCAGGTTGGTAAAGTCCGGGAAGTCGCGCAGGAGCTGCGGCAGCGCCTCGATAAACTCGTCGAAGTGCGACTCCGTGTTGAACACGACCCGGTCCGCCGCCAGGGCCGACAGGTAATTCGTGATGGCGTAGGCCCGTTCGCGCTCCTCGTCCGGGGGCCGCAGGTCGGTGAGGCGGTTTTCGTGGAAGTACAGCACCACCGGCACGCCGTCGAGGTGGGGGCGCGCCAGCGACAGCACTGCGGGCAGGTTCACCATGCTGGTCGCAAACATCACATCGGGCGCAAACCCGTCCGTGACGGCCGCCCGCGCTTTTTCGGCCAGGGTGACCCCGCCGCCCTCCATTCGCCAGCGCCAGAAGCGCCCCGGCATTGTGAGTGCGCGCACCCGGTGTCGGCTGTGCTCCGCGATCCCCTCGAGGAACCGCTGATGCGTGCCGCGAAACCAGGGCTCAAGGGCGAGGATGTTCATGCGACCCGGCGGTCGGTGGGGAAGGGCAACTACTGGTCGTTCCCGAGCCGCTCCTGGAGCGCGTCATCCTCCTCGGGAGTGGCCGGTCGCACAATCGCGATGCTTCGTTCCTGGAGGGCCGATCGGAGCGACGGGTCGCGCACCTCCTCCGGCGTAATGAGCGCCTCCTCCCCGGGCCCGATGCGGAGCACCCGCGACGTCATGGAGACGCGCACCTCCTCGGATCCGTTGTTCGTAATGAGCATGCCGCGGCGATCTCGGTCCGCCATGGGCCCCGTATGTACCTGTTCAGAAAAGGATGAGAGTGGACGTCGGGTCGCGATTGTCCGGAGACATCTTCACGACGATTCAACGTACAAGACACTATGAAAGCGCCGGGCGGGCTGTCTACCACCCACCGACGAATTATCGCAAAATCTCGCGGACGGGCGGTGGAGAATTGGCGAGCGGTCCTGTCGCTTTTTCGACCGATTGCGGCGGGGGCCCGTGCCCTCGGGCGGGGGCTACTGGACCTGCTGTACCCGCCCCGGTGCCTGGGCTGCGGGGCCCGCCCCGAGTCGCCCCGCCTGCCTCTCTGCCCCCGCTGCCTTTCGTCGCTGGAGCGAGCCCCCGAGATGGCCGTGGCCGCCCGCCTCGACCGGCTGCCCGTAGGCCGGGGCGCCATCCATCGGGCCCTGGCGCTCTGGATCTTCGACAAGCACGGGACGCTCCAGGCCGTGCAGCACGCCCTGAAGTATCGCAGTCGGCCGCGCTACGGCGTGCCGCTCGGCCACCTCGTTGGCGAGGCCTACGCCAAGGTGCACCCGCCCCCCGAGGGGGTCGTGCCCATTCCCCTGCACACCACCCGTCGGCTGGAGCGCGGATACAACCAGAGCCGCACGCTCGGCCGGGGCGTCGCCCACGCCCTCGACGTGCCGTTGCGCTCCGACCTGCTGGCCCGCCCCCGTCCCACCCGCTCGCAAACCAATCTCTCTCGCTCGGCGCGATGGCAGAACGTGCGCGATGCCTTCTCGGCGTCCGACGACGCGGCGGACGGGCACTGGCTCCTGGTGGACGACATCCTCACCACCGGCTCCACCTGCGTGGCGGCGGCCCAGACGCTGCACGACGCGGGCGCCGAGGCGGTGAGCCTGGCCACCCTCGCCCTCGCCCGGCAGTAGCGTGCGCCGCACGAGGCAGCCGCTCCGTTATCCGAGCTTGTCGGCGTGCTTCTGGCGCAGCTTCGCCACCTTCGGCGAGATCACCGACTGGCAGTAGGGCAGGGAAGAGTTGTTGCGGTAATAGTCCTGGTGCTCCGCCTCCGCCTCGTAAAAGACATCGAGCGGCTCCAGCTCCGTCACAATCGCGTCCTCGAACACCGACGCGTCCAGCTCGTCGATCACCGACGCCGCCGTCTCCTTCTGCTCCTCATCGTGGTACAGAATGATCGAGCGGTACTGCTCGCCCACGTCCGGGCCCTGACGATCTTTCGTCGTGGGGTTGTGGATCGTAAAGAAAATCTCCAACAGGTCCCGGTACGAGACCACCGCCGGGTCGTACGTGAGCTGGGTCACCTCGGCGTGGCCCGTCGTCCCGTTGCAGACCTGACGGTAGGAGGGGTTCGGGACGTGCCCCCCGGCGTATCCGGACACCACGGACTCCACCCCGTCCACCTCCTGGTACACCGCTTCCAGGCACCAGAAACAGCCGCCGCCGAGGGTCGCTTTGCGCAGATCAGACACGAAGTTTCAGGAGTTGTGAGTAGGGCATCGATTGGAAAGACCCAAAACGCATCCCCCACCCTGCGGTTGCCCGCTCCCGCCCCATCGACCTGCTCAATCTCGTTACGTCCGGCCGCCCGGCCCCGGATTCACGAACGACTAACACCGCATCGGGCGGCAAAGGGACCCGCGAGCCCATAGGTTGCGATGTGTATCCCTCTTCCGTTCTTGTTGCATCCAATGTCCTGTCCCTCATGGCCACCGAACGCACCCTCGCAATTCTGAAGCCCGACTGCGTCCGCAAAGAACTGATCGGGGAGGTCCTCCGTCGCATCCAGGAGGCCGGATTCCAGATTCGGGCGATGAAAATGCTTACGATGTCGAAGGCCGAAGCGGAAGGGTTTTACGCCGTCCACGAGGACAAGCCGTTCTTCGACGACCTCACGGACTTCATGTCGAGCGGCCCCTGCGTGCCCGTCGTCCTGGAGAAAGACAACGCCATCGACGACTTCCGGGCCCTCATCGGCGCCACGGACCCCGACGACGCCGCCGAGGGCACCATCCGGAGCGACTTTGCGGGCTCCATTCAGGAGAACATCGTGCACGGCTCCGACTCGCCCGCCAACGGGCAGAAAGAGGCGGCCTACTTCTTTCCCGAGCACGAGATTGTCGCCAACCGGTAGCCGCCCATGGTGTCTCCCTTCCGTCCCGACACGGGGGCTTTTTGGGCCTTTCTCCTCGCGGTGGGCCTGCTCGCAACCGGCTGCGGCACCGACACGCGCCCCCCGGTACGCACCGGCGCCGAGGTCCTGGCGGCAAACGACTTCGCGGCGCTGCAGGGCGAACGCGTCGGGCTGATCGTGAACCACACGGCCCGGGTGGACACCGCGCACCTCATCGATCGGGTCGCCCAGGCGCCCACCGTGGAGTTGGGCGCGATCTTCGCCCCCGAGCACGGCCTTCGCGGGACGGCGGGGGCGGGCCAGGCGGTCGAGAGCGGGCGCGACCCGCGCACCGGCACGCCCGTTCACAGCCTCTACGGGGACACGCGCCGCCCCACGCAGGAGATGCTGGCGGGGCTCGACGCCCTCGTGTTCGACGTGCAGGACGTAGGGGCGCGCTTCTACACCTACACGACCACCATGGGCCTTGCGATGCAGGCCGCCGCCGAGGCCAACGTCCGCTTCGTGGTGCTCGATCGGCCCAACCCCCTCGGCGGCACCTACACGTCCGGCTTCGTGCTGGACCCCACCCACGAGTCGTTTGTCGGGCGCTACCCCATTCCCGTAGCCCACGGGTTAACCGTCGGCGAGCTGGCCCGCCTCGTCAAGGGCCAGCGGATGCTTCCGGGGCTCGACTCGCTGTCTCTTTCCGTCGTTGACCTCGACGGCTGGGACCGCGCCATGCAGTGGCCCGACACGGGGCGCGACTGGACGCCCCCCAGCCCGAATCTCCCGACCTGGGAAACCGCCCTCGTCTACCCCGGCATGGCGTTCTTTGAGGCCGCGGATGTGAACGAAGGGCGGGGCACGGCGCATCCTTTTCTCCAGATTGGGCTCCCGTGGCCCGCGAGCAATGTGCAGGCGGTGGTGGACACCCTCCGGGGCCGTTCGCTCCCAGGGATCGCCGTCGACACCACTCAGTACACGCCGCAGCCCCGAACGGGCGCCCCCAATCCTCGATACGAGGGGCGTTCCCTCCACGGGCTCCGACTGCGCATCACCGACCGGACGGCCGTCCGCCCCGTCGAACTGGGCATTCACACCCTCCACGCCACCTATCAGCAGGCGCAGGTGCGGGGCGACTCGGCCTTCATTCAGCGCCCCACCCACCTCGACCGCCTGGCCGGCACCGACCGGCTCCGCCGGCGCCTCCGCCAGGGAGCTTCTCCGTCCAGCATCATTGAGTCGTGGCAGGCCGACGTTGATCGGTTTCGCAAGGAGCGAGGGCCGTCCCTCCTGTACTGACCGCGCCAGGCCGTGGGTGCCCCGCTGACGGCGCCCTACGCGTCCGCGGCGTCCGCCTCGTCGTCGGGCCACCAGAGCAGGCCGTACCCAACTACCGCGTAGCCCGCAAGAATGAGCAGCGGCGATACCGTCAGCGAAATGAAGCCCAAAAACTCCCCCTCCAGATACATCGCCGTGAATCCGACCACGATAAGCAACAATCCCCCCAGAAGCAGCAGGTAGTTGCGCTTTTCGAAGACGAGCGCTCGTCGCCGCTTCTGCTTCGAAGACTTGGGCATAATCGGAGAACAACACGACAATTCGAAAAAAGATGAGGGCCCCGCCCCCCCTAAGCACGACCCGATTTTGTGTGACGGGGCGGAAACCAAGGGGCGCGGCGAAAGGTTCCAGTCTCTTGCACGCTCTTGCCCCACTCCCCACTCGCATGCGTCGCTCCTGGCTGCTCGTCTCGTTCGTCTGCGTCGCCGTGGTCCTTGGCGGCATGGGCCCCGCCTCCCCCACCCCTCCGCTGAGCGACCGCATCGACACGCTGTTGCAGCGCTGGCAGGCCAACGATGCCTTTTGGGGCGTGAGCGTCTACGATGTGGACACGGGCGAGATGCTCTACAGCCGAAACGCGGACCGCGGCTTCCTCCCGGCCTCCAACCAGAAGCTCGTCACCACCGCGACGGCGCTCGACCTGCTCGGGAGCACGCACCGCTACGAAACGACGCTCCACTTCGACGGCACCACGGAGGGGGCCGTGATGCGCGGCGACTTGATGCTGGACGGCAGCGGCGACCCCACCTTCGGCAGTTTGGAGATGCGCACCCCCGATCCGCTCGAAGCCTGGGCGGAGCGCCTGGCCGAGATGGGGGTGGAGCGGATTGAGGGGCGCCTGATCGGCAACGACAACGCCTTCGACGACCGCCCCTACCCCGACGGCTGGACGGTCAACTACATCACCCGCCAGAAGGGGCGCCACCTGGGGGCCAGCGCCGGGGCCCTGTCGTACCGGGACAACGTCGTTCCCGTCACCATCGACGCCACGAGCCCCGGCGAGCCCCCTCGGGCCGCCGTCCAACCCCCAGAGATCGTGTCGCTGGACAACCAGGCCACCACCAGCGCCCGCTGGCGGGGCAGCACCCTGCAGGTCGAGCGCACCTTCTCCACGAACGAGCTGGTCCTCACCGGCTCCGTCGCCCGCTCCTACGACGGCAGCCTCGCGGTGCCCGTCAGCGATCCGACCCACTTCACCCTGCGGAGCTTCCAGCACCACCTCGAAGAGGCCGGGATCGAAACAGACCTGGAGCTGGTGGACATCGACACCCTCGAAGACGCCCCGTCACGCACGTCGCCCCTCTTCGTATCCCACTCCCCCCCGCTCGCCGAGATCGTCTCGGTCATCAACAAGGAAAGCAACAATTTCTACGCCGAGCAGGTCTTCCGCAGCTTTGGCTGGGGCGGGTCCACCCGGGGGGCGGCCCGCCGGACCGAATCCTTCCTGCGCAGGGCCGACGTGGACCCTCGGACCGTGCGCATTTCGGACGGCTCGGGCCTCTCGCGCAAAAACCTGATCACCCCACGGGCCCTGGCCAAGCTGCTGGCCCACATGGCCGACCACTCCGAACGCGACGCGTTTCAGTCCTCGCTCGCCCGGGGCGGGGAGCGCAACACCACCCTCAACTACCGGCTGGACGGGGGCGTGTCGGCCAAAACGGGCTCGCTTGAATTCGTACGGGCCCTCAGCGGATACACCGAGCGCCCCAACGGAAACCAGGTCGCGTTCGTCCTCTTCGCCAACAACTACACCGGGCCGTCCTATCAGATTACCGAGACCATCGACGCCGTGGTCGAGGCCATCCGCTCCGTCCCCCGCGTAGCGTCCTGATTCGCCCGGTTTTTCGCTCGTCTCGCCCGTTGGCATGTCCGCCTCCGCCCGCCGCCTCCTTGTCGCCCTCGGTGTATTCGTCCTCCAGTGGCTCATCCTGGGCCGGCTTCGGCTCTGGGGCGCGTACCCCGACGCCGTCCTGCTCTTCCTCGCGTGGTATGCCCTGCGCGAGGGGCGACAGCGCGGCACCCTCACCGGATTCGCCCTCGGGGCCCTGATGGACGTGGTCTACGGCACCTGGGGCATCCACATGTTCGTGAAGACGCTGGTCGGATTCAGCGTTGGGTCGTTTGCGATCGACGAGCGGGCCGCCCTCCTCATCCGCCCGCTCCAGGCCGTGCTGGGCAGCCTGGCCGTGGCCCTCCTCCACAACGGCCTGCTCGTAGTGCTGCTGGCCCTCCAGACGGAGGCGACGATCGGGTTCCTGATCTACGGGCTGTGGCTGGGCTCGGCCGCCTACACCGCCGCCGTGGGGTACCTCACGTCTCTCTTCATGCAGTAGCGCCCCTGCCGTAGGGCGCGTCCTACGCCGCGGCCACGTTAAGGAAGTCGTCGAAGGCCGCCAGGACGCGTTGCCGCACCGGGGCCCGTTCGTCCAGGGGCACGAGGGGGAGGCGCACGTGCGGTTCCATCCACCCCATCGCCGCGCACACGTCCTTGATCGGGATGGGATTGGTTTCCAGGAAGCACGCCCGCATGGCCGGCAGCAGCTCAAAATGCTTCTCGCGGGCCGCGGCGAGGTCGCCCGCCCGGGCCGCCGCCACCATCGCACTAGTGGGCTCCGGCAGGGCGTTGGCGACGACGGACACGACGCCGTCGCCCCCCATGGCCAGGATGGGCAGCGTCATCTCGTCGTCTCCGGAGTAGACCCCAAACCCCTCGGGCCGATGCAGCAGAATATCCCCGATCTGCTCAAGGTCGCCGGAGGCCTCCTTCACCCCCACCACCTGCGGCACCTCCTCCGCAAGGTGCAGCGTCGTTTCGGCCTTCACGTTGAAGCCGGTCCGGCCGGGCACGTTGTAGAGAATGATGGGCGCGTCGGCCGCCGCGGCGATCGTCTCGACGTGCGCCACGAAGCCGTCCTGGGGCGGCTTGTTGTAGTAGGGCCCCACCACCAGCAGGCCGTCCGCCCCGGCCGCCACGGCCGCCTCCGAAAAGCGCACACTCTCGTCGGTGTTGTTGGTGCCCGTGCCCACGATGACGGGCACGCGCCCGTCCGCCGTCTCGACCGCGCAATCCACGAGTCGACGGCGCTCCTCGGCGGTCACGGTCGGGTTTTCGCCCGTGGTGCCCAGCACCACGAGGCCCGACACCCCGGCGGTGATCTGTCGCTCAATCAGATCGCAAAAGGCGGCCTCATCAATCTCGTCGTCGGCCGTGAAGGGAGTCACGAGCGCAGGGGCCACCCCGCGGAAAAAGAGGTCGTCGGCCATCGGTCGGGAAGAGGGATTGTCAGAAGGTCGCGCGTCGGTGCTACGTGGACGGGGCCGCGTCGGCGAGCCAGTCCGACAGCATGTCGTCGAGGGTGAAGAGGCCCGATCGGCCCTGAATCCACTCGGCGGCCCGGACCGCCCCCACCGCAAAGCCGCGTCGGCCCTTGGCCCGGTGCCGGAGGGCGATGCGGTCGAAGGGGCTGTCGAAGCTCACCGTGTGCTCCCCGTGAACGGTGCCCGCCCGGGTAGACGTGACGTGGACGGCGGACGGATCGATCCGCCCGTGCTGCGTCTCCGGTTCCACGTGGTCCTTTCGTTCCAGTCCCTTCACCACGTGCTCCCCCAGCATGGTCGCCGTGCCGCTGGGGCTATCGGCCTTTTGGGTGTGGTGCGTCTCCTGAACGAAGGCGTCGTAGTCCTCCAGCTCATCGAGAAGCGGCAGGGCGGCCTCCAGGGCCGTTCGGAGCACGGCGACGCCCACCGAAAAGTTGGGCGCGTAGAGCACGCTCGCCCCGTGCTCCTGCACCCACCCCTCCACGGCCCCGAGCTCGTCGTACCATCCGGTGGTCCCCACCACCGCCGGCAGGTTCCACTCGCAGTACCGGCGAAGATGATCGAGGGCGCACCCCGGGAGCGAAAAATCCACGGCCACGTCCACGTCCGAGAGGGCGGACGGGTCGGCGTCTTCGAAGGGGCGCCCGGAATCAAAGCGGGGCCCAATCGTGTGCCCCTGGTCGGCCGCCACCTCCGCGACGGCCTGTCCCATTTGTCCGGTGCCAACGAGTGCAAGAACCATGTGAAGGAAAACGGATAAACGAGGGGAACGGCGAAAGCGGTCGTGCGGGGACTCCCTTGTAAGGGCGACGGCGGCCAGTATTCCGGCCGCAAATTTTTGTGAAATGGGCAGCTCCACTGCGGAGCGTGGAACGTCCACAGTTGGCGCATGTAGATCGCACTGGAACGCGAGAGATCACCCGCTGAGGGGCTCTCGCCCCGATGCCCCCACGGGCGCATCGGGGCCATAGCTCAGTTGGTAGAGCGCTTGCATGGCATGCAAGAGGTCCTGGGTTCGAATCCCAGTGGCTCCACCACAACATGTTGGCTTTTTTGATGCCCCGGGCTGCGCCCCCTCCCTC
>NCRC01000010.1 GCA_002894685.1 Salinivenus lutea
GGACTGGGGGCGGCGGCGCACGCCCAGTCGGGGCGGGCCGGCCAGACCCTCGACTTTACGGTTCAGAAGAGCACCTCCCTCGACGTCCACGGCGAGCCGAGCCTCTCAATCTCCAGCCTCGGCGTACCGCAAGAGACGGACGACGGGGCGGCCGCGTACACAATCCAGACCAACAAGGGAACGCCAAAAGACATCCGGGCGTCGCTGGACCAGTCGGTACCGGACGGGCTCACCCTGGAGGCGTACGTGGACGCGCCGGAGTCCCGAGGGCGCGGGGCGACATCCACCGGGTGGACAACCCTGTCGCCGGAGGAGCAGGTGGTGGTCGAGTTTATTCAGCAAACAGAAGAAGAGAACGTTCCCATCACCTACCGGGCAGTGGCGACGCCGGGGGCCTCTCCCGGCTCGTACGTGTTCACCGTCACGTATACCATTACGAGTGCGAACTAATTGCGGGGCCGCCGGGGCGGTTGGCGGCCGACCGTGTCGACAGTGTCTGCTCAATCCACGACGTGCCATGGACCGGATCGGCCGAGCGCTTTGCATGTTGCTGCTGGGGGGCGGGCTGCTCGCCGCGGGCGGAGGAGGCGCGGACGTGCGGGCGCAGGTTCGAGAGGACGAGGCGACGCAGGAGGTCACGGCGCACGTCCGCCCGTACCAGCACGTGAGTCTCGATCCTCTTCCGTCCTTTGCCGCGGGGCCGGGCGCGCCCCGCACGGTTGCGACCACGTACGCGGTGGTCACCAACGACCCGGAGCCGCAGCGCCTCGTGGCCTCCGTGGAGGGGCCCACCCCCGACGGCGTGACAGTGTGGGTTGAGCTGGAGCCCCCGGAGGGCGCCGCCCCGGCGGCGGACGGGCCCGTGCAGGTGGTTGGGCCGGACGGAGAGCGCGGCCCCACGCCCCTGGTGACGGGCATCGAGCAGGTGTCCGCGGCGGATCTCGACGTCCAGTACACGATGGAGGCGACGGTGGCGGCCGAGCCGGGGGACAAGCAGGTGCGGCTGGAGTTTGAGCTCGTTCCGTAGGGGGAGGCCTCGAGTCTCAGGAACGTATTTGTTGCACATCCCAATCGCGTCGTGATGCGTCTCGTGGGTCGAGGTCTTGTTGGCGGACTCCTGTTGTGTATGCTCGGGCCCCTGTCCGTGCACGGGCAGGCCCTGGTGCTGGAGGGCGGACCGCCCCAGCTGCAAATCGACCGGTTTGTGCCGGGCGACCCGACCGCGACCGCCACCGACGCGTCGTCCACCCTGGTCTACACGCGGGCGTCGGAGGGGGACGACCTGCCCCTCAAAGTGTCGGTGTCGACCTCGGCGCCGGGGCAGCAGTTTGCGCTGCGCGTGGCGGCACAGGACCCCACCCACGGCACGCCCACGGGCGCGGTGCCGCTGCGCGATGGCATGGCGCCCGCCGACCTGCTCCGCGACGTGACCCCGTGTACGACCCCGGAGGCCGCCTGCGAGGAGGAGACGACCCTCCGGTATCGACTGCGGGCGGCGGTCGGGGACGGGCCGGGGACCGACCGCCACGTGGTGCGCTTCACGCTTCTTGCACAGTAAAATAGCGCCTCGCGGCCGGGATTCGTCGAATGGCCGGCGGGTTCGTCGTGGCAGCGTCGGGCTCCATCGAAGCATAGACCCACTCGTCGAAAGGGTGGGGGTGGTTCATGAGAGCGTAACAACTTTCAGGGAGGGGAGAGGTACCCTATACGCGCCGACAAAACGGGACCTCATCCCATACTTGCTGTTTTTTCTCTGACATGAATCACCACTTATATATGAAACGAGTTGCCCTTCTCCTGCTCGCCGGCCTCTTCGGATTCGCCACGCTCCAGACGGCGGCTGCGCAAACCGGCAGTCATGAAGTGAAAATTGACGTCGATAAAGTCAACACGATTTCGGTTGATAACACAGTGTCGTTCGACATCACATCTTCGGATATTGGGTCGGAGGTGACAGATGAAACGGCAGATCTCGACGTGACGACGAATGCACCTAATAATCGAAAAGTTACCGTACAAACAACAGATGTTACTGAAAATGATGCGAGTCTTAAGAATGTAAGTCTGAAAGTTGAATCCACGAAAAACTTGGGAGGGACGAGCAATGAGGTGACCATTACGTCCCTGGGAAGCAATAGTACAGGGAGTCCTGAGGACTTTTTGACAGGAGTTTCAAGTATTGACGAGGATGATGTCCCCCTCAAGTACACAGCAGAAGTAAATTACGAATACGATCCTAACCAGACGGTTACATTTACGGTCAAGTACACGTTGACGGGAGGCGGAAATTGAGAATAAACGTGATCTGAATTGGGTTTAGGAAGTCAGGGAAAAATTGGCTTCTTCTTGAAGAAAGTGCCCGGACGGTGTACGGCACCGTCCGGGCATTTCTATAGCATTGGACTGTCGAGGTCCATCCCCGCAGGCGGCGACGGACCGGTTCCCTCCGCCTGGCCCCCCGGTAACGGGCCGAGGAAGAAGGAGGGCCGGAAGGAAAAGGAAGCCGCAACCATTGCGTCCGGCGTCTTGTCAGACGGCTGACCCTGGAGGTAGAGAGAGGCGCCCGATCCCGAAAAGCCCCAGTGTAAGGATCCGGGGGCTCTCGGGTGGAAGACGCGTGCGGAATCTTCCCTTCCCCCCTCCCGGACACCAGCGTTTCCGGCGGCCCGGAATGGAGGCATCCGCCTCGGTCGTGGCGGGCTCGGAGCGACAGGGCCGGCCCCAGCCAGCCCCCGGTCGGGCGGGAGGACGCTCTCTACTCCACCGTGAGGGTGCGGGCGGGTGCGAGCCGGGCGTTGGAAGGGAGTGTGGACCGCTCCCCGAAGGAAGAAGTATAGAAACGAATACGAACTGACATGGACGGATCTCCTCCTTGCGAATGAGCAACCGACTGATGTCCCCGACCCTTGCGTCCTGCACACTCCCTGGGTTCGTTTTCTCCGTGAGCAGGCGCAGCTGGCCCTGGATTGGGCTGATTGCGTGCGTGGTGTTCATGGGCGGTTTTGTGCACGACAGTCGGGCGCAGGTCATGGTCCGCAGCTCGCTGTCGATGGACACGGAGGCCACGCCGGGCGAGACGTATCAGGGAACGATTGAGCTGTACAATCAGGGCGACACGCTCCGCAGCGCCGAGGTCTCGCTTCGCGATTATCTGTTTACGGACGAGGGGAACACTCAGTACGCGGAGCCCGGGAGTCACGACCGATCGAACGCACCCTGGATTGAGTTTGGGTCGTCGGTCGTGACGATTCCGCCCAACGAGGAGACGGAGGTCCAGTACGAGGTGCAGGTGCCGGAGACGGTGGAGGGAGAGGCCCCCGTTGGGACGTACTGGAGCATGCTGATGGTGCGCCCGCTGGGACAGGGCACCGGCCCCTCGCCGGATCAGGGGGTGGCCGTCCGGCAGATCCGGCGCTACGGCATTCAGGTGGCGACCCACATGCAAGGAAGCAGCGGGCCGACGCTGGAGATACAGTCGGCCGGGGTGGCGGACGAAGAGGCACAGCCCACCCTCAATGTGTCCCTGAAAAACACGGGGGCGCGAATGGCGAGCGTGAGCATGCTGCTCGAATTGTACGACGAGGCGGGCAGTCTGGTGCGCGAGGAAGAAACGTCGAGCCGGCGCCTTTATCCCGGCACGTCGGCCCAGTACCAGGTTCCGCTCGGGGAGGTAGAGGCCGGGCAGTACGAGGCCCTCCTCGTGTTGCAACCGGATCCGGGGCAGGCCCGCGGGGTGCAGTACACGATTGAGCTATAGAGCCCCCCGGGCGGCGGACTCTCCCATGAGAGATTCTTGAGGGCATGTACATCGTTGGTGGGGGCTCCGGCCCACGACACGCACGTACTGGCGGCAGACGGGGCGGACTGGCGGCAGCGGGGCGGATTTTTGTGCTCGTGGTCGTAGTGATGGTGAGTGTGGGCGGGCCGCCGGCGTGGGGGCAGGCTCCCGCCTCCGACTCGCTGCTGCAGGTGGAGGCGGTGAGGGAATCGACCATCACGACCCTGCCGGGAGGGGCCGTCACCGCCCCGATGCGGATCGAGAACACCGGGAGCAAGGAGCGTCGCCTCCGGACGGAGCGTGCCCTGCCGGACGGATGGAGCACGACGTCGTCCCGGTCGGCATTCACGCTGGCCCCCGGGGAAAGCACCCTCCAGTTGCTTCGCATTTCGGTTCCGGCGGGGGCGTCCGCGGGGCGCGAGACGGTCCGGGTTCGGGTCGTGGATGCCGCCGATTCCACCCTCTCGGCGTCGGCCACCGTGCAGGTGCGGGTGCGGGCCGTGCGGGAGGCGCGGTTGTCCGTGGCGCAGGCCCCCCCGTCCGTCGGCACGGGACAGAGCTACGCCGCGACGTTTACGCTCACCAACGAGGGCAACGTGCCGCTCCGCCCGACGCTGCGGGCGGAGAGCAACCGGTCGGTGCCCCTAACCGTGGAGACGTCCGTCGATACGCTGGCGCCCCAGGACACCGAGCGCCTGCGGGTGCGGGCCCGCCCGGACGCGGCCGACGAGGCGTTTGAGCATCGGATTCGTCTCTACGCGGACCTTGCGCCCGGAGACACCACGCTCAGGACGGGCGCCACGACGGAGGTCATTCCGAGCGGGGAGGGCGGCGGATTGTGGTCGGGGCCGCGCTATCCCACGACGGTTCAGCTTCAGGCCTTCGGGGATGAGGCGGCGCAGGGCGGGCAGGTGGAGATCGACGGGGAGGGGGCACTGGTGGAGGGGAGCGACCACACGGTCGACCTGTTCGTGCGCACGCCCGACCAGTCCGGCGATGCGCGGTTTGGGCGGCGGAGCCAGTACCGCCTGTCGTATGCGTCGCCGTCGTGGACGGTGCGGGTGGGCGACCACACGTTCGAGCGGACGCAGCTGGCGGAGCGTGGGCGGCGCGGGGTAGGGGGAGAGGTCCGGTACCAGACAGGGGACTGGACGGTCGGCGGGTACGCCCTCGGCGACCGCTTCGGGGCGTCGGACCGGCAGGGCAGCGCGTACGCGCAGTACGAGGTGCACCCTCGGGCGCAGCTCACGGGCAGTCTGGTGCACAACGATGGAGCGCGGGCCAACGGCACCCTCGGCACGCTCCGGGCGCGGGTAGAGCCGTGGGCCCGGGCCCAGGTCGATCTCGAAGCCGGCGGCGGCGAGGGGGCGGACGGCTGGGGCGGGGCCTACCGGGCGGCCCTCCGCGGCGAGCCGACGTGGGGGGCGTACCGCCTCCGGCATCGGCGGGTGGACGCGGCGTTTCCCTCCACCTTCAACGGAGGCCAGCGCACCTCGGCCGCCCTGTCGGCCGATCTGTCCGAGCACGTGGGGGTGAGCGGGTCGGTCCGACGCACCGAACGGGACCGGGCCTTCGAGCGGACCCTCGAGTCGCGGTCGGCGCGCGTTGGGGGCACGGTGCGGGGGACCTGGGCGGCGGCCCAGTGGTCCCTCGGGGCCGATGCGGCGCTCGATCGACGCCCGCTCCGCGACGAGGAAAGTGTTCGGCTGCAGGGGGGCGTCCAAACGAGTCGCTTTGGGGTGCGTCCCACCCTGGAGGTCGGGCAGTTCGCCCCAAACGCGCAGGCCGCGGAGCGCGCGTACCGCACGTACGGGCTTCGCACGTCGGCCCAGGTGGGAGGGCAGCAGGTGGGGGGGAGCATCGAGTACACGGAGGCGGCGTTTCGGGAGGGGTTCTCGCGCCGGCCCCGCTGGTCGGGCGACCTCTCCACGCAGCTTCAGCTTGGGGACGCCGCCAATCTGCGCCTCCGCGGGCGATGGACGGAGGAGGGGCCGTTCTTGCCGCCGCGCCAGAGTGCACAGGCCGCATTGAACTACCAGCTGCCGGGCGGGCACGTCCTGACGATGGAGGCCCGCTACCAATCCTTTGGCGACGGGCAGAGTGACGCCCGCTTCCGGGTCGGGTACACGGCGCCGGTGGGGCTTCCCATTGTCTCGACCCCGGAGCGGGAACAGCTCAAGGGGCGGGTTGTGGACGCCGAAACGAACGCGCCCCTCTCGGACGTGCTGGTGCAGTTGGGGGCGGCCCGGCGCCTGACAGGCGAGGATGGTTCGTTCTCGCTTCCGGTGCCCCAGGACCGAACGGCGTATCTACGCCTCGACCTCTCGTCGGCCGGGCTGAACCGGGTGCCCATGCTGAACCTGCCGATGCGGGTCGATCCGGAGGAGAGGCGGTCGACGCTCGTTATTCCCGTCAGCGAAGCAAGCAGGCTTCACGTCCAGGTGGTGAACTACGAGTATGCGACTGCGCGGGCCGCCCTGGAGGGGCAGGCGCCGGAGCCAGCCGGCGGGCTGGCGGGCGCTGTGCTTGAGGCGACGGACGGCACGGGGACGGTGCGCCGGCTGACCGGGGCGCAGGGCGAAGCCACCTTCGACGGATTGCGCCCGGGGACGTGGACCGTGCGGGTGCGGGAGGAGGGGCTTCCGCCGGAACGGGCCCCGGAGCAGTCCGACTACGAGGTGACGCTGCCTCCCGACGGTCGCGACACGTTGCAGGTGCGGATGCTCCCCGAGGGCCGCCCGCAGATTGAGGTGGAAGAGGGAGGGGCGTTGACGAGAGGAGACACGTCGGAGGCCGCCCCTCCCGAACCGCAGGAGGAGGGGGACACGTCAGAAGATACGACGCGGGCTGTGCCGGTTGACGTGGTGGCGGGGCCGTTTGTGGTCCAGGTCGGCGGGGCGTGGCCGTGGGCAAAGGCACTGGACGTGGCCCGTCGGGTGCGAGACGAGCGTTCGTTCGTGTCGATCCAGCCTCGGCAGACGGACGGGGAGTGGAACTATCAGGTGTGGGTGGGTCGGCATCCAAGCCGACGGGCGGCGGAGCGGACTCGTGATTCACTGGAGGCGTTTGTGCCTGAGGCCCGCGTGATTGAGGCCGAGATTCCGACTCCTTACGCCATGCGCCTCGGGGCCTTTGCGGAATGGGAGGGCGCACTTCGTATGGGTCAGCGCGCCCGAGACCGGGGCCTCCCCGTGGCCATTCACCCTCAGGAATGGCGAGGGCAGATTCTGTACCGGGTGTGGGCGGGGCAGTACTCGGACCGAACGGCGGCCGAGGACGCCCTCGACGCCTTCGACGCGGCCCCCGCGGATGCGTACGTCGTGGAGGGGCGAACACTGGAGAGGTATGCAGTACAGGTCGGCGCGTTTAGGGCGGCCGAGCGGGCATTCAGCCGGGCGAATCGCTTGCGAGACGAAGGACTGCAGGCGTACGTTCAGTCCGGGCAGGCGGACGGGCGGCTGGTCTACCGGGTGCTGATGGGGGCGTACCCGACCCGGGCGGCAGCCGAGGAGCGGGCCGATGGCCTGGCGGACGACGGATGGGAGGCCGTTGTGCGTCGGGTGGAGCACCGACCGGACGCACGGGAGCGCTAGTACCCGTAGATCGACAGGTCGTCGCGGCGCATGTGCGTCGTGAGGACGAGGGCGAGCAGCGCCGTGTGGGCGAGCATTGCCGACCCCCCGTACGAAATGAACGGCAGGGGCAGGCCGATCACCGGCAGGATGCCCGTCACCATGCCGAGGTTGATGAAGATGTGGATCAGGTAGACGCCCACGGCCCCGGCGGCCACGATGCTCCCGAAGGGATGCTTCACGTCGCTGCCCAGCGTGATAAGGCGCAGCAGGAGGGCGGCGAGAAGGCCCAGGGTCACCACCGACCCTACGAATCCAAATTCCTCCCCGATCACGCTGAAGATAAAGTCGGTCGTCTGCTCGGGCACGTATGCGCCCTGCGTTTGCGTCCCCTGCATGAACCCCTGCCCCCACAGGCCGCCCGAACTGATCGCCGCCTTCGACTGCACGAGGTTAAAGCCGACGCCCTGCCGAAATTGCTCGGCGCCCGGATTGGTGAAGGAGAGCAGGCGGTCGACCTGGTAGGGCTGCAGGATCTTGTTGAGGACGAGGGAGACGACGGCGGTGACCCCGCCGGTGAAGGTGGCGGCGAGGGCGGCGACGTAGCGTCGTTGGGAGGTCCACCAGAGCCCCGCGGTAAAGAGCGCCGCAAACCCGATCGCGACCGGCACCGAGAGGAGGGCCAGGTAGCCCGCCACCGCGGGCGAGATCATAAGGGCGATAACGGGGAGGGGGAGCCCGGCCCAGAAGAGCATGATCGGGACGAGGCCGAAGAAGACGAGCGCCGTCCCCAGGTCGTTTTGGAGGATGACGAGCACGCCCGGCACCACGATGAGGGCCACCGCCTTCAGCGCAAAGTTCAGGTTGCTGGCGCCGCGGGTGTGGCGCCCCGAGAGGAGCTGGGCCACCGCGAGCACCGTTCCGACCTTGGCCAGCTCCGACACCTGGAGCCGGAAGGGGCCGAGGGCGAGCCAGGCGCGCGTCCCCTTCACCTCCGCCCCGACAAACAGCGTGAGCAGAAGGAGCCCGATGGTGACCCCGTAGGCCGGATAGGCCAACTGCCGCAGCACCCGAAGTGGCAGCAGCAGGGCGATTGCAATGCCCACGGCCGAGACGCCGGCCCACACCATCTGGCGGTAGAAATTGTCGCGGACCCCGCTGCCCAGGTAGTCGGCCGCCGGGCCGTGCGTGGTGCTGTAGAGCGCCACAAGCCCGACGCCCACCAGCGCGACCCATGTGAGCAGGGTCCAGGGGTCGGGGAGCGGCGGCCAGTTGCGGGTGGGAGACGAGGGCATGGGGAGGGCAGGGGGCTAGTCGCGTCCGGCCGACGAGGTGGGGGGCGCGGCGCCCACGGAGTCCGTGCGTGCGCCGGCGTCGGTCCGCAGCGGATCCGCCGACGGCGCCTGAGAGGGCGGCTCGGTGACCGACGAGTCCGACGGCGCCCCGAAGCCCTTGGGCGGGGCGCTCCGGACCGAGTCGCGCAACTGGGTTTTCCAGTAGCGACGCTCCCAGGTGTCGGCAATGGAGCCGGTGAGGTACTTCTCGGCCATCAGGCTGGCGATGGGGGCCGCGGCGGTGGCGCCGTACCCGGCGTTTTCGACCGCGACCGCAATGGCGATTTCCGGGTCGTCGTAGGGGGCGAACATGATGAAGAGGGAATGGTCCTCGCCGTGCGGGTTTTGGGCCGTGCCCGTCTTGCCGGCGCTGGGGATGTTCGGGATTTGCACCCACTGGCCCGTGCCGTCCGTCATCACGCGGTGCATGCCTTCGCGGACCGTCTCGAAGTAGGACGAGTCGATGGGGATGGACTCCGCGGGCGGAAGGTCCGGGCGGCGCACCTCGCCGGTGCGGGGATGCACCATCTTCCGTACGAAATGGGGCGAGGGGAGCGTGCCCTTGTTGGCGAGCGCGGCGGTGTAGCGGGCCAGCTGGAGCGGAGTGACCGACATGTCGCCCTGCCCGATGCCCAGGTTAATCGTGTATCCGTCGGTCCAGCGGCCGTACATGCGGTCGTAGTAGGAGGAGTCGGGAATGAGGCCCGAGGCCTGTTCGCCGATGTCGAGCGGGATCTCCTGCCCAAACCCAAATTCCCGGGCCCAGTCGTGCCACGTCTTCAGCTCCATCCGGTCCATGAGCTGGTAGAAGAAGGTGTTGCACGACACCTCCAGGGCCTTCTCGACCGTAATTCGCCCCTCGTCCTTCATCTGGTGATTCTTGAAGGCCCGCCGACCAATGCGGTAGGTGGGCGGGCAATCGAGCCGCTGGTTTTCCGTGATGAGTCCCTCCTCCAGCGCCACGAGGGACATGAACGGCTTCCAGGTCGAGCCGGGAGGGAAGCCGCTCCGCACGGCGCGGTTGAAGAGCGGGTCGGTGGGGTCGGTGCGGAGGCTGTCCCACACGGGCCTGCTCACCGACCGGCTGAAGATCGACGGGTCGAACGACGGCTCGCTGACAAAGGACAGGATCTCGCCATTATCGGGGTCGAGGGCCACGGCGGCGCCCCGCTTGCCCACGAAGAGCGATTCGGCCAGGGCCTGCACCTCGTGGTCGAGGGCCAGGTGGAGGTCGTAGCCGCCCTCCGGCGGCTCGTCGTTCTTGCCGTTTCGGTACGGTTTGATCTCCGAGCCGCGTACGTTTACCAGCACGAACTCACTGCCCCGCTTCCCTCGCAGGACCGATTCGTACGCCTTTTCCAGCCCCGTCTTTCCGATGAAGTCGCCGGCCCGGTAGCCGTCGTCGCGCTTCTGGGCGAGGGCCTGGTTGCTGATCTCGCGGACGTATCCCAGGGCGTGGGCGGAGCGGGCCGCCGTATGGTAGCGCCGTCGCAATTCGATCTCGTGAGAGACGCCCGGCAGTTCGTAGAGGTGCTCCTGCACGCGACTGAACGTGTCGAACGACACCTTGCGGAAGGAGCGGCTGGGGCGAAACGGATTCCACGCCCGGGCCGCCTCCAGCTTGCGGGTCACCGTCGAGTCGGCCACGCCCATCAGGTCGGCCAGCAGCCCCGTCTTCGACCGGTCGAAGTAGCGGGGCGTGAGCATGATCGTGTAGGTGGGCTGGTTGTCCACCAGCAGCGTGCTGTCCCGATCGTAGATGGCGCCCCGGGCCGGCTCGACGGGCCGTTCCCGCACGGCGTTGCCGGCCGCGCCGCCGTCGCCCGCCCCGTTGAAGAGCTGAATCTGGGCCAGGCGTCCCCCCAGAATGAGGAAGAGGATCACCACGACGGCGGCGTAGATCCGCACGCGGACTTCGTACTCGTCCATGAGGGCCGGGCGGTGGGAAAGCGTCGGAGAACACGCGAGTGGGAACGGGACCCCCGTTCAAAACACATCTGTTAAATAGATGGAGACGGGTCGGGTTGCACCCGCTGGGGCCCGTGGCCCCCCGGAGAACCAGGCGTCCGGCTGCGGGGGCGGACGGCCCCCGGCATTCTGGATGCGGGCTGGACCATCCGCCTAAAGGGCGAGTTAAATGACGGCACGTGTCTCGCAGGCCCGACCCAACGCATCGGACCGCGCGTCGGCAGAGGAAGCGCGTTCTGCTTTTTTCTGTAACGTCTAAACCTTTTTCGGGACAGACTGATACGTTCGTCCCGTTACATGTAGGCTTCGTTAAGGCCCATCGACTCTCCGCTTCGATATGCGACGACTCGCTCTTTCCCTTCTGCTGGTTCTCGGGGGTGCCTTGGCTGGCGGGGCGTTGCCGGCCACGGCCCAGTACTTTGGGCAGAACAAGGTCCAGTACCAGGACTTCGATTTCCAGCAGTTCCAGACGGACAACTTTGAAATCTACTTCTACCCGGAGGAGCAGAAGGCGGTAACGGATGCGGGGCGGATGGCCGAGCGGTGGTACCAGCGCCACTCGCGCACCTTCCTCCGCGAGTTCGAGCAGCGCAAGCCGCTGATCTTCTACGCCAACGACACCGACTTCCAGCAGACGAACGTAATCCAGGGGCAGATTGGGCAGGGCACCGGCGGGGTGACGGAAAGCCTGAAGGAGCGGGTGGTGATGCCCCTAACCGGAAGCTACAAGGAGACGGACCATGTGCTGGGGCACGAGCTGGTCCACTCCTTTCAGTACGACATCGCGCTGCGGCGGGACAACGAGGGCTTTTCGCTGCGCAACATGCCGCTCTGGTTCGTTGAGGGCATGGCCGAGTACCTCTCCGTGGGGCGCCAGGATTCGCACACGGCCATGTGGCTGCGCGACGCGGCCCTGCGCGATGACCTGCCGACCGTTCGGCAGATGACGCGGGACATGCAAAGCTACTTTCCCTACCGCTACGGCCAGGCCTACATGGCGTACATCGGCGGGAAGTACGGCGACGCGGCCGTCACGGACCTGTACAAGATGAGCGGGCGGGTGGGGGTCGATTCGGCCTTCGTCTACACGCTCGGCATCTCGACCGACTCGCTTTCGGCGGAGTGGAAGCAGGCGGTGCGCGATTCGTACCTCCCGCACACAAAGGGGCGCACGCCGGTCGACTCGGTGGGAACGCCGGTTCTGGGCACGCCCGGGGCGGATCGGCAGCTCAACATTTCCCCGAGCGTAAGCCCGGACGGGCGCTACGTGGCGGCCATCTCGCGCCAGAATATTTTCACGACGAACCTCTTCGTGGCCGACGCGGAAACCGGGGAGATCGTTCAGGAGCTGGAGGGGACCCGAAGCAACCCGCACTTCGATGCGCTCCGGTTCATCAATTCGGCCGGGGCGTGGTCGCCCGACGGTCGCCGGTTTGCGTTCGTCACCTTTGCGAAGGGCACCAACGAGATCAACACGTTTAACGTGCAGACGGGCGAGGTGACGCAGCGCACGGTGGTGAAGGAGGTGGGCGCCATTCAGAATCTCGCCTGGTCCCCGGACGGGACGTCCATCGCGTTCACGGGCATCGACGGGGGGCTGAGCGACCTGTACGTCTACAATCTGGAGAAGCAGTCTGTCCGCCAGCTCACGAACGACCGCTACGCGGCGCTCCAGCCCACGTGGTCGCCGGACGGGGAGACGCTGGCCTTCACGACCGACCGCGGTCCCGACGGCACGAATTTCGAGACCCTGAAGTATGGCGACTATCGGCTCGGGCTGATCGACGTGGCCTCGCGCGACATTGAGATTGTCCGCCCCTTCCAGAAGGGGATGCAGCACAACCCACAGTTCTCGCCCGACGGGCAAAGCCTCTACTTCATTGCGGACCAGGATGGGTTCAAGGATGTCTACCGCTACAACCTCGAGACGGAGGCGCTGTACCGGGTCACGAAGGTGCAGACCGGGGTGAGCGGAATCACGGCCACGTCCCCCGCCATGTCGGTGGCGCGCCGAAGTGGACGCATGATGTTCTCGGTCTTCTCGAATGGCGGGTATTCGGTGGTGGCCCTTTCCGAGGACGAGACGGAAGGTACGCAGATTCGCCCCGGCACAACGCCCACGGCCGACACCACCGACACGGACTCGCTCTCCGCGGATACGCTCGGCACGGCGGGCACGCTGCCCCCCTCCGAAACGAGCGGCATTGTGAGCGACTACCTGACCGACTACCAAACGGGGCTTCCGGAGATAGAGTCCGTCGATTCCCGAACGGCGAGCAACCGGCTCCACCTCGACTACGTGGCCCCGCCGTCGGTGGGGACCTCGTTCGGCGGGCCGTTTGGCACGCAGGTGCAGGGCGGGGTCGGGTTTTTCTTCAGCGACATGCTGGGCAACCAGAACCTGAGCGTGTTCGTCCAGGCGAACGGCACGCTGCGTGATGTCGGCGGGGGCGCGTTCTACACCAATCGCGACAACCGCCTGAACTACGGGGTGGGCGTCTCGCACATCCCGTCCCGGTACGGCCAGATTGGGCTGGCCTCGGGGGGGCGTGAGATCGTCCAGTTCGTGCAGCGCATCTACCGGACGCAGGTAAGCACGCAGGTGAGCTACCCGCTCTCGCAGACCAATCGGTTTGAGCTGAGCCTCGGCGGCACCCGCTACGGCTTCGATACGACGGTGCGACGGATTGACCGCGTGACGGGCCAAATCCAGGAAAGCCGACAGACCTCGGACCCGCTCTATCTGGCCCAGGTGGGCTTGGCCTACGTCGGGGACTTCTCCAGCTCGGGGCTTACCTCGCCCCTCCAGGGCGGCCGCTATCGGTTCCAGGTGACGCCCCAGTTCGGCTCGCGCAACTTCGTGTCGGTCCTGGCGGACTGGCGCCGCTACTTCTACCGCGAGCCGTTCACGTTTGCCGTGCGCGGGCTGCACCAGGGCAACTACGGGGCCAATGCGGAGGGCGGTCTGGTCGGGGGCGGAGACCTGCGGGGCCAGTTCGAGAATCTGATCGTGCGTGAGACGCTCGGCGATCCCTACAACACGGGCTTCGTTCGCGGGTACAGCTTCAGCTCCTTCTTCGATCAGCCGGCCTGTCGCACGGGCGCCGGGGAGTGTGGCATTGAGTACCTCTACGGCACGCGCATGGCCATGGCGAGCGCAGAGGTTCGGGTGCCGCTGCTCGGGCCCGAGGTGATCGGGCTTTCGACCTTCGAGTACGTGCCCGTCGACCTTGTCCTGTTCGGCGATGCGGGCGTGGCGTGGACGAGCGAGGACTTCGACGACTTGACCCTTCGCACCTCGGTGCCGGAGAGCCAGGGCGTGGCCTCGGGGCTGGTGACGGCCGAGCCCGTGACCAGTGCGGGCCTCTCGGCCCGCGTCAACCTGCTGGGGGCCATCGTCTTCGAGATGTTCTACGCCCGCACCTTCCAGCGCGACAAGCCGTGGGACTTTGGGCTCATTCTGCGGCCGGGCTGGTAGACGCGGCGGGGGCGGCGCTGAGGCGGCCCCGGACGACGGTAACGGCCTGGCCGCCCAGGTCAATCCGGTCGGCGTCGGGGGCAGTCAGGCGCACCCGGACGGTGCCGCCCCGCGGGGACACCTGGTGGCCGATGAGCTCCGTCCGGCCCGTCTCGTGGGCCCAGTACGGCCCCAGCGCGCAGTGGGCCGAGCCCGTGACCGGGTCTTCGGGGACGCCCACGCTCGGGGCAAAGAAGCGCGACACAAAGTCCGCCTCGTCCGTGTCGGCCGGGGCCGTGACAATGACGCCGCGTGCGTCAAGGGTGCCGAGGCGAGCCATCCGGGGCGAGAGGGAGCGCACCGCCTCCGCGGCCTCGAGGCGCACGAGATAGTCGCGTCCCGTGTGCCCGACGTACGATGGCGCGGCCCCTCCAAGCCCGTTCAGCAGCGAACTCGGCGTCGCGTCAACCGGCGACGGCGGATCGGTCGGGAAGTCAAGCGTAATCCACCCGTCGGTCCGGGTGGCCGTGAGCGTGCCGCTTGCCGTCTCGAACTGAAGGGGGCGGTCCGGGTCGCTGCCCTCCTCCGTCCATAGCACGTGGGCGCTCGCCAGGGTGGCGTGCCCGCAGAGGCTCACCTCGTCGGTGGGCGTAAACCACCGCAACTGGTAGCGATCGTCGGACAGCGGGCGCAGGAAGGCCGTCTCCGACAGGTTCATCTCGGCGGCCACGTCCTGCATCCAGGCGTCCGGACGCTGAGACGACAGGAGGCACACGGCGGCGGGGTTCCCTGCAAAGGCGGTCTCCGTAAACGCGTCGACCTGGTAGAGCGGAAGCGACATGGAGGAGAAGGGTTGCTGAGCGAGAGCACGTAGAAGGCAGGAGCGGAAACGATTGCCCCCGCCTTCGGGTCCAATCGGGGAGTCGCACGCGGGTGTCCCTTCGGAGGGCGCCTCTCTTCGACCGAATGTGGAGCCGCAATGTACCGTACGCTTCGCCCTCTCCTGTTTCGACTTGACGCGGAGCGGGCCCATGCACTGAGCCTTCAGGCCGCCGCGCTCTTGCAGCGCGTGGCGCCATCGCTCGTCGAATCGCGGTACGACTACGAGGACGAGCGCCTCAAGACGCGTCTCTGGGGCGAAACCTTTCCCAACCCGGTCGGGCTCGCCGCGGGGGCCGACAAAAATGCCACGCTCGTGCCGTTCTGGGAGGCCGTCGGCTTTGGGTTCGTGGAGGTCGGCTCCGTCACGGCCCGGCCCTCGGACGGCAACCCAAAGCCGCGGGCCTTTCGGCTTCCGGAGGACGAGGCGCTCATCAACCGCATGGGGCTCAACAACGACGGGGCTGAGGTCGTGGCCGATCGGCTGGAGGCGGGGCGGGGCAATCGCTCGCGCCCCCTGGGAATCAACCTGGCCAAAACCCACGACCCCGACATCCTGGGAGACGCGGCGCTGGCCGATTTCCGCGAGAGCTTCCAACAGCTCGTGTCGGAGGCCCAGTACGTGACCCTCAACGTCTCGTGCCCGAACACCGCCGACGGCACCACCTTCGAGGCCCCCGCCGCGCTCGACGACCTGCTCGGGGTCATCGCGGAGGAGCAGCGGGCGCCCGGCCTCGAAACGCCCGTCCTCATCAAGCTGAGCCCCCCGATGAGCGACCGTGTGCTGTTCGACACGCGCCTCGACGATATCGTGGCGGTGGCGCAGGAGCACGAGGTGGACGGCTTCGTGGCGTGCAATACGGCGTCGGACCGGGCGCACCTGCAGGCCTCGGCGGAGCGGCTGGCCGCCATCGGGGAGGGCGGCGTGAGCGGCCCGCCGCTGGCGGACCGGGCCACCGGCCTGGTTCGCTACCTCTACCGCGCGACGGACGGCGAGGTGCCCATCGTCGGGGTCGGGGGCGTGCGGGATGCGGGGTCGGCCTACGAGAAGATTCAGGCCGGCGCGTCGCTCGTCCAGCTCTACACCGCCCTCGTGTACGAAGGCCCCTCCCTCGTCCGGCGCATCAAGGAGGGATTGGTCGACCGCCTCCGCGAGGACGGGCACGTATCGATTGCGGACGCGGTTGGGACGAAGGCGGCCCCGTCCTAAATCGGGCGCACGGGGCGGCGCCCAGAAACAGCGAAGGGCCTCGCCTGTAGGCGCTGTCTGTGCGTACTGTCCCGCTTCTCGTCGCTTCGCCTCCCCATGCCCGCTCAGGTCGAGTTCGACACCGTGACCCAGCTTATCCGTCGCCTCTGGAAGCGCTACCGGGGGCGGGAGCGCACGGTGCTTCGCCACAAGCCGGACGACGAGTGGATTGACATCTCCTGGGAGGAGCTGGAGGCCCGGGTGCAGTCCCTGGCGGGGGCGCTTCACGAGCAGGGCGTGCGCCCGGGCGACCGGGTGGCCCTCCTCTCCGAAAACCGCCCGGAGTGGGCCATCACCGACCTCGCCACGCAGCTCCTCGGCGGCGTCAACGTGTCGGTGTACACCTCGCTCCCGCCCGCCAAGGTCGGGTACATTCTTCGCGACAGTGGGGCGGAGGTGTGTGTCGTCTCCGTTCCCGTCCAGCGAAAAAAGATTGAGGCGATCCTGGACGAGTGCCCGGCGCTGGAGACGGTGATCGTGATGGACGAGATGCCGGACGACCCGCCCGCCGCCCTCATGCGCTGGGACGATGTGCTGGAGCGGGGCGCCGCCTACTGGTCGCAGCACGAAGACGACCTCAATGCCCTGGCGGCCGATGTCGAGCCCGAGGACCCGAGTGCCCTCATCTACACCAGCGGCACCACCGGCGAGCCGAAGGGCGTCATCCTTACACACCGCAACTTCTGCTCGAACGTGAAGGCGGCGCTCCAGCGCGTGCCCTTCGGGGAGAACGATCACCACCTCTCGTTTCTCCCGCTCTCGCATGCGTTCGAGCGCACGGCGGGCCACACCGCCATCCTGGCCGCAGGGGCCACCATTAGCTACGCCGAGAGCGTGGAGGCGGTGAGCCAAAACCTGCAAGAGGTGCAGCCGACGGTCATGATCTCGGTGCCGCGCATGTTCGAAAAGGTCTACACCCGCGTCACGAAGCAGGCGGAGGAGGGCGGCGCCCTGAAGCAGAAGGTCTTTGAGTGGGCGGTGCGGGCGGGCGAGAAGCACGCCGCGGCCGAGCAGGCGGGCGGGGCGGGGCCGTGGCTAAAGGCCCAGAAGGCCCTGGCCCACCGGCTCGTCTTTTCCACGCTCCACGAAAAGCTGGGGGGCAACCTCAAGTTTGCCGTGAGCGGCGGCGCGGCCCTTCCCAAGGACATCGGCACGTTCTTCCAGGCCGCCGGGGTGACCATCATCGAGGGCTACGGCCTCACCGAGACCGCCCCCGTCATGACCGTCAACCCCATGGACGCCCCGCGCTACGGCACTGTCGGCCACGTCCTGCCGGGCGTGTCGGTGGCGATCCAGTCGCTGGAGGACGAGTCGATTCTCGGCACCGTGAGTGGGAACGACTACCCCACGAGCACGACCACCGCCGAGGGCGAGATCCTCGTCAAGGGCCCCAACGTGATGAAGGGGTACTGGCAGCGCCCCGAGGAGACCCGCGCGGCCTTCGACCCCAAGGGGTGGTACCACACCGGCGACGTGGGGCAGTTTACGGACGGGTACCTCCAGATCACCGACCGCATCAAGCACATGATCGTCTCGCGCGGCGGCAAAAACATCTACCCCGGCCCCCTCGAGGAGGCGTTCAAAACGAAGGGGTGGATCGACCAGATCGTCGTGCTGGGGGAGGATCGGCCCTTCCTCACGGCCCTGGTGGTGCCCGACTTCGAGTCGCTCCGCATGTGGGCGCGGGACCGGGACGTGGACGAGGGGCGGTACAGCGACGCCGAACTCATCGAGCACGAGGAGGTGCAGGGCCTCTTCGACCGGGCGTTCACGGAGTTCAACCGCGAGGCGGCCGCCCACGAGAAAGTTCGCAACTTTCGCCTCCTGGCCGAGCCGTTTACCGTGGAGGACGGGACGCTCACGCCCACCCTCAAGCTGCGACGCAGCGTCATCGCTGAGCGGTACGCCGATCGCATCGATGGGATGTACGAGGAGTTTGGGCAGTAAGGCAGCGGGCGCTCCGTCGGGGGAGGGGACGCGGCGAAATCTTATGGAGAAGCATTGAACCCTGTGAGGGGAGCGGGGAGGAGTCGGATCCCAGCCAAGCGGCGACCTTATAAGCACAGCACATTTTGAACGCGGGGCATGGCGCAGCCCGGTAGCGCGCTTCGTTCGGGACGAAGAGGTCGCCGGTTCAAATCCGGCTGCCCCGACTTGTCAAGAGCGGTCGTCACGGTTGGTGGCGACCGCTCTTGCTATGTGTTGCCCTGAGCCGGATGCGCAGACGCAGATATACCTCTCCATCCCACCAGTCGTTACGTTATTCTCTTGTTTTCGTAAAGCGTCCCTGGGAGGTTGATTTCTTATACTGGTAATCCCGGTAGATAAGAAAAGAAACTCCCGTCCAGAGCGCCCGGCGGGAGCTTTTTTGTTTGTGCCCGATTCGGGCCGGCCGGCGTTCGGAGGCCGGGGGGCGGAAGCAGCCGGCACGGGCCCGATCTCTTGCAAGAGCACAGGCCCGCGGGCCCATACGCATTTCTTCTGGGGAAGGAGGCGTGCGCCTTCGAATTCCGTGCGAGGGTGCGGGCGAGGACGTGTCGTTCGGAATCCTCTGCCCGAAACGGTTGTTAATGGGATGATCACGATGCTGACGGCCGTGTCTCGATGGCCGCTGTGGGGTTCGTACTGGCGACTTGCACGCACCGACCTGATTTGTCCACCATGCCCGATAAGGAGAGTAGCGCGTATCCCGAGCCGAGCGATTTTGAAGTTATGCGTCCCTCGTATCACGAGGACGAGAGTGGGTTCGTGACGGCTCGGATCACCATTTCCCCGTTTACCGTGGAGGGCGAGAGCCAGACCAAGGCCGGGGCGCGGCGCGCCGCCCTGTACGAGGCGCGGAAAACCTACGCGTCGTACCACCCGAGCTACGACGAGGAAAATCCGTTCCCCGAGCACTTTGTGGACCGACAGGGGGCGGAGTGGGAGCTCCTGCCGCCGTTCGAGCGCTCCACCTACGGCGACTACCGCTTCACGAACGACTACGGGGAAGAGGACGAGGAGGCCGTGGAGGAGGACTACGCAGACATCGAGACGATGCTGATGTGGGACGTGCGGCCCGCAGAGGTGATTGAAGACGAGGATTCCGATTCGTAACGCTCCGATCTTCGGAGGAGCGGGAAGGGCATTTTCTGCCCCCGTTCTACGATTTCCGTTTCGCCCGGTCGTGTGTGGATGGCGGGGAGGCCTTGGGAAAAGGGTCTCCGAGGTATTCCTGAAGGAACTGCCGGCCCACCAGTCGCTCGGTCGAGTCGAGAAGGTGCGTGGCGAGCTTCCGCGCCAGGTGGGACGTGACGGTCGGTCGGTCCTCCTCCGACAGGCAGTGGGTAAGCGAGACGACCGTCTGCGGATTGTCGTCGACGATGCTCTGGATGTCGTACACGTTTCCCCCCACGTGACGCACCACCAGGGTTCCTTTCATCTCCAGGGAGGGCGGCCGCTCCATTACGAAGTGTACGGTCGCCGTGGTGAGGTCCCGGGTCCTGTCGACTGGGCGCAGGTCCAGCAAGCCCCCGTAGCGTTCCTCGCAAAGGGCCTCGAACCGGGGCACGAGGCGTTCGATGACGACGGCGGCAATGGCGGCCGGAGGCGATGGGGGCGCGTGCATGGAGTCATCAGGAAAGGGCGGGACGGAGGAACAGGACGCAATGTACCACACGTTTTCCCCGCTCCGGTACGCTCCTCGTGCGTTCTCGTGTCGTCCGGGGACGCGTCCCGCATGGGGGGAGCGGATTGCGTCGGGGGTCCGTGCGGGCGAGAGGCGCACCTGTGGGGGCACGGGTGGTGGAGGCGCACGCGAGTCTCGGATGGACGGGGGGAGGCGCTACGGCACGAGCGGGGCAGGGGCCGTCCATTCCACTTCCGTGTACACGGGCAAATGATCGGAGAGGCTCCGGGCCTCCTTGAGCGAGGGGAAGCGGTCCGTGAAGTCGCGGGTGCCGGCGCGGAGCGAGCGGAGGGGGCCGGTTTCCACAAAAATGTTGTCGTACTCGTTGGCGAGATGCCCCTCCGGCCCGTCGCGACGGATGCGGCGCAGGCTCGTGGGCTGGTCCTGGAGCACGGCGGAGTAGCCGAGGCGACGCAGCGCGTCGAAGGCCGCGTCGTCTGCGTCGAGGTTAAAGTCGCCGAGCAGCACGAGGTGATCGGGCTCGTACAGGTGATGGAGGCGGTCGAGCAGGGCAATCTCGTGCGCCGGGTTTTTTGCGCGGGGGACCGCGTGCAAGGTGGCGACGAGCAGTTGCTGCCCGGTCGCCCGATGCTCGAAGCGGGCCAGGTACGGCTCCCGGTCGATCGAGTCGGCGAGCGACGGCTCCAGCCAGGCGCGCCCGATGAGGCGCAGCCGCGAGGGCTTCCAGAGAAAGGCGTACCGTTCGGTGCCGGTCCCAGTTGTCGGGTCGCTGAGGCGGTAGTCCCACGCAAAGCCGGTGCGGTCGAGTGCCTGATCGAGGGCCCCAATTGCCTGGGCGCCGGGGGGCGACGTGACCACCTCCTGCACGGCCACCAGGTCGAAGTCGCGCAGCGTCTGGGCGGCCACCTCAATTTCGTTCGCGTCCTTCGTCCGGCCAAAGTTCGACAGATTCCACGTCGCGAGGGGCACGCGGGCCACGGGCGATGCTCGTGAGGCGTCCACGTCCACCGAGTCGTGGACCGGGGGCGACTCCTCCGCCGGGGCCGGGGAGGGCGCCTCCGTCCAGCGGCCCGACACGTAGAACACCACGGCCAGGCCGACGGCCACGAGCAGAAGGAGAAAAAGGCCGCGACGCAGGGACGTGTTCATGGGGCCACGGAGCGGGGAGCGGTGCGCAGCGGGTTACCGACGGGCAATGATCCAGACGGCGTGGACGAGGCCCGGAATGTACCCCAGAAGCGTTAGCAGCAGGTTGATCCAGAACTAGGTGCCGAGTCCCTCCTGCAAAAACACGCCGAGTGGCGGAATGAGGACGGAGAGAAGGACGCGGATGAGGTCGCCGGTGTCGGGGCCATATTTCGCAGTGGACGTGAGAAAAAGACGATTGGACGTACTGTACGCGTCCTGGTCCCGTCCGGTTACACCACGCGGTGCATCCTGCCTCTGCACGGCCCGGTCAACCCCACCGCACCGGCTGGTGCTGCGGTGGAGGCTCGGGGCTGCGGGGCGGCTTTGAGTGAGAGGAGAGTTTTTGAGTTGAAGATGGGATGCAAGAGGCTCCCCATGAAACCGCGCACGGCTCACCTCATATCGCATATCGTCGATATACGATAAGTCCCCGGACTCCTATGCCCGTAACGTCTGCGTTTTCAGATACGGATCGCCACCTCGCCGACGCCTTGAAGGCCCTCGCCCACCCGGCACGCCTGACCATTGTGCGTCTGCTGGCCAACCGCGACGAGTGCGTCTGTGGCGAGATTGTGGACGACCTGCCCCTTGCCCAGTCGACGGTCTCCCAGCACCTGAAGGCGCTAAAGGAGGCGGGGCTCGTACGGGGGACAGTCGAGGGACGAAGCACCTGCTACTGCCTCGACCCGGAGGCGATGGCTGCGGTCAAAGAGGCCATAGATGGACTCTTCGACGGGCTTTTCCTTTCCGCACCGAATGACAACTGCTGCTAACGTGATGTCTGACCCGACGCTTTCGGAGGATTCCTTGAAGTCCGCCGTCCGCAAAAAGTACGAGGCCATTGCCACCGAGGGCGGTTCGTGCTGCGGACCGTCCGGGGACGGGGCGGCCGACCTCGCCGTTGACATGAGTGAGGACTACGCCGAGGCGATTGCCGGGGAGGCGGACCTGAACCTGGGGTGTGGACGCCCGACCGACCACGTAGGCCTCGAACCGGGCGAGCGCGTACTCGATCTCGGGTCCGGCGCCGGGATGGATGCCTTTGTCGCCCGACGCGAGGTGGGCCCCGACGGGCACGTCCACGGCGTCGATTTTGCCGAAGAGATGGTTGAAAAAGCCCGGGCGAACGCCGCCGAGATGGACTACGACAACGTGACGTTCGAGCTCGGTGACATCGAAGCGCTGCCGGTTGAGGACGGGGCGTTCGATGTGGTCCTGAGCAACTGTGTTCTTAACCTGGTGCCCGACAAGCGGGCGGCGTTTGAGGAGATGTACCGGGTCCTGCGTCCCGGGGGCCGGTTTTCGGTCTCCGACATCGTGCATGTCGGTTCCTTTCCCGACGATCTGCGGGAGGTGGCGGAGCTCTACGTGGGGTGCATCGCTGGGGCAACGGCGCGGACCGACTACCTCGATCTGCTTCGGACAGCGGGCTTTACGAACGTGCAGGTGGCCACGGAAAAAGAGATTCCACTTCCAGAGGACCTGCTCGCCGAGCACCTGGGCGCGGACGAGAGCACCCGCTTTCAGGCGGGCGACCCCGAATTGCGGAGCGTGACCGTCCAGGGACAGCGACCGGATTCCGACGCGCCGTCGTCCGGCGGACCGAAAATCGAGGTCTTCGATTCCCCGATGTGCTGCTCCACGGGCGTCTGCGGCCCCGAGCCCGACGACACACTCGTCGCCGTAAGCGGCGCGCTGCGCTGGCTGGAGCGGCAGGGGGTCCCCGTCGAACGCTACAACCCGGCCTCCCACCCGGAGATGTTTACCGACACGCCGGTCGTGTACGACGCCCTCCGACGCGAGGGACAAGACGTTCTCCCCATCGTGCTGGTCGACGGCGAGATGCAGTCCCAGGGGACGTACCCCACGCGGGAAGAGTTCATTCAAATGGCTGAGCTCGACGGTGCGTAGACGAGACGCTATTCTTTCCTGCTGAAAGCCCACCCCGTTTCATGCTGTCTTTTCTCGAATCCCCGTCGCGGCATCTCTTCTTTACCGGAAAAGGAGGAGTCGGCAAGACGTCGCTCGCCTGCGTCTCGGCCGTTCGTCTGGCCGACGAGGGCCACGAGGTGCTCCTGGTGAGCACCGATCCGGCCTCGAATCTCAAAGAGGTGCTCGACGCGCCCGTGGACGATACGGTGGGATCGGTCGACTCGGTGCCCCATCTGTCAGCCGTCAACATCGACCCGGAGGCCGCGGCGGACGACTACCGCGAGCGCGTGATTGAGCCGATGGTGGGCGTGCTGCCGGAGGAAACCGTCGATCAGGTCGAGGAGCAGCTTTCTGGGGCCTGCACCACCGAGATTGCGTCGTTTGACAAGTTCACGCAGTTTCTGGCCGGCGAGGACGCCGCGCCCTACGACCACGTTGTCTTCGATACGGCCCCCACGGGCCATACGCTGCGCCTGCTGGAGCTGCCGGCCGCCTGGAGCGACTACATCGAGGAGAACCCAGAGGGCGCCTCGTGCCTCGGGCCCGTCTCGGGGCTGGAGGCGCAGCAGGAGCGCTACACCGCCGCTGTGGAGGCGCTGCAGGACGCGGGCCGGACGACGCTCGTGCTGGTGAGCCGCCCGGAAGCGGCCGCCTTCAAGGAAGCTGCGCGGTCGAGCCGGGAGCTGCGGGACCTGGGCGTTACGAACCAGCGGCTCGCCGTGAACGGTGTCTTCCGCGCCCAGGCCCCGGACGATCCGTTGGCCGAGGCCATGGAATGCCGGGCCGAGGAGGCAGTGGACCGCATGCCGGACGCGCTCAGGGACCTGCCGCGCGACACGGTGCCGCTGAAGGGCTACAATCTTGTGGGGGTCGATGCGCTCCGCTCGCTGCTGAGCGACGAGTCTGCGGCCGCCTCGACGAACGGCACGGGGCAGGCGCCGGACATCGACCTGCCGACCATCCACGAACTGGTTGACGGGATTGCCGACGATGGGCACGGGCTCGTCATGGTGATGGGCAAAGGCGGGGTGGGCAAAACCACCGTCGCCGCGTCCGTGGCCGTCGACCTGGCGCGGCGCGGCGAGGAGGTGCTGCTCACCACCACCGACCCGGTCGCGCACATCGCCGACGCGGTGGGCAGCGACGCGCTCCCGAACCTGGAGGTCCGTGCCATCGATCCCGACGAGGCCACGCGTCAGTACCGCGAGCGCGTGCTCAAGACGAAGGGCAAAGACCTTGATCCCGAGGAGCGGGAGCTGCTCGAAGAGGACCTGCGATCTCCCTGTACGAAGGAGGTGGCCGTCTTCCGCGCCTTCGCCCGCGAGATCGGCACAGCCCAGCGCCAGTTCGTCGTAATGGACACGGCCCCGACGGGCCACACACTGCTTCTGCTCGACACGACCGGCTCGTACCACCGCGAGGTGATGCGCACGAGCGAAGTGGAAGCCGACCGCATCACCACCCCCCTCATGCGCCTGCAAGATCCGGGCTATACGAAGATGCTACTCGTGACACTGCCGGAGACGACACCGGTCCTCGAAGCGAAGCAGTTGCAGGACGATCTGGAGCGGGCCGGCATCACGCCCTACGCCTGGGTCGTGAACCAGAGCCTGGCGGCGGCCGGGCCGTCGGACCCGCTGCTCGTCGAGCGCGCCCACGCCGAGGGGGCGCAAATCGAGACGGTGCGCAGCGAGCACGCCGAGCGCACGGCCCTCGCCCCCTGGATGCCGGAAGAGCCGGTCGGCTCCGAGCGCCTGCAGGCCCTGGCCCGCGGTGCTGCCAAGCCCGTTTCTCCGGCGGGCGCGTAAGCCGTTTTGATTGTCCCGTTTTCTCACTCACAGTGCACACCTTGTCATGCCGACCTACGAATACCGCTGTTCCGACTGCGAGAATGACTTTGAACTACAGGCCCCCGTTGCCGAGTACGAAGACGGAATCGACGAAACGTGCCCCGCGTGCGATTCGCCGAACACCACGCGCCGCCTCGGCTCGGTCATGATCTCGATGGGAGACAGCCCCTCCGACGCCGCGCCGCAGGGGGGGTGCTGCACGCCGGGGTCCGGCTGCTGCTAACCGCCCGGTTTCACAGCCTCCTCTTCTTTCTCTGGCCTGACCCATGGACACCGTCCTCTTCGTCTGCACCCACAACTCCTCGCGCTCCCAGATGGCCGAGGGGCTCCTCCGCGCCCGGTACGGCGACCGCTACGAGGTCCACAGCGCGGGCACGAATCCCAGCGGCGTGAACCCCTTTGCGGTGGAGGTCATGGACGAGATGGGCATTGACCTGTCGGACCACACCGCCGACCCCGTGTACGCCTACACGGACCGGCCGCTGCACATTGTCGTCACTGTGTGCGACGACGCGGCGGAGCACTGTCCCTACATTTCAGCGGAAAAGAAGAATCTGCACCAGGGCTTCGACGACCCCTCGGCCGTGACGGGCACCGACGAGGAGAAACGCGCCGCCTTCCGCCGCGTGCGCGACGAGCTGGCCGACTGGATCGACGCAACCTTCGGGCCCGCCGATTCGGACTGATTCGAGGCTGCCAACGACGTGGATCGACACCGTCCTTCATCTTTCGCCGTTCAGCGTGCCGAGCCCGAGGATCTTGACCCCATTCGAGGGCTTCTGGAGACGTGCGGCCTTCCACACGACGACCTCACGCTCGCCCACCTGAACTATTTTCTCGTCGCTCGTGACGGAATACGCCTCTGCGGGGCGGTAGGAATTGAGCCCTGTGGCGACGCGGCCCTCCTGCGGTCGCTGGCCGTGGCGCCGGACGCTCAAGGCCAGGGCCTGGGCACGCGCCTCGTGGAGGCCATCGAGCAACGGGCCCGTCAGAAGGGCATCCGCACGCTTTATCTCTTGACGACGACGGCGGCCCCGTTCTTTCGCGACCACGAGTACGAGACGATCGAACGGGAGGCCCTGCCGGAGGACATCCGGCGGACCGAGGAGGCCGCCCGCCTTTGTCCCTCAAGCGCGGTGTGTATGCGGAAGCCACTGCGGGCATCGGCGGAGGTGGCGGACACTGACGCGACGCACGGCGTATAGTTCTTCCACCGCTGTTTCCCGGGACGCTTCGTGCGCCATGCCACCATCCCCCCACGCTCACAACCGCGCCTGGTCCGTGCTGCCGCTCGTCCGGCTCATGGTCGGGGCCGTCTTTCTGTCCGAAGGCCTTCAGAAGTTTTTATATCCGGCCCTGCGCGGCCCCGGCCGCTTCGAGGCCATGGGCTGGCCGGGGGCCGAAGTCCTGGCGCCCGGGGTGGGCGCGGCCGAGGTGGTGTGCGGGGGCCTGATTCTGTTGGGCCTCTATACGCGGTGGGCGGCGGGCGTGACGGCCGCGCTCATGACCGTTGCGATTATCACGACGAAACTTCCCATCTGGATGGGGGCGGGGTTCGGCCCGTTCGAGGTGCGGGAGTTGAGCGAGTACGGGTTCTGGAGCATGGCCCACGCCATGCGCACCGACTGGGCCATGCTGCTCGGCTCCCTTGTGCTGGTGGGGGCGGGGAGCGGGCCGTGGGCGGTGGATCGCCGCCGCACCCGCCGCACGTACACCCGGTGAGGTAGAGGGGGGACTCGTCTCTGTATGCATGCGTCCCGTTCCGTTCAATGTCTGCGCCTCCGCTCTTGGCCACCCGCGACCTCACCCGCGTTCTCGACGGGACCGTACTGGTGGAGGGGGTATCGATTGAGGTGCGGGCCGAGGAAGTGTTCGTCGTCTTTGGGCCGTCGGGGGCCGGCAAGACCTCGCTCCTTCGCCTCCTCAACCGCCTCGACGAACCGACGCGCGGCACCGTGTGGCTCGACGGCACGGACTACCGCGACATTGAGCCGCGCACGCTGCGCCGGCGGGTGGGGTGGGTGCCGCAGGCGCCGACGCTCATTGAGGGCACGGTCGCGGCCAACGTGGCCTGGGGGCCGACCCTGCGGGACGAGCCGGTGGACGACGACCGCCTGCACGAATTACTCGATCGGCTCGGCCTGTCGGGCTTCGCCCAGCGGGACGCCGATCGCCTCTCCGGCGGCGAAGCCCAGCGCGTGGCCATCGCCCGCACCCTCTTCAACGACCCCGACCTCGTGCTCCTCGACGAACCCGCGTCCAGCCTCGACGCCGCGGCGGCCGACCGGGTGGAGTCGCTTCTGCAAGAGGTGATGGCGGACCTGTCGCTCACCGCCGTGCTCGTTACCCACGATGCCGGCCGGGCGCGACGGATGGGCCACCGCGGGGTGCGTCTCCAGAACGGGCGGGTGGCGGCCCTCGGCGCCCTCGACGCTGTTCTGCAAGCCTCCTAAGCCTGTCTGGTTCGCTCCAGTCCCATGCTCCAGGACCTCCTCCAGCACATCCAAGACCCCATCGTCTGGACCGGCCTCGCGCAGGTCGGCGCCGCGTCGGTGCTGGCGGCCCTCGTGGTGCTCCTCTCGCGGCAGCGGGGCCTCAAGCTTGAGACGGAGTTGAGTGTCGCGTTCGTCCGCGGCTTCGTCCAGATCGTGGCCGTGGGGCTCGTGATCGGCCTGCTGCTGGCGGTGCCCGTGGCGTGGAGCGCGCTCATCCTGCTCGGCATGACCGGCGGGGCGACCTGGATCTCGCGGCAGCGCGGGGCGGGACTCCCCGGCGTCACGCAGGTGTCGTTTTTGTCCATCAGTGCGGGGGCCGGGCTCGTGATTGTGACGATGACGGCGGCCGGGGCCATCGAGCCGACGGTGCGCAGCCTGGTGCCGGTGGGCAGCCTCGTCATCGCCAACGCGATGAAAATCAACGGCCTGGCGCTGAACCGGCTAAAAGACGAGCTGCGCGACAAGCGGGCCGAGATCGAGGTGGGGCTGGCACTCGGCGGCCCGCCGCCCGCCGTGCTCGCGCGACATCTGCGCACCAGCGTGCAGGCGTCGCTCATCCCGGTGGTCGATTCGCTGAAGAGCCTGGGCTGGGTCTGGATTCCCGGCGTGATGGCCGGAATGATCCTGGGGGGCGAGAATCCCGTCTACGCCGCCCTCTACCAGTTTGTCATCATGGCCATGATCTTCGCGGCGGGCGGCCTCACCAGCATGCTCACGAGCCTCCTCATGGGGCGTCGTGTCATCACGGAGGCGGAGCAACTGCGCCACATCCCGGCCTCCGAGGGCGGGTGACGCGGGCGAGCGCCTCACGCGTCGCTCGTTGTGGACAGCCAGCGCCGCAGGTGTTCCGTGACGGCGGGGGCGTGGAGGAGGTCCAGGTGCCCGCGGTTCTCCACGACCTGACGGGTGGCTGAGCGCGTCGGCCCTGTGGCGTCGAGGGCACTTGCGACCGGGACGAGCCCGTCCCCGACCGCGTCCCGGGCCGGTGGGCGTGAGGTTAAGGCGGCTGCGACGTAGAGGGAGCGGCCAGGGGGACGATCGGGCGTGTCGTCGTGGGCCGCGTCGGGGGCGATTGTGCCGTGCCGAAGGTCCTGAATGCCGCGGCTCCGAAGGGTGGCGAGCGAGGCAAAGGGCGCGGTGACGGGCGTCCGCCGAAGCTGCTGTTCGACCCACGCCCCTGCGCGCTCGAGCGGAGACCCCCGGTGGGGCGTGCCGAGGTAGATGGTATTCGTGACGAGGCGGGGCCATCGGGCGGCGGCACGGTGCGCGTGGCGGACGGCACTGCGGGCCACCAGGCCGCCCATGCTGTGCGTCACCAGGACGATGCGGGAGGGGCCCGCCGATGGGGACGTCAGCCGTGACAGGTGCTCGTGCAGGGCCTGCCCGTTCTTTGAGATGGAGCGGCCCGTGTTGTAGCGGGCGAGCACGGGCGTGCCGCCGACGGGGGCGGCGAGGGCCTCAACGTGGCCGGGGCGCTTGGCCGTCGGGGCCCAGGCGCGGTCGCTGAGGCAGAGGCCGTGGACGAACACGACGAGGGTGTCGGCGTCCGTCGCGCTGGCGGGGAGGCGTTGGCCCTCGGGCGTGCGCAGCGAGAACGAGCAGGCCAGGGGGCTGTCGGACGCGGCGAGGTGATCGCCGAACACGCCGTTGAGGATGGACAGCACCCGCCGGCGCTTGTCGGTGTCCGGGAGCGGCGTGGGCGCCAGAATCTGCGCGACGGTCCCGAGGGCCTGTCCTGTGCTGTGCCCGGCCAGCTGGGTGAGGCCCCGCACGGTGCGGTAGACAAAGCCGGTGAGCCCGGCGGTGCGCGAGGGGGCCTCGGCCCCTGGGCGGAGCGACGCCCACACGGCAGCGTGGACGGCCTCCACGAGCCGGGTCGTCCCGAGGGTCGCCTCCGTCGCAAGCTGGGCAAGTCCCGGCAGGTCGGCGGGGTGAACATGTTGGGGCGTCGGGTCGTCCGAGCGTGCCGAGGCATCAGAATGAGGGGCCGTGGGGGACGTCATGCGGCGGCGGGGAGCGAGCGGGAGGAACGAGCACCGGAACGGTCCAAACGCACCGCGACAGCAAAAGACCCATCGAAGGCAACAACCCTCATCGGTCGCCGGCGGGGGGCGACGCGCGCCTTCCCGAGAGCACAGTCAGGCGTCCGGCGACCCGGACGGAGCGGCGTTCGACTGGTGTGGGGGATGGGCCTCGTCCGTGGAGCGGGGCGGGCCGCCCGACGCGCGCTCGGGCCGCCCCGAGACTCCTTCTTCGCTTCGCTCAGTGTGCAGGTGCACCACGCGCTGCGGGAAGGGAATCTCGATGCCGGCGGCGCGGAAGCGGGTGAGGGCCGCGCGGTACACCTGGTCGCGGACCCTGCGCTTCCCGCGCGGCGCGTCGATCCACACCAGCACCTGAAGTTCGATGGCGTTGTCGCCGAGCGCGACAACGTTCACCTCCGGGGCCGGCGCGTCCAGGATGCGGGGCTGCCCGCGAACGATGTCCTGCAAGAGTTCGCTGGCCCGGGCGAGGTCGGTGTCGTAGCCCACTCCGATCCGCAGGTCGATCCGCGTCCGCTGCTCCGGGAGCATGTGGTTGATAATCACCTCGCGGCCGAGCACGTCGTTCGGGATCATCACGATCTCGTTGTCGCGGGTGCGGATGATGGTCTTGTGCAGGGTGATTTCGAGGACGTCGCCCACATAGTCGCGCACCTGGATGCGGTCGCCCACCCGGAAGTTGCGGTCGGCCGTGAGGGTGACGCCGGTGAGCACGTTGGAGAGGATCGTTTTGGCCGCCAGGGCCACGGCCAGCCCGGCGATGCCGAGCGAGGCGAGGAAGGCGGTCACCTGAATGCCGAGGGCGCTCAGGGCCAGCAGGAGGCCGACCATCCAGATCACGTAGACGGCCGTCAGGTCCAGGAGGCGCACGATCCGCTCGTCGACGTCGGTGTCGGTGCGCTGGGCGAGCGGCAGCCCGTACTCCCGGACGGCGGTCTTGACGAGGCTGGCGAGGATCCAGGTGCCGGTGAGGAGAAGGACGGCCCGCTGCGCCCCGTCCCACCGCGCAAACTGCTCCTGGATGGCCGGGATGCGGTACAGGGCCACGTTGAGAGAAACGAGCGCCACCGCGACGCTGAGGGGGGGACCCAGGATGCGGAGCAGGAGGGCGTCGATGCGGTAGCGCCCGCCCTCGGCCTTTTGGGCGAGCCACTGGACGCCGTGGTAGAGCGCATAGCCCGCGATCCACCCGCCCGCCACGATGGCGAGGGACACGAGCACCTGGGCGACGGCGATGCTGTTCATAGGAGAACCGGAGGAGCGAACAAAGAGGTGGCCTCCGACTACGCGGCCGGGGGCTCCTCGGATCCCCCGGGGCCGACCGCCAGTCCGCCCCTCTGCCTCGACGCGAGAGCACAGGGACGGTCACTCGATGGGCGGGTGGGGCGGGTTCGACCAGCGAACGAGCAGGACGTGGCCGACCAGCGCCAGGGCAGACGCAGCGACCGCCCCACTCCCGACCGTCCAGCCAAAGAGCCCGGCCCCGAGCCCAAACAGCAGGGCCCACCAGAGCGGCACGCCAAACATGCCCACGGCGAACTTAAGCGAGGCCGTAAACGGCGCCTCGTCCACCCGCTGCATCAGGGTGCTCGTGAGCCACAGCGGGCCGGCGTTCAGGGGGCTGAGGGCCCAGGCCACCGACTCCAGCCACGGGCGGTGCGCGTCCTTGGGCGGGAGCGTGTCCGGGGCCTCCAGGGCCTGCGTCATCTCCGGAAACGAGAGCCCCTCGGTGTGCCGGTTGATTCGGGCCACGCGCTCGCGGTAGTCGTCCGTCTTTTCGGGAATCAGCAGGCCGTCCTTCATCGCAGCCGCGAGATCATCGCGAAGGGCGTTCATGCCCGTGGCCGCGTCGTTGCGGTACCGCTCCATGTACGCGGACGCCGGGAGTGGCTCGCCAAAGACGATTGACACTTTAAAGCCCGGGCGGCAAAGGTGGTAGTAGTTGAGGCCGACGGGCACGAGCTGGACCTCCTGATCGGGCGGGGCCTCCCCCTGGGCGGTGAGGGCCAGCCGGGCGCTCCCGCGGCTCAGGGGCCGGAGGTAGTAGGTGTGGGCGTGCTCGGCCTCCGAGAACATGACCACCGAACCGCCCTGGATGAGGTGGTCTCGCTGATCGGCGAAGACGTCTTTGTTTTTGGCCACCTTCTTCAATCCGTCCCGGCGCCGGTAGATCGGTTCCATGTGCAGCGCGTCCAGCACCCAGTCGAACGGCGTTCCGAAGACGGACGCACGGCTCAGAAAGGTGAGCTTGACGGGCGAAAAGATGCCCACCAGGAGGGCGTCGAGGAAGGCGTTCTGATGGTTAGGCGAGAGGATGCAGGGCTGATCCCACGCCACCCGGTGCCGGCCGCGCACTTCCACCCGGCTGAACATGAACCAGCTCGTCACGCGCACGAGCATCGCCACGAGGTGGTAGAACAGACGCTTCATGGGGGGGCAATGAGGAGTGCAAAGGGACCAGCGATTGGGGGAGGGGCCAACATCCCCCGCAGAATGAAAGGGCGAATCGGGACCAAATGTGCCGGATGCCCCCCACCGGGCCTGGGCCCCGCACCTGTAGCGGAGGGGCCTGTCCAGCACGCGGGGGACGAGGCGGAGGGGAATCAGCGGGACGATTATCCCAAACGAGCGTCCACGGTGGTGAGCAGGGAGGCGAGGTCGGACCTGAAACGATTCCTTTCCCTCCCGGGCGGAGCAGCACAGGTGCGACCCCGATCATAGGCGGCACCGGGCCGAAAAACAAGATCCGACAGGCGGCCCAAAGATCGTTGATCGGGGGGCGACCGGGAATGACAGTTGTTACGTTCCTTCTATTCCTCTCTTGTAGCAGAAAATATCGAATATCGGCCCCGCGCACGCTGTACAACCATTGTCGTCGTTGCTTCGAGCCCCTCCTTATAAGCATTCTCTCGCGCCCTGAAGCCGCATCCGCGGGGCCAGCGCCCTCTCCGCTTCCAGCCGGAGCGTGCCTTCTCACGTATTCGAAAACAGCATATTTCGGATTCACATCCTCGGGGCCCGCGGCATCGTCGGGCGATGCCCGCGAACAGTTTATTTTGCCTTGCCTGCCGGTTCCCATGCTTGCGCCCATGCTTCTCTTGATGTCCCTCCTCTGTGTTGCCCCAACCGGAACTGGTCCCGCGGCATGTGATCGGGGCCCTGGCCCCGCCGACGCACCGCCTGCACTGTCCTCGCCCCTCCACTCTGTGCCCGCTGATTCCCTCCCAGAACCGTCCCCCGCGCTCTCCCCGACCGAGGTCGTCCGCCTACAGGTGGAGGCGCTCGGCGACAACGACACCCCACGCGAGGATGCGGGAATCGAGGCGGCCTTCCGCTTCGCGTCACCGGCCAACAAACGAGCGACCGGGCCCCTCCGTCGCTTCCGCCGACTGTTCGACACGCCGGCCTACGAACCGATGATTGACCACGACGGCGCCACCTACAGCTCGCCCCACGTTGAAGAGGACAGGGCGCAGATGGGGGTGATCCTGACCACCAACGAAGGCACCCGCGTGGGCTACCTGTTCCGGCTCTCCCGGCAGTCCGACGCCCCACACGAGGACTGCTGGATGACCGATGCGGTCCAGCGCGTTCCCGTCGAGAACATTCCCACCCAACGAATCTGAACATGGGCCTTCGAGACGGGAGGACCCGGCCCCCGCCTCACAGTTGTTACGTTACCACTACTCCTCCGAGGGAGCGGACAATGAGGGAAATCAGCCCATCCGAGCGCGTGCAAGCATCCAGGCCGCCCGAATAACGCACACTCGCAATTCGCCGATGCACCGGGGACATCGCCCTCGGCGGTTCCGGTCCTGACCGGAGAACAACACAAGGCGTGCGGATTCCCCGCAACGCCCGCCGAGTATAACCGCTACTCCCTGCGTTGCCGTGGCGCCGGTGCGCAGCGCCACCGTCCCGTTCTTCCTTCTGTTTCTCTTCCCCAACCGTTCAATGAGTGCACGCCCTGAGTCTCTCGCCGCCGTTACCGACATCGACTGCACGGGTCAGGTGGCCCTCGTCACCGGCTCTACGAGCGGCATCGGCCGTGTGGCGGCCCATGCGCTGGGGCGGCTCGGGGCCGAGGTGATCGTGCACGGCCGCGACCGTCAGGCGGGAGAGGCGGTCGTGGAGGGCATCCGCGAGGAGAGAGGGACGGCCACGTTCGTCGCGGCCGACTTCACGAAAGCCGGAGAGATTCGGGCGTTGGCGGCGGCCGTTCGGGCGAACACCAACGGCCTTGATCTTCTGCTTAACAACGCTGGGGGACTGTTTCGGCAGGGCCACCGTGTGGAAAGAATTGAGCGCACGTTCTACGTGAACCACCTGGCCCCATACCTGCTGACTGCCGCCCTGCTCGATCACTTGCGCGAGGGCGCTCGCGTTGTCACGACCGCCTCCGATGCCCACCGCGGCGCCCAGTTCGACCTCGATCGTGTGCACACCATCGACGGATATTCCGGAATGGGGGCCTACGCTCATTCGAAGCTCGCGAACGTACTGTTTGCGTCGGAGCTGGCTCGCCGCCTGGAGTCGGCGGGCCGACCCGTCGTGTCGAACAGCGTCCACCCCGGGTTCGTCCCCGGAAGCCAGTTTGGGCGGTTCCTGCCCGGGCCGCTCTCGGGGCTGTTTCGGATGCTCGGCGGGGTGCCGGGGACGTCTTCGGTGGCCGACGGGGCCGCGGAGCTTCTGCACGTGGCCCTCTCCCCGGAGACGGCGGGCGTCTCGGGGCGGTACTTTTCGGGACAGTCCCCCACCCCGCCGTCGAACGCCGCACAGGATCCCGGGGCCGCTGCGCATCTATGGGATCGGAGCGCGGAGATGCTGGACATCCAGGTCCCGATGGGCGACGTGGGGGCGCGCCGGGGCCCGTAGGCACGAACGAGGCCCTGAGTCCCCCTCGGCGAATCACAGGACCCAGATTCTATAGTGGACACGCCCAGGGGTGTGGGGGGCGTGTAACGTATTGGGTGGGCCTGCCGGGGCAGGGGCTCCTGTTACGAGCCCTTCTCAACTCTCCGCGGACGGACAGGTGTGGGTGCTTCACAGAATACTTGTTCTCCGCACCGAAAGAGAGGCAGCGCGGACGACCGCGGGAGCCGCGGTCGATCTCGGATGTCCGGGGCCGCTGCCCGCTCGCTCATTGACCTTCTCTTCAGATGACACGATCTCCTACGGTCCTCGTCGTTGGGGGCGGCGCCACCGGCACTGGCATCGCCCGCGACCTTGCGTTGCGCGGGGTGGAGGTGTTGCTCGTGGAGCGACACGGGCTCTCCAGTGGAGCCTCCAGCCGCTCTCATGGCCTGCTCCACAGCGGGGCCCGCTACGCGGAGGCCGATGCGGTGGGGGCGGAGGAGTGCATCGCGGAAAATCGGACCCTTCGTTCCATCGCCGGGGCGTGCATTCGCAACACCGGCGGCCTCTTCGTTCAGCTGGCCGGCGATGACCCGGAATACTTCGAGGAGAAGCGGGCCGCCTGCGATGCGATTGGAATCGAGACGGACCTGCTCAGCGCGGCGGAGGCCCAGGCGCGCGTGCCGGAATTATCGGATGCGGTAGAGCGGGCAATGTGGGTGCCCGACGGGGTGATCTATCCGTCGCGCCTCAGTGCGGCCAACGCCGCCGACGCCGAGGCCCACGGCGGGTTTGTTCGGCCGCACGCGCCTCTCGAAGACCTGGTCGTTGAAGGGGGGCGAATCGTGAAGGCGAGGATCGGTGGAGCGGTCGACACGACGGTCGAGCCTACGTACGTCGTGAACGCGACTGGGGCCTGGGCGGGATCGGTGGGGGCGATGGCTGGCGTTTCCGTGGAGATGGCGCCGTCGCGGGGCGTGATGATTTCGGTGGAGTACGACGGCCTGGGCCCGGTGCTCAATCGATGCCGCGACCCGGACGACGGAGACATTGTTGTGCCGCACGACGGGGAGGTGGTGCTCGGCACCACGAGCGTGCCGGTGTCGGACCCGGACGATTATGAGAAGGCCGAGTGGGAGGTGGACGTGTCCTTCCGGGAGTGCGCCGCGATGCTGCCCCCTGTGGCTGACGCCCCGACGGTCCGCACGTGGTGGGGCGTGCGGCCGCTGTACGCCCCGGATGAGCAGAAAGGCGAACGACGCGGCATCTCGCGGGGGTTCTTCACCCTGGACCACGCCGCCGACGGGGTCGACAATTTCGTTAGCGTCGTTGGCGGCAAGCTGACAACCTACCGTCAGATGGCCGAGGCGGCCTCCGACCTCGTCTGCGACAAGCTGGGCGTAGAGGCAGCGTGCGAGACGGCCACCCGCCCGCTCCCGGGAGCCGATCAGCCCGACCAGCTCGATGCGTTCGTTGCGGCCTATGACGGGCAGGGGCCGACCGATGCAGGTGTCGTAGAGCAGGGCTGACGAGCGGCGGATCTGGTGTCGCGGCAGGGCCTCACGAACGAGGCCGCACGAACGAGGCCGGCGGCCGGTCCGTGTCCTGATTTCGGCCCGATGTTCCGCCGTTGGGGAGCGGGGACCACGATTGCCCCCGACGCGCTGGCGCGGGCCCGGCCGCACCGGTCATTCGGCGGCGTCGTCCGCCTGTCCGGAGGGCGCGTCTTCAGCGTCGGCCAGCACCTCCTCTTTCACCCCTTCCAGCACCGCCAGCGCGGCCTCGCGGTCGTCCGGCAGGTCCGGGTCCTCGAACACGACCTCCTTGATCGCCCCCAGCGCCCGGTTCTCCGGGCCTTCCAGGCGGGCCTGCATCGTCTCAAACAGATCGCCGCGGCGAAGGGCCTCGTCCTTGATGTCCATGAGGTAGTCGAAGGCCGCATCGTGCTCGTTGGCAATCTCGCCGTCGAGGATGGCCTCGCGGATCCACGTCTTGGCGATGCCCACGGCCACGCCCTCCTCGATCCCGAGCGTCTCCATAATTTCGTACCCGTCCACCGGCGGCTCAAAGTTGCGGAGGCGGTCCTTCTCCTCCACGATCCGCATCTTCTCCTCCACCCGATCGAAGGCGCGCTGGTACCGCTCGCGCCGGTTCGGGTTGTTCGAGGTCACGTCTGAGCGGACCAGCGTCATGAGGTCGTCGATGTCGTCGCCCGCCTCGTAGAGCAGGCGGCGGACGGCGGAGTCGGTCACCTCCTCGTCGGCCAGCGCGATGGGGCGCAGGTGCAATCGGACGAGTTTCTGCACGTAGTCCAGTCGCTCGTCGGTGGGCAGGCGCCACTTGCGGAAGAGATCGGGAATCATGCGGGCGCCCACGTCCTCGTGGCCGTGGAAGGTCCAGCCGCTGTCCGGGTCGAAGCGCTTGGTCTTCGGCTTGGCGATGTCGTGGAGGAGGGCCGCCCACCGAAGCCAGCGCGTGTCCTCGCCGGGGCGGTCCGAGGTCCGCTCGGCGAGATTGTCGAGCACCTCCAGCGTGTGGTAGAAGTTGTCCTTGTGGTCGCGGCCATTGACCACGTCCACGCCCTTCAGGCGCTGGATTTCGGGCATGACGTGGGGCAGGACGCCGGTGGCCTCCAGCTTTTTGAAGCCGATGGAGGGGGTGTCGGCCTCCAGGATCTTGTGGAGCTCCTCGGTGATGCGCTCCTGGCTCAGGATCTCCACGCGCTCGGCTTGCGTGCCCATCGCCTCGAAGACGCGGTCCGACAGCCAGAACTCCAACTGCGTGGCGAAGCGGGCGGCCCGGATCATGCGGAGGGGGTCGTCCTCGAAGGTGTCCTCCGGGTCGAGCGGCGTGTCGATGAGGCCCCGCTCCAGGTCGCGCCGCCCGTCGAACGGGTCGATGAGATCCCCGAAGCGATCGGGCGTGAGGTGAATCGCCATCGCGTTCACCGTAAAGTCGCGGCGGTACTGGTCGTCTTCCAGCGTGCCGGCCTCCACCTTGGGTTTCCGCGAGTGGGAGCGATAGCTTTCCGTGCGGGCGGCCACGAACTCCAGGACGAGGGTGTCGTCGGGGTGGTTGTCCGGAAGGGCGTCCGCGGCGGGGATTCGGATCGCCGCGGTGCCGAACTTGGGGTACACGTGGGCGGTGTAGCCCCCAAGGGCCTCGGCCACGGCTTCGGCCAGCGCGATCCCCGTGTCGGCCCCCACGGTCACAAAGTCGAGGTCGGTCGTCGAGCGTCCCAGGAGCACGTCGCGCACCATGCCGCCCACGGCGTAGGCCTCGATACCTTCCTGCACGGCCACGCGCCCAATGGTGCGCAGCACCTCCTCGTAGGGCACCTCGTCCAGGAGGGGGGCGAGCGAGTCGACGTCCGTGTACGAAAGGGCCTCCGTCATGCCGCCGCGGGCGTAGTGAAAGCGAATGCGTCGCGGTACGTACAGACGCCCGTCGTCGCCCGTTCGTTCGGCGGGACGTTTTCGCTCGCATTTCGCCGGGCTACGCGGCGGAGCCGGAGGACGAACGACGGGAGGCACGAAGCGGCTCGATGTGCTGTGCGGCGTCGGCCTCGGTCTCGACAAACACGACCTGCCCGTCGCGGGCGAGCCGCTCGATGTATTCGCGCAGGCCGGGGTGGGTGTGATGGCCGCCGTTGACGAACACGCAGCGGGCGGGCTGCGCGTGCAGCAGGTGCGTGACGGCGTAGTACAAGGGCCCCACCGCGTCCTCCTCGATCAGGTGGAGGTTCGGGTACACGACCAGGGCCACGAACCCCTCCGGCACGGTGGTCAGGTCGTCGGGGAGGGGAGCGAGCTCCCGTCGCACCTCGTCCCGGGACACGGTGTCGGCAAGGTCAATGCGCAGGTGCGGAGGGGACGACTGGAGGCGGTACTGAATCATAGGAGGAACGCAACGGACGAGGCGGGGGATTTACCCCCCGCGAGCATCGATTGACCACGTGTCGACGACGGCGTCATCGTCTATGACGTGGATCTGGTTCTGATTGTTGAAGGTAACGCAGGCGTGGTTGGGCACGATCTGAAGACGATCGCCGACCGATAAACGATCTGGATGGACGCCGTCCAGCCACCCGTGTTCCTCCGACAGGTGGGCGAGCCGGAGCTCCGGGTGGGCCTGCCGGCTGTGCGTGGGCGCAAGCACTGTGCCGTATCCGTCCGTTCCGTAGCCCGTGTCCGTGGTGAACACCTTCTTCCCGGCGTCCACGAAGGCGCGGGCGGGCCCGTCCGGCTTCTCTTGCACGCTCACCACGGTGGTGCACACGGTGAGGGCGCAGGCGTCGAGCGACGCGGCGCCGAGCGCCACCTGCATGGCGTCGTGCACCACGTAGTTGCCGGGGCGGATCTCCGTCACGCGGAAGCCCTCGTGCTCGGCGTTCTCGAACGCCGCCATCGTGGGGGTAGAGCCGATGCTGATCTCGAACGCGTCTGGCGTGACGCCCGTCCCTTCCGCATCGGCCAGCGCGGCGGCCACCGACAGCATGCGATCGCGCTCGTGGCGGGCCGATTGGGCCAGCGCCTCGGCCTCGGTCTGAGTGTCGGCGGGGCCGCTGTAGGCCTGGCCGGCGTGGGTCAAAATGCCGGCAAGGTGGAGTTCCTTCGCCCCGGCAATGGCGCGCGCCACCCGCACGGCCTGGGCGTTGTCGGACCAGTGCACGCCGCAACGCCCGTGCCCCACGTCCACCTCCAGGAGGACGTCGACGGGGGCGCGGGCCGGATAGGCCGCCGCGGCCTGCTCCGCCCCCGCCAGGGTGTCGACGGTAAACGAGAGCGTGGCGTCGTCGCGAAGGTGCCGCAGGCGCGCGTGCTTGTCGCGGCCCGTGACGGGGTAGGCCACCCGCACGTCGGAGACACCGGCCTCGACGAAGGTTTCGGCCTCGGCCACGGTGGCGACGGTCAGCCCCTCGGCCCCTCGGGCCCGCTGCCGCCGGGCGAGGGCGACGGACTTGTGGGTTTTGATGTGGGGGCGCAGCGCCACGTTGTTCGCCTCGGCGGTCGCCTGCATGCGGTCCAGGTTGCGGTCCAATCGCGGACGATCCACGAGGAGGGCGGGCGTGGAGAGGTCGGCGGGGCGCATGGGGGAAGTCGTCATTCGTTGGACAGCTGATCGAGGAGGCGATAGCGCGCCTGGTGCGGCGCCAGTGTATCGTCCGGCGTCGCGTCGATGCGCAGGAGGGGCGGGCGGTCGCCCGTTCCTGCGGCGGGCCAGGCGGGGCGCTCGGGCCCGTTCGGGTCGCCGGTGCGGACGAAGTTGGCGATGTACGACTGCAGGTGCTCGGAGACCTGTCGGTCCTCGGGTGTCCAGGCGTAGAGGTCGTTCGTTGAGAGGGTGCCGAGGGCGTACTCGATTTCGGCGGCGTGGACGGCCCCGAGCGGGGGCGACACCCGGTGGGCGTTTTCATTCGTGCCGGCGAGGCCGGGCACGTCGTTGCCTCGTCCCTCCTTCATCGGCGGGCGCGGGTGGGTGTAGAAGTAGCGGTAGACGGGGGCGCCGGTGCGGCGGTGCGTTTCGCTCCACTTCCAGGTGCCGTAGCCGATGAAGCGATCGCTGGCCAGGGCCGTGCCCACCTCCATCACCTCCCGCCACGTCGTGGCCTCGTAGCGGTCGAGGACGCGGTCGGCCTGCGCCCCGTACTGCTCGCGGACCGCCGCGGCGTAGGCGTCGGGCGTCGGGGGACGAGTGCCCAGGAGGGCCTCGTAGCCCATCTCCTTCGAGTTCCAGCCCAGGAGCAGGGGCACGGCGGCCTGCTCCCCCGCCGCGTAGATCTGGGCAGGGGACGTGGGAAAGAAGTGGCCGTCGACGGTGATGGGGAAGCGGGGGGCGCGGGGCTGGACCGCTTGCTCCAGCAGCCGAGACGCGGAAAGCGACCGAAGGGCCGAGAGCGAGTCGGCCCCGATCTGTTCGGCAAAGCGCCGGCCCGTGGCCTCTGCCTCGTCGAGCGGCACGGACGAGCGGGAGCCCAGGAGGGCGCCGCTCTCGCCAATGGCGCGGTCGAACCGGCCCGTGGAGCGGGGCGAGGCCATGTGGGCGCTCACCGACATGGACCCGGCCGACTCGCCGCCGAGCGTCACCCGGTCGGGGTCGCCGCCGAACGCCCGGATGTTGTTCTGCACCCATTCCAGGGCGCGGGCCTGGTCGAGCAGGCCGTAGTTGCCGGACGCGTCGTGGGGCGACGCGGCGGTGAGCTGGGGGTGCGCCAGAAAGCCGAACACGCCCAGGCGGTAGTTGAGGGTGACCACCACGAGGTCCTCCTCCGCGGCCATGCTGGCGCCATCGTACCGGGGCTCGGACCCGTCGCCCGCCAAAAACCCGCCGCCGTAGATGTAGACCAGCACCGGATGGGCGCCGGGCGCGGCGTCCGGGGGCGTCCACACATTCAGGTACAGGCAGTCCTCGCTCATGCCCTCGCTTCGGAAGACCATGTCGCCGTAGGGGCGGGGCTGCATGCAGCGCGGCCCGAACCGGGAAGCGTCCCGCACGCCGGACCAGTCGTCGGGGGGCTGCGGGGGGCGCCAGCGCCGCTCGCCGACGGGCGGCTTGGCGTACGGGATGCCCTTGAAGACCTGCACGCTGTCCTGCGAAACGCCCTCCACGCGCCCGTGGGTCGTTTCCACAACCTGGGCGGCCGTGGGCAAGAGGAGGGGAACGGCGGCGAGGAACAGGAGGCCGAGGAGGACGGGGCGCATGGTGGGGAGGGAAAAGGAAAGAAAGGCGGCGGTTACTCGTCGGACGCAGCGGTCGGGACGACACGGGCCGTCGTGATTCGGTCGTTCACGCGGAGCCGATCCACCACGTCCATCCCGTCCACCACGCGCCCGAACGCGGTGTAGTTGCCGTCCAGGTGCGGCTGCATGCTGTGCGGCACGAAGAACTGGCTTCCTTCCGTGTCCGTCCCGGCGCTGGCCATGCCGAGGGTGCCGCGGCGGTGCCCGATGCGCGTACGTTCGGTGCGGAGGAAGAAGCCCGGGCCGCCGAAGCCGGTGCGCCGGGCAAAGTCGCCGCCCTGCACCACGAAGTTGGGCACCACGCGGTGGAACGGCACGCCGTCGTAGCGGTCCTCGCGGGCAAATCGCGTGATGGCCTGGACGGTTTGCGGGGCCTGCTCCGTGTTCAGCTCGAGCGTGAGGGAGCCCCGGCTCGTTTCCAGCACGAGGCGCGGGTGGGGCCCCAGGGACTGGAGGGCGTCCCAGTCGAGGGGCGGCGTGTCCGGCAGCGGGGTGGGGGCGGCCGTGACGGTCGTGTCGAGGGCCGTGGAGAGGCCCTGCGCCGCGGCCTGTCGGACGGCATGGTGAGGGTGGGTGAGGGCGTCTCGGAGAACGGGCTCGGCGGGGGCTCCGCCCAGGGTGCCGAGGGCCCCGAGGATCGAGGTCATGCCCTCCAGGTCGTCGGGCGTGGCGAGCGTGCGGTAGACCGAGGCGAGGGTGTCGGCGGCGCCCAGGGGAGCGAAGGCCGAGTCGGCCAGGAGGGGGGCGGCGCGGTAGAGGAGTGCCGGGTCGCCGCGCCGCGCCGCCGCTGTGAGGCGGCGGAAGGTGGCCGGGGCGTCGTCCGGGCGCCTCCGGTCCCAGCGCGCCCCGAGGGCCTCCACCGCCCCGGCGGCCACGCGCACGTCGTCGTGCCGGAGGGCCGCATCCAGGAGCGTATCGGCCCGTGCCGTGTCGAGCGGGGCCAGGGCGGGCAGGGCCGCGGCGTAGGGGACGGGTCCCCGCTCGGCCCGCCAGTCCTCGACGGTGCGAAGGACGAGGGGGGACCGTCCGTTGCGGGCGAGGCCGCGCAGCAGCGGGGCGATGATCCGCCACCGGTCGGGGTTCGCGTCGAGCCAGTTCGCGACCGTGCGCGTGTGCTGGGGCGACCATTCCGCGCCGGCGAGCGTCTCGGCGGCGGTGCGGGCCACCAGGGGATGGTCGTCGTCCAGGGCCGAGAGGAGGGACGAGCGGGCCGGGGGCGACGAGAGGCGGGGGGCCAGGGCACGGGCGGCCTCGACACGCGTGCGCCAGTCGGGAGCCGAGCGGAGCCAGTCCGCAATCCGGCGGGTGTCGGTGGAGTCCTCCGCGTGGCCCAGGGCGCGGAGCAGGTGCATCGCGGCGGGGTCGTCGAGGGAGTAGCCGTCGAGGGCCGTACGGATCGGCCCGAGGCGGTCGGTGGCGAGCTCCTCGAGGCGACCGAACGCGTAGGCGGCGTTGCGGCGCGCCCAGTCGTTGGGGGCCGTCAGGTGCTCGGTGAGCCAGTCGGTGCCGGTCGAATCGGTTCTCCCCCGCATGCCGTAGCGGGCCAGGGCGAGGGCCACGTCGGCGTCGCGCTCCGGGGGAAGGCCAATGTCGAGCAGGGCTCGCAGCGAGGACGCGTCGCCCGTTCGGCCGAGGGCGTGGATGAGGAGGCGCTGCATCTCGGCGTGGCGCTCGAACCGGAGCGTCTCCAGCAGCGCCTCGGCCGCGGTGGCCGTAGGCATCTGGGCCAGGGCAAAGGCCGCGTCGGTGCGGACGGCGGGCACGCCGTGCCCCAGCAGGTCGGTGAGGGCGGGGATTGCGGTGGTGCCGGGGACGGAGGCGAGCCCGAGCGCGGCGCGCGCCTGGACGCTTGGGGTGTCGGACGCGAGGCCGCGGCGGAGGGCGGCGGTGTCGCGGGCCGTTTGGGCCTCCGCCAGGGCCTGCAGGGCGGGCCGAGACAGCAGCTGGTCGGCCGGGCGGTCGGGGAGGGGCTGGCCCGCGGCCGGAAGGGCCCAGAAGACGAGAAGGACGAACAGCCACGCACGCATGGGACCGAACGGGGGATGGGGAAGAGACACACGTCCGTGAAGGTAGGACGTAGCGTCCGGAACGTCGACCGCGGGGCCCGTGCAGGTCCCAAATAGCAAACGCCCGACGGCGGGCGGCCATCGGGCGCAGGAAAGAAAAGCTGGGGAAGGAGGCTACGACCGGCCGGACCCCACCTGTCCCATCGCCACGCGGGCGCGGTTTCGGGCGCGCTCCAGGGCCTCCTCGGCCTTCTCCCGCGCCTCTCCCTGCACGCCGTTCTCGAGGCGACGGAGGGCCCGCTTCTCGGCATTCTCGGCCCGTTCCACGTCGATTTCGGAGGCGGGCTCGACGGTTTCCGCCAGCACCGTCACGTTGTTGTCGACAATCTCCAGGAAGCCGCCGCTGGTCGCAAACACGATCCGGTCGTCGTGCATGTCGGCGTACTCGTGGGCGGCCGTCGTCTTCACGATGAGCGGCCCGATGTCGAACGCCGCGATCATCGGGGCGTGGTTGTTGCGGACCTCGAACGATCCTTCCACGCCCGGTGCTCGCACGCCGTTGGCCGAGCCCTCGAATGCCCGGCCGTCCGGGGTCACGATGTCAACGCTCAGTTCGTCTGCCATGAGGCAATGTCGATGTTCGAGTTGCGAAAGTCGAATGCATGGCGCCTCCCGGGGGCCCGTGGTTCGCCACCCGCACTCCGAAACGAGTTATTCGTCTTCGAGCATCTTCTCGCCCTCCTCGATGACCTCGTCGATCGGTCCCTTCAGCAGGAAGGCCCGCTCGGGCAGGTGGTCGAGTTCGCCGTCGAGGATCATGCGGAAGCCGCGGATGGTCTCCTCAATGGGCACGTACTTGCCGGGCTGGCCGGTAAACTGCTCGGCCACGAAGAACGGCTGGCTGAGGAAGCGCTGGACGCGGCGGGCCCGGTTCACGGCCTGTTTGTCCTCGTCCGACAGCTCGTCCATCCCCAGGATGGCGATGATGTCCTGGAGCTCCTCGTAGCGCTGCAGGATCTCCTTCACCTCCTGCGCGGTGTCGTAGTGCTCCTTGCTGAGGGCCCGCTCGTTGAGCATCTGACTGTTGGAGTCGAGCGGGTCGATGGCCGGGTAGATGCCCTGCGTGGCCAGCTGTCGCGAGAGCACCGTCGTGGCGTCGAGGTGGGCAAAGGTGGTCGCCGGCGCCGGGTCCGTGAGGTCGTCGGCGGGCACGTACACGGCCTGGAACGACGTAATCGACCCCTCCTGGGTGGAGGTAATCCGTTCCTGCAGGTCGCCCATCTCGCTGGCGAGCGTCGGCTGGTACCCCACCGCGCTCGGCATGCGGCCCATGAGCGCCGACATCTCGGAGCCGGCCTGGACGAAGCGGAAGATGTTGTCGAGGAAGAAGAGGACGTCGCGGCCCCCGAGGTCGCGGAAGTACTCGGCAATCGTGAGGCCGGTCAGCCCCACACGGGCCCGCGCTCCGGGCGGCTCGTTCATCTGGCCGAAGACGAGGCTAATGTTGCTCTCCTCGTGCATCGCTTCGAGGTCGACCTTGTCGAGGTCCCAGCCGCCCGCCTCCATCGACTCCATGAACTCCTCGCCATAGCTCATCACGCCGGCCTCCAGCATCTCGCGGAGCAGGTCGTTCCCCTCACGCGTCCGCTCGCCGACGCCCGAGAAGACCGACAGCCCCTCGTGGGCCTTGGCAATGTTGTTGATGAGCTCCATGATGAGGACGGTCTTCCCCACGCCGGCGCCCCCGAAGAGGCCGACCTTCCCGCCCTTCGGCACGGGCTGGATCAGGTCCATCACCTTGATGCCGGTTTCCAGCATCTCCTGCGAGCCGGCAAGCTGGTCGAACGACGGAGGGTCCTGGTGAATGGCCCGGTGCTCGTCCACGTCCGGGGCCGGCAGGCCGTCGATCGGCTCCCCGATCACGTTGAAGAGGCGCCCCCGGATTTCCTTCCCGATGGGGACACTGATGGGGTTGCCCGTCGCGATGATTTCCTGATCGCGCTGCAGGCCGTCGGTGGAGTCCATGGCGATGGCGCGGACGCGACGCTCGCCCAGGTGCTGCTGCACCTCCAGGACCAGGTCCCCGCCCTCGTCGCGCTCCACGCGGAGGGCGTCCAGAATATCCGGAACGTCGTCCTCCGAGAATTCGGCGTCGACCACCGGGCCGACAATCTCGACGATTTTTCCTGTTGCTTCGTGCTCTCCTACTTCCATAGAACCGTGCGTTGTTCGATGCTTGGCGGTGCCAGAAGGGCGGCGCGGCGCAGGGACGCACTGGGCATGGTGACGCGTACGTCCGGGCAGACTGCGCGAAATGTAACCTAATGCGCAGGAAGGGAAGTTACCGACGAGGCCGGGGAGATTTTCTGGGTCGCGCCGCAAAGAATCCGGGAATTTCGATGCGGCCCCCGGTTCGTTTTCGTGGATGGGCTTTCCTACCTTGGAATTCCACCGGAAATGTCTCTTCTCGCGCGACGCTCCTCGTACATGTGTCGGCCCATGCGGTTCGTTCTTTCCTTTTTCGCGCTCCTTCTCCTCCTGAGCGGCGGGCCCGCCGGGGCCCAGGACGAGGAAGGAGCGGACCTGCCCACCATCGACGAGAAGACGGAGGGCATGGAGCAGATCGACGGCTACGTCCCCGTCTACTGGGACGCGGACACCGGCACCCTGTGGCTGGAGGTCTCCCGCTTCGATACGAACTTCCTCTACGTCTCGTCCCTGCCCACTGGGCTTGGGTCCAACCCGGTGGGCCTCGACCGCGGCCAGCTCGGCAGCCAGCGCGTCGTCCGATTTGAACGAACGGGGCCGAAGGTGCTCCTCGTGGAGCCCAATCTCGACTACCGCGCAACCACCGACAATCCCGAGGAGCGGGCGGCGGTGCGGGAGGCCTTCGCCCCCGGCGTGGTGTGGGGCTTCGAGGTCGCCGCGGAGGCCGAGGCGGGCGACGCGGTGCTGGTGGACGCGACGGACTTTGTGATGCGGGATGCGCACGGCGTCGTGCAGCGGCTGAAGGAGACGGGGCAGGGCACCTTCTCGCTCGATCGGAGTCGCAGCGTCCCGCACCTTGCGAACACGAAGGCCTTCCCGCAGAACACGGAGCTGGAGGCCCGCCTGACGTTCACGACGGAGGGCGCGCCGGGAGAGTACGTGGAGGAAACCGCCGCGGACCCGCAGGCCGTCACGCTCCACGTCCGCCATTCGCTGGTGCAGTTGCCCGATACGGCGGACTACAGCCCCCGCCGCTTCGACCCGCGCTCCGGCCTCTTCTACACGAGCTACCAGGACTACGCCACGCCGGTGGGCGAGTCGATGGATCGCCGCATGGTGAACCGGCACCGCCTGCAGTGTGCCGCGCCGCCCGGAACGGACGGCCTGTGCGAGCCCGAGGATCCGATCGTCTACTATCTCGACCCGGGCACGCCCGAGCCGGTTCGCAGCGCCCTGCTCGACGGCGCGCGCTGGTGGGCCGAGGCGTTCCGCGCCGCCGGCTTCGAAAATGCGTACCGTGTGGAGGTGCTCCCCGACAGCGCCGACCCGATGGACGTGCGCTACAACGTGATTCAGTGGGTCCACCGTCGCACGCGGGGCTGGAGCTACGGCGCCTCCGTCACCGATCCCCGCACCGGCGAAATCCTGAAGGGCCACGTCACGCTCGGCTCGCGGCGCGTGCGGCAGGACTACCTGCTGGCCGAAGGGCTGCTTGCGCCCTACCAGGGCGAGGCCGCCGACGGCCTGCCCGCCGCGGAGGACCCGATGCTGGAGATGGCCCTCGCCCGCATCCGCCAGCTGTCGGCGCACGAGGTGGGGCACACCCTCGGGCTCGCGCACAACTTTGCGGCGTCGGTGGACGGGCGCGCCTCGGTGATGGACTACCCGGCGCCGCTGGCCCGCGTGCAGGGCGACTCGATCTCGCTCAACGAGGCCTACGCGACCGGCGTGGCGGCGTGGGACAAGATCGCGACCCGCTACGCCTACGCCCGCCCCGATGAGGGGCAGTCGGAGGCCGACCTGCTCGACAGCATCCTCCGCGACGCGCAGGCGCAGGGGCTTCGCTACGTGACCGACCGCGACGCGCGCCCCGCCGGGGCCGCCCAGCCGGAGGGCAACCTGTGGGACAACGGCCCCGACATGGTCGACGCGCTGGAGCGGGAGATGGACGTGCGCGACGTGGCGCTCGACCGGTTCGGGGAGGCGGTCATTCGGCAGGGCGCGCCGATGGCAACCCTGGAGGAGACGCTCGTGCCGCTCTACCTGCGCCATCGCTACCAGGTGGCGGCGACGGCCAAGCTCATCGGCGGCGAAATGTACGACTATGCGCTGCGCGGCGGCGAGGGGCGCCTTGGGGATCCGGTCCCGGCTGCTCAGCAGACGGCCGCCCTCGACGCCCTCCTCGAAACGATTGCACCGGCGGCCCTCGCCCTGCCCGAGGCGGCCCGCGAACGCATTCCCCCGCGCCCGCCGGGGCACCCGCCGAACCGTGAGCTGTTTGAGGGGCGGACGGACCCGGTTTTCGATGCCTACGCCCCCGCCGAGGTCGCCGCGTCGATGACGCTGGAGGCCCTCGTGGAACCCGAACGGGCGATGCGGCTCGTCGCCCAGCAGGACGCGAGCGCCGACCGCCCCGGACTGCTAGATGTGCTGGGGCGCGTGACGGATCATGTGTGGCGGCGTGCGGTTCCGGACGATCCGTACCGGGCCGAGATTCAGCGCACCACGCAACAGGTGTGGACGGATGTGCTCCTTAGCCGCGCCGGGCACCCCGAGGGGGCGCCGGCGGTGCGGGCCCGCATCGAACAGCACCTGCGCACTCTGCACGACTGGCTGGCCGATCATCCGGGCGAGGGGGCGGAAGTTCAGGCCCACCGCACGGCGCAGCGCCGCGCCATCGATCGGTTCCTGACCCGTTCGGACGAGACGTCGTCGCCCCCCTCAACCCTCGACGCGCCGCCCGGCTCCCCGATTGGGCACTCCGGGCCGGCCTACCGGCAGCGACAGGCCCAGCGCCGCGCCTGGATGGATGCGTGGGCCCCGCCCCGATGGCGCTGTGAACAGGTGCGCCCGTAGCCGCCCCCTGCCGCCGATGACCTCCGGTCCCCCGCAGACCGTCTGGAGATTCGGGGTCGTGCTGGGGGCGGGGACGTCTTGGCACGACAATTTCGGGTACGTCCCCTCGCACGAAGAGCCCCCTTGCTCCTCGTGTCGGGGCGCGGATGTCTCGAACAGTATGTCCTCTTTTCTGATTTGGCTGGTGGTTTTTCCCAATGACTCCTCCTCCGGTTGATCGATCGGCCCTGCTGGACACCGTAGACGGGGACCCCGAGTTTCTGGACACCCTCGTCCATACGTTCCTCGACGACTGCCCCACGTACCTGGAGTCCATTCGGACGGCGGTGCGCGAGGAGGATGCCGACGAACTGGTGCAGGAGAGCCACGGACTGAAGGGGGCGGTGGGCCTGCTGCACGCCCGTCCGGCCCGCCGGGCCGCCCAGCAGCTCGAAGAGCTCGGGCGGAAGGGAAACCTCGAGGACGCGCCGGAGGCCCTTGATGCCCTGACGGAGGAGATCGACCGGCTCCGCCCCGCCCTGCGCGAGATTGTAGACGACGTGCAGGCCGACGGGTAGCGCGGCCCAGCCGAAACGACGAACTACAGCTCGGGCTCGCCGTCGTCGAAGTGGTCGAAGCCGCCCGGGTTGAGGGGGACGTTGTCTCCGTTGGCGCGCTGGAAGAACACGGGCTGCTCCGGGTCCTCCGGCTCCGTAATGTCGCCGATCACGGAGAACGACTGCGGGTCGAGGGCGTCGAGTTCGTCCTCCGGCAGCGTGAACAGAAGCTCGTAGTCCTCGCCGCCGAAGAGGGCGTAGATGCTCACGTCCTCGCCGAAGTCGGTGGCCGTGTTGCGGGTTTCGGGGTCGATGGGGAGGGCGGGCTCGTAGAGTTGGGCGCCCGTCCCGCTTGCCTCGCAGACGTGGTGAATCTCGGAGGCCAGGCCGTCGGAGATGTCGATGAGGGCGTGCGGCTTCACGCCCGCGGCGGCCCAGTCGCGCACCGTCTTCAGCTGGGCGGGCGGGGCCAGATGGCGCCGGATGACGTACGAGAAGGGGTCGAGGTTGGGCTGGAAGTCCTCGCCCTGCTCCTCCATGCGCTGTCGGTTGCGGGCCAGGGCCTTGAGGCCCGCGTAGGACGCGCCGATGTCGCCGGTCACGCACAGCTTGTCGCCCACCTTGGCGCCCCCGCGGTACACCACATCGGTTTCCTCGGCCTCGCCCACCACCGTCACGGAAAGCGAGAGCGCGTGGTTGCTGGTCGTGTCGCCGCCCACCACGGTCACGTCGTAGGCGTCGCACGCCTGCTGCACGCCCTCGTAGATCTGCTGTACCATCTCCACGGACACCTGCTGCGAGAGGCCGATCGAGACGACGGCGTAGCGCGGCTCGGCGTTCATCGCCGCGATGTCGCTCACGTTCACCGAGAGCGCCTTGAAGCCGAGGTGCTCCATCGGCATAAACGCACGATCGAAGTGGATGCCCTCCACCAGCTGGTCGGTGGTGAGCAGGTGCACCCGGCCGTCGCCCACGCGGTAGACGGCCGCGTCGTCGGCAATGCCGGACACGACCGACTCGTCGTCGGGTGCGCCCAGCGTGTCGCGCAGGTGAGCGATGAGGCCGAACTCGCCCACGTCGGAGACGTCAGTTTGCTGAGAAGCAGGATTGGGAGACTCCATCAGTGCAGGCGGCATTTGGGGCCAGGTCGTGTCGACACGGCTGTACCCCGACGCCGGAGGCATGTTTTCGGCGTGGCCGGGATGGCCGGCACCTTCGTCGGCTTTTTGTCTCCACCGGGCGTATTCACGAGGCGGGAGAAGAAGGGGAGGCGCCGGCGGAGTGGACCGCGATGCGACCCCGAGCCCAGAGGAGGGGCGGGCGTCAGGTCCTCCCCGTCGATTCACGGGCGGGCACGCTGAGGGAGCCCAGCACCGCCGCCCGCTCGGCCCCCGTCACCGACGGCAGGCTGGTGGGCACGCCGTGTGCGGTCTCGTGGGCCAGCACGGCGAAGCAGAGCGCCTCCTTCGCGTCCGGGTCCACGCCGTGCGCCGCAATCGACTCGACCGGGATGGGGGCGAAGGCGTCGGCGAGCATACGCATCAGCGTGTCGTTGTGCACGCCCCCGCCGCTCACAATCACCCGCTCCACCGACTGGCCGGGCCGGATGTAGCGGGCGTAGGCCTGGTAGACGGACGCGGCGGTGAGGAGCGTGGCGGTGGCGAGCGTGTCCTCGACGCTCAGGCCGCGCGACTGGGCCGCGCCCAGCAGGTCGTCCACGAAGCCCGGCCCAAAATCGGCCCGTCCGGTCGACTTGGGCGGCTCGCGGTGGAAGTAGTCGAGCGAGAGGAGGTCGGCCAGGAGGTCGTGGTCGGGCGTGCCCTGGGCGGCGCGCTGGCCGTCCCGGTCCATCGGGGCGTCGACGAGGCGCCGGGCAAGGGCGTCGAGCACCATGTTGGCGGGGCCGGTGTCGAAGGCGCGCACGGCGTCGCGGGACGCGTCGGCGGGAAGCACCGTGAGGTTGGCGATGCCGCCCAGGTTGAGCAGGCCGCGGGGCTCGTCCGGGTCCGCAAAGCAGGCGTAGTCGAAATAGGGGACGAGCGGGGCGCCCTGCCCGCCCAGCGCCAGGTCGGCGGCGCGGAAGTCGCCCACCACCGGCGCGTCCAGCAGAGTGGCGAGGGGCGACGGGGTGCCGAGCTGGAGGGAGGCGCGCACCGGTTTGCCCGCGAACTCGGCGGCGTCCGGCAGGTGCTGCACCGTTTGGCCGTGGCAGCCCACGAGGTCGAGGGCGTCGAGCGAACGGCCTGCTTCGGCCGCCACGGCGTCCACCGCGTCGGCGTAGGCGTGGGCGAGGCGGACGTGGAGGCGGGCCACGTCCTGGACGGAGGCATCGTTCGTTGCGGCGGCGTGGATTCGGGTGCGCAGCGCCTCCGGATAGGGCGTGTGGGCGAACGCCTCCTGCGTCACGGAGAGGGCCGTGCCGTGGCCCTCGACGGTGGCCCACACCGCGTCCACGCCGTCGAGCGAGGTGCCCGACATGAGCCCGACGATGCGGGTCGGCGAGTCGTCGCGGAGGGACCGGAGGGCGTCCATGGGGCGGTGCGGTTACGTGTCGGAATCGCTCACGTCCTCGTTCTCGGCCTGCTCGCGCATCTCGGCGGCCTGCGCGCGAAATTCGTCGGCCCGGTCGGGCTGCTGTTCGGCCAGGGTGTCGTAGACGCGGGCGGCCTCGCCGTACTGCCCCTGTTGCTTGTAGATGCGGGCCAGCGTTTCGGAGACGAGGTCGTCGGCCTCATCGTCGTCCAGGTCGGGCTCGGGGGCCTCGGCGGCGTCTGGGTCGGGGTCGATGCGGGCCGATTCGAGCTCATCGATGAGGTGGTCGAGGTCGTCGTCCGGCGCCTCGTCCGACAGGTGCTCGACGCGTTCCTCCGGCGTGTCGGGGGCGCCGCCGAGTTCGGACGGGTCCGGCGGCCCGGAGAGGCCGGAGCGCGCCCCGCCCCGCCGGGCTTCCTCGTCGGCCCGCTGCCGCAGCTCGGCCAGGTCGTCCGGGGCGTCCGACGGGGCGTCCAGTGGCGTCTCGGGATCGGCTGCGTCGTCTGGGTCCGACAGCCCGAGATCCGACGCGTCCACCACGTCCAGGAGAAGGGGCACGTCCTCCGGCGGGTCGGCAGACTCCATTTTGCGGAGGACGCGGGCCTTTCCTTCCTGGGCGACGGGGCTGTTGGGCAGCAGGGCCTGCGCCCGGGCCCAATGGGTAAGGGCGTCGGCCCACCGGTCCTCGGTTTCGTAGGCCCGAGCCAGCAGCACGTGGGCCGTCGGGTGCGCCGGAAGGGTGTCGACGGTCTCCTCTAGTGTGGAAATGGCCGCGTCGAGGTCGCGGCGCTGGAGGGCGTCGAGCGCGTCCTGAAGGTCGGGCGGAGCCATGGCGGAGACGAGACGGCGAGCAGGGCGAGCGGAAAAACTACGAGGCGCGGCGTTCGATTGAAAGGGCGGGGTCAGGCGGACGACGAGGCCGGGGCGGTCGTCCGCACGGTGAACACCTGGCGGAGGTTCGAGACGGTGACCAGGAGGAAGCCGGCGGCGAACAGGGCCTGAAACGGCACGGCGGCCCACTCCCCGAGCGCCACCACCACGCCGAGCCCGGCGGTGCAGTAGACGGCCAGCAGGGCCTCCCACCACACGACCTTCGGCAGCTCGGCGATGGCGTAGCGGCTGCGCCACCATCCCCTCCCGGCGTCGTCGCCGTACTTGGGGGTGCGCAGGAAGGCCGTGTCGGTGCCGCGCAGGGCCTGCCAGCACGCGTTCGTGTTGCTGATCGAGAGCCCCATCGTGCCCGCCATAAAGACGGGGAAGAGGCGCAGTCGGCGCTGCCAGTCGGGGTACAGCTCGCGCTGGGCGAAGAGCTGGGCGAGGAAGAACCCGGCAAAGCCAAACAGCCCGAAGCCCATGACGGCGAAGTAGAGCTCGCCGGGGCCGCGGCCGAGGCCTTTCAGGAGCAGGAGGGGGGCGTGGGTGAGGGCCGCCAGCAGAATAAAGGGAAACGCCAAATGGGCCGTGAGGTGAAACGAGCCGGCCAGCTTTGTGCGCAGCGGCTCGGTGGAGCCCCAGAGCCGGCCGCAGAGCTTGAGGGCCGTTTCGACGCCGCCCTTGGCCCACCGGAATTGCTGCGAGCGGAGGGCGTTCATGTCGGGCGGCAGTTCGGCGGGCGCCTCCACGGTGGGCACGTAGGTGAAGTCCCACCCGCGCAGCTGGGCGCGGTAGCTGAGGTCGAGGTCCTCGGTGAGGGTGTCGTGCTGCCACCCGCCAGCATCCTCGATGCAGTGGCGACGCCAGATGCCCGCTGTGCCGTTGAAGTTCATAAAGCAGTCGGCTTTCTCGCGCACGTGCTGCTCGATGGCGAAGTGGGCGTCGAGCCCAAAGGCCTGCACCTGCGTGAGCAGGGAGTCGTCCCGGTTGAGGTGGCCCCATCGTGCCTGCACCAGCCCCAGGTCCTCGTTGTCGAAAAAGCGCGGCACCAGGCGGCGCAGGAAGTCGGAATTTGGAACGAAGTCGGCGTCGAAGATGGCGACGAGCTCGCCGCGGGCACGCTGCAGGCCGTTGGCGAGGGCCCCGGCCTTGTAGCCGGTGCGGTCGTCCCGCTGCACGTGGGTGATGTCGACCCCCTGTTCTTGCCAGTGGGCCACGCGGGCCGCCACCCGCTGGGTCGTCGCGTCCGTCGAGTCGTCGAGCACCTGGATTTCGAGTTTCTCGCGCGGGTAGTCCAGGTTCACACAGGCATCGATGAGGCGCCGGGCCACCTCGGCCTCGTTGTAGAGGGGCAGCTGAACGGTGACAACGGGCCAGTCGTCGGGGGCCTCCGGGAGGGCGTTCGGGTCGGGGACGCGGCCGCGGACGAGCTCCTCGTCGGTGGCGTGGAAGAGGGCCAGCCACAACAGGTTGCCGCCGTACGCCGTGAGCACCACGATGGCGACGGCGTAGAGGACCGGAATGGTAACTTCGAGCGCCGCGAGCATTCGCGTAGAGAGGGGAACGTTGAACGTTGCGGGGAGAAGGTGGAGGGTGAGGAGGGAGCGGTCCGCTTCTTGTCCTCCCGTGCTCCTACGATTCTGTGCCTACCGGTTGCGGCCGTACGATTCGTGGCTCGAGACCCAGTCGGACGACGAGATGGCGGCCCCCAGCGACAGCTCGCCGGCCAGAGCGGCCCCCGCCACAATCTCGGCGAACTTCTCGACTTTTCCTTTCCCGTAGCACCCCATGGCCTCCAGGCACTCGCGCTGGGTGGGCAGGCCGGTGCCCCCGCCGTAGGTGGCCACGATGAGGGACGGGATGGTGAGTGAGATGTGCAGGTCGCCGTCGTCGGACAGCTCCGTGTAGAGCACGCCGGCCGACGACTCGGCCACGTTGGCCACGTCCTGCCCGGTGGCGATGAACATGGCCGTGATCGCGTTCGGGGAGTGCGCACCGTTGTTGTTCGCGCCGGAGAGGAAGGCGCCCACGGTCGACACGTTCCAGTGGTAGTGCAGGCTCTCGGGCTCCACCCGCATGTGCTGGATCAGCACGTCGCGGTCGATGGTGGCCTCGGCGGTGACCCGCTTGCCGCGCGTCTTCATCACATTCACCTGCGAGGCCTTCTTGTCGGTCGCAAAGTTCGACTCCAGGTAGAAGTGCTGGATGGGCTCCGGGTACTGGTCCATGATCCAGCCGCAGGCGGCAAAGGTGGCGCGCCCCACCATGTTTTGCCCCGCCGCGTCCCCCGTCTCGTAGTTGAAGCGCAGGTACGCAAACTTATTCGACTGGTACTGGTCGATGTAGAGCATCTTGGCGACGCTGGAGGTCGCCTCGGCTTCCTCGCGGATTGCGTTGGTGTGCGCGTCCACCCAGTGCGTGAAGTCGCGGGCCTCGCGGGCGTCGCGGAAGACGAAAACCGGCGCGCGCTGCATGCAGTCGTTCACGATGGTCGACTTCACGCCGCCGCTCAGGTTGCACGCCTTGATGCCCCGGTTGTAAGAGGCCACGAGCGTGCCCTCGGACGTGGCGAGGGGAATGAGGAAATCGTCCTGCGCGTGCTCGCCGTTCACCGTGAGCGGCCCGGCAAAGCCGAGGGGGATCTGGGCGACGCCGGTGAAGTTCTCGACGTTGCCCTTCGTGGTGTGGGGGTCGAAGGAGTAGCGCGAGGTGTGGTCGAGCTCGGCCCCGCTGTACTCCTCCACGAACTGCCGGCGCTCGTCGATGATGGCGTCGCTGTAGTCGTCGTCCTTGTCGCGCGGGATGCGGGGAATCTCGTCGTCCGGCTCCGAGATCGAGTCCTCGACCGCAAAGCTGAGCTCGCCGAACGGCTGGGCGCGAAAGGTCAGCGCGATCTGGTGCTTGCCGGCGTCCAGGGGCGGGCGCCGGACGCGCAGGTGCAGCGTGCGCTTCAGCGGAAAGTCGAGGGTGGTGTCGCCGCCCAGCGTGTCGGCCGCGTACGTGTCGCCGTCCCCCATAAACAAGTGAATGCGCCCGCGGGGGACGGACTCGCCGTCGATTGTCACGTCGAGCAGCTCCGTAAGCGTCGCGTCCTTGAGTCGGTTTTTGAGGGCAAACTCGACGCCCCGGTCGGTATTCTCGAGGCTGCCAAAGGTGTAGAGTTGCTTCAGCAGGGCGCTGGGGATGAACATGAACGGCGGGGACCTGGAAAGAGAGGCGCGAGCGGGAGTAGCGGCTCAACGCGGAGGGCCCCGGTGGGTTCAGGTGGAGCTCTTGGGCGCGCCCCGTTCGGGATGGGCACTGTCGTAAGGGAGGGGGCACACCGGATGATCCTCCCCACACGTCATCCCGGGCGGAGCGCTGTGACCGAAGGGAGCGCGTCCTCCTGGAGGGGCGAATCCGATGAATAATGAAGAATCGGGCCCCATCCGGCGATTGAAAAGGACCGGCGGGGGCCCGGCGTCCGAAACGCACTTGCAATGTGCCAGCGCGCGCTCGATGCAATCGGCGGGATGGATCCCGGCTCGGCCCTCGCGACGGAGGTCGCTCGGTTGGTCGGGATGACACATGCTTGTGGTCGGGCGGGACCGGCGGTGTCGTGGAGGAAGAGGCAAGCTCATTCCAAATACACTTACATGTCATCCCGGACGGAGCGACGCGAACATCCGGAAACGAGTATAGCGAGTTCACGCCAGTAATCTATCTTCGCGGTCAAGGGAGGCACGGCACATTCTGCGACCTCTCCCATTGCCAGCTATTTTCAATGTAACGTTGACCCGGGCGTTGTGATGGATCCCGGCTCGGCGGTCGGTCCGCAGTCCCTCCCTTGGCCGGGATGACGAGTGCTGGGGCCAGGCGGGACCGGCGGTGTCGTGAAGAATGAGGCGGCCCATTCCGAATACACTTACACGTCATCCCGGACGGAGCGACGCGGAGATCCGGGATCTATTCAGTGGATGAAGGAACCGAGCCGTCATTCGATCGCCATAAAGCCCCGGCAGCCACCGGCGGCGTGGGCCTAGCCTCGGCGGGAGGATGGATCCCGGCGCGGCGGTCGGTCCGCGGTCCCTCCCTTGGCCGGGATGACGAGTGCTGGGGGGCGGGCGGGAGCGGCGGTGTCGTGAAGGAAGAGGTAAGCCCATTCTGGACACACTTACACGTCATCCCGGACGACGTGAACGGAGTGAACGGAGATCCGGGATCTATTCAGTGGATGAAGGAACCGAGCCGTCATTCGATTGCCATAAAGCCCCGGCAGCCACCGACGGCGTGGGCCTAGCCTCGGCGGGAGGATGGATCCCGGCGCGGCGGTCGGTCCGCGGTCCCTTCCTTGGCCGGGATGACAGGTGCTTGTGGCCAGGCGGGACCAGCGGTGTCGTGGAGGAAGAGGCGGGCCCATTCCGAATCCACTCACACGTCATTCCCGGACAGAGCGAAGCGGAGATCCGGAAATGAGCGGAGCGAGTTCACGCCAGTAATCTATCTCGCGGTCAAGGGAGGCACGGTACATTTTGCGGCCTCCCCCATCGCCAACTATTTCCAATGTGACGCTGACCTGGCGTTGTGATGGATCCCGGCTCGGCAGTCGGTCCGCGGTCCTTCCCTTGCCCGGGAGGACACGTGCCAGGGTCGACTGGAGTCGGCACGGTCGGACGGAGGGGCAGCGTATTCCGATCACACCAACACGTCCTCCCGAACGGGGGGAGCCGTACAAACGAAGATCCGGATCTATTTGGCGGGTCAAAAATCTACACTTATAGATGACCCCAGACCATTCCGCGCCATGGCCACTCGCGGCTACGTCTACATTCTCACCAACAAGCCGAACGGCACGCTGTACGTCGGCGTCACCAGCGATCCCATCGAGCGGATCCGTCGTCACAAGGAGGGAGGAGGCTCCCGGTTTGCGGCACGATACAACCTCACGCGGCTGGTGCACATCGAAGAACACGACACGATGCCCGTGGCCCTCCGCCGAGAAAAGCGGCTCAAACGCTGGCGTCGGGCGTGGAAGCTGTCGCTGATTCGGGACCACAATCCGACGTGGGAGGACCGCTACGAGGAGATCTGTCGTCTCCTCGCCGGCGGTGGGCGGCTTCCCTGAGGGGCGGCCTTGCGGGGCCTCTTCCGTGTCGTTCGGGCGGGTGGACAGATCCGGGCACGGGGCTCCTGGCGACCGGACGGGGGGACGGGCGCTGATCGCCGACCGCAACCAGCACCGCCGTACAGATGAAGTAGCGGGCATTGAACACATCTGCAGCTCATCCCGGGCGGGAGGATGGATCCCGGCGCGGCCCTCGCGACGGGCGTCGCTCGGTTGGCCGGGATGACACGTGCTTGTGGTCGGGCGGGACCGGCGGTGTCGTGGAGGAAGAGGCAAGCTCATTCCAAATACACTTACATGTCATCCCGGACGGAGCGACGCGGAGATCCGGGATCTATTCAGTGGATGAAGGAGCCGAGCCGTTATTCGACTGCCAGAAAGCCTCGGCAGCCACCGACGGCGTGGGCCTAGCCTCGGCGGGAGGATGGATCCCGGCGCGGCGGTCGGTCCGCGGTCCCTCCCTTGGCCGGGATGACACGTGCTGGGGGCGGGCGGGACCGGCGGTGTCGTGGAGGACGAGACCTCCCCGCATGAGCCTATTGTGCCGCCCCTCCGTCCAGGGCGAAACGGACCCGGAGCCAGCCGTCGCGCAGGGCGTGCTCGGTGAGCGTGTAGTAGCTGAGGAAGTTGGGGAGCAGGTAGTTGCGGCGCTGGTTGGCCACCTGCACCACCAGCTGGTCGCCGGCCTGGCGCACGGACACCTCTTCGTCCTCGATGAAGGGCAGGCGCAGATGGAGCACGTAGTTGTCGCCGTCCTCCTCCACCTTGAAGGTCGGCTCGTCGTAGAGCACGGCTGTCGGGTCGTCATCCGGGTACATTGCGTCGGCGACGCGGCTGAGGCGCTCGGCGCCAAAGACCTCTTCGCCCATGTGCGGCACGCGCAGGATGGGGAGCGGCCCGAAGCTGTGTTCGATCTCCTGCAGGTATTCGCGCTGAGACCGCACGTACCCCTCGAAGAACGAGTTTTCGGGCACCTGCTCCTCCGGCAGCACACGGTTTACCACCACGCTGTCCACCGCGTAGCCGTAGAGTTGCAGGTACGTGTAGGCCCGCCGCGCCTCCTCGATCACCATCTTCTCAGGGTTCATCACGAGGCGGATCGAGGTCGTCTCGGGCGTGGCGAGCACGTCGCGGATGCGCTCCAGCTTCTCGAAGATGACCTCCAGCTCCTCGTACCCCTTGTCCAGCGGAATGCCGGTCGTTTTGCGCACGCCGAACCCGAGCGACTTCACGGCCAGCTTCTGGAAGGGAAAGGCCTTGGCCAGCCACCACTGCGTGACCTGCGGGAGGGTGAGGAGCGTGAGCGTCTCGCCGGTGGGGGCACTGTCGACCACGATGCAGTCGTAGTCCTCTTCGCGGAGGGCCTGCTCCAGCCACAGCAGCACCGAGCCCTCGTTCATGCCGGGCAGGGCGGCCATCTCCTCCGCCGCGATCTGGTCGACCCCCTGCCAGCGGAAGACGGTGAGCATGAGCTCGCGCATGTTGCCCCAGTACTTCTTCATCGAGTAGTAGAGGTCGACCTCCTGCGCAAACAGGTTTTTCTCGACCTCTTCGGCCTCGGGGCCCAGGTCCTGGTCGAGCGCGTCGGCGAGGCTGTGGGCGGGGTCCGAGGACAGGATGAGTGTTTTTTTGCCTTGCCGCGCGGCCCGCTGGGCGGTGGCGGCGGCGCAGGTGGTTTTGCCCACGCCCCCCTTGCCGGTAAAGAGCAGGATGCGCGTGCCGAACGTCGGGGTTGACTCGTCGTCGGTAGGAAACAGCATCGGGCGGGAGAGGAGGCCGCGAGAAGAACGGAGGGGACGGCTACACGCCCGAGCGCCGGAGAGTGTCCGTGGGGCGAACGGGGCGGAGAGGCCTTGGGCGTTACGCCCAGTCCTCGGGCAGCACCTCCACCAGCTTGTGGGAGCCGATGAGGAGCAGCACGTCCTCGGGGGCGGCGGTGCGAACGAAGGCGTCGAGCGCCTCGGCCAACGGGTGCGGCGGGCGGGTGGTGACGCCCTGCGCGCGACACCGCTCGGCGATCTCGTCGGGCGGAAGGGCCCGGTCCGTGTCGATGGGGATGGGCGTGACCACGGCGCCGCAGTCGGCCAGCATCCGGGCCGTATCGTCGAGGCCCTTGCCGCGGACGGCGTTCAGGCAGACGTAGAGCGTGCCGCCCCGCTCGGCCACCGCGGGCGCCACGGTGTCGAGCGTCGCCCGGATGCCGGGCGGGTTGTGGGCCACGTCGACGATTACGAGTGGGTCCTGTCGGAGCACCTCCAGCCGGCCCCGAAAGCCGGTGTGGGCCCGCACGTCGCGGAGGCCGTCGTAGGCGGGCTGGGGGGAGTCTTCAAAATGGGGGAGCACCAGCTCGGCGGCGCGCAGGGCGAGGGCGGCGTTCCCCTGCTGGTGGCGACCCGGGAGCGACACGGGGAGGCTGTCGTAGCGGCGGAGGGGCGTCTCGACGTCGATCACGCTGCCGGTGAGGTCGGCCTGTCGGGCCTCCCACGTGACCTCGTCCCGAAGCTCGTGGAGAGGGGCGCCCACCTCGTCGGCAACGGCTGCGACGGCGGTGCGGGCCTCCTCCTGCGTGACGGCGGAGAGGGCGGGCGTATCGGGTTTGAAGATGCCCGCCTTCTCGCGGGCGATGGCGCCCAGCGTGTCGCCCAGGATGTCGGTGTGGTCGAGGTCGATGTTCGTGATGACGGACAGGGCGGGGCGCAGGACGTTGGTCCCGTCGAGCCGCCCGCCGAGGCCCACCTCGACGACCGCCAGGTCCACATTTTGCTCGGCGAAGTAGCGGAAGGTGAGCGCCACGGTGAGCTCGAAAAAGCTGGGCTCGATCCGGTCGATGTCGGCCCGGTGGGCGTCGATCGTGTCGGCGAGCCAGTCGGTGGGGGCGGGCACGCCGTTGATCCGCATCCGCTGCGTGACGTGGGTGAGGTGGGGCGAGGTGTGGAGCCCGGTGCGGAGGCCCGCCGCGGCGGCGATGGCGGCGATCATGGACGAGACGGACCCCTTCCCGTTCGTCCCGGCCACGTGCACGGCCCGGAGCGCCTCGTGCGGGCGGTCCATGGCGTCCATGAGCGCCTCCATGCGGCCCAGGCCCGGCGTGGCCGCGTCCGCCGTGTTGGCGTACTGGGGCATCGACAGCAAGTACTCGAGGGCGTCGCGGGGCATCGGGGCGGGGCAGGCTAGGACGCGTCGTCGGAGCGGAGGGTGAGGCGGCGTCGCTGGGGGGCGACGTGGGTGAGGTGCAGGCGGAGGGTCTCCGGGGGCAGGAGGGACTCGACCCGATCGGCCCACTCGATGACCGTGAGGCCGGGGCCGTGCACGTACTCCTCGAAGCCCAGCTCCACGAACTCGTCGGGGGTCTGCACGCGGTAGGCGTCGAAGTGATGGAGGGGACGGTCGCCGTCGTCGTACGTGTGCAGGATGGTGAACGTAGGGCTTCGCACGGCGGTGGCGTCCAGGCCGAGGCCCTTCGCGATGCCTTTCACGAGGTGGGTTTTGCCGGTCCCCAGGTCGCCGTACAGGGCCACGACGGCGCCAGGCCCCAGCCGCTCGGCCAACCGCGCGCCCAGTGCCGTCGTCTTATCCACCGAATCGGTGGTGGCGGGGAAGAGCGCCTGGGCGCTGGAATGTTGAGGGGGAGGACGTTGAACGTCGTCTGACATGGTGCGTCTGGGCTGGAATGAGGCACCCCCAAGTCGCCCGCCCACGGGCTATCGAGGCGTGAGGGTGGCGATGGGGAGGATCATCTCCTGCATCGAGGCGCCGCCGTGCTGCAGGGTGTCGCGGTAGAGGTTCTCGTAGTGGTGGAAGTTCGTCGGGTAGACGAAATAGAAGTCCTCCTTCGCGAAGATGTAGTTCGTGTTCATGTTGTAGCTGGGAAGGCCGAAGGTCTCCGGCTCGCGGACAAAAATGGCCTCCTCCTCTTCGCACTTCAGGTTGCGGCCATACTTGTAGCGCAGGGCGGTCGACGTTTCGCGGTCGCCGATCACCTTGCTGGAGCGCAGGCTGCGGATGGCCCCGTGGTCGGTCGTGAGCACGATCGTGCAGTCCTGCTGGGCAAGGGTCTGGAAGGCATCGTAGAGCCACGAGTGCTCGAACCAGGTGCGGGTGAGGGCGCGGTACGCCTCCTCGTCCGGCGCCAGCTCCTTGAGCACGTCGGAGTCGGAGCGGCTGTGGGCGAGGATGTCGACGAAGTTGACGACGACGGCGCTCAGGTCGTGCTGCGTGAGGTTGGTGGCCTCCTCGGCGAACGACTGTCCTTCCTCGCCGGTGATGAGCTTGTCGTAGCGCACGTTCGCGTCGCCGCGGCCGTGGCGCTCCAGCTGGGCGTGGAGCAACTCCTCCTCGTACTGGTTGCGGCTGTGCTCGCTCTCCTCGTCGGTCGTCCACGCCCCGGGGAACTGATCCACCAGGTCCACCGGCAGCAGGCCGCTGAAGATGGCGTTGCGCGAGTAGGGCGTGGCGGTGGGAAGGATGCTGTAGTAGAAGTCCGTGTCGATGGCGAAGTGATCGGACAGCAGCGCCTCGAAGGTGCGCCACTGGTCGTAGCGCAGGCAGTCGATCACGAAAAGCACGACCGGTTCGTCGCCCATCTCCGGGAGCACGAACTCCGGGACCACCTCGTGTGAGAGCGGGGGGCGGTCCGCGTCGGGGGGGTCGTCCGCGTGGGCGATCCAGTCCGCGTACTGCTGCTCGACGAACGTGCCGAACGTGTCGTTCGCGTCCTCGAACTGGTCCTGAAAAATTTGCCGGGCGCCCTCGTCGCCCTCCAGCTCCAGGTCGTAGCGGACGAGCGTGCGGTAGAGCTCGGTCCACTTCGTGTGCGACAGCGGCTCGCGGAGGGCCTGCGAGATGTCGTTGAACGACTCCAGGTACTTCTGCGAGAGGGTTTCCTGGCGGAGCTGGGACTGCTCCAGCAGCCGCTTGCAGGTGAGCAGGATCTGGCTGGGGTTGACCGGCTTGGTGAGGTAGTCGTCGATCTGGCTGCCCAGGGCCTGCTCCATCAGGTCCTCCGCCTCGCTCTTGGTGACGAGTACCACGGGGAGCTCGGGCCGCTCGGCCTTCATCGCCTCAAGCACCTCCAGGCCGTCCATCCCGGGCATCTGCTCGTCGAGCAGCACCACGTGGAAGGCGGTGTCCCGCACCAGGTCGACGGCGTCGGCCCCGTTGGCGGACGTCGACACGTCGTACCCCTTGTCTTCCAGGAACATAACGTGGGATTTGAGCAGGTCGATCTCGTCGTCGACCCAGAGGATGTGGGGCGTGCTCATGGAGGAGCCGGGACTGTGGGGAGGAAACGGAGGGGACTCGAGGTGGGCCTGCTCCTCTGTACCTTCCGGGGGCCAAAACGTTCGGCGGCAGCCGGTCTGGGCGGGCGGCCCGATCAACGGGGACCGTAGGGGCTCCGAACGTTTCGCGCGTCGCTCCGTGTTTGGACCGCTCCGTCTTTTCTGTCCCAACCGGTCCCCCGGCCATGTCTGCACAGTCCATTGGTCTCTCCGACGAGCTCCACGAGTACCTGCTGTCGGTGTCGCTCCGGGAGTCGGAGGCCATGCGACAGCTGCGCGAGGAGACCGCCGAGCACCCGATGTCGCAGATGCAGATTGCGCCGGAGCAGGCCCAGTTTTTCCAGTTCCTGATCCGCCTCATCGGCGCCCGACGCACGCTGGAGGTAGGCGTGTTTACCGGCTACAGCGCGCTGGCCGTGGCCGAGGTGCTCCCGCCCAACGGCGAGGTGGTGGCGTGTGACGTGAGTGAGGAGTACACGCAGGTGGCCCGCCGCCACTGGCGCGCGGCCGGCGTGGCCGACACCATCGACCTTCGCCTCGCCCCGGCCGCCGAGACGCTCGACGCCCTCCTGGACGACGGGCAGGCCGGCACGTTCGACTTCGCGTTCATCGACGCGGACAAGGAGCCCTACGACACGTACTACGAGCAGTCGCTGCGCCTGCTGCGGCCCGGCGGCGTGGTGGCGCTCGACAACATGTTTCGGGACGGGCGCGTGACGGAGGCGGACGTGGAGGACGAGAGCGTCCGCGCCATTCAGCGCCTCAACCAGAAAATCCACGACGACGACCGCGTGGACTTGAGCCTGCTGCCGCTGGCCGATGGCGTGACGCTGGCGATGAAGCGGTGACTGGCGCGGCGGGGCGTCAGGGCACGCCCGTCGACGCCGCCTCCGCCAGTCGGTCGGCGAGGCCGACGAGGTTGAAGACGTGCAGGTAGCGGTGGATCGCGGTTTGCAGGCGCCACTGAACGTAGGCGTCGGGGTCGCGGTACGCCGACACGTTCTCGTACAGCGCCCCGCGGGCCTGCCGCACCGCCGGGGCCGTCCACACGTAGCGGCTGCCGGTGTCCACGAGCCAGCGCTGTCGCTCGTCGGGCAATTCCGCAAAGGCAGTGCCCTCCTCCTCGGGGCGCAGCCACTTGCGCCAGCGCCCGCTCTCTACGACCGCCGTCCGCAGGGCGTCGCGCAGACCCGCGTCGTGCCCCAGGCGCTGCTCCAGCGCCTCCAGCTCACGGAGGGCGTCGGCCTCCACGGCCGAGAGGCCCGGGCCCACGTTGGCCCCGCCAACCCCGCTCAGCGGATACTGCTCGGGGGCCGCCACATCGTCGGTGTAGTGCCCCTTGAGCAGGGCGCCGAGGTGCTGTTGGGCTTCGGCGGCGAGCCAGCGGGCGCGGTCCGGGTCGAAGGCGGGCGAGGCGAGGGCCGTGCCCACGTCGCCGACGACGAACGACGGGCGGGGCAGGGAAGTGCTGTCGAGCGCCTCGGCGAGCCGGGTGCAAAACGATCGGAAGCGCGTCCTGCTGTCGGGGCCGTCGGTCTCCTCCACCCCCACCTCGTAGGCCACGGGGCCGCGGCCGGCGGCCCGGCGTGCCTCCTCTGCGTGGCGCATGAGGGCGAGCGTGCGCTCAACGAGGCGGTCGACCGGCACGGGTGCCGCTGCGGGCCGCCCGAGATCGGCCGTCGGGTCGAGGTGGAGGAGGTCGTAGCCCGCCTCCACACAGGCCGTGAGGGACTGCTTGGTTTCGGCCAGGGCGGCGTCGTAGTCGAGCTCGTTCTGCACGTGGGCGTCTTTTTTCCAGGGGCCGCCGTGGTCGAGGCCGAGAAAGACCGGCACGTCGAGGCCCAGTCGCTCCGCCTCGGCGTCGACGAACGCGGCGAAGGCGCGGGGCGTCCAGCCGGTGTAGCCCCCGTCGCGGTCGACCTGGTTGAGGGTCGCGGCGAAGAGGAGCGGGGCTCGGGCGTCCTGGGCGGCGTGCAGTGCCGCGCGGGCCACCGCCTCGGAGTTGGGGCACACCGCCAGCAGGGTGTGGCGGGGGCCGGGCCGCGCGGGGTCGTCCAACAGGCCCCGAAGCAGCCGGCCCAGGTAGGCGACTGGAGCCGCGTCGGCGGCCGCGGCCTGCATCCGGAGAAGTGAATCGGACGAAGAGGGCATGGCAAAAGGCGGACCGGTGAGGTGGAAAAGGGGCAACTGCTCCCCGAAGTCGAGGGTTTCCGCGTCTGGAATCGCTTCCGAAATCAACGAGTTTTATAAATTTCCACATTTCCACTTCACATTGTCATGAGAGGGCTGTACTTTAGGCCTTCACAGAATCGACGCTCACCACGTGCCATGACCCGAGAGGGCCGATCGACCGTGGGGGCCTGCGGGTAGGCTCCCACGGGAAATTTCTTTCGGATCGCGACTTCTGCTTCGTTCGACTTGTTTCGACGCACAACCGCTCTTGCCTCTGATGACGATACGCTACGCCTTATCGCTCCTGTTCGTGAGTCTTGTTGGGTTGTTGGCGGCGGGCCCCGCCGCGGCTCAGCAGACGGGGACCCTTGCCGGAACGGTTACCGACACGGAGGGCGAGCCGCTGCCGGGGGCCAACGTCGCGCTTCTTGACACCGAGAGCGGCACGTCCGTGGGGGCCGACGGGACGTACCGGATCACCGGCATCACGCCCGGGTCGTACACCGTTCGGGTCTCGTTCGTGGGATACCGGACGATTGAGCAAGAGGTCACCATCGAGGCCGGTGTGACCGTCGAACAGGACTACGAGATGCGTCGGGAGGCGCTTCAGGGGGAGGGCGTGACGGTCACCGTCGGGTCCCGCGCCCGGAACGTGGCGGCGGAGGACATGGCCGTGCCGGTCGATGTGTACGGGGCCGACGAAATCGAAAATGCCGGGGCGTTCGAAACCGGGCGCATTCTCGAGCAGATCTCGCCGTCGGTCAACTTTCCCCAGAACACTCTGTCGGACGGCATGGACGCCCTGCGGTCGTTCACGATGCGTGGCCTGAGCCCCGACCAGTCGCTCGTGTTGGTCAACGGAAAGCGCCGGCACAAGACGGCCCTCGTCAATCGGTTGGGCGGTGGCGTGCAGGGCGGGTCGAGTCCCATTGACCTGAATGCCATTCCGGCCAACGCCATTCAGCGGATGGAGGTGCTCCGCGATGGGGCCTCGTCGCAGTACGGATCGGATGCCATTGCCGGGGTCGTCAATGTTCGGTTGAAGGAGGAACCGATTGACCCGACCATCGAGACCCGACTGGGGGGATACGTCACCGATCCGTATTCGAATGACGGGACCACGTACAGCGTCCGGCCCTCCTTTGGCGTCGAGCTGGGCGAGGAGGGTGGCTTCCTCAATTTCTTTGGCGAGTACCGCCTTCGCACGCCTACCAATCGGGCGGGGCCCGCCAACTACAACCTCGGCAAGGGCAGTGCCGACGAGATTGCGGACGTGGATGGCGACGGTCTCTTCGAGATCGTGGACAAAAACGATACGGTGGAGCAGCCGGGATTCCACTGGGGCGACGGGCGGTCCGAGAATTACCTGATGTGGGTCAACGGGGCCTACCCCATTGCCAACGTGGACGCCGAGCAACCGACCGAGGTGTACGCCTTCGGGGGGTACAGCTACCGCAAGGGAGAGGGGCAGGGCTTCTACCGCACGGAGTCGGACGACCGGAACTGGGAGCAGATCTATCCGGAAGGGTTCCTGCCGAACTTCGAGAACCCGATCAACGACTACTCGGTGTCGCTGGGACTCCGGGGGGCCGTCGGGGACTGGAACTACGACGTGAACGCCCAGACGGGGCGCAATGACTTCCAATACAACATCACGAATACGCTCAATGCCAGCTACGGCCCGTTCCTCGAAAACAATCAGACCGAGTTCTACGCCGGGTCGGTGAAGCTGCGGGAGTCGCACCTTCAGGCAGATTTTGACCGCACCTACGAGGTGGGCTTCGCTTCGCCGCTCAATGTGGCGGCGGGGGCGGTTTTCCGGGCCGACACCTACGAGATTGACGCCGGCGAAGAGGCCTCCTGGGCCGCCGGGCCGTGGGAGATTGCACAGGACGGCAGCGTGCCCGCGCAGGGATCGCAGGTTTTCCCCGGCTTTCGGCCAGAGCAGGAGGTGAACGAGACGCGGACCAATGTCGGCACTTACGTGGATCTGGAGGCCGACGTGTTCGATCCCCTGCTTGTGAACGTCGCCGGACGGTTTGAGAATTACAGCGACTTCGGCTCCACCCTCAACGGAAAGGTGGCCCTGCGCTTTGAGCCTGTTCAGCAGGTGGCCTTCCGGGGCACGGCCCAGACGGGCTTCCGGGCGCCCAATCAGGCCCAGAAGTTCTTCTCGAAGGTGTCGACCACCTTCATCGACAACGTGCCCTTTGAGACGGGCATCTTCCGCACCACCGGGCCCATTGCCGAGCGATTTGGGGTCCAGGAGTTGAAAGAGGAAACGTCGGTCAACTTCAGCGGCGGCATTATCCTGAAGCCGTTCGACCAGTTTCAGATCTCGGCCGATTACTTCAATATCCAGATCGACGACCGCATCATCCTGTCGGGAGACATTGGGGTGGGCGACAACCTGAGTCCGGAGGCGCAGCAGAACATCCGGGATCTGCTGAGCGCGACGGGTGCGGAGACGGCGAGTTTCTTCACAAACGCCATCGACACCGAGACGCAAGGCGTCGACATCACTTCGAAGTACGCGGTTCTGTTGGCCGAGGGCGTGCAGCTTCAGCTTCGCGGGGCCTTTAACTGGACGCAGAGTGACGTGGTGGGCGGGCCCCGAAATCCGGAGGAGCTTAGTGACGAGTTCGATGAGCAGATCTTTGGGCGCGTTGCGCAGAAGGAGCTGACGGAAGAGACGCCTTCTACGACGAGCAAGCTGAGTGCGTCGCTCACGGCGGGGCCTGTCGATCTGAGCCTGAATGGCTCGCGCTATGGGGAAATCCTGGTGCCGTTCAACGACCCGGAGCAGGACTATACGCTGAGCCCGGAGTACACCTTCGGGGGCGAAATTGGGTATCGGGCCTTCAACGATCAGGTCAGCCTCGCGATTGGGGCGCGCAACCTCTTCGACAATTACCCGGACCTCCCGCCCACGCAGGGGACGTTTGATATCATCCTGCCCTACAATCGCGCCTCTCCCATCGGCTTCAACGGCCGGTTCGTCTACAGCCGGCTTACGATTACGCTGTAGCCTGTAAATGGCGGTCGGGGGGCGCTGGCCCGGTCCGCTCGGTACCTTCCGGAGTTTCCATTCGACTTTGCATTGAGACGATCCGTCTTTTCATGATGACCGCTATTGCTACGCCCCGTGTTCGCTGGAGCCGCTTCGCCCTCGGACTGCTCGCCGTTGCCCTCGTGCTTGTCGGGTGCGATAGCGAGGACCTTGGCGATTCGGAACAGGTGGACCCCTCGATTGGAGACTACGTCGCCCAGGTGGAGGGCTTCAGTACGCTCAACGGAGCCGTTCAGGAGGTGGGCCTGTCGGGCGCACTGGAAGCGGACGGCCGCACGCTGTTTGCGCCGTTGAACAGTGCATTCGACCCGGCGATTGATCCCTCCCTCAACCCGGGGGTGGCGGAGAAGGTGATCCAGCACCACCTGGTGGAGGGAACGCAGCCCTCGTCGTCGCTCAGCGATGGACAGTCGATCACGCCCCTCGCGGGCAGCGATCTGGTCGTCGGGGTGGACGAGGGGGAGAATGCTGAAGACAACATCATCACGTCTGTCAATCGGGCCGCGGTCACAAACGCCGACGCCAGTGCCTCGAACGGCCTGGTGCACGTGGTGGACGGCCTGCTGGCCGACGCGGTGGATCGTGCGACCCTGACGCCGCAGTTCTCCATCTTTGCCCGACTGGTGAAGGAGGCGGACCTTGAGGGGCCTCTCCGCACCGGCAGCCGGACCGTTTTCGCGCCCACCAATAGCGCGCTTCTGGAGGCATTCGACGACAACGAGAACGGGGAAATCGAGAGCGGCGAGCTGCCGTCCACCGCGGCCGACGTGCTGCAGTACCACGTGCTCGACAGTGTCTTCCTCGCCGAAGACGTGCCCACCTCCGAAACCGACGTGGTCACGCTGGAGGGCTCGGCCGTGACCGTCGTGCGGGACGGGGCGTCCGGGGCGGTGACGATCAACCCGAGCGACGAGGGGGCAAGCGTATCGGTCGCGAACGTCGAGGTGGACAACGGCGTGATCCACGGCATCGACACTGTGCTTTTCCCGTAGCGGTGTGGAGAGACGGTCGCCCCCGCCGGATCTGACGCCCTCTCCGGTGGAACGCCGTCCCGCGGCCTCCGGTAGCAGGCGATCCTGCGTCGGTTCGTCCTTCCGAGCTCCACCGCGCCTCCTGTGTCGTTCCTCAACCCATTTGCGCTTCTGGCGATGGCGGCGGTGGCCGTGCCGCTCTTCCTCCACTTCTTTAACTTGCGTCAGCCGCGGACGGTGGAATTCAGTTCGCTGGCGTTCGTGAAGGAGCTTCAGGAGACGGCGGTGCAGCGCGTGCGGATCAAGGAGTGGCTGCTCCTGCTCCTGCGGGTGCTGGCGATTGCCTGTCTCGTGATGGCCTTTGCGCAACCGACCCTGACGGGCAACCTGGCCGGCGTCGGCGCGTCGGTGCCTACGGCCCACGGCGTGGTGGTGGACAACTCGCTGTCGATGGGGAGGGACGGGGCGGACGGAGGGACGGCCCTTGATGCGGCGCGGGCGCAGGCGGAGGGCGTGTTGGCGACGGTGGACGACGAAGACGAGGTGGGCGTGTGGCCGACGGCGCCGTCCCCGGTGCGCGCCGACCGCCCCACCCTCAGCCCCTCCACGGGCCTGGCGCGGAGCGCGGTTGGGGAACTGGAGCCGCGGGCCGGCGCGGCGCCCCTCGCCCGTCGCGTGGTGGAGGCGGCGGAGGCAGTGGCGGAGGCCTCGGCCCCGCGGAAGGTGGTCTACGCAATCGGCGACCTGCAGCGGAGCACGCTTGGGGATTCGGTGGCGGCCCAGGTGCCGGAGGGCGTGCAGGTGCGGCTTCTGCCTGTGGACTCCCGGAGGCCCTCGAATGTCGGCGTGCGGGACGTGACGGTGCCGGGGCGCGTGGTGGAGGCCGGCCAGCCCGTGACCGTCGAGGCCACGCTGGTCAACTACGGGGCGGACCCGTTGCCGAACTACGTCGCCAGCGTGTACCTGGAGGGGGAGCGTGTGGGGCAGGCCACGACCACGCTGGAGCCGGGCGTCGAGACGACGGTCTCGTTCACGGTGACGCCGCAGGAGCGAGGCTGGCTGCGGGGGGCGGTGGAGACGGAGGGCGACGGCTTCCCGGCCGACGATCGCCACCACTTTACGCTCAATGTGCCGGAGGAGCGGCGCGTGCTGGTGGTGCGCGGACAGGGACAGGACCCCCGCTACGTCGACCTCGCCCTCTCGTCGGAGATGATCGAGGAACGTATTGCGTTCCGGCCCACGACGATTGAGGAGGGCGCCCTGGCGGCCGCCGAGCTGGGGCAGTACGACGCCGTGCTCCTGGTGGGGCCGCGGTCGCTGTCGGGGGGGACCGTGGAGGCGCTGACCCGGTACGTGGATCGGGGCGGAGGCGTCTTCCTCTTTCCCAGTGCACAGGCCGCGCCCTCCGAGTACAATCCGCTCCTCGACGCGCTGGGGGCGGGCAGGATTGAGGGGGCCGACGGGACGCTGTCCGGTGAGCAGGCGATTGCGTCGTTTTCTCAGGTGGACCTGGAGCATCCGCTCTTTGAGGGGGTCTTCGACCGGGCGAACGCGGACGACGAGGCTACGGTAGAGGACCCCGACATCTACCGCGCCCTGCGACTGCGTCCGTCTGGTTCGAAGGGACAGACGCTCATCGAGCTGTCTACTGAGACGCCCTTCCTGTACGAGGCCCGACATGGGCGCGGCGCCCTGCTCGTGTCGGCGGTGGCCCCGAGCCTTGAGTGGAGCGATCTGCCCACGCGGGGCCTTTTCGTTCCCCTGCTTTACCGCTCGGTGTACTACTTGTCCGCCGGCGCCTCGACCACGGGGGCGCAGCTGGTGGCGGGGCGCCCGGCGGAGGTGCGCATCGCCGGCGTCTCGCCCGACGCATCGCTTCGCCTGATGGGGCCCGAGGAGACCGAAATTGCTCCGGACCAGCGCACCCTGTTCGGCGCCACGCTCCTGCAGGTCGGGTCGGACGTGCGCGTGCCGGGCGTCTACGATGTCACCACGGGCGACCGCCTCGTGCAGCGGCTCGCCGTAAACGTACACCCGGCCGAGTCCGACCTGCGCACGGCGGCGCCCGACAGCGCCGCGGCCCACCTGCACTCGATGCTCCGAACGCCGGTTGAGGTGGTGCGCGGGACGGGGACGGACGACGTCGCTGAGACGATTCAAACCCGGGAGGCCGGCACCGAAATCTGGAACGTCTTTCTTCTCCTGGCGTTGATTTTCCTGGTCAGTGAGATGCTCGTGAGCCGTCTGTGGACGCCGGAAACGGCGACCGCGTGAGCGGGGGCGAAGGGGGCCGTGGGCGGCGTCTCCCTGATCCGTCCGGGCCCGCACCGGCTCGGGCCTGCGCCTCGTAAATGATCCCTTGCAGGGAGCGGTTATGCCGTCGGTTGCCACTCTTTTTTGGGCGCTGCACTGGATCGCCCTTACGGCGTTCGTCGGGGGGACCTCCGTGGCGATGCTGGTGGCCGTCATGAGCCGCCTCCGCATTCGAGAGCCCCTCCTCGTCTGGCGCACCGGCCCGCTGACGCGTCTCCCCCTGGGCCCCTCGTTCTTTCTCCTCGTGGTGGCGGGGGGCATCGGCTACGCCGTCGTTCAGGGCCGTGCCGTGCCCACGGCCGTCCTGCTCGGCTATCCGGCCGGCGGCCTGTTCTGGTTCGTCGCCACGTGGCTCGCGCAGAGCGTCCTCCTGACTGAGCACGGCCTCGTCCCGGACGTGACGCGTCCGCACCGGGCCGTGCCGTGGCGGGCCGTCGTCGACTACGTGGTCACCACGCGCAACGAACAGCCGCACTTCATTTTCGTCTATCGCGGCGCCGACGACCGGCCCCAGCGCCTCGACCTGCCGGTCCCCCGTGCCCACGCCGAGGCCGTTCGCGATCTCGTGCGTCGCAAGCTCGACGCCCGCTTCCGCGAGGCCACTGTCGGGACGCACGACACCCCCGTCGATCGCCCCGACGGCCCCGATCGGTCGTAGATCGACCGCCCCGGATCGGCCTCGCCGAGAGACATGGGGCATGCGTGCAACATCAAACCGTGGAATAGGTATATTCCATGCAGTTTGATTGAATCGAGAGGCCCTCGATTCGCTCGCCATCCTTCTGCCAAACGCCTGAGCCGTCGTTGTTTACACCGGAAGAAAAAACGAAAGGGGCGGAAACCGCCATCATCGTCGGGGTCATTACGCCCCAGCAGTCTCGCTTTGAGGTGCGCGATCATCTCAACGAACTGGAGCACCTGGCCCGCACCGCCGGCGCCGAGGTGACGGACCGCCTCACGCAGTCGCTCAACAGCCCGGACCCCGCGACCTTTATCGGCTCGGGCAAGGTGAACGAGCTGGCGCGCCTCACCAAAGAGAAGGACACGGACCTCGTCATTTTCGACGACGAGCTCAGCCCGGTGCAGGTCAAAAACATCGAGCAGGAGATTGACTGTAAGCTGCTCGACCGGACCGGCCTCATCCTCGACATCTTTGCGAGCCGGGCGCAGACCCGCGCCGCCAAGACGCAGGTCGAACTTGCTCAGCTCGACTATCTCCGCTCCCGCCTCACCCGCCGCTGGACGCACCTCTCCCGGCAGGAAGGGGGAATTGGCACCAAGGGCCCGGGCGAGAAGCAGATCGAGATGGACCGGCGCATCATCGACAAGCGCATGGCCAAGCTGCGCGACGAGCTGGAGAAGATCGACCAGCAGCGCCAGACGCAGCGGAAGGGGCGGGAGGCGTACACGACGGTCTCGCTCGTCGGATACACGAACGCGGGCAAATCGACTCTTCTCAACGCCCTGGCCGACGAGGAACTGCTTGCTGAGGACCGCCTCTTTGCGACGCTCGACGCCACGACCCGCACCGTGGAGCTCGACGACAACAAGGAGGTGCTGATGTCCGACACGGTCGGGTTTATCCGGAAGCTGCCGCACCGTCTCATTGAGAGCTTCAAGAGCACCCTCGACGAGGTGCGTGAGAGCGACGTGCTGGTGCACGTGGTGGACGTTACGCACCCGAACTTCCGCGAACAGACGGAGGTGGTGGGGCGCACCCTGAAAGAGCTGGAGTCGGGGGACAAGCCGACCCTGCTGGTGTTCAACAAAATAGACGCCCTGGAGGACCGGGGGCTCCTCCGCGCCCTCCGCGACGAGTACCCGGAGGCCTCCTTCATCTCGGCGCTCCGGGGCATTGGGCTGGAGCAGCTGAAGGAAGATCTGCTCGCCCTGATCGAGAAAGACTACGTGGAGCGGGTCACCTACGTGCCGGTATCGGAGCCCGAGGCGATTGCCAAGATTCACCGGCTGGCAGACGTGGTGAGCGAAGACTACATGTACGCCGAGAATGGGGAATACGGGGAGAACGGAACGGGAAAGACCCCGCAAGCCGTGGCACGCATGCGATTCCGGGCGGCCCCCCGAAACGACGCCCGGCTCCGAAAAACCCTTGAGGCCTTTGCGGAGCTGCGCCCCGTCGTGGACGACGAGGTGCCGGTTCGCGAATCGTAACGCCTCCGCCACGTTGGGGCCGCGCGGGCTGCGGATCTGTCAGCTCCGCTGAGGGCGGCACAGCCCTTGCACGAAGGAAGACAGGCCGGGCACGCCCCGTGCACCGGCACCCACCGCGTCCTTCTGACGCCAACCCCCCTACTGTTATGAACGCTCGCGACGCCATCCACTCCGCGACTCCCGCCCTCCAGGCGGACGACACGGTTGAAGACGCCCTGGGCCTGCTCATGGAGCACCGCGTGGGGCACCTCCCGGTGGTTACGGAGGACGGCACCCTGGCCGGGCTCGTGTCCGAAACGCGACTGATGGAGGCCGACGGCCCGGATACGACGGTGGGCGACCTGGTGGCCGTCCGGCCCGCGCACGTGGCCCCCGAGGAGCACATCTTCGACGCGGCCCGCACCATGGTGCAGCACGACCTGAGCGTGGTGCCGGTGGCGACGCCCAAGGGGCGCTACCTGGGCCTCATCCGGCGGCACGACATCTTCGACAAGTTTGCCCAGATGCTGTCCACCCAGCAGGCCGGGGCCATCGTGGCGCTGGAGGTGGATGCCCGCGACTACGCCCTGGCCCAGCTCATCCACCTGATTGAGCAGAACGACGGCAAGGTGCTCGCCGTGGCCTCCGAGTCGCCCGAGCAGTCCACCGACAAGATCCGCGTCACCCTCAAGCTCAACGTGAAGGACACGGCCCGCATCCGCCACGTCCTGGAGCACAACGGCTACCACGTCGTGGCCTCCTTCGGCGAGGAGGAAGAGGAGCTGGAGGAGTTGGTGGAGGAGTTCGTTCGGTACCTTGAGGTGTAGCGTCGCTCGGACGCGCGATCTCTGGCACCCGGTGAGCCCCCGGTGATGGGCGGCGCAGCGTGGGATGGGGCCGGCGCCCACCGGCGCCTCGATCCGCGCCGTGCCCGCGGGGACAGCTGCGTCGCGGCGCATCCGCCCGTTCGTCTTTTCTCTTCCCCTGTTCCCTGGTCTCCAATGAGTGACGAATCTGCCTCCGGGGCGCCCGATTCGGCCGCCGTCCTGGAGTCAATGACGCTTCTCGCCACCCTTTCGACGGCCGCCGAGGTGCGGGAGGCCGTGCAGGAACGCCGCACGGGGCGGGATCCGGCCGCGCAGGCGCCGAGCGACGTGGCCACCGTCCGGCTGCACGAGGCGCGCCGGTCGCTCATGGACCTGCTCATGCAGCTGGTGCTCGGGCAGGTGCCCCTGGAGCGCCACGAGGAGCACGCGCTGGGACACGCGGTGCGGCAGTTCGACCTCCTCATGAAGCTGCGCCGCGCCAAACGACTGACGAAAACCATGCATCAGCACCTTCTCAGCCTCTACCCCGAGGTGTCCGAGGAGCTGGTGGAGGAGGCGCGGCACGTGCACGACCAGCTGGCCGCCTGGGCGGGTGGGGCCTCCCGCTCCGACCAAGAAGAGATGCCTCTGCCGGATGCGGTGGAGCGGGGCATTGCCTTCGCCGTGTGGGTGCGGCACGAGGTATGACGGAGCGGGCGGCGGGCTCACCCGCGGCGCCGTACGCGGCCGGGGCGGAGGTGGGAGAGCAGGGACCGGCTCGCCGCCCCGCAGCCCACGCCAATCGCCCCCCACAACGGAAGCAGTTCCCACGCGCCCGAGGCCCCCGTCCACAGGCCGGCGAGGGTGGCCGCCACGAGAGCCATCATGTAGACGGTCCCCTTTACCGACCAGATCACGGCCAGCACGTAGCCCCACGGCTCGTCCCGCCACAGCCATACGGCCCCAAGCAGGGCCACCGGCACCACCAGCGACAGGTCGAGGGCCGCGATCAGGTGCGTGTGGAGGCCCGTCGCGTCAATCGGGGCCGGCACGGCGCCCGTTTCCAGATACCGAAGCGACTGGACGACGTAGAAGCCGCCCAGGCCGCCCCCCACCAGTGTCATGAAGGTGACAATTTGCGGCACCGGCAGCGCGTCCGACACCTGTGCGTGGACGCTCCGGGCGTCGACCGACGCGAGGCCGAAAATGAGGGCGGCCCCCGACAGGGGGACGAGCGCCGCGTAGAGCAGAAAGAGGCTGTTGAACGCGGCCCCGAAAAGGTAGAAGGCGTAGGTGTAGACGGTGTAGGCCAGCAGGCCCAGCCACACGAGCGTGGCCCGCCGCGAGCCCCGCCACGCCCCCGCCAGGGCAATCGTGAGCAGCGGCGCGGCCACCCCCAGCGTGACGAGGTCGTTCCCGTACCAGCCCGCCGCCACCAGGGCGTTGTCGCGATACAGGTCATGAGAAAAGAGCCCCAGGCCCGCGGTCACGGCCATGAGCACAGCCACGAGTACGGACAGGCGGTAGGCCGTTCGTCGCGTCGCAGTGGGCATTGGGAAAAGACGTGCAGGGGGCGGAGCGCCGTCGGGGAGAGTACAGTAAACGGGGAGGCGGCACGAACGCTCCATCTGATGCATTGTCTCCGCTCCGTGCGGGGCGGGGATCCCCCATCGTTTTGGGCGCGATGCGGGGACAAGGCGCCCGTCCGCCCGGTCGAAAAGCGGACGGAACGGCCCCGCCGCGGGCGGAAGAGCAGGAGACCGCCGGGCCGGCGGAGGGACGCCCACGGGGTGAACCATTGGCAGGAACACCCGTTACTATACGGATCCCCTGTCAAACGACGAAGCCCCTGCGGTTTCGTCGCCCGCACGCCGTTCGACTTTCCCCGCCCCACCTGGTTATGAGCAAGACGACCGACCTTCCCGATCGCGCGATTAGCCCCTACGCGGCCTCGAACATTCAGGTGCTCGAGGGCCTGGAGGCCGTGCGCAAGCGCCCGTCGATGTACATCGGCGACGTGGGACTGCGCGGCCTGCACCACCTGGTCTACGAGGTGCTCGACAACTCGATTGACGAGGCGATGGCCGGGCACTGCGACCACATCGAGGTGGAGCTCCACGAGGACGGCTCGGTGTCGATTGCGGACAACGGGCGCGGCATTCCGGTCGACACGCACCCGTCCGAGGACCGCTCGGCGCTGGAGGTGGTGATGACGGTGCTCCACGCCGGCGGCAAGTTCGACAAGGACAGCTACCAGGTGTCCGGTGGCCTGCACGGGGTGGGCGTTTCGTGCGTCAACGCGCTCGCGTCCCGCTTCGAGGTGACTGTGCGGCGCGACGGCTACGTGTGGCGGCAAAACTACCGCTGCGGCGTGCCGGAGGCGGAGGTGGAGCAGGGCCGCCCCATGCGCGAGGATGAGGAGACGGGCACCCACATCCGCTTCTGGCCCGACGAGGAGATTTTCAAGACGACGGAGTTCCGGTTCGAGACCCTCTCGGACCGCCTGCGCGAACTGGCCTACCTGAACGCCGGGGTGCGCATCGTCATCGAGGACCACCGCGAGGCGGACGAGGACCTGGCCCGCGAAGAGTACTACTCGGAAGAGGGCATCAAGGGCTTCGTGGAGTACCTCGACGAGGCCCGGGATTCGATCATCGACGACACGATCTATATTGCCGAGCAGGAGGGCGAGGTGCCGGTCGAGCTGGCCATGCGCTACAACGACGGCTACAACGAGAACGTCCTCTCCTTCGTCAACAACATCAACACGCACGAGGGCGGCACCCACATCACCGGCTTCCGGCGCGCCCTCACGCGCACCCTCAAGACCTACGCGCAGAAGGAGGGCATGCTTGACAGCCTCAAGTTCGACCTCTCGGGCGACGACTTCCGGGAGGGGCTCACGGCGGTGCTCTCCATCAAGGTCCCCGAGCCGCAGTTCGAGGGGCAGACGAAGACGAAGCTGGGCAACTCGGAGGTGCAGGGCCTGGTCGAATCGCTCATCAACACCAAGCTGGGCCGGTGGCTGGAGGACCACCCGGACCAGGCGGAGCAGATCATCAACAAGGTAATTACGGCCGCGGAGGCGCGGGCCGCCGCCCGCAAGGCCCGCGAGCTCGTGCAGCGCAAAAACGCCTTCTCGGGGGGCGGGCTGCCGGGCAAGCTGGCGGACTGCTCGACGCGCACGCCGGAGGAGGCGGAGCTCTACCTGGTGGAGGGCGACTCGGCGGGCGGCTCGGCCAAGCAGGCCCGCGACCGCCACTTTCAGGCGATTCTGCCGCTCCGCGGAAAGATTCTGAACGTGGAGAAGGCCCGCCTCGACCGCATTCTGGAGCACGATCAGATCCAGAACATCGTCACGGCGCTCGGGACGGGGCTCACGTCCACGGAGGAGGAGTTCAACCTCAATGAGATGCGGTACCACAAGATTGTGATGATGACGGACGCGGACGTGGACGGGGCCCACATCCGGTCGCTGCTCCTCACCTTTTTCTACCGCCAGCTGCGCCCCCTCATCGAGAAGGGGCACATCTACATTGCCCTGCCGCCGCTCTACCGCATTCAGCACGGCAGCAACGAGATCTACTGCTGGACCGACGACGAGATGCAGGAGCGGATGCGCGAGCTTCGGGCCGACGGCAAGAGCCCCAGCATGCAGCGCTACAAGGGCCTCGGCGAAATGAATCCCGAGCAGCTCTGGGCCACCACCATGAACCCGGAGACGCGGAAGATCCAGCAGGTGACCGTCGAGGACGCCGCGGCGGCCGACAAGACCTTCTCGACCCTCATGGGCGACTCGGTGGAGCCGCGCCGCAAGTTCATCGAGCGCAATGCCAAGTACGCGACGATTGATGCGTAGGCGGAGTGTGTTGCGTAGCGCATAGTGCGTATTGCGTAGTGCATATTGCGTAGTGCGTGTTGCGGGAGGGGCGTGGGCACGATGCGCAACCCCAAAACACACAATCTCACGGATCGAGCGAGGCTGCCGTGGAGCATTCCCCCCTCCAACATTCGCAGTCCAGCCCGCCGCGGCCGGATGTAAGCGTGGTGGTGCCGGCCTACGAGGAGGCCGAGTCGCTGCCGGAACTGGCCGCGGGGGTGCGCGAGGCGTGTGAGGGGGCGAATCTGTCGTTTCGGCTGTGGATCATCGACGACGGGTCGCGGGACGGGACCTGGGAGGTGGTGGAGGGGCTGCACGACGAGGACGACCGCGTCGCGGGGCTTCGCTTCCGCCGCAACTACGGCAAATCCGCCGCCCTGGCCGTGGGCTTCGAGCGGGCCGAGGGCCGCTACGTCGTGACGATGGACGCGGACCTGCAGGACGACCCGAACGAGATCCCTGCCCTCCTCGAGATGCTGACGGAGGGAGACTACGATCTCGTGAGCGGGTGGAAGAAAAATCGCAAGGACCCGATCAGCAAGACGGTGCCCAGCCGCTTCTTTAACTGGGTGACGCGCCTGTTCTCGGGGCTCCCGCTGCACGACTTTAACTGTGGGCTGAAGGCCTACCGGCGCGAGGTGGTGAAGAGCATCGACGTGTACGGCGAGCTGCACCGCTACATTCCCCTCCTGGCCAAGTGGGAGGGGTACGACCGCGTGGCCGAAAAGGAGGTGCGGCACCACCCGCGCAAGTACGGCACCACCAAGTTCGGGGTCGAGCGCTTCATTCAGGGCTTTCTCGACCTCATTACGGTCGTCTTCCTCACGCGCTACGCCGTGCGGCCCATGCACTTCTTCGGGACGCTCGGGACCGCGGCGTTTGCGCTGGGCTTTCTGGTGAGCCTCTGGCTGTCGTTCGACAAGCTCGTGCTCGGGCACCCGATTGGAGACCGCCCGCTGCTGCTGTTTGGGATTTTGCTCATCCTGTTCGGGTCGCAGATGTTCACCACGGGCCTGCTGGGTGAGATGATCATTCAGCCACGCATGGAGGACACGTCGACCTACGAGGTGTCCGACACGCTTCGCCCGGCGGAAGAATCCGTTGCCCCCTCGGCCCCGCAGGGGTAGCGCCTACGCGACCGTCACCGTGTCCGGCAGCGCGTCGAGCAGGGTGTCGACGAAGGCCTCCAGAAGGCGCGGCTTGTGCGACCGACGACGCACGAGGCGTACCTGCCGGGCGGGCGTCGGCTCCGCGAAGGGGAGGACGTAGGTGTTGCGGGCGTCGGGGCTCATGTGGTGGGTGGCGAGGGCAGGCAGGAGGGTCATGCCGCCCGTGTGCCGCACCAGATGCACCAGCGTCTCCAGCGAGCCGCTTTCGAACTGGACGGTCGACTGGGGGGTGGAGGGGGCGGCCCCACACACCTGCAGCACCTGGTCGCGGAAGCAGTGCCCATCGCTCAGCAGCCACAGGTCGTCGAGAGCCAGGTCGGAGGGGGACAGCGCGTCGCGGGGTCCGAGGCGGTGGGTGGGCGCGACGTACCCCACGAACGGCTCCGAAAACAACACACGGTCGTGGTGGTCGGGGCCGGCCTCGTCGGTGGCGATGAGCGCGGCGTCGAGCGCGTCGGTGTGGAGGGCATCGAGGAGCTCCGCGGTGGGCCATTCGCGCACGACGAGTGTGATGTCGGGGTACGCCTCGCCGAGGGCCGGAAGGAGGAGCGGGAGGAGGTAGGGCGCCAACGTGGGCAGCAGACCGAGGCGCAGCGTGCCGGTGACCCGATCCTGGACCGCGGTGGCCAGGTCCACCAGCTGATTGCGGGCCGCCAGCACCTCGCGGGCCTGGGCAATGATGCGCTCCCCGGCGGCGGTCGGCACCACGGGCTGACGACTCCGGTCGATCAGGTCCATCCCCAGCTCCTCCTCCAGCTGTTGCACCTGCGTACTCAGCGTGGGCTGGGTGACCCCGCACGCCGCCGCGGCCTCGCCAAAATGGCGGTGGGTGTCCAGGGCATCGAGATACCGCAGTTGAGCGAGCGTCATGGGCGTGGGCGGTTCGGGTATAGACTGAAACTATGACAAATATAGAGATTATCGATTTGAATGATCAACGTGCTCTCCCTACCTTTTGAAAGCAGCGCACGATCCACTCAGCAACGCCCCCCATTTCTCTTTATGGCACAGGAACACGAGACGGACACCACAAGCGAGACCAACGGGTGCCCGGTCATGCACAACGGGTCGCAACCGGAGCGGACGAGCACGCCCGCGACGACCCGCGAGTGGTGGCCCAGCAGCCTGGACATCGAGATTCTCGACCAAAATGCACAGGACGTCGGCCCCTGGAACGGGGAGTTCGACTACGCCGAGGCCTTCCAGGACATCGACTATGCGGAGCTGAAGGCCGATATTGAAGAGACCCTTACGACCTCGAAGGACTGGTGGCCGGCGGACTATGATCACTACGGGCCGCTCATCATCCGAATGGCGTGGCACAGCGCCGGCACGTACCGCACCACCGACGGCCGGGGGGGCGCCTCCGGCGGCCGACAGCGACTGGCCCCGCTCAACAGCTGGCCCGACAACGCAAACCTCGACAAGGCGCGCCGGCTGCTCTGGCCGGTTAAGAAAAAGTACGGGCGCAAGATTTCCTGGGCGGACCTGTTTGTGCTCGCGGGCAACGTGGCCCTGGAATCGATGGGCTTCAAGACGTTTGGCTTTGGTGGGGGCCGGGAGGACGACTACAAGCCCGACGGGTCCATCGACTGGGGCCCGGAAAATGAGATGGAGACCTGGGACCGGTTCGACGAGAACGACGAGCTTGAGGGACGCCTCGGCGCGACCGTCATGGGCCTCATCTACGTGAACCCTGAGGGGCCGGAAGGCACGCCGGACCCGGAGTGGTCGGCCCAGCGGATCCGTCAGTCCTTTGGCCGCATGGCGATGAACGACCGGGAGACGGCCGCCCTCATCGCCGGCGGGCACACGTTTGGGAAGGTCCACGGCGCCGACACCGACGACCACCTCGGGGCCGAGCCCGAAGCGGCGCCCATCGAGCAGCAGGGATTTGGCTGGAAAAACTCGCACGGCTCCGGCAAGGGCGGCGACACCATCACCAGCGGCATTGAGGGGCCCTGGACCGATGCGCCGACCCAGTGGGATCTGGGCTATCTCGACTTCCTGCTCGACTACGAGTGGGAGGTGCACAAGGGCCCGGGCGGCGCATGGCAGTGGAGGCCGAAAGGCGACGAGATCAAGGACACTGTGCCCGACGCCCACGACCCGTCGGAGACGGTGGACCCCATGATGCTCACGACGGACATCGCCCTGAAGCGGGACCCGGACTACCGGGAAATCATCGAGGACTTTCGCGAGGACCCGGAGGAGTTCCAGGACGCCTTTGCGCGGGCCTGGTTCAAGCTGATTCACCGGGACATGGGCCCGAAGGAGCGCTACCTCGGCCCGGAGGTGCCCGACGAGGACCTGATCTGGCAGGACCCCGTGCCCGACGTCGACCACGAGCTGATCGGGGACGAGGAGATCGCCGGGCTCAAGGAGCGGATCCTCGACACGGACCTGCCGGTCTCGCGCCTGGTGAAGACCGCCTGGGCGTCGGCCTCGACGTACCGCGACAGCGACAAGCGCGGCGGCGCCAACGGGGCCCGCATCCGCCTCAAGCCGCACCGCAGCTGGGAGGCCAACGAGCCGTACGAGCTGTCCCGCACGCTGAATGTGCTGGAAGGCATCCAGCAGGACTTCAACGAGTCGCGCTCCGACGACGTGCGCGTATCGCTGGCCGACCTGATCGTCTTGGGTGGGGCCGCCGCCATCGAGAAGGCCGCAGCGGACGCCGGCCACGACGTGACCGTGCCGTTCCACCCCGGCCGCACCGACGCCACCCAGGAGCAGACCGACGTAGAGGCGTTTGAATACCTCGAGCCGACGGCGGACGGCTTCCGCAACTACATCGCCGACGATCCGGGGCAGGACTGGACGCCGGAGGAGTTCCTGATCGACAAGGCCGATCTGCTGGACCTGACGCCCGCGGAGATGACGGTGCTCGTCGGCGGCATGCGTGCGCTGAACGCCACCCACGAGCAGGCCAACGGGTACGGCGTCTTCACCGACCGCCCGGGCACGCTGACCAACGACTACTTCGTGAACCTGCTCTCGATGGACTACGAGTGGGAGTCGGTCTCCGACGACAAGGCGCTCTTCGAGGTGAAGGATCGAGAGACCGGCGAGACGGAGTGGAAGGCGACCCGCGTGGACCTGATTTTTGGGTCGAACTCCCGGCTTCGTGCCCTGTCGCAGGTCTACGGGGCCGACGACGCCGAGGAGAAGTTCGTTCAGGACTTCGTGGATGCCTGGACGAAGGTCATGACCCTCGACCGGTTCGACCTCGAGTAGGAGGCGTGCCCTGCAACGGGAGATTTTTTGCCCCATCCAGAAAGCCCTGGGTGACCACACGGTCGCCCGGGGCTTTTTTGTTTGGGTGTCTCACCATCCGTCCCCGTCGTCTCTTGGCGACCGGCAGACCCGTTGAGTCGGGCCGAAACAACAGCCTGTGCGAACCTGCAGGCTTGTTGGCGGTGTCGTATGTGGTCTCCCCCATAACTCACCGACTCCGCGTCATACATTCCTTTCCCCACGATGCAACAGCGCACCCTTGGGCAGAATGATCTCACCGTCTCCGCCCTCGGCCTCGGCTGCATGGGCATGTCCGACTTCTACGGGACGCCCGACGAGAACCGTGCCATCAAGACGCTCCAGCGGGCCCTCGACCGCGGCGTCACGTTTTTCGACACGGCCGACATGTACGGCCCCTTCACCAACGAGAAGCTGGTGGGCCGCGTGCTGGGCATGCACCACCACGAGGTGACGATCGCCACCAAGTGTGGCATCGTGCGGAACGAGCAGGGCGAGTATCTGGGCATCAACGGGCGGCCACGCTACGTGAGAAAGGCCTGTGAGGACTCGCTGCAGCGCCTGGGCGTCGACCACATCGATCTCTACTACCTCCACCGCGTGGACCCGGAGGTGCCCATCGAGCACACGGTGGGCGCGATGGGCCGGCTGGTGGACGAGGGGAAGGTGCGCTGCCTCGGCCTTTCGGAGGCCGCGCCGGAGACGCTCCGCCGTGCCGATGAGGAGCACTCTATCACCGCCCTGCAGACGGAGTACTCGCTCTGGAGCCGCGCCCCCGAACAGGACATTCTGCCAACGTGCCGCGACCTCGGCATCGGGTTCGTGCCGTACAGCCCACTTGGGCGCGGCTTCCTCACGGGCCGCTTCGAGTCGCCCGAGGACCTGCCCGAGGACGACTGGCGCCGCCACAACCCGCGCTTCCAGGGAGAGAACTTCCAGAAGAACCTGGACCTCGTGGAGGAGGTGGAGCGCCTGGCGGCCGACAAGGGCGTGACGCCCGCGCAGTTGGCCCTCGCCTGGGTGCTGCACCAGGGCGACGACATCGTGCCCATTCCCGGCACCACGAATCCCGATCACCTGGACGACAACATCGGGGCGCTCGACGTGTCGCTCTCCGACGATGAGCTGGAGCGGATCGACGAGATTGCGCCGCAGGGCGTGGCGGCCGGCGACCGCTACCCGGACATGAGCTCGGTCAATCGGTAGATCATTGGCGCACTGGGTGATTTGCGCATTTGACCATTGCTGTTTGGGACTTGAACGGGGAGCACAAAAATGGGACAATGGGACAATGAAAAAATGCGGATTGCAGTCGTGGGGCCGATGCACCCGTACCGGGGCGGCATTGCGCACTTCACGGAGATGACGGTCACCGGGCTCGCCGACCGCGGCCACGACGTGCGGCCCGTCAGCTTCTCGCGTCAGTATCCCGACCTCCTGTTTCCCGGGAAGACGCAGTACGAGCCGGAGAGCGACGCCCCCGAGGCCGTGCGGGGGGCGCCCCGCCTGCTCGACTCCATCAACCCGCTCTCGTGGTTCCGGACGGGCTTCCACCTGCGGGACGAAGCGCCCGACGCGGTGGTCTTTCAGTACTGGATGCCCTTTTTTGCGCCCGCCTACGGCGTCGTGGCGCGGGGGCTGCGGCGGCACTACGGCATTCCGTCGTTCGCTGTGGTCCACAACGCGCTGCCCCACGAGCGGCACCTCGGCGACGCGCTCCTCAGCCGGTTTTTCCTGCGGGCCTGCGCCGGGCACGTCGTCATGTCCGACGCCGTGGCCGACGACACCCGCCGCCTCGCGGGCCCCAACGCCCGCATCGAACAGATTGCGCACCCCGTCTACGAGCGTTTTGGCGACCCGGTGCCCCCCGCCGAGGCCCGCGCGGCGCTCGACCTGCCGAACGACGCGCCCGTGTGCCTCTTCTTCGGCTTCGTCCGCGAGTACAAGGGCCTACACGTCCTCCTGAAGGCGATGCCCGACATACTGAACGACCTGCCTGATCTGCACCTCGTTGTGGCGGGGGAGCCGTACGATGATCCGGCCCGCTACCGCGACCTCATCGACCGGCATGGGCTCCACGACCGGGTGCGGTGGCACGACGAGTACATCCCGTCCGGCGACGTGCCGCGCTACTTCTGCGCCGCCGACCTCGTGGTACAACCCTACGTGTCGGCCACGCAGAGCGGCGTTGCCCAGATCGCCACCCACTTCGAGCGGCCCATGGTGGTGACGGACGTGGGGGGGCTCGCAGAGTCGATCCCGCACGAGGAGGTTGGGTTCGTCGTGCCCCCCGAGGATCCCCCGGCTTTGGCCCGCGCCGTCGGTCGCTTCTTTCGGGACGACTGGGGCGAGCGGCTCGCGGAAGGCGTTCGGGAGCGGCGACACGCGCAGCAGCCGGAGCGGTTGTTCGAGGCGATTGAGCGCCTCCGAACAAGCAGCGTGCGCTGAGAGACCGGGGCGACGGCGGCAGATTCGGGCGGCAGGCCCCTCGTCCGTGTGGAGTTTCTGCAATTTAGCCCCGAGACAGGCGGCTCGGGCTGCATCTGTCGTCGCCTCACTTTAGAATTGATCTAAACAAGACCACTCCCATCACCCAGACGGCCCATGTCCCGATTGCTCAACGTCGCGTTTCTTCTCGTTTTGGCCGCCGCGCTGGTCGGCTGCGGGGGCGAGCAGGACGAGCTCGTCATCTACTCCGGCCGCAGCCAGGCCCTCGTCGACTCGCTCGTGCAGCAGTACCAGGAGCAGTCCGACATGCCGGTGCGTGTGCGCTACGGGTCGGACACGCAGCTGCAGGCCGCGCTTCAGGAGGAGGGCGACCAGAGTCCGGCCGACGTGTTCTGGGCGAACACGACCGGGGCCCTCGGCAACGCCGTGAACAATGATCAGCTCGCCACGCTCCCGGACTCGATCCTGGGACGGGCGGAGCGCTTTGCGCCGTCGAGCGGGCGCTGGGTGCCGGTGACGACCCGCTTCCGCGTGCTCGCCTACAACACCGAGACCGTCGACTCGACGGACCTGCCCGCCTCGGTGCTCGATCTGCCCGAGCGCGACGATCTGGAGGGCCGCATCGGGTGGACGCCCGCCTACTCCAGCTTTCAGGACTTCGTGACGGCGCTGCGCCTCACCGAAGGCGAGGAGACCGCCCGCACCTGGCTGAACGACATGCAGGAGTTGAACCCGAAGAGCTACACCTCCAACACGCCCATGATCCAGGCGCTGGCCGCGGGCGAGATCGACGTGGCCCTCACGAACCACTACTACGTGCTCCGCATCCAGCACAGCGCACCCGAGGGCGAATACGAAGGCGAGGAAGAAGAGGAGGAAGAGGGCGAGGAGGAAGAGGAAGAATCCATTTCGGCCTCGGCGCCCGTTGACACGTATCGCTTTGCCGACGGCGACCTCGGCAACTTGGCCCTCGTGACGGGCGCGGGCGTCCTCCAAACGAGCGACCAGTCCGACGCGGCGCACGACTTCCTCCGGTTCCTTCTCTCACAGCAGGCGCAGTCCTTCGCCGCCAACCAGGTGAACGAGTACCCGGTGGTGCGGGGGGCAGACGTGCCCAGCTACATGCTGTCGGTGGAGGAGGCCCTTGCGCTGAGCCCGACATTTGAGCTCGACCGCCTGCGCGAGCGCGAGCCCACCCTCGAGCTCCTCCGCGACGTGGGGCTTCTGTAAACAGGGGGCTGTACAACCGATGGCCCGGACGGGCGGGGAGGGAGCTGGCGTGCCCCGCCTCGTCGCCTGAGACGACAGAGAGCGCGAAACCCCTTTCGCACCCCTGACGGTCCTTTGAAACCTTACCGAACCCGTCGCGCGGAACTGGATGTACTCCGCCGGTCGGGCCGGAAGAGCGAAGCGCTGGGACCGGAGACAACGAGGGCTCCGGGGCGCTTGTGGGGCTGAGCCAACGACTCAAGCCTGGAGCGACGAAACCGGACGTTTTGCTAGAGCGTCTCAATTGATGACTCCCGTACGACGGAAGAGGAACGAATGACGCCGGCCCGCGCCCTTCGCACCATTCGGACCCGCTGGTACGTGGTGGCCCCGGTGGTGCTGGTGGTGGGCGGGGTGCTGGTCCCGCTCGTGTACCTTCTTGTGCGGGCCCTGCAGGCGGAGCCGCACACCTTGTGGGACCTGGTGGTGCGGACCCGCAACCTGCGTCTTTTGGGCAACACCGTGGGACTGGCAGCGGGCGTGCTCGTAGGGACCACGGCTATCGCCTTTCCGCTGGCGTGGCTCACCACCCGCACCGATCTGCGCGGGAAAGGGCTTCTTACCCTGCTGGGGGTGCTGCCCCTGGCGGTGCCCGGCTACGTGATGGCGTACGTCCTCCTGTCCACGACGGGCAGCTACGGCACCCTCGCCCAGGTGGCGGGCGTGGTGTGGCCCCGCCTCGACGGCTTCGACGGCGCGGTGATTGCCCTCAGCCTCAGCACCTACCCCTACCTCTTCCTCAACCTGCGCACGGCCCTGCAGGGGCTCGACCCCGCCCTCGAAGAGTCGGCCCGCTCGCTGGGCTACGGGCCGTGGCAGACGTTCGGGCGGGTGGTGCTGCCGCAGCTGGGGCCGGGATTCCTCTCCGGGGGCCTGCTGGTGGGGCTGCACGTGCTGGGCGACTTTGGCGTGGTGTCGTTGATGCGGTTCGAGACGTTCAGCTATGCGCTGTATCTGCAGTACACGGCCTCCTACGACCGCATCTATGCGGCGTGCCTGGCGCTGATGCTGCTGGCCCTTACCCTGGCCGTGTTGGTGCTGGAGGCCCGCCTGCTGCGCGGCTTGCTGCTGCACCGCACCGGGAGCGGCACGGCGCGGGCGTCGCGTCCGCACCGGCTGGGGGCGTGGCGCTGGGCCGGGTACGCCTTCGGCGGCGGGGTGGCGCTGGCGTCGGTGGGCCTGCCGGCGGCCACGGTGGGGCACTGGATGACGGACCTCGCGGCGGGCGGCATTCCCTGGGACCGCCTCGGCACGTCGCTCTGGGCGTCCGTGTCGGCCTCGGCGCCGGCGGCCCTCCTGGCGGCGGCCCTGGCCCTGCCGGTGGCCTACCTGGGCGTCCGCTACGAGTCGGACTGGACCCGCGCCGTCGAGCGCGTCGCCTACCTCGGCTACGCGACGCCCCCGCTCGCCTTTGCGCTCGCCCTCATCGTGTTCACGCTGGGGGCGGTGCCGTTCGCGTATCAGACCCTCGCCCTACTCGTCACGGCGTACGCGCTGCACTTCATGGCCGAGGCCATCGGCCCCATCCGGAGTGCCCTCTACCAGGCCCCGCCGCACCTGGAGGAGGCCGCCCGCTCGCTGGGCCGGTCCCCCCTCGGGGCCTTTGCGAGCGTCACCCTGCCGCTGGTGCGCCGCGGCCTCCTGGTGAGCGTCGCGTTCGTCTTCCTGTCGGCCATGAAGGAGCTGCCGATCACCTTCCTGCTGGCCCCCATCGGCTTCGAGACGCTGGCGATGGGCGTGTGGAGCTACGCGGAGGAGGCCATGTTTGCGGAGGCGGCGCCCTACGCCCTGACCATCATGTTCTTCTCGGCCTGCTTCGTGGGCCTGCTTCTCGTGCGCGAGCGGGCCTCCACCCGGGTCGCGACCGAGACTGGAACGACCGCCGCGTGAATTGCGTGCCGCATCCGTCATGAGCACGTCCCTCCTTTCCGTTCAGCACCTGACAAAGCAGTTCGCCCCGGACGCCCCGCCGGTGGTGCACGATGTGTCGTTCGATGTGGACGACGGGGAGATCTTTGCCATTCTCGGCCCCAGCGGCTGCGGCAAGACCACCACGCTCCGGTGCGTGGCCGGATTTGAACGGGCGACGGAGGGAACGGTCACGCTCCGGGGACGCACGGTGGAGGGGCCCGACACGCACTGCCCGCCCGAAGCGCGCGGCGTGGGCCTCGTGTTTCAGGACTACGCCCTGTTTCCCCACCTCACGGTCCTCGAAAACGTCGCGTTCGGTGTGCAGGAGGGCACCCGGGCGCAGCAGACGGACCGCGCCCGCGAGGCGCTCGACATGGTGGGGCTTGACGGCTACGAGGACCGCCGGCCGCAGCACCTCTCGGGCGGGCAGCAGCAGCGCGTGGCCCTGGCCCGTGCCCTGGCCCCGGCCCCCGACCTCATCCTGCTCGACGAGCCCTTCTCCAACCTCGACGCCCTGCTGCGCGAGGAGACGCGGCAGGAGGTGCGCCAGCTTCTGAAGGACCGCGGCATGAGCGCCGTCCTCGTGACGCACGACCAGGAGGAGGCGCTCTCGTTTGCCGACCGCCTGGCCGTGATGCGGGGCGGGCAGATCGACCAGATCGGCACGCCGGAGGCCGTCTACGACCGGCCCCGCACGCTCTTTGTGGCGCAGTTCCTGGGCCGCACCAACCTGATGCTCTCGCAGGCCGAGGGGACGGCGGCCGACACGCCGCTCGGGCGCGTGTCCCTCACGGGCGAGGCCTCGGGCACCGTGATGGTGTCGCTCCGCCCCGAGCACCTCACCCTCAAGCCGCCCGAGGCGGACGCGGGGCCCCGCGGCACGGTGGTCGACCGGGCCTTTAAGGGGCACGACATCACGTACCGCGTAGAGTGCGACGGCAGCGAGTACCTGGTGCACACGCACAGCCGGGTCTCGTACGCGCCGGGCGACACGGTGTGCATCTGCCCGCGCTCGCCGGCCGTGGTGCTGGAGCGGCGGTCGACCCCGAAGGACGTGCCGACGGGGGCCACGCCGGACCCGGAGGAGGTGTAGGCGGGGGCCGACGGAAGAGCCCCGGCGTAACGTCGACGTTGTAGAGCCCGTTCTGACCTACGGAAGATTCTTCAGGTCATCCAGGTCTTTGTGTCGTCCGCTCGCCCGTTTGTTCTCTTTCAACGTCTCAAGCCCGATGGAGTGAATCGGCGTTGCGTCGTCCATCGCCTCCATAACGCGAAATGAAAGGCATTCTGCAAACGCAACGCCGGTCACCGATGTCAAAATCTTGATCTGAAGCGGCGGGTGTCCCATCCGAATGACGCGGTCCGGATCGAGAAACAGGTCCGGGGCGAGTTCCGGCACGTCAAAGCCGAATTCTTTTAGGGTTTCGACCAGCCGCCTGGCGTTCGTTTCCGTGGAGTCGACCCACACGTCCATGTCCCCGGTTGAACGCGGATAGCCGTGGGGGCCGACGGCTACCCATCAACGATCAAATACTCAACACCGTTCTCGTCGAGCAGTCTCAAGAACTCTTTGAAGTTGCTCGGTAGGGGCGTAGTCATAGTTGAGTTGCCGCAACTGTTCGACGGCCGCCAACCGCTGTTCCGGCGATTGAGACTGCCAGTACGCCCGATCGTCGGACCGACCGGACAATGTGGTCACGGAAAATGCAGATCGATCCAGAGACGAGGAGTCGTCAATCATGGTCCCTCGGCACAATGTGAATTGATAGATCGGGGGACCACCCGTGCTCCAGGGGCTTGCCAAAGTGCCGCGAGCATTATGGCGAACCTATCCACATAATGACGTTGTGCCGACCAGGAGGTGTGTATCCACGATATAGCGTTCCGCTGCCCATATCAAACGGAGCGCTCCACTCTCTGTCCTGTCGTGGATCGTTCGTCGTCGCAGGGGGCATCCGCTGCAGGGGGCGGACGGGCGTTTCCTTCCCGGCTCGCCGCATCTTTCGCCGAACGGCCGGCGTTGGGGTGTAACAATCGAGTCCTTTGGGTACCGTACCCACGTCACGTTTCTCCCGACGAATCCTTCTTCGTCTCATGTCCACCGACTACGACGTACTCGTCCTCGGCGGCGGCGCCGCGGGCCTCTCCGCCGCCGGCATCGCCACCAACCTCGGCGCCAAAACCGCGATGATCGAGCGCGACGCGCTGGGCGGCGACTGCACCTGGACCGGCTGCGTGCCCAGCAAGACGCTCCTGAAGGCCGCCAAGGTGGCCCACCAGGCCCGAAATGCCAGTCAGTACGGCCTCCCAGACCAGGCAGTCAACATCGACTTTGCGGGCGTCATGGAGCACGTTCGCGAGACGCGGCAGGAGGTGTACGAGGACGCCGACGCGCCCGAGATCTTTGAGGACATGGACATCGACGTGGTGGAGGGCGACGCGCACTTCATCGACGCACACACGGTCGCCGTGGAGCAGGCGGGCGCCTCGCGCCAGTTGACCGGCTCCTACATCGTGATTGCCACCGGCGCGAGTCCCCTCGTTCCACCGATCGACGGGCTGGACGAGGTCGACTACCTCACGAACCACACGCTGTTTGAGCTGGAGGCCCAGCCCGAGCGGCTCGCCGTGGTGGGCGCCGGGCCCATCGGCACGGAGATGGCGCAGGCATTCACCCGCCTCGACACCGACGTGACGGTGATCGACATGGCCGACCGCATCCTCACGAACGACGACCCGGAGCTGGCCGCGACGCTCCGCGAGACCCTGGAGGGGGAAGGCATCGAGTACGTGCTGGACGCGCAGGTCGAGCGGGTGTCGCAGGCCGATGGCGTCGTCACCGTCGACGCCGGTGATGGGCGTACCGTCGAGGCCGACGCCCTCCTGCTCGCCACCGGCCGGGCGGCCAACGTGGACGGCCTCAACCTGGAGGCGGCCGGCGTCGAGTATACCCGGAAGGGCGTCACCGTCAGCGACCGGTGCCGCACGAGCCAGTCGCACATCTACGCCGCGGGCGACGTGACGGGCCGCTACCAGTTCACGCACATGAGCAACCACATGGCGAAGGTCGCCGTCACGAATGCGCTCCTGAAGATGCCGTCGAAGATGGACATCGACCACGTGCCCTGGGTCACCTACACCGACCCCGAGCTGGCCCACGTGGGCGCCCATGCCTCCACCCTCGACGCCGACGGCGTATCGTACGAAACGTACCGCTTTCCCTACAGCAAGCTCGACCGGGCCATCACCGAAGGAGAGACCACCGGCCAGATCAAGGTGCACGCGAAGTCGCTGACCGGGAAGATCCTGGGCGCGAGCGTCCTGGGGGCCCACGCCGGCGAACTCATTACGTCGTTCACCTTGGCGATGCGCAACGGGGTGACGCTCCGCAACATCGGGGACACGATTCACCCGTACCCGGCCTGGGGCGAGGGGACGCGCCGCGTGGCCGACCAGTGGTTCGTGCAGAAGCAGTCGCCGATGGTCACGAAGGCGCTGCAGACCCTCTTCGGGTACCGCGGGCCGGTGCTAAAGCACGGGCCGGAGGAGATTATCTAACGGATGGACGGTGGGGCCGGAAAGGAACGGACGGGGAACTCGCGTCCGGCGAAGAGGTGAGACCCCCTTGGTCTTCATGCGTCCTTTCTATCATCCGGTCTCGCTTCCATCATGTCATTTCGCTCCCTCCGATGGGCGGTCGGCCTCGCCGTCGCTTGTCTCGTGCTTGCCCCCCCTGCCCTCGCCCAGTCCATCGAGGTGGACCCGGCCGATCCCACACTGGAGGTGGGCGAGACCCAGCAGCTCACGGGCTACTACGTCGACGCCGAGGGGGAGCGGCAGCGCGACACGACGATCGCATTCTTTTCGCGGAATGGCAGCGCGGCGCCCGTCTCGCGCAGCGGCGAAGTGACGGCGCAGGCGCCGGGGACCCACACCCTCGTCGCCCTCCGCCCGGCCTCCGGGGGACAGGAGCGCCTGATGACGGAGGTGACGGTCACCGTATCGCAGGCCCCGGTTGCCGAGGTCGCGTTTGCGGACGTGCCGTCGCGGGTCTTCACCGACACGCAGGTGCCGGTTCGCGCAGAAGCCCGGACCGACGGCGGACAGGTCCGCGACGACGTGCAGATTCAGCTGGAAAGCAGCGACCCCGCCGTCGCTGAGGTAGACCATCTGCACCGCCTGTCGGGGAAGGCGTCCGGGACGGTTACGCTCACCGCCCGCGCCGAGGGCCAGGAGGCCACCGCCACCGTCGAGGTGGTTGAGAATCCCGTCGCGTCCCTCGACCTGACGGGCGGCGCCGACTCGGCCCGTACCGGGGACGTGCTGGATTTTGAGGCCACGCCCCGAGACGCAAACGGAGCGGCCGTGGACGACGCGCCCGTTCACTACGCCGTGCGCACTGAGCACACCGAGTCGATTGCGCCGGGCGCGACCGCCGAGATTGGCGGCGACGGCCGGTTCGTGGCGGAGGATGCGGGGCAGTACACCGTGGTGGCCACGAGCGGATCGCACACCGCCACGCACACCGTGTCCGTCACGCCGCGCGACCTGGACGGGCGCATTGAGGTGGTGGGACGGGGGCGCGTGAGCGACGTGCACACGTCCGACCTCTGGGTGTGGGAGGCCCCGGCCGACGGACGCGACTACGCCATCACCGGCACGTGGGGCGGCGACGGCGAGGCCTACTTCTGGGACGTGACCGACCCTGCGAACATCACGCCGGTCGACACCGTCACGGTCGACGCCCGCACGGTGAACGACGTGAAGGTGAGCGACGACGGGCGCACCTGCATCATCAGCCGCGAGGGCGCCTCCGATCGGAAAAACGGCATCGTCATCCTCGACTGCGCCGACCCGACCGACGTGTCGGTCATCACCGAGTTTACCGAGCAGCTCACCGGCGGGGTGCACAACCTGTTCATCTACGAGGATCACGTCTACGCCCTCAGCAACGGGCGCCGCTACGAGATTATCAACATCGAAGACCGGGCCAATCCCGAGATCGTCAGCCAGTTTGAGCTGGAGACGCCGGGCCACTCCATCCACGACGTGTGGGTGGACGACGGCATCGCCTATTCCTCAAACTGGGAGGATGGTGTGGTGCTGGTCGACGTGGGCAACGGCGTGCAGGGCGGCTCGCCCGCGAACCCGGTCGAAATCGGGCGCTACGCCTACCCGAGCGGCTGGAACCACGCCGCCTTCCCTTACGACGACGAGGAGACGGGCACGGACTGGGTCGTGGCGGGCGACGAGGCCTTCCCCAACGGCCTCAACACGGAAAACGAACCGACCATCCCGGCCGGCTGGATCCACTTCATCGACTTCTCCGACCCCGACAATCCGACCGAGGAGGCGCGCTACCAGGTGCCGGAGGCCGGCTCGCACAACTTCTGGGTGCGGGGCGACACCCTCTACGTGGCGTATTACAACGCCGGGCTCCGCGTGGTGGACCTGTCCGGCGACCTCAAAGGCAACCTCTACGAGCAGGGCCGCGAGATCGCCCACTTCAAGTCGTTCGATCCGGAGGGGCGCATCCCCAACGCGCCCATGGCCTGGGGGCCGCAGCCGTACAAGGGCCACATTTTCTTCTCGGACTGGAACTCGGGCCTCTGGGCGGTGAAGCTTACGAGTGAAGAGTGATGCGTGAAGAGTGATGCGTGAAACGTACGGAGGGGGGACCGGCCTCTTCCGCCGACCTGTAACGTTCAACGTGCCAACCGTTAACGCGAAACCCGACTGCCATGCACTTCTCCCGTTTTCTCGTACTCGCCGGGTTCCTCCTGGCCCTGACTGCTGCCCCCGCGTTCGCCCAGGACTATTACGCCTACGTCGCGTCGGAGTCGGCGGACGAGGTGGCGCTCGTGCGGTTTGACGGGGAGGAGGCGACCGTCGAAGAAACCATCCGCGTCGGGCGGATCCCCATCGAGACGGAGGGGGCGCACGGCCTCACGGTGGCCCCCGATGGGAACCACTGGTTCGTGTCCATCGCCCACGGCAAGCCCTACGGCCGCGTGGCGAAGTACGAGACGGGGACGAACGAGAAGGTGGGAACGGCGACGGTCGGGATGTTTCCCGCCACGATGCAGATCTCCACGGTGACTGGCCTGCTCCACGTTGCCAACTTCGATTTGCACGGCGAGCAGGAGCCGAGCAGCATCTCCCTGGTCGACCCCTCGACGATGACGGAGGTTGAGAAGATCGAAACGGGCATCATGCCGCACGGCTCGCGCTTCTCGCCGGGGGGGCGCATGCACTACTCCGTGGGCATGATGGACGGCACGCTCTACGAGATCGACGCGCTGGAGCGCACGGTGACGCGCACGCTCGCCCTCGACGGGGACACGCCCAAGCCGACGTGGGTGCAGCCGCATCCGTCCGAGCCGCTCGCGTACGTGGCGCTCAACGGCGGGGACGCCGTGCTGGAGGTGGACCTGGCGGACTGGCGCGTGACGCGACGCTTCGACACGGGGGCGGGCACGGCGCCCTACAATCTCGACGTGACGCCCGACGGGGAGACGCTGGTTGTGACCTACAAGGGCTCGGGCGAGACCGGCATCTGGGACCTGACCACCGGGGAGCGGCTGGCCCGTCTCGAGAACAGCCGGACGGTGACGCACGGGGTGGTGACGACGCCCGACAACCGCTACGCCGTGGTGACGGCCGAGGGCGTGGGGGGCGAGCCGGGGGCGGTCGACATCTTCGACCTGGAGGCGAACGAGCGCGTCGCGTCGGTCGACGTGGGGCAGCAGGCCGGGGGCGTGGCGTTCTGGAAGATGGAGCCCACGACCGCCGCCGCATCCGATGCTTCGAACTAACCGCGTCTCCAATGCCTGCGGATCGCCTCCGGTCTGATGCGGGCACGTATGCGTTGCTCCTGCGAGCCGACGACGCCCAGACGATTGGGGTGGGGGCGCTCGGGGAGCTGGTAGTGCAGCCGGGCCGGTACGTGTACGTCGGGAGTGCCTTTGGGCCGGGCGGGGTGCAGGCCCGGGTCCACCGCCACGCCCGCGGCGACGGGACGCTCCACTGGCACGTCGACTATCTTCGCGCCGTCGCGACCCTGGTGCGCGCGTGGTGGACGCACGACGATACGCGACGAGAGTGTGCGTGGGCGGCGGCCCTCCGTCATCGGCCCGGCGCAACCGTTCCTCTAGAGGGCTTTGGTGCGTCGGACTGCTCCTGTCGGAGCCACCTGATTCGGATGGGGGACGGGACGAAGCGGACCGCCATTCAAGACGCGCTCCGGGCCGAAGCCCCGATCCACAGCGCGAGTGCAGAGGCCTGGCCCCCGTAGGTTTTGGGACGCGGCGGGCGGAAATGTGGGAGAGGGGCAACAAAGTCGGGCCATCCGGACCGGCTCCCCGAGTGGACAGTAGCAGCGATACGTCTTAAACAAGGCGTGAAAGCCCCACAATGCCCCTGATTCGACGACATCCTTCTCAGCCAATCGTTCTGGAGTTCATGAAAGACAGCAAGGGCTGGATTTTTGCCGCTGGCGTGCTTGCGCTCGCATTCTCAATCTACCTCTGGTTCAGCGGCAGCAAACAGGCCGCCATCTTCGTCGGGCTCTGGGTGCCCTCCCTGTGGATTCTCGCTGATCTCGTCGAGAAATCTGAGCTCACCGCGTCATGAGACTCATCGCCGAGTACTTCGGGCTCTTCGTGTTCGGATTCGTTGTGTTCATGGCTGGGCTCGTGGCCCTTCCCCCGGCCACCTCGATCGGGGAGGTGGTTGGCATGGGACTGGCCTTCGTCGTGATTGCGGGCGGGTTCACGTGGTATTACAACAGCGATCTGCCGGCCGGGGAGCCGGGGCGGCAGCCGATGAATCGTCCCCCCGAGCACAAGCGCCCCGACGGCTCGGGTCCGTAGCGGCCGCGGACGCTACGAGAAAACGAGGGCCGAGTGTTGAACAAGGGCGCCGATCCCGCCGCCAACGGCATCGCCCGCACCTTCCCCAAGAAGGAGCCGGATGGGCGAAGCCGGTCCCGGGTGTTTCCCCGGGCGGGGAGATTGAGGCGGTGTCGCTGGTTGGGGAGGCATCCTCGGGGTTCGCGTTTCGGTTGTGCATGACATAAAGGAGCCCCTTCACACAGACCGGCACGCGACTCGATCATTCTGACGTTTCCGTTGGTCGTTCTGCCCTCCCAGCTTCAGAGGGTCCCGTGGGGCCCCTGAAAGCGATCGTCAGGGAGTGAGGTACCTGTCTATCCCCCCACCGATCACGCCCCCAACAAATCCCCCGAGCCCGTCTTTCCAGGGCAGGGCCAGCAGGAGCGCCCCGTCGCCGACCCCCTGGGTTAACGTGGCCACCAGCATCACGGCGGTCCCCAGAAGCGTCCCTGCGAGGAGACCCGACGTGGCGACCACTCCCCACCGGGAGAGCGAAACCCGAGCGGTGGCCCACCGCGTGACCTCTTTCCACGTGCTTACGCCCAGTCCGCCAAGCAACGCGTAGAGAAAGACCCAGCGAACGAGCGCAGGCTCTGTGAGAAAGCCCGGGCCGAGATGCTGAATGAGGGCGAAGACTCCACCACCAAGGGCCCCGGCCACGCCGTATTGCACAACGCGACGAAGAGGAGAGGCCGGCGGCACAGGGGTGCTGAAGGGCGTTTCTGAGTTTCCGTTCGTGTTTCGAGTCTCCATGTCGGATGGGGGGGTAGTGTGGGTAGATGCAGCGTGCAGTTGCGGGGCCACGTTCCGTCATGCAGCCACTCAGCGCCGGGCCTCCGTCCTGCACCGGGCATTAGTCCGTGTCGGCCAGCCGGATGGTCACGCCGAACGTTGGCTGCAGGAAGGTCGTCCGCGAGCGGCGAATGTCCAGTTCACTGCGGTCGAGCTGCCCGTTGCCGTTTTGGTCGCTGAGCGCTCCCTCCGTGAGGTACTCCGCCTCCTGACCCAGCAGGTACTGCACGCCAAAATGGAGGTCCACCCTGCGCACACTCTTGGTCGGGTTGTCCTGCCGGTAGACCTGAATGTCGATGCCTGCCCCGAGTCCGCCGCTGAAGGCAAAGTCATCGAAGTTGGTGGAGCCGGCGACCTCGTCGCCGAGGTCGCCCTCATCAATGCGGGAGCGAGTGAACAGGTACTTGAAGCCGGCCAGGGCCTCGGCGTAGGGCCGAAAGCGACCCGTTCGGGACTGGAGGCGAGCCGTCAGGTGCGTCTCCAAGACGTTGTTGCTCGTGGACACCTCCACCGGCACGCGGGGACCGACCGTGGAGCTGAACGGCACCTCGTTCTCCACATGGCCGTACCCAAAAAACCCGACGTCTACCCCCAGCAGGAGGGGGCTTCGGTTGATCCAGCCGCCAAGGGAGAGCCGGACGCCGGCTCCGGGCCCGACGTTGTCGCGAAGACGGCCGATCGGGACGCCGCCAATGAGTCCGCCACTGACCTGCCCGGAGATTGTCGGCGCGTCGGTGGTGTCGGGCAGGCCCTGGGCGCCGGAGGCCTCCTGGCCCAGGGCGGGCGCTGCCAACAGGAAAACGGAGGCAAGCAGGGTCGTAGCGACGAAAGGCAGGGAGCGGCGGAATCGGAGAGAAGCACTCGAAAACATGAGAGCACAGCGTTGCTTTGTTCGATGGGCACGCGCAGAACGCTTGGTTGCCGGGCGGGCGCCGTCTCCGGCGCGGCCCCGACGTCCGTCGTTGCGTGAGGCTAAATGAGGGGGCACGAGGGGGAGTTTGTGCCGCTCGATGGGCGTGAGATGCTCCCTGCAAGCGTCCGCATTTCTGGACGAACGTAGCGAGAATGCAATTGCCGATTGCGGTCCCCGCAAGGCCAGCGGTCCGAAGACGCGCGCTGCGACTTCTGCGGCGCGTAGAGCCGCGTGCGCAGCGGAGAGCGCCTTTGTCAAAGCCTCCAGGCGGCGCACAGAGCTCTCGCGCCTGCTTCAAAAGGCGAGCCGCCCAATGACGTGCGCTGCCACGTGAAGACGACGACATCGGACGGGCGCGCCGGTAGGGCCAGCAGCGAAAGCGCACGCTCATCGAACGATGTCTGCGCCCATGGGACTTCGCTTCCTTCTCTGCACACGCTCCGGTACCCTGTCCTCGGGGCGAGGAGCCGATGCATCGGTGAAGAGTCGGGGCCTCCGGGGCCTTCTCCAATTGCGGACTTCTCGAATCGGGTCGCAAGGAGGAATGGATCGCACGCGCGCCTACTGGCTGTGTCAGATCGCCGGGTGGTCGCTTTTTACCGGGATCACCTTGGGGGTCCATCCAGAAAATTGGGCCCCCGGCGAGATCCAGACGACCCTCCTCCACTGGCTCCTGGCGATTGTCCTCGGCATCGGCCTCACTCATGCCTTCCGGGCGTATGCCAGGCGGCATGGCTGGACGCACCTTTCCCTGAAGCAACTCGTCCCGCGGAGCGTAGCCGCCGCCGTCGTCGTGGGGGGACTCCTTACCGGTCTCAAGCTCCTTTTCGTAGTCCTCGGCCCGCTGGGCAGAGTTGCGCACAATCGAGCAGAGCCCCCGCTCGCCGAGGGAGCACTGAGCAACGTGCTCGTCGTGGGGGCCTGGATGGCAATCTATTTTGGGGTGCACGCGGCCTGGAACTACCGGCAGGCGGAGGTCGACCGATGGAAGCTGAAGGCCGAGGCCCAGGCCGTCCGGCTCGACGCCCTCAAGCTGCAGCTCAACCCACACTTCTTCTTCAACAGCCTCGCGAGCGTGCGCGCCCTCATCAGCGAGGCCCCTCGGCGGGCCAAGAAAATGGTCGCGCGCCTGGCTCGCCTGCTCCGAAAAACGCTGCGGGCCAGCGAGGAAGAGACCGTGCCGCTACGAGAAGAGCTCTCGACGACTGAGACCTACCTCCAGCTCGAAAAGGTGCGCTTCGAGGACCGGCTGGACTGGACCGTCGACGCCTCCGAGGCAGCCCTGAGCTGCTCGGTGCCGTTCATGCTGGTGCAGACCCTTACCGAGAATGCCGTTAAGCACGGCATCGGGCAACGCCGAGGCGGGGGTACCATCCGGGTGGAGGCGGGCGTGGAGGACGGCGCCCACGGACCGTCGGCGGACACGCTGTGCCTGCGCGTCGCGAACCCGGGCCGGCTGGAGGGAGGCGGAGGAGACGCACCGGGCAGCGGCACGGGCCTGGAGAATGCCCGCGAGCGGTTGCGCCTGCTGTACGGGGACGATGCCTCGCTGACCCTGATGCAGGACGGCCCGGAGACGGTCGCCGCGATCGTGCGGCTCCCGCGCCTATCGGGCGCTCGTGCTGAGGAGGCTGGGGCGGCAGACCCCTCCCAGGAACCTGCTTTGCCGCGCGCCGCCCTGCCTGAAAACGAGCGGACCCGAGACGCAAGGCCTTCGAACGGAGCGCCTGAAGCGGAGCCCGATGCATCGTCGCCGACCTCCACTGGGAACCGTGCCTCCGCCCTCTCGCAGGAGAAGAGGGGGAGCAGCAGCCCGGACAATGCCGGCGAACACCGCATGAGCCGCCTACTGGTGGGGTCTTCGAGCTACTGGGCCTGCCAGGCAGGCGGCTGGGGAGCCCTTCTTGCGCTTTTTACAGGCGTGGTGGTGTTCATGGACGGACAGGCCCCAGGTTGGGGAGAGCTCCTCGAGAGGCTGGTGGGAATCGGGGCCTTCGTTGCACCGGCTGTCGGGCTCACTCACATCTTCCGCCTGTACGCAAAATGGAAGAACTGGTCGGCGCTGTCCCCGCGGCAGCTTCTTCCGCGGGCCGGCGCCGCCGCCGTGCTGTTGGGAAGCGCGTACGTCCTCGTCACCTCCCCACTCGCACTGGACCCGGCGGAGCTGCCGGCCGCGTGGGGTCCCTGGCTGCGGGCCGTCCTGGATGAGATGGTCCCCGCTGCGCTTGGCTTCTCGGTATTTATGGGAATATGGATGGCCCTCTACTTTGGCGTGCAGTCCGCCCGGAAGTACCGACAGGCCGAGATTGACCGGCAGAAACTGCAGGCGCGTGCCGAAACGGCCCGGCTGGAGGCGCTCAAGCTGCAGCTCAATCCCCACTTCTTCTTCAACAGCCTTGCCAGCGTGCGCTCTCTGATCAGCGAAGCGCCGGCGCGCGCCCGGACAATGGTGGGGCGCCTGGCGCGTCTGCTGCGACGGACCCTGCAGGCGAGCGACAAAAAGACCGTGCCCCTTCAGGAAGAACTCTCCACGGTCGAGACCTATCTGTCGCTCGAAACGGTGCGCTTTGAGGACCGGCTGGACTGGACGATGGACGTGGGGGCGGCGGCCCGGCAGCGCCACGTCCCGTACATGCTGGTACAGACCCTCGTCGAGAACGCCGTCAAGCACGGGATTGGGCAGCGCCGGGCGGGCGGCACCATTCGGGTCGACGCAGCCGTTGAGGGCGAAGAGTCCCCGCTTCGCCTGCGAGTGACCAACCCGGGCCGGGTGGGAGAGGAGGCCGGCGCGGAGCACGGAGGCGGCATTGGCCTGGAGAATGCCCGCGAACGGCTGCAGCTTCTCTTCGGTGAAGAGGCCTCGCTGCGACTTGTCCAACATGACCCGGATACGGTTGCGGCCATCGTTCAGATTCCACTCCCCTCCGCGACGCAGCCCCGATCGGGGCCGCCAGTGCTTAGCGCAGCGCCTCGCGGCTGATTTCTCGCGCAAACATCGACTTTCGACGTTTCCCTTGAGTGCAGACCCTCCCACAGCCCCTAATGTCCACGCTTGATACCCTCATCGTTGACGACGAGCGCCTTGTGCGCAGCGAGCTCCGTCGCATGCTCCAGCCCCATGATTCGGTCGATGTGGTCGGGGAGGCGGCCGACGCTACCGAGGCCGAGGCGACCATTGAGGCGCTCGACCCGGACCTGCTCTTGCTCGACGTGCAGATGCCGGGCGACAGCGGGTTCGACCTCCTTGAGCGTCTAGACGACGTGCCGCACGTGGTCTTCGTGACCGCCTACGACGAGTACGCGATCCGTGCCTTCGAGGTGAACGCGCTGGACTACCTCGTAAAGCCGGTCGAGGAAGAGCGCCTCGCCGAGGCCCTCGACACAGTGCAGGAGCAGGCCGCCCTGTCTGGCGAACGGGCAGGGCCGGTGTCCCAACCGGCCCCCGACGAGGGGGAAGAGCCCGACACGCTCAGCGCCGAGGACCAGGTGTTCGTAAAGGACGGGCGCCGCTGCTGGTTTGTGCGCTTAGGCGAGGTGCGATTGTTTGAGGCCGCCGGCAACTACACCCAGCTTTATTTCGACGACGAAGAGCCACTGATCCACCGATCGCTGACCTATCTCGAAGAACGTCTCGATCCGGACCAGTATTTTCGTGCCAGTCGCCAACACATACTCAACTTCGAGTGGGTTGAAGACATGAGCAGCCGTTCCAGTGGGAAGCTGGTTGCTCATCTGACGGGGGGAACCGAGGTGGAATTGTCCCACCGGCGCTCTCGTACGTTTCGTGACGAGATGAGCCTCTAAGGATCCACGCCCGACGGGACGCCGCGTCCGAGCGTTTTTGCGACAGTGTTTGGGTTTGTTCAGTGTTCAGGAGGAGCGTTCGACACCCAGTCGAGTCGTAGCCGTGCCTGGGAAAGGTCGGTTTTCTCAGTCCATCCATATCTCCCAACGCCTTGTATCTTCCGAATCCCAGCAGTATTTCGGATTTGGAGGTAGTAGCTCGCACCAACCAGGGTCCGGAGTAGAGACCGTCGGTTAGCTGGAGCGCTGCCTCCACCTGTCGCCTCAGAGCCCGAACCGTTGACTGAACCGGAATGAGTGAAGTCCTCTCACTTCGAGTTCGTATCCTGCAAGGAGGGGCCACAGCGACACGCACAGCCTTGTTCACTGGTTTCTTTTCTGCCATGACGTGTGCAGGTATTGACGTAGCTAAAGGCCACCTGGACCTAGCGATTCGCTTCGATTCTGCCGACGTTGAAACTCGCCGTTTCGACAACAACTCCGATGGCATCGACCAGCTTAAGGAACTGCTCTGTGAAGCCGAGCCTGACCGGGTCGTACTCGAAGCGACCGGTGGCTACGAACGGCCAGTTAGCGCCGTACTTGCGGCGGATGGCCTGCCTGTAGCAGTCGTCAATCCACGCCAAACAAGAGACTTTGCCCGGGCAACTGGTCGGTTGGCCAAGACAGACGAGATTGATGCTCGCGTTTTGGCTCTCTTTGGAGAGCGAATCCAGCCGGAGATCCGCCCGGCTCCGTCTGAGGATCAGCAGACATTTTCGGCCCTTGTGGCCCGCAGACGGCAACTTCAGAAGATGAAGACCGCGGAGCAGAACCGTCTCGGTACCGCTCCATCCGAAGCCGTAAGGGCTGATATTGAAGAGCATCTTTCGTTTCTGGAAGAGCGTCTCGCAGAGACCGAACGCCAGATCAAGGAAGCTGTCGAGAACAGCCCACTCTGGCGGGAGGAAGAGGAGCTTCTATGCTCTATTCCGGGCGTGGGAGAAACAACCGCTCACGTTTTGATGGCGGAGCTTCCAGAACTCGGCGAGGCAAACCGCCAGGAAATCGCCAAGCTCGTGGGCGTCGCCCCGCTAAACCACGACAGCGGAAAACATCGCGGAGAGCGATGTACCTGGGGCGGGCGGGCTTCGGTCCGCCGGGCTCTGTACATGGCAGCTCTCTCAGCCACTCGGCATAATGGGAAAATTCGCTCATTCTACGAGCGGCTTGTTGAGCGAGGTAAGGCAAAGAAGAAAGCGTTGGTTGCGTGTATGCGAAAACTGCTTTTGATCATGAACACTATGATGAAGAACGGGACCCATTGGAATCCCGAATACCAGACCTCTTCTGCTTGACAATCAACACCGTTGCTAACCGGATGCGTGAACGGGTCTCCCTGCCGCAGGCCGTTTGGCAGTAATTGTGGCAGCACTTCCATAGGAGCACTTCCACACGGTCGGCATCGGAGGGGGACGGGAGCACACAAAATCAGTTGCCGTCGAGCCGGGTCGCCTTCTCGTTCGAAACCCATCGTCCCAGAAAATAGATCTCACCAACTCGTCCGGACGACGGTGGACTGATCCCCAGTGTAGTTTGGTGCTACTTGGGCGCGAGACGGCCCCTTGGTACTTATGAAGGACACAAAGACGGAGCCCGTTTCTGTCCTCTGGCTGCGATCCTTCGACGGGGACCTCACCTTGCGTTCGGGATCAGAAACCGCTCATCGGACATCATGCCCCGCTCATCCCACATCAGCGTCCGCTCAAACGGATCTCGTTGTGGTCTTCTCGTCCACAGGTCAGGTTGGTCAGCGACGATCAAGGGCTGCGCTCCTTCGAACGGTCATGATTGATCGGGTCAACTAGCCGGAGTAGGAGGACGCTGTCCAACAGGCCGAATACGACCGGCGTCGCTACTGATGTCAGCATCCTTAATTTGCATCGTTCATGGATCGAAGCGATTTGCTCCCGTCCCTCCAGGACCGATCGTTTCTATGGCTCCTTGTGGCGATCCCCCTCTTGTTCCTCGCCACGGGGCTATGGGCCCTGCCCGTTGCGGCCTGGCTCGCCCCCCCGTTTCTCCTTCGATTCGTGCGCGATGAGCCGATTGTACGTGGGTGCGGGATGGCGGCGCTAATTCTCGGGGGCATCTCCTGCGTAACGTGGTATGGGGCTACAGAATGGTTTCTTCAAGCCCCTCTTCCCTATCTCGTAGGTATTGCCCTTGGGGTGTCCACCGCTCTGCCCTATCTAGTCGACCGTCTTCTGGCCGGTCGTCTCTCGGGGGTGGCAGCGACATTGGTCTTCCCGCTGGCCGCCGTGACCATGGAGTATATTATGTCGTTTGGCCCCTTTGGAACGTGGACTGGTAAGGTCTACACCCAACAGAGCCTGGCCTTTCTCCAACTCACGTCGGTGACAGGCATTTGGGGACCTTCGTTTTTCTTGCACTGGACGGCCAGTATCGCAAATGCGGTCTGGGAAGACGGCCTTGTCGCTACGCCAGTCCGATGGGCAACCGGTCTCTGGGCGGGCCTCCTGGCCGCTATTTTCCTGTTCGGGGAGGCCCGCCTGGCGTGGGACCCCCCGTCCGAAACCATCCCCGTAGCTGCCGTCACAGCGGATCACGACGCGTCCTCCTTTTGGGATCTTCACCGGCGGGCAGGGAGCCGCGAGGCCGTGCGCGACTCGGCGCGGACCATTCAGCGGGACTACCTGCGCCACGCCCGACGGGCCGCCCGGGCGGGCGCCCAGGTCGTGTCGTGGCCCGAGGCGGCTGTTCCCGTTCCGCGGGAAGACACGACCGCTTTTCTCCGCCAGGCCCGCACGCTGGCGGCCGACCACGAGGTGTACCTCGCGGCCGCTCTCAACGTGGTTCCCCGGTCGGCGGCAGATGTCCAACTGCAGAACAAGGTCGTTTGGATCGGGCCCGACGGCACGAGGCGGGCGGAAGGACTCAAGACGCACCTCGTTCCCGGCGAGTCCGGCCAAGCGGGGACGGGGAGGATTCCGACCGTCTCAACGTCGGAGGGGACGTGGACGAGCGCCGTGTGCTACGACCTCGATTTTCCCGCCTTCCTCCGACAGGCCGGTCGGAAGGACGTGGACCTTCTCGTCGCCCCGTCCAACGACTGGGCGGCTATCGCCGAGCGGCATGCACACATGGCACGCATCCGGGCCATCGAAAATGGGACTGCGCTCCTCCGCCCCACCTCCAACGGCCGAACTCTCGCAACCGGCCCGCTGGGCCGAACTCGTGCCCAGGCGAGCCATGTTACATCTGAGGGACACATCCACCTGGCGCACCTCCCTACGGACGGAAAACCGACCCTGTATGCCGCCCTGGGCAACTTTTTTGCCTGGGGCTGCGGGCTGGGGCTACTTCTACTGGTCGGAGCCGCGTGCCCGTGTTTGAGGCGTCCGTTCCTGCCGACGTTCGACTAAGTTCTGCACCTATGCTCCCAGCAATCCGAAATATGCTTCCAACCCCGAGGCGCCTCCTCCGGCAGGTGGGGCTGGTCCTCGGCGTGAGCCTCCTCATCGGTGCTTTCCTCTTCCACGTGTGGACGGGACTGGACCAGCTACCAGACAAGTGGCCTCAATTTCTCTGGAATGTGTACTTCACGCTTGTCCATGCCGTCATTATCGTAACCAGCGTGCAGGCGACCATAAGTGTCCTGGAGGCCTGCGTGCCACTTCGGTCGCGGTGGTCCGTCGCGCTGCATGTAGGCACACTGTCGGGCGTGACAGTCGTGGCGTACGGAGTCGCAACGGGTCTTTGCAAGGTCCTACACCCCTCCTTCGACATCCAATGGGAGGTTCTTATTATCTCAATCACCATCACCTTTGTGGTCGTGATCGTCTGGAGCACCTTCAGGTACATGAGGTTGTTTTATCAAAAACTCCGTGCGGCAGAGGCGGCCGAATACGAAGCGCGCCTGTCCGCGTTGCAGGCACAAATCAACCCGCACTTTCTCTTCAACGCCTTCAACTCGATTGCAGCCCTCATCCGCACCCGACCCCAAGAGGCGGAAACGATCGTTGAGGACCTGTCAGACCTCTTTCGCTATGCTCTGCAGGCGTCGAAGGACGGCACCGCGGCCACGCTCGGGGAGGAAATCGAGGCCACTCGCCGCTACCTAAGCGTCGAGCATGCCCGCTACCGCGACCGTCTGACCGTGGAGATTGACGTGCCGGAGCCGCTCTTGCCGGCCTCCGTTCCCAGCATGACGCTGCAGCCCCTCGTCGAGAATGCCGTGACGCATGGCGTGGGCAGAACACGAAAGACCTGCACGGTGTCGGTGATCGCCGAGCGTACCGACGACATGCTTCTGCTCCGAGTACTCGATACGGGGCCGGGCTTCGATTCGACCGACCTTGATGAGGTGTTGAGAGAGGGAGCCGGGCTCGCGAACGTTCAAGAGCGGCTGGAGCTGTTCTTTAGAGAAGACGCGCAGATGAGGATACTTCCACAAGGGGTTGAGCTCCAGCTTCCCTTGCATGGGAAGACAGAGTCGCTCGCCGAACCTGAATCGGGGCCCGATTCCGCGTTCAAGACAGCCGAGGGGGAGTAGCACCACCTATTTTCCCGCCGCGGCCGAGGGAGGGGTAGCTACGTACATCTTGGTTGAGCCGGTTTTGATCGAGAGAATTCTAAGAAAGCGAGTCTTGAAAGCGATGTCTGTGCGCTGCCTCCTTGTCGACGACGAGCCGCTGGCCCGTGAGCGTCTTCGTGCCCTCCTTGATGAGGCCGACGCAAATGTGGAGGTCGTGGCCGAAGCAGAGGGGGGAAAGGAGGCCGTCTCCCTCATCCACGACTGCGAGGTAGATGTGGTTTTTTTAGACGTACAGATGCCAGTTCTTGACGGCTTCGACGTAGTGGATCTGCTTCCGGCGGGCGATCCCGATCGGCCCCACGTCGTGTTCGTAACGGCCCACGACGAGTACGCAATTCAGGCCTTCGAGGTGCATGCGCTCGACTACCTCACCAAGCCGGTGCGGGTCAACCGTCTGAACAAGACGCTCAGCCGCGTCGCAAGTGCTCTGGAGGAAAAGCGCTCAGAGGAGCAAGCAAAACTTGATGACCTGCGCGACTCACGCCAGGATGAAATACTCAAGCGGCTGACAGTCCACGTCGGGCGCCGCCTCCGTGTGGTTCGACTTGAGGACGTGCGGTGGATCGAGGCAGATGAGGGTTTTGTGTTTGCCCACACCACTGGCGGGAGGTACCGAACCGACTTTACGCTGGACGAGCTTGAGAGTCGCCTTCCCCCAACCCGCTTCGTGCGGACCCACCGCTCAACGATTGTTAACATCGATGCCGTTCATGAATTGGTGCCTGAACCAGCCGGAACCGCAACGCTTCGCCTTCAAGACGGCACCGAGGTAAAGGTCGCACGTCGTCGTACTGGTGATGTACGGTCAGCTATAGGCGGATGAAGGACCCAGAAGATGCCCCCGGACCTTCCGGGGATCGTTGTACGGACAACCGCGGCCCTCAACCTCCGGCAGGAGGTGCTCGATGCGTTCGTATTGCTTATCTGACGGGGGGAACCGAGGTAGAATTGTCCCACCGGCGCTCGCGTACGTTTCGTGACGAGATGAGCCTCTAAGGATCCACGCCCGAGACTGGCAGGCTGGGGACGACTCACGAGGGGTCGGACGAGCGGACGTGCCGGTCGGCATGATCCAGAAAGACGCCCCAGTCGACGAGGTTGAGGGTGTGCTCGCCGGAGCGGAGGTGGTATCCCGCACGGCTCAGCACGGGGGCGTCCGGCATTGGCAGGGTGCGGGTGGCAAGGCCCTGGTGGCCGAGGACAGTCCACGCCGGAGAAGCATGTTTGATGGAGACGAACATGCCCTTGGGATCGGCCCATCGGTCCTGGGTCTTTGCGCTGACAAGCACCGGCCGCGGGGCCATGAGGGCCAAGAGCTGGTGTTGGTCCACCGGAAGTGCGGATTCGTTCTCCCGATACTGGCTGAAGCGATCCCGAAACCAGTGGGGGAACCTGGTGTCGATGTGCACGATGCGTTCCCCGTAGCGCCGCCGGAAGAGGGCAGAGCCGCCGCACCCGGAGGCGTTGTCGACCACGGCGGCAAGGCGACGGTCCGTCGCGCCGGCCCAGAGGGCGGCTTTGCCCAGGCGCGAGTGGCCGACGGCAATCACTCGGTCGGCGTCGATCGCGTCGGTTTGGGCGGCGTAGTCCACCATGCGGTGAAAGCCCCACGCCCAGGCGCTCAGCGCCGACCCGGTGCGGCCCGTGGTGTCGTGCTCCGCTGCGTGGATCTGGTACACACTTTCGTTGAAGCCCTCGGGGCGGTCCGGAAAGAGGTCGCCGTAGTGGGCCACAACGAGGCCGTAGCCCCGGTCGATAATTGTGCGTACCGGCCAGTCGTCACTCGGGAGGACCGTGTGATTTCCGCGAGCGTTGAGGCCGGCAAAAATGGGCACGGGCCCCTCCGCCTCCGTCGGCACGAATACGAGGAGGTCCAGCGCGGGCCCCTCGGGGCGGTCCGTGAAGTGGAGCGTGACGTGTCGGCGAAGGGCCGTACTGTCGAGGGCCGATGGGTCGCTGGAATGATGTTCAATCCGAACGGTCGGGGGCGTGGGCGGAAGGTGGCCGTAGACGTGCGCCCGAAAGCGACGGAGGAGCTGGGGGCGACGCTGATTCCACCAGTCGCTCGGGGTGGTCACGGAATCGCCGTCGGCTGTCGTCAGGAGGGACGGAAGGGTGTATTCCGGCACGGCGCTTTCGGAGTAGATGGGCGGCGGGAGGTCCGTCCCGGCGCCGTTGTCGTCGCCCTTTTCGGGACCGCTCGAGCCGCTGCTGTCGCAGCCTGCCAGGGCCATCCCCACGGCGAGAAGCGGGAGAACGAGAATTCGGGTGCACCGAAAGAGAGACCGTTGCACAGGAGCGGTCGCGGTGGTGGAAGCAGACGGCAGGGCGAAGGGGCACCTCATGGTACACGACAAAATTCGAAAGAGTCTTCAAACGCCCGAATCCCTGTCATTTTGAGGAGCGAAGCGACGAAAAATCTCTTCCCATCAGGCGGAAGCGGAAATACTGGGTATGCATTTTAGACTCGCTTCCGCTTTGTTCAAAGAGATCCTTCTGCCGACGGCTGTCGGCATCAGGATGACAGCTCAAAACACGGGGAGAAACGGCTTTTTTGAAGGCACACTTGGTTTTTGTCGTGTACAGAGGGGGCACCTCGTCTTTCCCTGTCCGGAAGGGCAGGACGGAGAGAATCGCAGCCGGGGGCCAGCGATTAGCAAGTCAAGTCAACGAAGCCCCCTCGCGCTCTTTTTGACTGTGCGTGCTGTTCTTGCATGGACGATACAAAAAGACCGACACGCGCCTGAAGGCCCTCGTCGACGTGGCTGAAAGAGGGCGCGAGCCGGAGCATTCGCTCCTGAAGAGGGTGTTGCGAACACGCCGGCGTCCAACCGCTGGACGAAAGAGGTGCTCCACTACGTCCTCAACCGTTGGGGGCAGCGGCTGCCCCTGGATGCTCTCTGACTGGCTGGGGGAGTTGGAGCCCGAGGAGTCCGCTCCGGTCGGGGACCTACGGGTTACCCGGCTCCACGGAGTGTGTCGTCGATGTGCGCCCGGGCGTCGTCTTCAGGGCCATGAGGCATAGAGGGGCCGAGCGATGAGCTCGGATTCGAAGCAGATGTACATCGGGTCCTTTTGGAAGAACCAGTGCTCAGGGTATTCTCAGGGCCCCCAGGTTGCGACCAGAGAACATGCAACTCCAGGCGAGAGATGCGAGTTGGCCGGCCGATCGGTTTGCCTATGATATCCCCGAGCCCCTAAATCATTGACACACAGAAGTTCAAGAGGTGGAGAGGTGGGCCCGGGGGGACTCGAACCCCCGACCGATCGATTATGAGTCGACTGCTCTAACCAACTGAGCTACGGGCCCGTGCGCGGCGACAACCGCAAAACCATTCACTTTTGCGGTTCGTGAGGGTTCCGAGGCCGATGCAATCCGGGCAACGGGCCGGCGGCGATTTGTATTTGTGGCGAATCGGGGTCCGGGGCGCAACATGGACGGGTGTGATGAATTTGCTTCCCTCACCCATTCTTCTCGCCCGTCGCACAAGCGCCTCTTCCTCTATGAAATACACTTCGGCCAAGGATGTGATGACTGCGGACGTCAAAACCGTCGGGGCGGACTGGCCGCTCGACCGGGTCGCGGAGTTTCTCATTGAGCACGACATCTCGGGGGCGCCGGTCGTCGATGGGGGCACGCTCGTGGGCGTCATTTCGCTGACCGACCTCGCGCGTCACGACAGCGTCTCGGGCAACCGCACGTCCAGCGATCGTCCGGCGGCCTATTACCGGAATGAGCTTGAGCACCTCTACGCGGAGGAAGAGGTCGACCAGCTGCGCGTCCGGGAGGGGGACGAGACGACGGCCCGCGACGTGATGACCGACGAAATCTACGACGTTAACGAGCACACGTCGGTTCAGCAGATCGCGCAGGTCATGCACCGGGGCCGCATCCACCGCGTCTTCGTAACGACCGACGGGGAAATCCGAGGCGTCATTAGTGCCCTCGACATGCTGAAGGTCGTCGCCGAGGCGTAGACCGGTCGGGGCGAGACGTGGTCTCGGCCTGTCGGCACGAGCGGGAGGCGGTGCCGGCGATGAAGGCCGCCCGGTGGTCCTGAACGAACCGGGCGAACGGGCGGCTGGGGCGTCCGGTGATTTCGATTACGGACGATGAGACGGTGTTTGTCGCCCCCTGTTGGAACCAGCGGGCAAGGGCCGTCAGGTTGTCGGCCCACCAGGTGGAGCAGCCCATGCCGACCAGCATTTCGTGGTACCGCTCGGGGGGAAGGTCGACGTAGTGGATGGACCGGCCCAGGGCGGCGGACAGGGTTTTGGCCAGCTGGGTGTACGAGAGCGACTGGGGGCCTGTGAGCGTGTAGCTGCGGCCCTCGTGCCCCCCGTGGATCAGGATTTCGGCGGCGACGGCCGCCACGTCGCGGGCGTCGATGAACGGGAGGGCCGCGTCGCCCAGGGCCCCGAAAAACAGCCCGTCGGAGGCGATCGTCTCGGCCGAGCCGAGCAGGTTCTGCATGAACCCGTGGGGGCGCAGGAAGGTGGCGGGCACGGCGGCGGTGCGGATCTGGGACTCCGTTACGGCGTGCCACCGGGCGAGGGGCACCGGCGCTTCCGGGCCGGCGCCCAGGGCGGACACCTTGACGATGTGGATGGGGCGGCCGGTGCGCTGGATCGCCTCAACGACATTTCCCTGCAGCACGACCTGGTTCGGGGCCGCGGGGGAGAGCAAAAACACCCGATCGATGCCCGTGAGGGCGTCGTGGAGGAGGGACACATCGGAAAGATCTCCCTCCACCACCTCGACGAGCGGGGAGGGGAACGCGGCCCGTGTCCGGTCGCGAACAAGCACGCGGACCGACACCTGCCGGTCCGCGAGCGTCCGAAGAAGGGCGGTGCCGACCGTGCCGGTGCCCCCGGTAACGAGGATGGAGGAGGACATGAGGCGAGAGAAAAAGGGCCAGAAGGGGCAGAACCCGTTCAGAAAACAACCTGTTTCCTATATCGCCCATTCGTTGTCCCGGGGCAAGTGCGTCCGGCGCTCCCCTAACGCGCTGGATCGTCCGTCTTCTCCCGGAGAAGCGGCGCACGCGGCCGTGCGCCGCTCCGTCTTCCAGGGCTGTGCCGCGGTTCGCGAACAGGAGAGTCCCGGTGCGTCCCGGGGCGGCTAGTTCGTGTCCGCCGAGCCGGAGCGGGCCGGCGGCATCCGGCCGTACCGGGCCGGGGCGCCGGGCTCCGGCATCGAGTCCTCAATAAACTGCCGGATGTCGTCGTTGGCCGTCTCCAGGTCCTCGTCGCGCAGGTACATCATGTGCCCGCTGCGGTATCCCTTGAAGCGCATGCGGTCGCGGAGCGCGCCGCGCCGGTCCAGGTTCCACATCACGTACTTGGCCGAGAAGTAGTCCGTTGCCCCGTCGTAGTAGCCGGACTGCACCATGACGTGCAGGAAGGGATTCTGCGCCATGGCCTGTCGCAGCTGTTCGCCCGTGTCGTTGTCCTCGTCGTCCCACGGGTAGACCGAGCCGAAGACGTTGTACTTCAGGTCCGTCTCGAAGCCCATCTCGTCGCGGAGGTAGTGGTTGATGGCGGGCGTGAAGGCGTGGTTCCAGGCCACAAGCTCGGGCGGATAGTCGTATTCGCTGCCCGCGTTTTTGGCGTCGAGGCCCTTGTAGCGCGAGTCGAGCCGCCCCAGCGTGTGCCCGTCCTCTCGCAGCAGCTCTTTCCAGAAGGCATCGGAGGGGACCGCCAGGTTGTGGTTGAGGACGAACTGTTCGGAGAGGCCGGACCACCGGGCCACCTCCTGCGCCACGGCCTCTTTGCGCGCCTCGTCGATGAACCCGCCGCGCGAGAGGGCCGGAACGTACTCGTTGAGGGTGTAGTCCTCCACCTCCGAGAGCAGATCGTTGAGGTCCTGCTGTTGGAGGTCCTGGGGAAGCTGGCCGTGGTACCAGGCCGTGGCGGTGTAGTACGGCAGCTTGAGGGCCTCGGAGCGGGGCGACGGGCCGGGCGGCTCGATGCCCAGGCCGGTGGGCGACACCAGGATGACACCGTTCAGGTACATCCAGTGGCTGTTCTGCAGCTCGCCGGCCAGGCCCGAGACGCGGGTGGTGCCGTAGCTTTCGCCAATCAGGTACTTCGGGGAGGTCCAGCGGTCGTGCCGCGAGACGAAGGTGTCGAGCCAGTCCGCCAGGTACTCCACGTCCGCGTTCACGCCGAAGTAGGATTCCTCGTCCACCTCGTCGTCGAGCACGCGGGAGAAGCCGGTGTTCACCGGATTGACGTACACGATGTCGGCCACGTCGAGGATGGAGTGCTCGTTGTCCTCCACGCCGTAGGGCTGTACGGGCTGTCCCTCGTCGCCGATCGCGAGCAGCTTCGGGCTCGTGTAGCCGAGGTGCATCCAGAGGGAGCCGGAGCCGGGCCCGCCGTTGAAGGACACGACCAGGGGGCGCCGGGAGCGATCGTCGACGTCCGTGCGCCGGTAGTAGGTGTAGTGGAGGGCCGCGTCGGTGGAGCCATCCTCTCCGTAGACGGGCTGGGTGCCGGTCGTCACCTCGTAGGGCACCTGTTCGCCCTCAATCGTGACCTGGTCGGTCTGGGTGATCGCGGTGTCGGCGGGCAGGGTGCGTTTGGGCTGCTGCCCGTCCGTGTCCTGGGCCTGTGCAGGGCCAGTTGGAACGGCCAGCAGCAAGAGGACGATGAGCGTACAGAGGTGGGGAAGGCGGGTCATGGGCGGGGCGGGTTGGAGGTTGAACGTTGGCACGTTGAAGGTTGGTACGCGGGCGCCAACGTCCCACCTACCCACCTTCAACGTGTAACCGGAGTTATGCGATCACGTCGTGCGTTCGGGCCACCTCCGTGAAGGCGTCGATGGCGCGGTCGAGTTGATCCTGAGAGTGGGCGGCCGACATCTGCACGCGGATGCGGGCCTCGCCCTTCGGCACCACGGGGTAGCTGAAGCTGATGACGTAGATGCCGCGGTCGAGCAGCTCGTCGGCGATGGCGCCGCTCGTCTTCGCGTCGTAAAACATGATGGGCACGATGGGGTGCTCGCCCGGTTTGATGTCGAAGCCGCGGTCTTCCATTTCGGAGCGGAAGTAGCGGGCGTTCTCCCAGATTTTCTCGCGCCGGTCGCCGCTTGTTTGCAGCATCTCCAGCACCTTGAGGCTGGCGTTGGCGATCATCGGGGCGATGGCGTTGGAGAAGAGGTACGGGCGCGACTCCTGGCGGAGCAGGTCAATGATTTCCTGCCGGCCGGTGGTGAAGCCGCCGGTGGCCCCGCCGAGGGCTTTGCCGAGCGTGGAGGTGATGAGGTCGACCTCCTCGAGCACGCCCTTCGCTTCGCTGGCCCCGCGGCCCTCCGCGCCCATGAACCCGGTGGCGTGGCACTCGTCCACCATCACCATCGCGTCGTACTCGTCGGCCAGGCGGCACATCTCATCGAGCTTCGCCACGTCGCCGTCCATCGAGAAGACGCCGTCGGTGGCGATCAGGCGCTTCTCGGCGTCCTGCGCGTCCTGCAGCTTCGCCTCCAGGTCGGCCATGTCGCTGTGGTCGTAGACGTGGAGGTCGGCCTTGCAGAGCCGGATGCCGTCGATGATGGAGGCGTGATTCAACTCGTCGCTGATGATCGCGTCGTCGGGGCCCAGGATGGTCTCGAAGAGGCCCGTGTTCGCGTCGAAGCACGAGTTGTAGAGGATTGTGTCGTCGGTGTCGTGGAAGTCCGACAGGGCGCGCTCCAGGTCCTTGTGCACCGACTGGGTGCCGCAGATGAAGCGGACGCTGGCCACGCCGAAGCCGTAGCGGTCGACGCCGTTCTTGGCGGCGTCCATGATCTCGGGGTGGTTGGCGAGGCCGAGGTAGTTGTTTGCGCAGAAGTTGATGACGTGCCGACCGCCTTCCACCTCAATGTCGGCGTCCTGCTGCGAGGTGATGACGCGCTCCTCGTTGTAGGTGCCGGCGTTTTTGATTTCCTGTAGCGTCTCGCGGAAATCGGCCGCGACGTCCTCGGTCATGGGCATGGTCGGTCAGGCAGGTTGGTTCGGGGTCGGAATGAGCAAGCGGTCGGAAGGGGCGTGCCGGGG